>NZ_JBQCHR010000124.1:0-41457 GCF_051954495.1 Trinickia sp.
GTGGCGATCAACAAGATCGACAAGCCCGAGGCGAACCCCGAGCGCGTAAAGCAAGAGCTCGTCGCCGAAAGCGTCGTGCCGGAAGAATACGGCGGCGATTCGCCGTTTGTCCCGGTTTCGGCGAAGACGGGCGCAGGCATCGACGATCTGCTCGAGAACGTGTTGCTGCAAGCCGAAGTGCTCGAGTTGACGGCGCCGGTGACGGCGCCTGCCAAGGGTCTCGTCATCGAAGCCAAGCTCGATAAGGGTAAGGGGCCGGTTGCGACGATTCTCGTGCAGTCCGGTACGCTCTCGCGCGGCGACGTCGTGCTGGCAGGCAGCGCCTACGGCCGCGTGCGTGCGATGCTGGATGAAACGGGCAAGCCCACGAAGGAGGCCGGCCCGTCCATTCCGGTCGAGATCCAAGGTCTGTCGGAAGTGCCGGCCGCGGGCGAGGAAGTCATCGTGCTGCCCGACGAGCGCAAGGCGCGCGAAATCGCGCTGTTCCGCCAGGGCAAGTTCCGCGACGTCAAGCTTGCGAAGCAGCAGGCCGCGAAGCTCGAAAGCATGCTCGAGCAGATGGGCGAGGGCGAAGTGCAGACGCTGCCGCTCATCGTCAAGGCCGATGTTCAGGGTTCGCAAGAAGCACTCGTGCAGTCCCTGCAAAAGCTGTCAACCGACGAAGTGCGCGTGCAAATCGTGCATGGCGCCGTGGGCGGCATCAGCGAGTCCGACGTCAACCTCGCAACGGCTTCGAAGGCGGTCATCATCGGCTTCAACACGCGGGCCGATGCGCAGGCGCGCAAGCTTGCCGAGACGAACGGTATCGACATCCGCTACTACAACATCATCTATGACGCAGTCGATGAAGTGAAGGCGGCGATGTCGGGCATGCTCTCGCCCGAAAAGCGCGAAGTCGTCACGGGCATGGTCGAAGTGCGCCAAGTCTTCAAGGTGCCGAAGGTGGGCGCGGTGGCCGGCTGTATGGTCACGGACGGTGTCGTCAAGCGCTCGTCGTCGGTGCGCGTGCTGCGCAACAACGTCGTCATCTTCACGGGCGAGCTCGATTCGCTCAAGCGCTTCAAGGACGACGTGAAGGAAGTGAAGCAAGGCTTCGAGTGCGGTATGTCGATCAAGAACTTCAACGATATCGTCGAAGGCGATCAGTTCGAGGTGTTCGAAGTTACGGAAGTCGCGCGTACGCTGTAATCGCCAAGCGCGCGGCTCGGGGCGGAGCAGGCGGCTAGCCTTCTCCGCCCCGATTGTTTTATGGTGGTGCATCGGCGCGGGCGCGGACCCAAGGTTCGGCTCGCCTATGTTGCGCCCCGGGCCGCATGCTAGCGCGCCCTAACCGCTAGGCGGGTTCATCATGTCGAAGAAACGCACGTCCCCTAATCGCAACGTTCAGATCGCCGATCAGATTCAACGCGATCTGTCCGAACTCATCGCGCGCGAAGTGAAAGATCCGCGCATTGGGCTCGTCACGATTCAAAGCGTCGAGCTCACGCCCGACTACGCGCACGCGAAGGTCTACTTCACGACGCTCACCGGCGATGCCGGCGCGACGCAAACCGCGCTCAATCACGCCGCGGGACATCTGCACAACTTGCTGTTCAAGCGCCTGCATATCCACACGGTGCCCACGCTGCATTTCCACTACGACAAGTCGATCGAAAAGGCCGTCGAAATGTCGCGGCTGATCGACGAAGCGAACGCCACGCGCGCGAAAGAAGATTGAGCGTCGTCGACCAAGGGGCAGGGGTCGGGGCTTGAGCCTGGCCGGACCTGTTCCGGTCGGCCCGTTTTAAAGCAAGTTATTCGATGAAACAACCTCAACGTCCGCGTGTGCCGCGTCGCGCTCTAGACGGCGTGCTGCTGCTTGATAAAGGTCTCGGGCTATCGAGCAACGACGCGCTGATACGCGCCAAGCGGATATTGCTCGCTCAGAAGGCCGGTCATACGGGTACGCTTGATCCGCTCGCATCGGGATTGCTGCCGCTTTGCTTCGGCGAGGCGACCAAATTCTCGCAGGATTTGCTCGACGCCGACAAGACGTATGAGGCCACGATGCGGCTCGGCGTGCGCACGAGCACGGGCGACGCCGAGGGCGAAATACTGGAAACGTCCGCGGTCGAAGTCGGCATACCCGACATCGAAGCGGCGCTCGCGCGTTTTCGCGGGCCGATCTTGCAGATCCCGCCGATGCACTCGGCGCTCAAGCGCGACGGCAAGCCGCTGTACGAATATGCGCGCGCGGGGCAGGTCGTCGAACGCGAGGCGCGAGAGGTGACGATTCATGCACTCGAGCTGCTCAGCGCCAGCCTTCCGGATGTCGCGTTTCGCGTCACGTGCAGCAAGGGTACCTACGTGCGCACGCTGGCGGAAGACATCGGCGCGTCGCTGGGTTGCGGCGCGCATCTCGTCGCGTTGCGCCGCACGGGCGTCGGTGCGCTGACGCTTGAGCACGCGGTCACGCTGGAGGCGCTCGAGCAGATGGAGAGCGCGGAGCGCGACGGCTGCTTGCGCGCGGTCGATGCGCTGCTCTCGACGCTTCCGGCCGTCCGACTGGGCGGCGACGACGCCAATCGCTTCCAGCATGGGCAGCGGCTCAGGCTCGCCGGTTTGCCGACTATTCCGAGCGGCGATGGCGCAACGCGAGTGCGGGTCTATCGAGATCAGGATGGTGCGTTGCTGGGCGTCGCGCTAGCGGAAAACGGCGTGTTGTCGCCCCAACGATTGATCGCGGCGCAACCGCACGAATCACCCAAATAGTGGGCTTGAAGGACTCGGCGAAGCCTCGGCGCTTGAATGCGTCTTGCGCGTCACCTAGCGTGGGGAGGTGGTCGACGACCACCGCTAGCCGGCCAAACCGCGTCGGCGCGCTAACATGACCCGGAGGGCAGTCGATGGCAACGACGACGCTTTATCAGTTCGCTGGTGAAATGAATTCCACCGAAGGCGTACCCGCGCTGCTTGGCGATCTCGACGTCAGCGGTTGCGAGAAGATCAGAATCTCGGGTTACAGCGATGTGTTTTCCCCGGGAACGATCACGCTGATTCTCTCCATCGTAGATGACAAGGGCCAGGGTTACGGACCGCTGTTTACGACAGTGCTGCAGCCGGCAACGTCCTTCACGGAAGTCTACGCCGCACCCGGGATACGACTCAAACTGACGGCCATCTCCTCGCAAAAGACGACGATCGGCGTTCTGATCACCGGCAATTAGCGCGCACGCGCTTATGAGAGCGCTTGGCTAAAGCGCAGCCGTCCGCTTGCGTGATTCATGCGGACGGCACGATGCCTCATTCCACGTTCCTTCAATGCGCGGCGGACGCCGCGGCGCTCGAATCTCCTGCGCCGCTTCGCTCGGGCCGCGTGATCCAGATCAACGCGATGAGCACGATGAAGATGACCGAAGAAATATAAAAAAGATCGTTCACGCCCAGCTGCGCGGCTTGCTGCGAGACTAGCCGGTCGAACATGCCGTAGCGCTGCGAAGCGTCGAGTCCGAGCGAGCCCAACTGCGTCATCGATTGCCCGAACGTCGGGTCCAAGGCGCTCGCGCGCTCGGTCAACTGCGCATGATGCAGGCTGGTGCGATGATCCCACGCCGTAGTGAAGATCGACGTGCCGATGCCGCCACACATGATCCGCACGAAGTTCGACAACCCCGACGCCGCCGCGATGCGCTGGCCGGGCAGCCCCGAGAGCGTGATCGACACGAGCGGAATGAAGAAGCCCGCCATGGCGATGCCCTGCACGAGCGTCGGCAGCGCGAGCGACCACGTATCCACCCCGGTCGTGTAGCGCGAGCGCATCCAGAAGCACAGCGCGAACACGACGAAGGCCGCCGTCGCGATCTTGCGCGGGTCGGTGCGAGGGAGAAATTTTCCCGTTACCGGCGAGAGCAGAATCGCGAACACGCCCACAGGCGCCATGACGAGGCCCGCATCGGTAGCCGTGTAGCCAATGTCGGTTTGCAGCCACAACGGCAGCAAGACGAGATTGCCGAAGTAAAGCCCGTAGCCCACCGATAGCGCGATCGTGCCGCCCGTGAAGTTGCGTTTCTTGAACAGCGACAAATCGACGACGGGGTGGTCGGCCGTCAGCTCCCATACGACGAAGAACGCAAATCCGATCAGCGCCGTCAGTGCAAGCGCGACGACTGTCGTCGAGGAGAACCAGTCCAAATCCTTGCCCTTGTCGAGCATCACCTGCAGGGAACCGACCCAGACGACGAGGAGCGCGAGACCGACCATATCGATCGGCGCCTTCTTGATGACGGAATCTCGCGTGCGGAAGATCGCCCAGGTGGCGATGGCCGCCACGATCCCCACGGGGATATTGACGTAGAAGATCCAGGGCCACGAAATATTGTCCGATATCCAGCCGCCCAGAATCGGTCCCGCCACGGGGGCGATCAGCGTCGTCATCGACCACATCGAGAGCGCGAGCGGCGCTTTGGCGCGTGGGTAGCTCGCGAGCAGGAGCGTTTGCGAGAGCGGAATCATCGGGCCGGCCACGGCGCCCTGGATCACGCGGGACACGAGCAGGAACGGCAGCGTGGGCGAGAGCCCGCACATCCACGACGAGATCACGAACAGCACGATCGAGGCGAGGAACAGGCGTACTTGGCCCAGTCGTTCGGTGAGCCAGCCCGTCAGCGGGACCGAAATAGCATTGGCGACGGCGAACGAGGTAATGACCCAGGTGCCTTGATCCGACGACACGCCGAGATCCCCCGAGATCGTCGGAATCGAAACGTTGGCGATCGACGTATCGAGCACGTTCATGAACACCGCCAGCGAGACGGCGATCGTCCCGATCACGAGCTGAGCGCCGCTGAGCGGCGGGTGTGGGGCAGCGGGTTGAGCCATTGAGCAGGTGACCTCGGTTGCGGTGTCGTTTCTTCGATGCGCGGCGCGCCTCGCGCGCGCCTAGTTACATGAGCTTCGTGCTGCCGCTCGCCATCTTCGCCGTGTGCGCGGCGCGGGCGGGCGCATGCGCGACCGGCTTTTGCTGCGCGAGGCCGGCATTCGAACCGGCGTTCTCGGCGATGATGCGGGCGATTTCGGCGTCGGCTTCATCGCCGTACTTGTCGAACACGTTCGTCTGATAGACGGTGTTCTGCGCGTTGCCGAGCTGGCCGCCGCTGTCTTTCTTGATGTCGACATCGGCCTGCATCGACAGGCCGATACGCAGCGGATGGGCGCGCAGTTCTTGCGGATCGAGTTCGATGCGCACCGGCAGGCGCTGCACGACCTTGATCCAGTTGCCCGTGGCGTTTTGCGCGGGCAGCAGCGAAAACGCCGAACCCGTGCCGGCGGAGAAGCCGACGACCTTGCCGTGGTAGACGACCGACGAGCCATAGACGTCGGCGGTGAGTTCGACGGGTTGGCCGATGCGCATGTGCTTGAGCTGCACTTCCTTGAAGTTCGCGTCGACCCAAACCGATTCCAACGGCACGATCGCCATCAACGGCGTGCCCGGCGAGACGCGTTGCCCGACTTGCACCGCGCGTTTCGCGACATACCCCGTCACCGGCGCGGGCAGCGTGTTGCGCGCGTTGTTCAGGTAGGCGTCGCGTACTTTGGCCGCCGCGGCGAGCACGTTCGGGTGCGTGGCGATCGTCGTATTCGCCGTCAGTGCGCGGTTCGATGCGAGCTGCTGCTGAGCGGCGTCGAGCGCGGCCTGCGCGGCTTTCACCGTATCGCGCGCATGCGAGATCTCCTCTTGCGAGACGGCGCCCGTTTGAGCGATGGACAAGCGGCGGCGCAAGTCGTCTTGCGCACGCGAGAGATCGGCTTGGCGTTGCGCGATCTGCGCTTGGAACTGGTCGTTGTTGACGAACAGGCCGCGCACTTGACGGACGGTTTGCGCGAGATTGGCTTCGGCCTGCTGCAGCGCGACGCGCGCATCCGCGCCGTCGAGCACGACGAGCGGATCGCCGGCTTTCACGGTTTGCGTGTCGTCGGCGTTGACGGCGATGACCGTGCCCGTCACTTGCGGCGTGATCTGCACGACGTTGCCGTTCACATAGGCGTCGTCCGTGTCCTCATGAAAGCGCGCGACGAGGAAGTAGTACAAGCCGTATGCGACGGCCGCGACGAGGATCACGCCGACGAGCAGCGTCATCAGGCGCTTGCGTTTGCCGTTGTTGCCCTGCGACTGCGCGCTCGCGGCGGATTGTTGAGTGTCGCTCATGAAATGCTCTCCGTTTCTCGAGTCTCGATCGTTCGAAGCTCAATCGTTGAATCTTGCGTTGTTGTCAGGTGCCGGTTGTTGGGTTCGCCGCTCAACCCGCGGAGGGCGTCGACGCCGCCTGGGCGCCGGCCGCGGCGGGCGCCGCGACACCGGTGGCCTGCGCGTCGAAGCCGCCGCCGAGTGCGCGGATCAGCGCGAATTGCAGATCGCGGCGCTTCATCTTCAAGTTCGTGACCGTCTGTTCGGCGGCCAGCCGATTGCTGTCGGCGGTCAGAACTTGAAGCTGAGGCGAGAGGCCCGCCTTGTAGCGAATGACGGCCAGGCGATACGCCTCGGTCGATGCGTCGAGCGCGCGCTGCGCATCGCTCATTTCCGTGTCGATCGAGCGGATCGACGCCACCTGCGTCGCCACGTCGGACATCGCGTTGATGAGCGTTTGGTTGTAGTTCGCCACGTCCAAGTCGAAATCGGCGTAGCGCCCCTTGAGCTGAGCGCGCAACGCGCCGGCGTCGAAGATCGGCAGGTGGATCGCCGGACCGGCCTGCACCGTGCGGCTGGCAGCGGTCAGAAAATGCGCCCAGCCGAACGCGTCGAGGCCGATGGCGGCCGCGAGGTTGATGTCGGGGAAGAACTCGGCCTTGGCTTCCTTCACGTTCGCGAGCGCGGCTTCGATCTGCCAGCGCGCCGCGACGATGTCGGGCCGGCGCGAGACGAGATCGGCCGGCAAATTCGACGGCAGCGCCACGTTGCCGCCCGTCGCCAATGCAGGTTCGGCGATTTGCAGGCCGCGGTCCGGGCCCTTGCCGAGCAGCGCGGCGAGCTGATAGCGCACCGACTTGATCTGGCCGTCGAGGTCGGACAGCGTCGCCTGGCTGGTCGCGATGTTGCCCAGCGCGGTTTGCTTCTCGACGTTCGTATCGAGCCCGGCCGACACGCGCCCGTTCGTGATCGTGCCGACTTCCTGGCGATTGCGAATTTCGCGGGCCGCGATGTCGCGCAGCGCGTAGAGCTGCGCCAGCTGGTTGTAGGTGCGAGCGACCGACGAGGCGAGGGTGATGCGCGCCTCCTGCATGTCGGCTTCGGCGGCCTTCTCTTGCGACAGCGATGCCTTCACGCGCTCGCGGTTCTTGCCCCACAGGTCGAGATCCCATGACGCGCTCGCCAGCGCGTTGTGCTCGGTGAACCAATTGCCGCCGAACGGGGGCGGGTACAGGCCGTTGCCCGAGAGCAACTCGCGCGTGACCGAGTAGCTGCCGTTGACTTTGGGCAGCAGGTCGGAGCGCGCGCTTTCGATGTACGACTGCGCCTTGGCGATGCGGGCCTGCGCCTGGGCGATCGACGGATTGCCCGTCAATGCTTCGTCGATGAGCTGGGGCAGTTGCGGATCGCCGAATTCGCCCGCCCAACCGAGCGACGGCCACTGGCCCCCCTCGCTCGGCAGGCTCTGCGTCGATTCCAGCGCGGCGGGCTGCGTCATCTGCTTGTCGCTATGAATGCCGGCGTAGTTCGCGCACCCGGCGAGCACGAGCGCGGCGACCGCGGCGGCGATCGTGCCGAGGCGCACCCCGATCGACGCGGGGAAGGAAGTCATCGCACGGCCTTTCAATGTGAACGTATTCATGGACTTTGCAACTTATTTTTGGCGATTGATGGGCGAAACTCGTTGCCGGGTCAGCCAAGGCTGCCGAGACGAACCGGCTGGCGGCGCTATTGCGCGGCCGGGTCTCCCGTGTTGGCGAGAATGCGCCGGAGCATGCTCTTGAGGAAGCCGACTTCCTCCGGCGTGAAGCCGGCCAGCGCCTTGTCGAGCACGCCGCCGAAGATCTCGGGCATGCGCGCTGCGAGCTCGCGCCCTTCGGGCGTCACGGCCAAATGAACCGCGCGGCGATCTTCTGAACTGCGAACGCGCGAGAGCAGATTACGCTTTTCCAGCCGATCGATCAGCCGAGTGACCGCGCTCGCGTCGATGCCGTAGTCTCGAGCGAGTTCGGCGGCCAGCGAACAGCGGCCGCTCGCGATCATGAACAGCATGCTGGCCTGCGTGCTCGTAATGCCCAAGTCGTTCAGCGTGCGCTGCGTCACGAGGTTCGACAGGCTCGACTTCACCCGAGCGAGCAGGTAACCGACGCTCTCGTCCAACTGGTAGCTGCTGACTTCCGGCGGCAGCGGCGGGGACGGTTCCTTCATGGCGATTTCCGTGCGATTGCAATAGTTGACTAGGCATGATTGTAGGCGCAGGAAAGATGACTCGGCAAGCATTTCTTTGGGCTCATCCGTAGTATTTAAGCAACTTCTTAATGTGCGGGCCTATTATGCGGCATGTATGCGGAACGTTGCTTGCAACCGAGACGAATGTTGTTTGCAAGCAAGACGAATGGTGACGGTGCGGGCGACTTGCCGCGTCGCGAGATGCCGTCCGGGCGGGGCCGGTCGACCATCCCTCATCGATCGTCGACTGGTTCTCATGCTTTCGCCTGTAGGGCGTCATAAGCCCGTGCTATAATCACTAGTTACCCAGAAAGTGCGCGCACCCATTTTTCGGTTCCGCCTCGGCCCGCCGCCCAAACGGCGTTTCGCGCAGGCACCCGGCAGCTGAAGGCAGCATGAAGGCAGCTTGCATCCGGCACTGAGTTTTTCGTTTCGCGCACGCAACCGTCCCTTATTCCTATGACTCGCGCTCTCCGCAATATCGCCATCATCGCCCACGTCGACCACGGCAAGACCACGCTCGTCGACCAACTGCTTCGCCAGTCGGGCACGTTCCGAGAAAACCAGCAGATCGCGGAACGCGTGATGGACTCGAACGACATCGAAAAAGAGCGCGGGATCACGATCCTCGCCAAGAACTGTGCAGTCGAGTATGAAGGCACGCACATCAACATCGTCGATACGCCGGGCCACGCCGATTTCGGCGGCGAGGTCGAGCGCGTGCTGTCGATGGTCGACTCCGTGCTGCTGCTCGTCGATGCCGTCGAGGGCCCCATGCCGCAAACGCGCTTCGTCACGAAGAAGGCGCTGGCGCTGGGCTTGAAGCCGATCGTCGTCGTCAACAAGATCGACCGTCCGGGCGCCCGCATCGACTGGGTCATCAATCAGACGTTCGATCTGTTCGACAAGCTCGGCGCAACCGAAGAGCAGCTCGATTTCCCGATCGTCTACGCATCGGGCCTGAACGGCTACGCCTCGCTCGATCCGAGCGCGCGCGAGGGCGACATGCGTCCGCTGTTCGAAGCGATTCTCGAGCACGTACCCGTGCGCGCCGCCGATCCGGACGGTCCGCTGCAGTTGCAAATCACCTCGCTCGACTATTCGACCTACGTGGGCCGCATCGGCGTGGGCCGCATCGCCCGCGGGCGCCTGAAGCCGGGCCAGCCCGTCGCGTTGCGCTTCGGGCCGGAAGGCGAGGTCATGAACCGCAAGATCAACCAGGTGCTGTCGTTCCACGGGCTCGAGCGGGTCCAAGTGGAAGAAGCGCAAGCAGGCGACATCGTGCTGATCAACGGCATCGAGGATATCGGCATCGGCGCCACGATTTGCGCGCCCGACACGCCCGAAGCGCTGCCGATGATCACGGTCGACGAGCCGACGCTCACGATGAACTTCCTCGTCAATTCGTCGCCGCTGGCCGGCAAGGAAGGCAAGTTCGTCACGAGCCGCCAGATCCGCGACCGCCTCACGCGCGAACTGAATCACAACGTGGCGTTGCGTGTGCGCGACACCGGCGACGAAACGGTCTTCGAAGTGTCGGGCCGCGGCGAATTGCACTTGACGATTCTGATCGAAAACATGCGCCGCGAAGGCTACGAGCTGGCCGTGTCGCGTCCGCGCGTCGTGTTGCATGAAGTCGACGGCGTGAAGCAAGAGCCGTACGAATTGCTGACGGTCGACGTGGAAGACGGCCACCAGGGCGGCGTGATGGAGGAGCTTGGTCGCCGCAAGGGCGAACTGCTCGACATGGCGTCGGACGGCCGAGGCCGGACGCGTCTGGAGTACAAGATTCCCGCGCGCGGGCTGATCGGCTTCCAGGGCGAATTCATGACGCTCACGCGCGGCACGGGTCTCATGAGCCACGTATTCGACGAGTACGCGCCCATCAAGGAAGGTACGCTCGGCGAGCGCCGCAACGGCGTGCTGATCTCGCAAGACGACGGCGCCGCCGTGGCCTACGCCTTGTGGAAGCTGCAAGATCGCGGCCGTATGTTCGTGAAGCCGGGCGACGCGCTCTACGAGGGCATGATCATCGGCATCCACAGCCGCGACAACGATCTCGTCGTGAACCCGATCAAGGGCAAGCAACTCACGAACGTCCGCGCATCGGGCACCGACGAAGCCGTGCGCCTCGTGCCGCCCATTCAAATGTCGTTGGAGTACGCGGTCGAATTCATCGATGACGACGAACTGGTCGAAGTCACGCCGCAGTCGATCCGGCTGCGCAAGCGTCACCTCAAGGAGCATGAGCGTCGCCGGGCCAGCCGCGAGGCGGCGGTCGACTGATCGCTCGACCATCGACGGGGCGGCATCGCCCCTTGCCCAGCGCGGGCGCCGCATGGCGCCCGGACATGCGACAAGCCGCCTCTTTCGGGCGGCTTTTTGCTTGCTGGGCGGGCGAAAGCACAGAGTACGGCCGGTCTAGACTATTCGTTCTGTGATATGCTGCGCGTGCTAGTTTTAGGTCCTTCCAAGCAAGACTTGATTCGCGCAATCCGCTAAACGGTCAGGCCGTGTCGCGGAAGGTTGAGTAACCCGCTATTTCTCGAGAAGCTCGAAGAAAGGTGAGCGTAAACATGATGAAGCAATTCCAGCTGAACTCGTATTTGTTCGGCGGCAATGCTCCGTACGTTGAAGAACTGTACGAGCAATACCTAGATAATCCCGCGTCCGTCCCCGATAACTGGCGCGAATATTTCGACGCGTTGCAGAACGTGCCTGCCTCGGACGGCAGCGCGGCCAGCGACGTGGCCCATGGCCCCATCGTCGAATCGTTCGCCCAGCGCGCGAAGGCCAATGCCTTCATTCCGCGGGAGGTTGAAGCAGGCGGGAATCTCGCCACCGCGCGAAAGCAAGTCCACGTCCAGTCGCTCATCAGCGCCTACCGCTTCATGGGCTCGCAGTGGGCCAACCTCGATCCGCTGAAGCGCCGCGAGCGTCCGGCCATTCCCGAGCTCGAACCTGCGTTCTACGACTTCACCGAAGCCGACATGGACCAGACGTTCAGCGCGAGCAACCTGTATTTCGGGTTCGAGCAAGCGTCGCTGCGCGATATCGTCAAGGGCCTGCGCGACACGTACTGCGGCACGATCGGCGCCGAGTTCATGTACATCAGCGATCCCGAGCAAAAGCGCTGGTGGCAGGAGCGCCTCGAATCGACGCGCGCCACGCCGGCTTTCTCGGCCGACAAAAAGAAGCACATCCTCAATCGTCTGACGGCAGCCGAAGGGCTCGAGCGTTATCTGCACACGAAATACGTGGGTCAGAAGCGCTTCTCGCTCGAAGGCGGTGAAAGCTTCATCGCCTCGATGGACGAAGTCGTTCGCCACGCAGGCGCGAAGGGCGTGCAGGAAATCGTCATCGGCATGGCCCACCGCGGCCGTCTGAACGTGCTCGTCAACACGCTCGGCAAGATGCCGTCCGACTTGTTCGCCGAATTCGAAGGCAAGCACGTCGACGATCTGCCGGCCGGCGACGTCAAGTACCACAAGGGCTTCTCGTCGGACGTCGCCACCGAGGGCGGCCCCGTGCACCTCTCGCTCGCGTTCAACCCCTCGCACCTCGAAATCGTCAACCCGGTGGTCGAAGGTTCGGCCAAGGCGCGGATGGACCGCCGCGGCGACGATTCCGGCCTGCAAGTGCTGCCCGTGCAGATTCACGGCGATGCGGCGTTCGCGGGTCAGGGCGTGGTGATGGAAACGCTGAACCTCGCGCAAACGCGCGGCTACGGCACGCACGGCACGCTGCACATCGTCATCAACAACCAGATCGGCTTCACGACGTCCGATCCGCGCGATGCGCGCTCGACGCTGTACTGCTCGGACGTCGTCAAGATGATCGAAGCGCCCGTGCTGCACGTGAACGGCGACGATCCCGAAGCCGTCGTGCTCGCCACGCAAATCGCGATCGATTTCCGGATGCAGTTCCACAAGGATGTCGTGCTCGACATCGTCTGCTTCCGCAAGCTGGGCCACAACGAGCAGGACACGCCGGCCGTCACGCAGCCGCTGATGTACAAGAAGATCGCGCAGCATCCCGGCACGCGCGCGCTCTACGCGGAAAAGCTCGTGCAGCAAGGCGTCATCTCGGCGGAAGACGGCGAAAACTTCGTCAAGGCTTTCCGTCAAGCGATGGACGAAGGCCACCACACGATCGACCCGGTGCTCTCGAACTACAAGAGCAAGTACGCCGTCGACTGGGTGCCGTTCCTGAACCGCAAATGGACCGACGCGGCCGACACGGCCGTGCCGCTCGCCGAACTCAAGCGTCTGGCCGAGCGCATCACGACGGTGCCTGAAAACTTCAAGGTGCACCCGCTCGTCGAGCGCGTCGTCAACGATCGCCGCGCCATGGGCCGCGGCGAGGCGCCGCTCGATTGGGGCATGGGCGAACATCTGGCCTACGCCTCGCTCGTCGCATCGGGCTACGCCGTGCGTCTGACGGGGCAGGACTCGGGCCGCGGCACGTTCACGCACCGCCACGCGGTGCTGCACGACCAAAACCGCGAGCGCTGGAACGACGGCACGTACATCCCGCTGCAAAACGTGGCCGACGGTCAAGCGAAGTTCACCGTCATCGATTCCGTGCTGTCGGAAGAAGCCGTCCTCGGCTTCGAATACGGCTACTCGACGGCCGAGCCGAACACGCTCGTGGCGTGGGAAGCGCAGTTCGGCGATTTCGCGAACGGCGCGCAAGTCGTGATCGATCAGTTCATCTCGTCGGGCGAAGTAAAGTGGGGCCGCGTTTCGGGCCTGACGATGCTGCTGCCGCACGGCTACGAGGGCCAAGGTCCGGAGCACTCGTCGGCGCGTATCGAACGCTATCTGCAGCTGTGCGCCGAGCACAACATGCAAGTCGTGCAGCCCACGACGCCCGCGCAGATCTTCCACCTGCTGCGTCGCCAGATGATCCGCCTGTTCCGCAAGCCGCTCATCGTCGCCACGCCGAAGTCGCTGTTGCGCCACAAGGAAGCGGTGTCGGATCTGTCCGAACTCGCCAGCGGTTCGTTCCAGCCGGTGCTGGGCGAAGTCGACGGCACGATCGATGCGAAGAAGGTCAAGCGCGTCGTCGTTTGCTCGGGCCGCGTCTATTACGATCTCGTCGCGCATCGCCGTGAGGCGAAGGCGAACGACGTCGCGCTCGTTCGTATCGAGCAGCTCTATCCGTTCGCGCACAAGCAGTTCGAAGCGGAGATCAAGAAGTACGACAACGCGACGGAAGTGGTGTGGGTGCAGGACGAGCCGCAAAACCAAGGGCCGTGGTTCTACATCGAGCACCACCTCAAGGAAGGCATGAAGGAAGGGCAGAAGCTGGCATACAGCGGACGTCCGGCTTCGGCCTCGCCCGCGGTCGGCTACTACGCGAAGCACTACGAACAGCAGAAGGCGCTGATCGAAGGCGCGTTCGGCCGGCTCAAGAGCGCGCAGATCGCCAAATAAATAGACGATAGCGAACCCGGAAGGCGCGAGCGCGCTGCATGCGCCGCGACGCGAGGCCGGGTTCGCCTCCCACACCAGACATAAAGAGTTCAGGAAAGATCAAATGGCTATTGTTGAGGTCAAGGTTCCGCAGTTTTCGGAGTCGGTTTCGGAAGGCACGATGCTGCAGTGGAAGAAGAAGCCCGGCGAAGCGGTGACGCGCGACGAAATCCTCGTCGAAATCGAAACGGATAAGGTCGTGCTCGAAGTGCCGGCGCCGGATTCGGGCGTGATGGCTGAGATCATCGTTGGCGACGGTGCGACGGTGGAGTCGGAGCAACTGCTCGCGAAGATCGACACCGAAGGCAAGGCCGGCGCAGCCGCCCCGGCAGCCGCTGCTGCGCCCGCAGCGGCCGCACCTGCCGCCGCTGCGGCAACCGCTTCCGCCGCCACGGCATCGGCCGGCGGCGTCGCTTCCCCGGCAGCCGGCAAGCTGATGGCCGAGAAGAGCCTCACGGCCGATCAAGTGCAAGGCACGGGCCGCGACGGCCGCATCACGAAGGGCGATGTCCTGTCCGCCGGCGCCCCCGCCGCGCGCGCGCCGGCCGCCGCCCCCGCCGCGAAACCCGCCAAGCCGTCGCTGCCGGACGTCAAAGCGCCGGCCTCGGCCGACGCCTGGCTGCAAAACCGCCCCGAACAGCGCGTGCCGATGTCCCGCCTGCGCGCGCGTATCGCCGAGCGTCTGCTCGAGTCGCAGCAAACGAACGCCATCCTCACGACGTTCAACGAAGTGAACATGGCGCCCGTCATGGACTTGCGCAACAAGTACAAAGACAAGTTCGAGAAGGAACACGGCGTCAAGCTCGGTTTCATGTCCTTCTTCGTGAAGGCCGCCGTGCACGCGCTGAAGAAGTTCCCGCTCGTGAATGCGTCGATCGACGGTAACGACATCGTCTACCACGGCTACTTCGACATCGGTATCGCCGTCGGCTCGCCGCGCGGCCTCGTCGTGCCGATCCTGCGCAACGCCGATCAAATGTCGCTGGCCGACATCGAGAAGAAGATCGCCGAGTTCGGCCAAAAGGCGAAGGACGGCAAGCTCTCGATCGAGGAAATGACGGGCGGTACGTTCTCGATCTCGAACGGCGGCGTGTTCGGCTCGATGCTCTCGACGCCGATCATCAACCCGCCGCAGTCGGCCATTCTGGGCGTGCACGCGACGAAGGAGCGCGCTGTCGTCGAAAACGGCCAGATCGTCATCCGTCCGATGAACTATCTCGCCCTGTCGTACGACCACCGGATCATCGACGGCCGCGAAGCCGTGCTCTCCCTTGTGGCGATGAAAGATGCGCTCGAGGATCCGGCTCGCCTGCTGCTCGACCTGTAATCCTGTCATGCTCGCGCTCGCTCAGCCCGCACGTGGGTTGAGCGTCGAGCGAGCGCTTTCAATGCACTGAATGAAATCGCGGCGGCGAGCTTTTAGCAGCGTGCTCCCGTCGCGTCAGCAAAAGGATCGTCATGTCCCAAGAATTTGACGTCGTCGTGATCGGCGCGGGCCCGGGCGGCTATATCGCCGCGATCCGCGCCGCGCAGCTCGGCAAGAGCGTCGCGTGTATCGAAAAGTGGAAGAACCCCGCCGGCGCGCTCAAGCTCGGCGGTACGTGCTTGAACGTCGGTTGCATTCCGTCGAAGGCGTTGCTCGCTTCGTCGGAAGAGTTCGAAAACGCGTCGCATCACCTCGACGTGCACGGCATCAGCGTGGGCGAGCCCAAGATGGACGTCGCCAAGATGATGGCGCGCAAGGACGGCATCGTCGAGAAGATGACGGGCGGCATCGAGTATCTGTTCAAGAAGAACAAGATCACTTGGCTCAAGGGGCACGGCAAGTTCGTCGGCAAGAACGACGCCGGCGTGCAGATCGAAGTGAGCGGCGAAGGCGCGGCCGAAGTCGTGACGGCCAAGAACGTCATCATCGCGACGGGCTCGAAGGCGCGCCACCTGCCGAACGTGCCGGTCGACAACAAGATCGTCGCCGACAACGAAGGCGCGCTCGCCTTCGACGCCGTGCCCAAGAAGCTCGCCGTCATCGGCGCAGGCGTGATCGGCCTGGAGCTCGGCTCGGTTTGGCGCCGCCTCGGCGCCGATGTGACGGTGCTCGAAGCGTTGCCTGCGTTCCTCGGCGCGGCCGACGAATCGCTGGCCAAGGAAGCGGCGAAAGTCTTCAAGAAGCAAGGGCTCGACATCCATCTGGGCGTGAGCATCGGCGAAGTGAAGACGTCGAAGGACGGCGTATCGATCGCTTACACCGACAAGGACGGCAACGCGCAGACGCTGGACGCCGATCGGCTGATCGTGTCGGTGGGCCGCGTGCCGAACACCGACAATCTCGGCCTCGAGGCGATCGGCCTGAAGGCCAATGAGCGCGGCTTCATCGACGTCGACGATCACTGCCGCACGAGCGTGGCGAACGTCTACGCGATCGGCGACGTCGTGCGTGGGCCGATGCTCGCGCACAAGGCCGAGGACGAAGGCGTGCTCGTGGCCGAAGTCATCGACGGTCAAAAGCCGCACATCGACTACAACTGCATTCCGTGGGTGATCTACACCGAGCCGGAAATCGCATGGGTGGGCAAGACGGAACAGCAATTGAAGGCCGAGGGGCGCGAAATCAAGAAAGGCCAGTTCCCGTTCTCGATCAACGGCCGCGCGCTCGGCATCGCGAAGTCGGACGGCTTCGTCAAGATGATCGCCGATGCGAAGACGGACGAGTTGCTCGGCGTGCACATCATCTCGGCCAACGCGTCGGACCTGATCGCCGAAGCCGTCGTCGCGATGGAGTTCAAGGCTGCGTCGGAAGACATCGGCCGCATTTGCCATCCGCACCCGTCGCTGTCCGAAGTGATGCGCGAAGCGGCGCTCGACGTCGACAAGCGCGCGCTCAATAAGTAACGGCCTCGCCCCGGGCTAGCAGTCGGGGCTGAGAAGCCACGACGAAGGCGGGTAGGGCGCATCCCTCCCGCCTTCGTTTTTTTTGTTTGCACGATGAACGTCATCGAATATTACGAGCACGAGCTCAAGACCCGGGGATATGCGGCCGATCCCGCGCAACGCGCCGCGGTGGACCGTCTGCAGCAATGCTACGACGAGTGGGTCGCTTACAAGGCGCGCCGCTCGAATGCGCTGCGCAAACTGATCGTTCACCCGCAATTGCCTCGTGGCGTCTATATGTGGGGCGGGGTCGGGCGCGGCAAGAGCTTCCTCATGGACAGCTTCTACGCCATCGTGCCCGTGCAGCGGAAAACGCGCATCCACTTCCACGAGCTCATGCGCGAAGTGCATCGCGTGCTCGAGGAACTCAAGGGGCAGGCCGACCCGCTCGACGAACTCGCGCGGCGGATCGCCAAGCGGTATCGATTGATCTGCTTCGACGAGTTCCACGTCTCCGACATCGCCGATGCGATGATTCTTTATCGGCTGCTCGATAGGCTTTTCACGAACGGCGTGCAGTTCGTGATGACGTCGAACTACGATCCGGACACGCTATATCCGGACGGGCTGCATCGCGACCGCCTGCTGCCCGCCATCGAGCTCATCAAGGCGAACCTCGACGTGTTCAACGTCGACGCCGGTGTGGACTATCGGCAGCGTACGCTCGCGCAAGTGAGCGTGTACCACACGCCGCTCGGCGCCGAGGCCGATCGCGCGTTGCGCACGGCGTACGGGCAGCTCGCGGCGGTACCCGACGAGAGCCCGCTTCTGCATATCGAAAAGCGCGAACTCAAAGCGCTGCGCCGCGCCGACGGCGTGGTGTGGTTCGACTTCGCCACGCTATGCGGCGGGCCCCGCTCGCAAAACGATTACCTCGAATTGGCGACGCGTTTTCATACGGTCATTCTCTCGGACGTACCGCAAATGTCGCCGCGCATGGCGTCGGAAGCGCGGCGGTTCACTTGGCTCATCGACGTGTTCTACGACCACAAGGTCAAGCTTTTGATGTCGGCCGCCGTGCCCGCCGAAGCGCTTTACGTCGAAGGGCCGATGGCCAACGAATTCAGTCGAACGGTGTCGCGCATCGTCGAAATGCAGTCGAAGGAGTATCTGGAGACGCCGCGCAGAATCGTCGATACGTCGCTCACCTGATGGTCGGCCGATCGGCGCGGCGAAATATCGGAGTTTTCTGATAGTCACTGTGCGCCGCCGGGCATATCGTGCATTTTCCTTGTTCTGAGAGGGAGGCGCCGATGACCCCGTATAGCGACGTGACGGAAGAACAGTGGCAAAGCATCGTGCCGCTCATTCCGGAGGTATGTTCCCGCAGGCGGCGCATTCGGGGGCGCCCCGTGACCGATACGCGAGCGGTGCTCAACGGCGTGCTGTGGGTGATCTACAGCAATGCCGCGTGGGCGTCGATGCCTAAGCGCTACCCGGCGTACCAAACGTGCCATCGGCGCTTTAAAAGGTGGTACTCGGCCGGCGTATTCAAGCAGGTGCTCACACGGCTCTACGGGGAAGCGGGTTTGGCGCTCTGCGAAACCATCAAGGCGCGCATGCGTCCGAAGCGGGGCGCCAAGACGCCGCGCCCGCCAGCCCCGCCGTTCGTTTCGGTCAATGTACCGAAATTGGCTTATCTCGCTTCGCTGCGCCGCGCGGCGTAAGCGAATTGCGTTGGGACGGCGCTGCCGTGGCCCAACGCACCCCCTTCGTCAATTCTTCGCTTGCGCGGCGTCTTGCCGTATCCACGTTTGTGACCGGCCGAGCAGCGAGATGCCGATGTACCCGCGCACGACGAGCTTTTGGCCGCCGTCCTCAAGGTGCATGTTGCACCGATAGATCTTGCCGTTTTCGGGGTCGAGGATATTGCCGCCATCCCACTTGTCCCCGTCGTGCTTCATGTTCTTGATGATCGTCATGCCGAGGATCGGCTGATCCTTGCGCTCGTCGGTGCAGGCCGTGCAGAGCTTGCCCGGTTTATCGGCGGGGTTGAGCCCCTTGATGACCTTGCCGCTCAGCGTGCCGTCGTCGCTCTGCGAGATCTGCACGAGGGCCTTCGGCTGATGGGTGTTGTCGTCGATCGTCTGCCATACGCCCACCGGCGTATCGGCGCCTTGAGCGAATGCGGCGGCGGCGCCGGCTAAAAGCGCGCCCGCGACCGCGGCGCGTTTGACGGCGGTCCAACTCCACGTTTTGGTGTAATGCGAGATGTGCGTCATGTGTCGTCCTCCTTGATGTAGTGATTCGCCTGTTTTATGAGATGCGCGACGGCGTGTCGGTTCGCGTCGCGTCTTATAGGAATGCGGCCAGGATACGCGCGAAAAGTTCGCATCGTTTTGTAGTGGTGCCTCTAATCAGCACGCCGCGCAGCGGTAGGGCGGCGGCGTGCTTCGTGCTCAAAACAGTTGGTATGAAAACGTCGCATTAAGCCTCGGGCCGCGCGAGGGGCTTTCGATCGGCGCATCGCCGACGGCTTTGGCAATCGACAGGTCCAGGCTGTAGTGCTTGTTGTCGGTCACGCGAAAACCCAGGGCGAGCGACGCGAGTTTGCTGGGCGCGGCGGGGCCGGTATGCAGATAGACGCGCGCCATGTCGAACGACACGTAGGGCGTCCATGTCTGCAAGTAGCGCGAGCCCACGGCGATGGGGCGGTTGATCTCGAACGATGCGCCGAAGCCCGAATCGCCCGAGGCTTCGCCGGGTTGGTAGCCCAATGCGAAACGCTGCGCGCCGAACGCGATTTGTTCGGAAGTCGGCAGCGAGTCGGGGCTGTATTGGCCTGTCAGCGCGAGCGCCGTACCGATTTTGAACGGCCACTCGTTGGTCTGCGAGAAACTCGCGCCGGTGCGCACGAAAGTGAGCGAAACGGGGTTCGTTTCGACGACGCCCGGCACGTTCGTTTCGCCCGCTTTAGACGCGCCGAGCACACCGAACGCTTTCGCCACGTTCAAGCTCGCGCGGCGTGTCTGCCCCGTGCGCGTATCGGCGTAGTCGAGCTGAGCCTGCACGACGCGCACCTGCGAGCGCAGGGCAAGCGTCGCGCCCGTCAAGGTATTCAAATAGCGGTTCTCGTCATGGGCGGCGTAGGCGGACATCGTGCCCATGAGGCTACGCGCGTTGCTCAGATAGAGCGGGTAGGCCGCGGACACGCCGAGCTTGTCGTTGACGACGGTCCGTGCGACGTATGAGGGCAGACCCGGGTTGTCGGTCGGATTGCCGTGATAATGCGAGGCATTGATTTTGGCGATGAGGCCTTCGCTGCCGATGGGCAATGCGCCGGTCGCGGCATAGTACGTTTGGTTGTCGCGGCCTTTGGGGACGAGCGTCGATATGCTGAGGTCCTCGCCGAGCGAGGCGAGCCCGTTTTCCGTTACGGTCACGAGGCCCTGCACGCCGGGGTGGTGGAAATCGATGCCGGTCGCCACGTTGAACGGTTTGCGCTCGACATTCAAATCGAGCGAGGCGGCGCCGTCGGTCGTTTGCGGTGGTTGGACGGTTGCCGATATTTTCACGCCGGGCAGCAGGCCCAGCGCATTGACATAGCGCTCGAAGGTGGCGCGTCGCAGCGGGCGTTCGTTGCGGATGCGATCGGCGATGTCGCGTATTTTTCGCTCGGTGCCGCCGGGGTTGCCGGTGATCTTGACGTTCGACACATAGCCCTCGACGACCGTGACTCGCACCACGCCGTTCTCGAATGTCTGCGCGGGAACGAACGCGAACGAAAGCGCGTAGCCGCGCGCCTGGTAAAGCCGCGTCACCTCGTTGGCGGCTTCCACGAGATCCCCGATCGCGACGCGCTTGCCGACGAACGTCGAGAAGTGTGAGGCGACGTCGGTAAATGCGATGGATTTGACGCCGTCGATTTCGATTTTGCTCGGCGTGAGCTGCGTTTGGAGCAACTTCTGAAGCTGTTGCTCGTTCGATTGAATTTGGACGCTGACGTTCGGTGCGCGGCTAGGCGTTTGAATTTGAGGCAGCGCTTGGAGCGGATTGCCGGTCGCGGCGGGGCGCGTTTGGGCGAGCGCGGGTGTTACCGCACCCGCGGCGACGAGCGCAAGCCACACCCATTGATTGGTTGTCCTAACCATGTTGGTTTCCTCGTTGGCCGTTTCATCTGCGGGCGCTTCGCCTCGCTTTTTTCATGTCCGCTGCGGTGCGGTGTGCACGCTCGCGCGTGCGCGGGCATGCACACCGGACGCCGGGAGCATTACGGCAGCTTGCCGACGAGCGGAAGGCCGCCCCCGAGCAGCGAACTCAGTCCACTCGTTGCCGAACCCGCGCCGGCCGTCGTACCGCTGCTGCCGCTCGTGGCGCCGCTCGTTGTGCCGAGCGCGCCCGTCAGGGGAGCGAGCGGGCTGCCGCTCGTGCTACCGCCGAGCAGTCCCGTGAGCGACGAAAGCGGGCCGCCGGCGCCGGTCCCGCTTGTCGGTGCGCCGGTTTGCACGGTCGTCGTGGAACTGCCGACGATGCTCGTGATGAGGCCAGGAATGGGGGCTGCGCCGTTCGGCCCGGCGGAATTCACGAGTCCGCCGGCGTTGACGACGGTATTGCCGACGCCGGACACGAGTTGGCCGACGTCGGCGACGACCGGGTTGGTCGAGGCGCCGGCCACTTGCGCGCCGGCGCTTTCGAGCGCGCCGCCGACCTGGCCCAGCAAGCCCGACACGGGTTGACCGAGTCCCGTGACGGCGCCGACGCTTTGCGTCTGCTGGCCGAGCGTGACGACGAGCGGGGTGATTGCGGAACTGATCGGCTGCGTGACTTGCCGCACGGCCGAGGAGGACAGCGTATTGCCGAGTACTTGGCCGCCGGCGTTGACGCCGTTGGCCAGCGTGTCGAGCGCACCGGCCACCGGCGTCGTCACGGGCGCGAGCGGCGAGAGCGGGCCTGTGCCGAGCGCATCGACGGTCTTGGCGACACCTGCGATGACGCCGCTCATCGCGCTGACCGTCGGGCCGGTTCCCGCGAGCGTGGCGTCGACGGGATCCGAGGCCGAGCCGATTTGACCGAGCCCGTTGCTGACGGCGTTGGCCGCGGTGTCGATTACCGCGCCGGTCGACGATACGGTTTGGCCGACCCCTTGCAATACGGGCGTGTTCACGCCTGGAATCGTCGTCGACGAGATGGCGTTGCCGAGGTCGCTGGCTACGGCGCCCAGCGTTGTCAGCGCGCCCGAGGTCCCGGTCTTCGTTGGGGTAGGTGTGGGATCCGGCTGAGGCGTGACCGTGCTGCTTTGCGGAGGCGGCGGCGCCGTGACGCCGTCGCCGGCGCAAGCCGCGAGCAGATAGGCGACGGCGAACGCCGTCAGCGGTGCGCGCAGCGTGGTCGCGTTCGTGCGTGCGGTTTCGATGATTTTCCGATGTTGCTTCTTCGACATGATGTGCTCCTCGTGGCCGATGGCCGAGATGCGCCTGAAGTTGCGGTCCGCCTAGCGGGCGCCGGCGGACCGCGCTGCTTATTTCTTGGGGAGGGCGCCGGTCAGGCCGCTCGTCAGCGACGACAGGCCCGAGAGCGGGTTCGTGCCGCTGCTCGTGCCGGTGCTGCGGCCGGTCAGCGCGCCGGTCACCGTCGTCAAGAGGCCGCTGACCGGCGCGAGCGGATTGGCGCCGCCGGTGCTGCCGCCGGCCGGCGCGCCGAGCGCGCCGGTGACGGTCGACACGAGGCCCGTGACCGGCGCGAGCGGGTTGCCGGTCGTGCCGCCGGGAGCCGTAGAGCCGATCGTTCCCGTCACGCTCGAAAGCAAACCGCTTACGGGGGCGAGCGGGCCGCCGCTCGCGCCGCCGGCCGTGCCGGCGATGCCCGACAGCGCACCGGTGAGCGGCGCGAGCGGGTTGCCGGCGCTGGAGCCCGTGACGAGACCGCCGACCGAGGCGAGGGTCGTGCCGGTCGACGTCAAGACGGCGCCGATTCCGGTCGTGACGGGATTGCCGCCGGTCGAAGCCACGATGCCGCCGGCTTTTTGGAGGCTACCGCCGACCGTGCCGAGGAGCCCGGCCAGCTGCGGGCCGGCGCCGGTCGTCATGCCCGCGGTCTGGGTCGTGGAGGCGAGGACGGAGGTGATCGGTGTGATCGTCGTACTCAGCGATTGCGTGACCTGCTGCACCGCGCCGCTCGCGAGCGTGTTGCCGAGCGTCGTGCCGCCGCTGCCGATGGCGCCGCCGAGCGTTTCGAGTGCGCCGCCCACCGGGCCCGTAATCGGCGCCAGTGCGGAGAGCGGCCCGCTCGCACCTAGGCTCGTCACGAGCACGCCCGCGTCCGTGACGGCATTGCCGAGCTGGCTGACGGCCGGCCCCGCGCTGGCGAGCGTCGTTCCCACGGGGTTGGGCGTGGCGCCGGTTTGGCCGAGCCCTTGAGTGATACCGCTGCCCAGCGTCGACACCGCCGCGCCTACGCTTTGGACGGCGGCGCCGGCCGCCTGCGTGGTCTGAGGGTTGGTTCCGGGCAGCGTTTGTTGGCCGATCTCCGCGCCGATGCCCGAGACCGTCGAGCCGCCCGCGCTGACGACGTTGCCGCCGTTTCCGAGCACTTGGCCGACGGCGTTCGCCGTGGCGCCGCTACCGCCGCCCGAGCCGGTCGTTGTCCCTCCGCCGTTGTTGGATCCGCCTCCTGTCGTCGAGCCACCGGAGCCGCCCGTCGTCGACGAGCCGCCGCCGGTTCCACCGCTGCCGGCGCCGCCGGTGGTCAGCGCGCCGCTGCCGCTCCCCCCGCCGCCGGGGCTCAGTCCTTGGCTAAGCGTACCCGAGCCGCCGCAGGCCCCCAGCGAAAGCATCGCCGCCACGGCCGTCGCAATCCATGTAGCGCGTGTTGCCCCGTTTATTTTCCGTGTGTTCATCGCCGCTCCTCGTTTGGTTTGTCCAACTAGTTGCGGGCGCAAGTAGTGCAATGGGCATGCCAACGATGCGAGAAATGGCGGGGGCGTGGCGTCGAATTACACGCTCGGGCTGATTCGACGAGGGTTTGCGGGCGGCGACTCGGATAGGACGCCCTCTAACGATCGAGTAAAAAGTCGCCGACGCGAGATGCAATTGAATAGAACGTAACGTAACGAGGCGGCCGAGGCGTTACCGATGTGGCCGTAACACGTTATTGAACGGCTGTGTCTCAGCATTTAGTGCAATCCATCTAAGCTATCGTAACCCCTAGGCTCAATGTGATCACAAGACCCCGTGAAGAAGTGTAGAGTCGCGCTGTAGTCAGATTGAGTGTTCAACTCGCATCGGCGATAAGCAAAAGAAACAAAGCCGACAGATACCGGAGGGAGCCATCGACTCATTATTCGCAGCTCATCGTTAGAACCGCGCAGCCAGAGTCGGATTGCGGGCGAAAGTGGGGCGGCACAGCAACGTCGAATAAGGAAAACGGTGGGGTAACGAGGCTTGCGCTCGACCCTTCCGTGCAAGTCGCCGAGCAGAACTCGCACGACGTCGATCTACACTTCGAGGAACATTCATGAACGAGCTCGTCAAGCGTTTCGTAAGCGAAGATCGCGGGGTGACCGCGATCGAGTATGCACTCATCGCCGGACTTATCGCGGCCGCTATCGCCACCATAGTCGGCACCATCGGCACGAATATCCATGCGGTCTTCACCGCTGTCGCCGCAGCCATCACAACGTGACATTTATCCCGCGGCGAAGTTTTAGAAAATGGGATTTCGTCTCGTCGATGAATACCTGATGCGCTGATTGCCTCGGCGATCGGCGTAGATTAATTCGGCCATTTCCAGCTATTCGAAAGTACGCATGCAACCAGCAAGCGCTTTATTCGCCGTGTGGGCCGTGCTCGTCGCCTGGGGAGATTGCCGCGATCGCCGTGTCGCCAATTGGCTCGTCGCAGCGGGCGGCGCGGCGGCGATCGCGTGCGCGGCCCTTCACGCGTCGCCGCTCGGCGTGTCGCCCACGCAGGCCGTGGTCGGTTTCGTCGTGGGGCTGGCCTCCTTGTTGCCGTTCTTCCTGCTAGGCGTGATGGGCGCGGCCGACGTGAAGGTGTTCGCCGTGCTCGGTGCATGGTGCGGCGCGGCGGCGTTGTTCGGCGTGTGGGCGGCGGCGAGCATTGCGGCGCTCGTGCATGCGCTTGCCTTGATCGTCGCGGCTAAGGTGAGATCGCGCAACGACCGTCCGTGGTCGCCGTGGCGCGGCGGGCGACCGGCGTTCGCCGTCGGGGCGCGTCGTGCGTCGCCTTATGCGGCGATGCTCGTGGGCGCGGCGTCGCTGCGCTGGTTCGGCCATGTGCTGCACGGGGCGACGCAATGATTCGGTGCGGCCGTCATACGTTGCGCCCGCACGCGCGGGCCGCCGGCAGCGCGGCCGTCGAATTCGCACTCGTCTTCCCGCTGCTATTCACGGTGCTGTACGGGATCGTGACCTATAGCGTGCTGTTCGTGGCGCAGCAGAGTCTGACGTTGGCGGCCGAGGAGGGGGCTCGGGCGGCGCTCAACTATCAGAGTGCGACGAGCGTCGCCGGCGCATTGACGGCGCGCAGCGCGAACGCCTGCAGCGTGGCCAGTCAATCGACACAGTGGCTGCGCGCCTACGCGCTTTGCGCCGCACAGACGCAAAGCTGCAGCTACAACAGCGCCATGCAATGCGTGCAGGTGACGCTGACGTACGACTATGCGCGTCATCCGATCGTCCCGAAGCTGCCGCTTTTGAGCCTCGCGTTGCCGCAGACGTTGTCCAGTGTCGCCACGGTGCAGCTCGACCCGGAAAACTTGTTATGAAGCGCCTGCACGGACGGCCTTTTACCTGCGCCATCGCTGCGAAGGCGGGGCCGGACATCCATCGATCGTCGCCTCCAAGGAAACGAGCATGACGCATCTGAACGTCACGAAGATCACCGCCGGCGCATTGATCGTCGCGGCGCTGCTGCTGGGGCTCTACGCTTGGACCTTGAGCCGGCATTCGGCGCCCGCGGCGCAGGCGACGCCGGTCGCGGTGGCCGCGGCTCCGGACACGATGTTTCCCACGGTGATCGCCACGCGCTTGTTGCCCGCCGGCACCCCTATCACGGGCGATGCCTTGCGCGTCGTCATGCTGCCGGTGCGGCCGAGCGGTGCGTTTTCGGATGCATCGCTCGTGACGCAGCGTGTGCCGCTGTCGGACATCGGCCCCAACGTCACGGTCTTGGAGGCGTACCTGTCGTCGGGTTTTGCCGAACAAGTCGGCTTGGGCGAGCGTGCCGTGGCCGTGCATGTCGATGAGGCCAGCGCCGTCGGCAATCGAATCCGGCCCGGCAACTTCGTCGATGTGTTCTTCACCCTCAAACGAGAGGGGGCCGGTGTCGGCCCGCAAGCGGAAGTCACGCGGTCGCAGACGCGCTTGCTGCTCTCGCGCGTACGCGTGCTCGCGTTCGGCAGCACGGACTCGGGCGCCGGCAACCCGGCGCAGGTGGGCGTCGGCGTGCGCACCGCGGTATTGGCCGTCCCGACGGCCGACGTCGATCGCCTCGAGTTGGCGGACAGCACCGGGCATGTGCTATTGGCGCTGCGCAACCCGCGCGACGAGGGCGGAGTCGCGGCCGCAGACGGACAGGGCGCGCGACGGGCAGGCTTGATTCGCGCCGGCGCGGCGGCAGCCGGCAGCCAGCCGCTGGCCATGCAGCAAGCCGCCGCAGGCGTGTCGCTAAGTGAGTTGGCCGGCGGTTTCGGCGCGACGGCAAGGGCCGCCGCACGTGCGCGCAGCGGGCCGTCTCATGAAGCAGGCGCGATCGAAGTCATCCGAGGGGGGCGCGCGCAGACCCTGACCGAGTAGCGGCGATCGCGCGGGTTCGATCGCGAATATCAAGAAAGGCCGGAAACGAGGACGGCATACGACATGGCGAAGACAGCAGCGGGGGGCAAACGTGTGGCGATGGCGTACGCTCGGGTAGGCGGCATGCTTTTCATGATGCTTTGCGCGAGCGGTGCGATGTCGCATGCGGCGCAGGCGCAAGCCGTCGCGCAGCGCGGGCCGGAGACAGCGTCGAGCGCCGCGGTGGAGTTGAGCGTGGGCGAGCAGCGTCAGCTCGCGGCGGGTCGCTCGCTCTCGCGCGTCGCAGTCGGCGATCCGGATGTTGCCGATGTTCTCGTGATGCGTGAGCGCAACGGAAAGGGCGGCGTACTCGTCGTCGGCAAATCCCCCGGGACGACGAATCTGATGCTCTGGGACAAGGCGCAGGCGGCGCCGCAAACGCTGACGCTCACGGTCAGGCCCGCCGCCGCCGCCGCGCTGGCAAACGGCGCCGCGCCGCACGTCGCGACCTATGACGGGGACGTGGTCGTGTCGGGCAGTACGCCGACGATGGAAACGCATCAACGCGGCGTCGACCTCGCGGCGCTTGCGGCGAGCAAGCGCTCGCGCGCGAATACGTCGAGCGGCGATCGACGCGGCGCGCTCGCCGGCAATGGCGGGCGCGATGGCGCAGGCGCCACTGCCGGCGCGATCGTCGACGAATCGACAGTGGCCACGCGCAGCATCGTTCAGGTCGATGTGCGTGTGGTCGAATTCAGCCGCACCGTGCTCAAGGAGGCCGGCTTGAACCTGTTCAAGCAGAGCAACGGTTTTGCATTCGGATCGTTTGCACCGTCGGGTTTGACCTCGGTCACGGGTGGGGGAACATCGAATTTCCAGGCGGTGGGCGCTGTGCCGATCGCGTCCGCGTTCAACCTCGTGCTCAATTCGGCGGGACGGGGCTTGTTCGCCGATCTCAGTCTCATGGAAAGCAACAATCTCGCGCGCGTGCTGGCAGAGCCGACCCTCGTCGCGCTCTCGGGCCAGAGCGCGAGTTTTCTGGCGGGCGGCGAAATTCCCGTTCCCGTGCCCGAAGCGCTCGGCACCACGTCGATTCAATACAAGCCCTACGGCGTCGGGCTCACCCTCACGCCGACGGTGCTCAGCGCGCGGCGCATCGCGTTGAAAGTGGCGCCCGAAGCGAGTCAGCTGGACTTTCAGAACGCAGTGACGATCAACGGCGTATCGGTGCCGGCGATCACCACGCGGCGCGCGGACACGACCGTCGAGCTCGGCGACGGCGAGAGCTTCGTCATCGGCGGTCTCATCGATCGAGAAACGCTGTCGAACGTGGGCAAGGTGCCGTTGCTCGGCGACCTGCCGATCATCGGCGCGTTCTTCAAGCAGCTCAACTACCAGCGCAAGGACAAGGAGCTCGTGATCATCGTCACGCCGCACCTCGTTTCGCCGCTGGCGAAAGATGCGCGGTTGCCGTCGCTGCCCGGCGAGCAATCGGAGCAGCACGGTGGTCCCGTCTGGCGATCGTATTTGGGCGGCGCGCTTTCCGGCGATGTCGGGCCCGGCTTCTCGCGATGAAGGCGGCGTATCGGTCATGGGCCGGGCAAACTACACAAGCGCAGACCCGGCAGGGGGAAGCAGGATGAATGCGAGGGCGCCAACCTTGACAGAGCCAGAACGGGCGATCGTCGATTGCTTCGTGTTCGCGTCGAGCGACGAAGCCAACGTTCGATGGCTGGCCGACGCGCTTGCGACGACGGGCGCCGTGGAGGCGGCGGGGCACGACCCGGGCGCACTCGCGCAGCGCATCGCCGCGTTACGGCCTTCGCTCGTGTTCGTCGATTTCTCCGGCGGGCGGATCGACGCGGCGAACCGGGCCGTGCAGGCGGCGCGCGCGTCGTCGCTGCAGGCGCCGGTCGTCGCGGTGGGTAAGCTCACCGAGCCGCAGAGCGCCGTCGCGGCGCTGCGCGCGGGCGTGCGCGATTTCGTCGACCTAGCGGGCGCGTCGCAAGAAGCGGCGAGGATCGCCCGCGAAGTGCTCGAGCACGCGGCGCAAACGCCTGTGCGCCACGGGCGGCTCACGGCGCTGCTCGGCGCGCGTGTCGGCGTGGGCGTTTCCACGCTCGCGGCTCATCTGGGCGTACGGTTGCAAAAGCGCGGCGCGCCGGCGGGGCGGCAAGCGGCGCTCGTCGATCTCGGTCTGCCGGCCGGCGACGGCATGCTGTATCTCGACACGCGCAGCGAGTTCGACTTCGTGGAAGCGGTGCGCAATCTGCGCCGTTTCGACGAAACCTTCGTGCATACGGCGCTTGCCCGCCATGCGAGCGGGCTCGCCTTGACGACGCTCTCGCCCGATCTATCGGCGTTGCGCACCGTCTCGTATGCATCGGCGGCGGCGCTGCTGACGCGCTTGCGCGCTTTCTTCGATCAACAGATCGTCGATCTGGGCGGCTTTTCGAATCATGAATTCGTCGCCCAGGTCGCTCGAGCCGCGGACGACGTCTGGCTTGTTTGCAATCCCGCGATCGCGTCGGTGGTGTCGGCGGCCGATTTGCTGCGCGAACTGGCGGCCGCGCAATTCGACACGGAGCGAATCGGCGTGGTGGTGACGCAGTACGACGTGCGCCTCGGGTTATCGGCAGAGCAAATCGCGGCGCGGCTGGGTTTGCCGCTCGTCGCGACGTTGCCCTCGCGGCGCGTGGCGCTTGCGCAAGCGGCGAACCAAGGCAAGCTGCTGGCCGACATCGCCGAACGCGATCCCTATGTGCGCGCCGTCGATGCGCTCGTCCAGCGCATGGCATCGCAAGCAGACGCGGCGGACGTTGCGGGTGCGGTGGGCGGCGCGGCGTTGCTCGGTAAGGCGGAGGAGTCGACGCGAACGGCGCGATTTGCACGGCTTGCGCGATTCGGCGGGTTCGATCGATTCATGCGATTCATTCATCTTCCTACGAAGCGGTCATAAACGATGGCAAACGAAATCGAATTTGCCGACGATGCTTCCTCGTTCGCGCATACGCAGCAGTTTCAAGACATCAAGAACGCGGCGCACGAGCACTTGCTCACGCGCATCGAGGAGCTGGGCGCCGAGTTCGGCCGATGGTCGCGCGCGGCGATCAATCAGTTCGTCGATCTCGAGATGGACAGTTTCGTTCGTCTGCGCCGTATTCCGATCAACGAGAGCGAAGTGCGGCTCATCGCGCAAGCCTTGACGAAGGAACTCGCCGGATTCGGGCCGATCGAGGATCTGCTGAGCGACCCCGCCGTAGAAGATATCCTCGTGAACGGGTACCGCGACGTCTATGTTTCGCGTCACGGCATCCTCACTAAAATGGCGGTCCGTTTCGCCGACAACGCGCATTTGCTGCGCATCGTTCGACGCATTCTTGCACCGATCGGCCGGCGGCTGGACGAATCGAATCCGATGGTCGATGCGCGCTTGCCCGACGGCGGGCGGGTCAACGTCGTCATCGAACCGCTGTCGATCGACGGGCCCGTGGTGTCGATCCGCAAGTTCCGCAAGGATCCGCTGCGCCCGGCCGATCTGCTCGCCAACGGCACGTACGACGCCGAGATCGGGGCGCTGCTCGAAGCGGCGGTGGCGGCGCGATGCAACGTGCTCGTGTCGGGCGGCACGAGCTCGGGCAAAACCTCGTTGCTCAATGCCCTTGCGTTTCATATCCCCGAGCCCGAGCGTGTCGTCACGATCGAGGACACGGCCGAGCTTTCGCTCAACCATCCGCATGTCGTGCGTCTGGAGAGCCGGCCCGGGGGCTTTGACGGAACGGGGCTCGTCACGATTCGCGATCTGCTGCGCAACTCGCTGAGAATGCGGCCCGATCGCATCATCGTCGGCGAAGTGCGCGGCGGCGAAGTGCTCGAAATGCTGCAAGCCATGAATACGGGCCACGATGGTTCGATGGGCACGGTGCACGCAAGCTCGCCGCGCGAGTGTCTGTATCGGCTGGAGATGCTCGCGGGTTTCGCGGGTTTTCAGGGCACGGAGTCGAGTTTGAGGCGCCAGATAGCGAATGCGATCGACTTCATCGTGCAGATCGGCCGCCTCTCGAACGGACGGCGCCGCATCTTGTCGGTCACGGAAGTCACCGGGCTTTCGGACACGATCATCGCCACGCAAGAGCTCTATCGCTATGAACCTCACGTCGATGCGGACGGCGAGGAGATCGACAACTGGACTTCGCTGGGCATTCACCCGCATTCCCCCAAACTTGCCCGCTATAAGTCGATGCTCGGCGCGAGCTTCGACCAGGACTTTTCGCAGGGGGGCTTCCGTGTCTAAAGGCGCGGCGATACTCGCGGCCTGCGCGCTTTTGTTTCTTGCCCTTGCCCTGCTGCTTTGGCAGCGCGGCGCACGCGCGCAGCGCCGAATCGGGGCCCAGCGCTTCATCGATAGCCGCCTTGCCGCGACGGGAGTGGCGGTCGCGGGCAGAGGCGGCGCAGCGACAACGTCGGCGTCGGCGCCGCTCGCTCGTATGGCGCAAGGCGTGCCGCCGGCGAACGCGCATGCGTCGCCGCGGCCCGGCAAAGCGGCAAGTCCTACCGCCGGCGACCGACGCGGCGTGCACCAGCGGCGGCGGCCCATGCCGATCATCGTCGAGAACCTCGTCGTGCGGGCGGGGCTCGCCGACGCCGGCGCTCGGTTGGCGTTCGCCTGCGCGGCGTTGGCGTTGGCGCTTGTTTGGATCGGATGGCGCGCGGGCGCGGTAGCCGTGTCCGCGGCCGCGATCGGTGCTGGCGCGATCGTGGCCGTGCTGTTGACGGCGCGTGCCCAGCGGCGGCGCTTGGCGATCATCGTGCAACTGCCGACGTTTCTCGACGGAATCGTGCGGCTCGTCACGCTCGGCAACAGCGTCCCCGCGGCGTTCCAGGCCGCGTTACAAACCACGGAAGCGCCGTTGCGCGAATGCCTCGATCACGTGTCGCGAATGATGCGTGCGGGCGTGGAAATCGATCGCGCGCTGGCGCACGTCGCGGCGCTCTACGGTGCGCGCGAGTTCGAGTTCGTCGGCGCGGTGCTGCGCCTATCGGTGAAGTACGGCGGCCGCGCGGATGTCATGCTCGAACGCATGGCGGCGTTCATGCGCGACCTCGAGCAGGCCGAGCGCGAACTGGGCGCGATGTCGGCCGAGACCCGGCTTTCCGCTTGGGTGCTGGTGGCGCTGCCGCTCGCGATCGGCGCGTTCCTGATCGCCAACAATCCGGCGTATTTCAGCGCGATGTGGGGCGACCCCGACGGGCGGCACTTGATTTACCTCGCATTTGCGCTGCAGGCCGGCGGGGGGTATTTGCTTTATCGGATGACGCGCTTGAGGACATGATCGATGCGGCCTGACCGACTGATCTCGCTGGCCCTGGCGTTGGGCGCCCTCGGATGTCTGCTGCTCGCCTACGTGGCGTTCGCGCGCGTGGCGGCGGAGCGACGCGGTGCGCGCACGCTCGAGAACGCGCTGGAAAGGCGTGTGGCCGCAGCCGTCGCGTCGCAGCGGGCGTCCGATGCCGCGGGCGCGCGTCGCCCCGGGCCGAGCGACGCCGCTTCGGCGCCGCCGCCTTCGACGCCCGCCGGACGCATGGCGAGGTGGCGGGCGCGCGTCGGTCACGCGGGCGCGCGCTGGCTCGACACCCCGCTCGGCCGGCATATCGTCGCGAGCGAAGACCGGCGCCTCATTGAGCAATGCGGCTTTGTCGACGCCGATGCGCGCGGCTTCTTTCTGCTTTCTCGGTTGGGGTGCGCGCTGGCTGTGCCGTCGCTCGCGAGCTGGCTCTGGGGGGCGCTGATCCCGGGGGGCTACCGCGTCGTCTTCGCCATTGGCGCGTTCGCGGTCGGATTCATGCTGCCGAAGCTGGCCCTGGCCCGGCGCGCCGCGATCCGGCGCCGCGCGGTGGCCGACGAAATGCCGGTGCTCGTCGATCTGCTGCGTCTGCTTCAAGGTGTAGGCCTCTCGCTCGATCAGAGCTTGCAGGTGACGGTGGGCGACTTTCGTTCGATGCTGCCGGTGCTGGCCGTCGAGCTCGAACTCGCGCAGCGTCAATTCGCGGCGGGCCGCACGCGCGAACAATCGCTGCAGCGTTTGGGCGCGAGTTTCGATAACGAGGATTTACGCGCCGTGGTGCGGCTGATGATTCAGGTGGACCGCCATGGCGGTGCGGTGCAGGAGCCGCTCAAGCAATTCGGCGACCGCTTGCGCGAAACGCGCCGGGCGATGCTGCGCGAAAGAATAGGACGGCTCACCGTGAAGATGACGGGCGTGATGATCGTCACGCTGCTGCCGGCGCTGCTGATCGTCACGGCCGGCCCCGGCTTGCTTGCGGTCGTTCGATCGTTGAGCGCGGTTCATCGATGAATGCGGAGGGATGACTTGAGCGATCCATACACCGGCCGTCCTCGTACGCGTACGTTGCGCGAAGCGGTTTGCGTCGCCGCGCTCGCGTTGTGCTGCGGCGCCTGCGCCTTCAAGGAGTCCGGCTATGGCGCGGGCGCGCAGGCCGAGCGCGCGGCAGCGCAAGCGGCGGCCGACAAAGATCCCGCTCCCGACACGCCGGGCATGTATCTCGCGCTGATCGACCGCATGCAGCACCAAGGGCTCTATTACGCGTCGCTAGCGCATATCGACGCTTACGAAAAGCAGTACGGCGCGACGCCCGAGTCGACCTTGCTGCGCGCCGATGCGCTGCGCGAGACCGGCCAGCCGTCCGCGAGCGCGCAAGCCTACCGCGCGTTGCTGCGCACGGCGCTGGCGGCGCGCGGTCATCGCGGGCTCGGTCTGCTCGCCGGTGCCGCGGGCGACTTTCGGGAGGCGTCGCGCCAATTGACGCAGGCCGTCGCGCTGGCCCCGACCGATGCGGCGACGCTCTCCGATCTCGGCTATGCCTTGTTGCGCGAGGGCGCCGTGGCCGATGCGCGGGTGCCGCTCATGCAAGCGGCCGAGCTCGACGCGCATAGCGCGCGCATCAAATCGAACCTTGCGCTGCTGATGTTCGCACAAGGTCGAGCAAAAGAAGCGCGCGCCTGGATGGATGACCAGCGGTTCTCGCCGCCGGTGCGTTCGGCGATTCGCGAGGACGCCGCCAAGGTGGCGTCGGCGGCGCGCTCTTATCGAGTCGGTGCAGCCGCGTCGCGCGATGCGGCAGCTTCGCGTTGAAGCCTACGTGCTTCGAGCAATGACGCTATGGGAGGCAGAGATACGATGAAACAGGCATCGAAGATCGGCGCCGCGCTGCGCAGGGTAGGGGGTGCGACGTGCGCGATCGCCTGCATGAGCGCGCTCGTGTGCGGCGAGGCGCAAGCCGGTTCGCCCGACGCGGATGCATCGTCGCGCGCAAGCGCGGGGGCGGGGAGCCGTCACGCAGCTTTGATCGGCGATGCAACGCGCGAGTGGCTCGAATTGCAGCGAACGAACGCGGCTGCCGCACCGGCTATGCCGATGCCCGGTGCGCAAGCGACGCTCGCCTACGAGCGATACATGAACTCGTTCCGAACCAAGATTCCCGCTTCGTTCGGTTCTGCCTTCTCGGGCGAGGGCGGTGCATCGCGTGCGGACGCTACGGGCGCCGGAGCGATCTCCACGCCGCCCTCGGGCTCGAACTGAGGCTAGCCCGCCCATGCCGCACACATCGACATCGATCATGCATCGTCGCCGGGCTCTTGCCACGGAGGGGTTGGCCTTCGAACAGAGGAGCCGATGCGTGGCCGGGTCGACGCGGCGAAATGCTCGGCGCCAGCGCGGCGCCGTGGCGCCCATCGTCGCCTTGTTCATGACGATCGTGATTGCGTCGCTCGGTGCGCTCGATGTCGGCAACGCGTTTTTCGCGCGGCGCGCGCTGCAGCGTACGGCGGATCTGGCGGCGCTGGCGGCCGCTCAAACGATGGACGACGCTTGCGCCCAGCCCGCGGCCATGGCGCGCGCGAACGCGCGGGTGAACGGCTTCGACGCCAACGCGACCGGCAATTCCCTGACGATCGTCTGCGGACGCTGGGACGCGAACACTGCATTCGTCGCCGCCAACGCAGCAACGCCGCTAAACGCCGTGCGGGTGAGCGCGCAGCGAACCGTCCCCTACTTCTTCCTAGGCCCCGCGCGGCGGATCAGTGCGAGCGCGACGGCGAAAGCGACGAACTTGGGCGCCTTCACGATCGGGACGACGCTCGCGCAGTTGCAGGGCGGCCTCGTCAATTCGATGCTGGGCGCGCTGCTCGGCGCGAATCTGAATCTCGCCATTGCCTCCTACGAATCGCTGGCGAGCGCACGCGTGCGCATGCGCGACTTGGCGGCGGCGGCGACTGTCGGCACGGTGCGTCAATTGCTGGCGGCGCAATTGACGCTCGCCCAGTTGGCCGATCTCATGGCGACGGCGCTGTCCTCCGGTTCGATCGCCGACGCCAACCTGCAGACCGACCTCGCCACGCTGCAGGCCATCGCTAGCGGCGCCGTCGCGAAAACGGTGCAAGTGCCGCTCGGCGATGGCGAGAGCGGACGCGGGGTGTTCTCGATCGAAGCGGCGGACAGCCAAAGCGCGCTCGATGCGACAGTCAGCCCGTTCGACGCGCTGCTCGTCGCGGCCGAGGTCGCGAAAGCGGGCCAGCCGCCCGTCGCCTTGGCGGCGGGCATGAACATCGCGGGCTTAGCGGCCACGGTGCAGGTGCAAATCATCGAACCACCCGTGCTTGCCATCGGCGAAGCCGGAATGGACCCGGCTTCGCAGCAGTGGCGCACGCTAGCGCATACGGCCCAGGTGCGCTTGTATCTGAACGTCGCGCTCGGCACGCCCCCGCTGCCGCTCATCGGCGCGGTGGCGCTCAATCTGCCGCTCTCGCTCGAAGCCGCACCGGGCACGGCGTGGCTGCAAACCGCCAACTGCGCGCCGACGAAAGCGGCAAGCACGTCGACGATCGGCGTGCAGCCTGGGTTGGCGAAGGTCTGTATCGGCGATCCACCCGGCGCTTTCTCCGCTTCGCAGCCGTTCAGCTGTACGAAAAGCGCGACGCTCGTGAACGTGACCAATGTCGTGAAGGTGACCACGAACGCGTCGTTGCCGGCGGTGGTGCCGCAGGCGTCGGCGGCGACGCTGACGTTCGACGGCGTGACGCCCAACGCCGACGACTACCAAAGCGCCAATTCCAATGCCGTCGGCTCCGTGCTGGCGACGGCGCTCGCTGGGCTCACGGCGTCCATGTCGCAGCCCGGTGGGCTACACGTCACGCTGCTGGGCGGGCTGCCGCTGCCGGTCGACCTTGTCGTCGGCGCGGTGCTGGCGGCGCTTACGCCGGCGCTCGATCAGTTGCTTGGCGGGATCGACTTGGCCATCGATCCTTTGCTTCAGTTGCTCGGCGTGCAACTCGGCGTGGCGACGATCCACGATTTGTCGTTGACCTGCGGCGCTTCGCAGCTCGTCGATTGACGCCCGGAACATCGATGTTTAGGACACCGAAAAAAGATGAGAACCGCCCATACAATCGAGGAACTGGATATTTACGTCTGGGAGGGCAAGGCAGACATCGTCGAGCGCGTGGTGCGCTGCATGTCGAGCTTCGACGTGGACGTGATTCGCGCCGACGATATGACGAACGCGCCCGAGCGAAGCGCATCGCGTGCATCGATCGCGGTGATCAGCGTGAGCATCATCGACGGCGGCGGCGCGAAGCTGCGCGACTGGCAGGCTCATACCGGCATGCCCGTGATTTGGGTGGGCGCCTTGCCGCGCGAGCGCGATCCGGCGATGTATCCGGCCGAATACTCGCACGTGTTGCCGCTCGACTTCACGGGCGCCGAGTTGCGCGGCATGGTGACCAAGCTCCTGACGCAGCTGCGCGCCCACAGCGCGCAGGCATTGGAGCCCACCGCGCTCGTCGCGCATTCGGACAGCATGCAGGCGCTGCTGCACGAGGTCGATACGTTCGCCGATTGCGATACGAGCGTGCTGATTCGCGGCGAAACGGGCGTGGGCAAGGAGCGCATCGCACACCTTTTGCATGAAAAGCATGGCCGCTACGGCGCGGGCCCGTTCGTCCCCGTCAATTGCGGAGCCATCCCCGACGGTTTGTTCGAGTCGCTTTTCTTCGGGCACGCCAAGGGGTCGTTCACAGGCGCGGTGGGCGCGCACAAGGGCTATTTCGAGCAGGCTGACGGCGGCACGCTGTTTCTCGACGAGATCGGCGATTTGCCGCTCTACCAGCAGGTCAAGCTGCTGCGCGTGCTGGAAGACGGGGCGGTGACGCGTATCGGATCGGCCGCGCCCGTCAAGGTCGATTTCCGCCTGGTGGCTGCGACGAACAAGGATTTGCCGCAACTCGTCAAGGACGGCGCGTTTCGAGCCGATCTCTATTACCGCCTGGCCGTGATCGAGTTGCGCATCCCCTCGCTCGAAGAGCGCGGCGCCATCGACAAGATCGCGATCTTCAAGGCGTTCATCGCTTCGGTGGTCGGCGCCGAGCGCCTCGAGAGCCTGCCGGAGATTCCCTACTGGCTGGCCGACGCCGTGGCCGACACCTACTTCCCCGGCAACGTGCGCGAATTGCGCAACCTCGCTGAGCGGATCGGCGTGACGGTGCGGCAGATCGGCGCCTGGGACGCCGCGCGACTGCGACGGCTGATCGCCCACGCCCGCAATGCGCAGCCGGCGCCGGCCGAAAATGCGAGCGAAGTCGTGGTCGACCGCAGCAAATGGGACATGGCCGAGCGCACGCGCGTGATCGCGGCACTCGCCTCGAACGCATGGCGGCGGCAGGACACAGCACAATATCTCGGAATCAGCCGAAAAGTCTTGTGGGAAAAAATGCGGAAGTACCAGATATTCGACGAGGAGCCCGAAACGCGAGAAAGTGAGGGATAATGGCGCGCTTGAGTCAAAGTTGTCTCAAAAAGTAGAACTATTAGCGCAGGAAAGGACATATGAGCCACTATTCGCGTATGCGGGGGACCGCGCTTGCAGCGCTGATCGCAATCGGGGGATTGGGAATCAATGGTTGCGCCACGGCGCAATCGGCCACGGACAACGCCGCAAACGTTGCACCGTCGGCGCCTTCTACTGTCGTAGCCGCTTCGTCGGCGCAGCCGCCGCAATCGGCGCAATCGGCGCAGCTGTCGGCGCCCGTCACGTCGCCTGACCAAGCGGCATCCGCCCCGGCGGCCGACGAAGGGGGCGATGGGCAGGGAAATGTTGCCGAATTACAACGGCTAATGCACGGCACGGAGCTGTCGGAGCTGCGTACCGCGTACAACGGGACCTACGGGGCGAGCCTGTTGCTGCACGGTAAAGATATGACGTATTACGTCGTACTCTTTCAGCAGAAGAATTTCTGGCGCGTGATCAAGACGACGAACGAGGATTATGCGGAAGCCGTGTATGCCGAGTTCACACGTCGGAGTGCGCAGCTTGCCGATGTTGAAATCAAGCGAACGAAACTCGCGGCTCAAAAGGCCTACACCGAGGAACTGATCGCGGCCGCGCAAGCGCGCGCCGATCGCCTGCAGGCCGATCTCGACGTCGCACGCAAGCAACAGGAACTCGCCGCGAGCCGTCAGAAGCAGGCGCGTGAAGAGGCCGCGGCGTTGCAGAACCAGAAGCTTGCGGCGCAGGAGCAGTTGAGCGCGGTGCGGCAACAGGTTCACTCGCTGCAGCAGCAGGCGGAACGGGGCTTGCCCCGCACGCGCGCCCAGCGTCACCGCAAGCACTGACGCGCACGGGCATCCTTGGATGCCCTCGCTCGGGTCAAATCGTCGCCGTCGTGCGGCCGTTCAGACGGCTGCATGACGGCGCTTTCGCTTTCGTTTTCGCTTTCGTTTTCGTCTTCATGTTCGGTGGCGAGGCGGCGCCGCTCCGTCGCTCGATTCGCGCTGCCCGATCGCTTGTGCAACGACTCTTTCCACGATGCGTTTCGCGCTGGCCAAATGCGCGACCGTCATCGCCTTCGCGCCGCGCGCATCGCGGGCACGGCATGCCTTCAAGATAGCCAAGTGTTCGTGCTGAAACGCCGGCGTATCGGCGAGCAAGGTGCTTTGCAGCCGCTCGTAACGCTCGACTTGGCCCCGCAGCTCGCGAATCGCTTTGAGTTGGCGAGCATTGCCGCACGGCGCATAGAGCAACTCGTGGAATTCGCGATTCAATTCCCCTTGCTTCTCGGTAGTCGCTGCTTTGCCGAGTAGGCGGTGCACGAGTTCGGCGCGCACGATCGTTTCCTCGGTCATTCGCTTCACTGCGCGAAAGATCGCATCGCCCTCGAGCAATGTGCGTAGCCCGTAGATTTCGTCGATGTCCGCCGGGGTCAAGGTGCGCACGACGGCGCCCCGGTTGCGATGGATATCGATGAGGCCTTCTGTCTCGAGCGTCTTCAAGGCTTCGCGCAGCGGGATGCGGCTGACCGAAAAGCGATCGGCCAGATCGCGTTCGACGAGCCGCATGCCGTCGCGCAGTTCGCCTTTGGCAATCAAGACGCGCAGCGATGAGGCGATGGTATCGGCGGTGGAATCGAGCTTCGTTTGCATGTGTGATGTTCGCAAAGTTTGGCATAATGGTATACCAAACTACCAAGACGGAGGCTTACATGTCGTTTGCGGATACCGGCGCCACGCCGTACTACGCCGTGATTTTTACGTCGATGCGCACCGAAGTCGACGATGGGTATTCAGAGATGGACCAAATACTGAGCGAAGCGGCGGAAAAGCAGCCCGGCTATTTGGGCGTGGAGTCGGCGCGCAGCGGGGTCGGCATTACCGTTTCTTACTGGCGGGATCTGGAATCGATCGCGGCTTGGAAAGCCGACGCGACGCATCTCGTCGCCCAGCGGCAGGGGCGCGAGCGTTGGTATGAGGAATATGTGACGCGCATCTGCAAGGTCGAGCGCGATTATTCGTTCAAGAAGGACTGATCGAACGGGAGGGTTGGCCGTCAGGCCAATGCGCGGCGGCGGGGCGCACCCGCCGCCGGCGGTGGGGGCTTATTCGTCGCGATTGCCCGAATCGCCGTTGTCGTTTCCGTGCCCGTGGTTGCCGCCTGGGCTGCTGGGCAGCGTGCTGAACGGACGGCGCCGGCGCGTGACGACCACCGGGCCCTCCGACGAGCGATGCTCGGGGGCGGGCGACGAGCCGTAGTGCTCGCGCGGTTCCCTCGGCTCGCGCGGCTCGCGCCCCTCGCGAGGCTCACGGCCTTCACGGCCCTCGCGCGGCCCCGAACCTTCGCGCGAGCCATGGCGCTCGCCGTAGCCGCCGGTGCGCGGACCGCGCGGGCCGGGGCGCGTGCCCGTATCGAGCTGGATCGTCGAGATCGCGCGCTTGTAAATGCCTTGCAGCCCCACGGGCGTGCGCAGCATGACGAGGTATTGATCGAACGACTCGATGCAGCCCGTTAGGCGAATGCCGTTGACGAGGTAGATCTCGACGCGCTTGCGCTCTTTGCGCGCGGCGTTCATGAAGTCGTTTTGCGGATGCGATTCTGACGGATTCGGCATTGCTAGGACAGCAGCGGGGGCTGCTCCACGGTTGGTTGGCGGCTACGCGACGATACGCGCGCGAATGGGCCGGATTTTACCCTGTGTGCGCGAAGTGCGTGTCGATTTGGCTGAGATCGCCTGCTTCCACGCGTCGTTAAGGCGTTTTCCGACGAAGTTTCGCACTGTCGCGGCGTGGCGTGGTCCCGTAAACGCCGGCCATTTGGCCGAAAGCGGTAGATATTCCGAATGTTTTCTCGCATTTCCTTGCGCCCTGAAGCGCCGCGCTTATCATCGATGAGAATCGAGATAACGACCTTGGCGCCGACTGCGCCGCCGATCGCACGTACTTTACGCAAACGACAACTTCAGGCTCCGATCGATGAATGTGCGTCCGCAGAACCTATCGGAAGCCCGATTCGCGCAAGCGCTACGCGAGTTGGCTTCGATTGTCGGCCAGACGAACATGGTCACGTCCGCCGATGGCTTGCGCGAGTACGCCGACCCGTTCGCGCCGCAACCCATGGCGCGAGCGTTCGCCGCGTCGGCCGCCGTATTGCCCGCTTCCGTGGACGAAACGCGCCAGATCTTGCGGGTCGCGCGCGCCTATCAATTGCCGCTCTGGCCCGTTTCCACGGGCCGAAACTTCGCCTACGGAGGGGCAGCGCCGCGTTTGACCGGCTCGGTCGTACTCGATCTGAAGCGCATGAACAGGATTTTGGCGGTCGACGAGAAATTGGCTTATGCGCTCGTCGAGCCCGGCGTCACGTATTTCGATCTCTACGCCCATTTGCGCGAGCACGGGCTGAAACTTTGGATCGACCCGGCCTCGGCGGGGTGGGGAAGCATCGTGGGCAACACGCTCGAGCGAGGCTTCGGCTACACGCCTTACGGCGATCACGCGGCGCATCAGTGCGGCATGGAAGTGATGTTGGCAAATGGCGAACTCGTGCGCACCGGCATGGGCGGAATCGAGATCGGCCAAGCTTGGCAGCTTTACAAGCCCGGTTACGGGCCTTCGTACGATGCGATGTTCATGCAATCGAATTTCGGCGTGGTGACGAAGCTGGGCTTGTGGCTGATGCCGCGCCCGGAAAGCTATGTCATCGCGCACGTGAAACTGCCGCGGGAAGGCGATTTAGAGGCGGCCGTGGAGACGCTTCGGCCGCTCAGGCTCGGTGAAACCATTCGTCATCATGCCGTGATCGAAGGCGCGATTCGTCATGCGGCGGGCATGTCTTCACGTAGCGACTGGTATGACGGCGCCGGGCCGGTTCCCGAGGCGGTCGTCGACAAGATGGTGGCCCGGCTCGACATCGGGCGTTGGAACGTGCACTTCGCGATTTACGGCGAACCGAGCGTCGTGCAAGCGCGGTTCGATATTGCACATCGCGCGTTTGCGGCGTTGCCCGGTGCGCGGATCGACGCGCATCGTTATACACCGGATGCGGAGCCCGTAGGCGGCAGCGAGCGCAATATGGCGGGCATTCCGGCG
>NZ_JBQCHR010000125.1:0-67607 GCF_051954495.1 Trinickia sp.
CGCGTGGATGCCCATCTTGTGCTCGATCGAACCGCACTTGATGCCGTTGCGCTCGCCCGGCTCGCCGGCCTCGTTGGGAATGAACTTCGGCACGACGAACAGGGAAATGCCCTTGGTGCCCGGAGGCGCGTCCGGCAGGCGCGCGAGCACCAGATGGACGATGTTCTCGGCAAGATCGTGCTCGCCGCTGGAGATGAAGATCTTCGTGCCGGTGATCAGGTACGAACCGTCGCCGTTCGACTCGGCCTTCGTGCGCAAGATGCCAAGATCGGTGCCGCAGTGCGGCTCGGTCAGGCACATCGTACCGGTCCATTCGCCCGCCACCAGCTTGGGCAGATAGACGCGCTGCTGATCGGGCATGCCGTGCGCGTGCAGGCACTCGTAGGCGCCGTGAGACAGGCCCGGATACATCGTCCATGCCTGGTTGGCGGAGTTCAGCATTTCGTAAAGCGCATTGTTCACGAACGCGGGCAGACCTTGGCCGCCGTACTCGGGATCGCAGCCGAGCGCCGGCCAGCCGGCCTCGACGTACTGGCGGTATGCCTCTTTGAAACCCTTCGGGGTCGTGACGACGCCATCGCCCGCATACGTACAACCTTCCTGGTCGCCGCTCTGGTTGAGCGGGAAGAGCACCTCGGCGCAGAACTTGCCGGCTTCCTCGAGCACTTGGTTGATCGTGTCGGCATCGAGATCGGCGTGCTTGGGCATGCCCTTGACTTCGTTTTCGACGTTCAGCAGTTCGTGCAGCACGAATTGCATGTCGCGCAGCGGCGCGGCGTACTGACCCATGACTTCCTCCAATGGTTTGCTGCTATGCGATCGAGCCGTCGGCATCCGTGCGTTGGGAGCGACTCGGCGCGCACTGATATGAATCGATCGTTTTTTCGAGCGCGGCCCACGTCAGACGCTCGGCATCGGGCAGATGCAGAAACCGCGCGTCATGATGCAAGCCGAGCGTGAAGCTATACAGTTCGAACAGCATCAGATCCGGATCCGTGTCCGAACGCAGATGCCCTTCTTCGACCGCCTGCGCGATGGCTCGCAGCAGCGCCGCGCGCCATGTCGAGACGCTCAGCACGAGCTGTTCGCGAACCGGGTTGTCGCCGCGGTCGTCGTACTCGACGGCGCCGCTGATGTAGATGCAGCCCGTCATGACTTCTTGGATGCGCCGCTCCATCCAGCGGCCCAGCATCGCGCGCAAGCGCGGCAGGCCGCGCGGCTCGCGCAGGCTCGGGAAAAACACCTCTTCCTCGAACCGCCGGTGGTACTCGCGCACGACTTCCACCTGCAAATCCTCGCGGGACCCGAAATGCGCGAATACGCCGCTCTTGCTCATCTGCATGCGCTCGGCGAGCAGCCCGATCGTCAAACCTTCGAGGCCGTCTCGACTCGCCAAATCGAGCGCCGCATCTAGAATCGCGGCTCGCGTTTGTTCACCTTTTCGCATAGCGTCTCTATACCGTTCTTATGACAGTCCCACCAAAATCGAACGGCCGTACTATTATTGAGCGCGGCCGCCCCTGAAACAAGGACTTTATTAGAAACCGGAATCTAACCGTGCGGGAGAAGGCGCGGCTGCGGCCCGTCGCGGTCCATTTCCCGTTTTTGTTCCGGGGCTTGGCGCTAGTCGTAGCCGCCGACCGTCAACAGCTTCATGAGCGCGCGGTAGGCCGCGTAGGCGAACCAGTTGATCAGCCGCTCGGGGAGCGGCCGCGCCGCGTAGCGCGCCGGGTCGATCGGGCGGCCTTCGTCGAACGCCGCGAGCATCGCCTCGCGCAGTTCGCCGATCTCCGGATGCTCGATCAATACCACGTTCGCTTCGTTGTTCAGCACGAGACTGAGCGCGTCCAAGTTCGACGACCCCACGGTCGCCCAATCCGAATCGATGACGGCCACCTTGCCGTGCAGCATTGTCTTTTCGTACTCGGCGATACGAACGCCTGCTCTCAAGAACGTTCGATAAAGGTGGGGCACGGCCCGGTCGAGCGCCGCGAATTCTTTTCGGCCGATCAGCACGCGCACGTCCACGCCGCGGCGCGCGGCGCGCACGAGGGCTCGGCGCAGCTTACGGCCCGGCATGAAGTAGGGATTGGCGAGCAGGATTTCGGCTCTAGCTCGGCCGATCGCGACGAGATACGCCTTTTCGATCGCGCGGCGATTCACGAAATTGTCGCGTGCGACGAATGCAATGCTCGGCGCCTTGAGCGGACGATCGGGTGCGCTTGACGCAGACCGCCCGCGCCACAGGCCGTGCCCGGACATCGCCCTCGCCAAGGGGACGAGGGCCCGCGAGACCGACGCCCCGTAGGCGCGGTGACCGAGCGTCAAGCGGCGCCACTGCGTCTCCAAGGCGGCTGCAACGTGGGCGACGACCGGCCCCGTCAGTTCCACCGCGAAATCCCAGCGCGGGTGCGCGAGGCGCCCGCTCGCCATTGCGTAGTCGTCGACGATGTTGATGCCGCCGCAAAACGCGATGCGACTGTCGACCAGGGCAAGCTTGCGGTGGGTGCGCGACAAGCCGAATCGCCCGAACACGCCGAGCCAGCCCGGATTGTAGATGCGGTGTTCGACGCCCGCCTCGACCCACTCTTCGAAGAGCGAGAGCCGCCCCGTTCCCAAGCCGTCGGTGATCACGCGTACACGCACGCCGCGTTGCGCCGCGCGCACGAGTGCGTCGGAGACGGGCCGCCCGGCCTCATCGTCGCAAAAAATATAGGTTTCCAGCGAAACGCTCTCGGTGGCCGCGTCGACGTGGGCAATGAGCGCGTCGAAATAATCGGCGCCGCCGCCGAACAGCCGCACGCCGTTGCCGGCCGTGAATGCGAGCCGCGATGCGCGGCGCCGCGAAACGAGCGCTCTGCCGATGCGCGCGAGGCGACGCGCGCCTTGTCCGCTCATGCGCCCTCGGGCCGGCGCGGCGAAGGGCCGAAAGCCGACGTCTTAGCGCGCAGGCGACGCGGCAATTGCAGAATCGCGTCGCGATTGGACGAGGAAAAGCAGCGTGCCGCGGCTTGCTCGTACGGCAGCCACGAATAGGCCGTGTGCTCCCGCGGCGCGAGCCTCACGTCTAGCCGGTGCGGCACTTCGAGCCCGAACCAGTGCTCGACGTTGCGCGTGACTCCTTCGGCGTAGCGATGTCGCCAGACGGGGTAGATCTCGTATTCGATCTGCTCGCCCCAGTCGATGAGCGCATCGCTCGGCACGAGGGGACCGCCAACGACGATCCCGGTTTCTTCCGCGACCTCGCGAACCGCCGTTTCTTCGAGCGGTTCGTCGAGGCGATCCTTCGAGCCCGTGACCGACTGCCAGAATCCTGGGCGATCCGCCCGTTCGATGATGAGGACATCGAGCTCGCTCGTGTAGATGACGACGAGCACCGATTCGGGAATTTTCGGCGGTTTGAGCATGGTGGTTCTATCGAATTCGTGCTTGCCCGTCAGCATAGCGCGCGCCGCGGCAATGCGCGACAGTGAACGACATCAAGGCGGAGCGCGACGGTCACGGCGGGAAGCGGCGACCCGGCCCCGGCCGAACGCGCAGCCACCGATGCGCCGGCCCGGCGCCGCTCCACACAGAAAAAAAACCCCACGCTCCGAAAAAGAACGTGGGGTTTGACGTCAAGGACGCGAAGGCGCGCGCGTTGTATCGCCGACGCCCGGTGCTGGGCATCCGTTACGCTTTTGGCTGCTCCGGCTGGCGCAGGCGAATATGCAGTTCGCGCAGCTGGCGCTCGTCGACGGCGCTCGGCGCCTGCGTCAGCAGACACTGCGCGCGCTGGGTCTTCGGGAACGCGATCACATCGCGAATCGAATCGGCGCCGGCCATCATCGTGACGATACGGTCGAGGCCGAACGCGATCCCGCCATGCGGCGGCGCGCCGTATTGCAGCGCGTCCAGCAGGAAGCCGAACTTCGCACGCGCCTCGTCGTCGTTGATCTTGAGCGCGCGGAACACCTTGCTCTGCACGTCCTCCTGATAGATCCGCACCGAACCGCCGCCGATTTCCCAGCCGTTCAACACCATGTCGTAGGCCTTGGCCAGGCACCGGCCGGGATCGGTTTCCAGGTATTCGAGATGCTCGTCCTTCGGGCTCGTGAACGGGTGGTGCGCGGCCACGTAGCGCGCTTCCTCTTCGTCGTATTCGAACATCGGGAAATCGATGACCCACAGCGGCTTCCAGCCCGCTTCGACGAGGCCGTTGGCCTTGCCGAAATCGGAGTGGCCGATCTTCAAGCGCAGCGCGCCGAGGCTGTCGTTGACGACCTTCGCGCGGTCGGCGGCGAAGAAAATGATGTCGCCGTCTTGCGCGCCCGTGCGCTCCAAGATCGCGGCGATAGCCGCATCGTGCAGGTTCTTCACGATCGGGCTTTGCAAGCCGTCGCGGCCCTTCGCTGCTTCGTTGACCTTGATCCAGGCAAGGCCCTTCGCGCCGTAGATGCGCACGAATTCGGTGTAGCCGTCGATATCCCCGCGCGAGAGCTCGCCGCCCTTGGGCACGCGCAGTGCCGCGACGCGGCCGTCCTTCGTGTTGGCGGGCGCGCTGAACACCTTGAAGTCGACATCCTTCATGGCGTCGGTGAGTTCGGTGAACTCGAGCTTCACGCGCATGTCGGGCTTGTCCGAGCCGAAGCGCGCCATCGCTTCCGAGTACTGCATGACGGGGAACGACTCGTCGAGCGCGACGCCGATCGTCTCCTTGAAGACGTGACGGATCATCTGCTCGAACAGGTCGCGGATCTCCTGTTCGCTCAGGAACGACGTTTCGCAGTCGATCTGCGTGAATTCGGGCTGGCGATCGGCGCGCAAATCTTCATCGCGGAAGCACTTGACGATCTGATAGTAGCGATCGAAGTTCGCCACCATCAAGAGCTGCTTGAACAGCTGCGGCGACTGCGGCAGCGCGAAAAACTGACCCGCGTTCACGCGCGAGGGCACGAGGTAGTCGCGCGCGCCTTCCGGCGTGCTCTTCGTGAGCATCGGCGTTTCGATGTCGATGAAACCTTGCGCATCCAAGTACTTGCGCACTTCCATCGCCACGCGGTAACGCAAACGCAGGTTGTTCTGCATCTGCGGGCGGCGCAGATCGAGCACGCGGTGCGTGAGGCGCGTGGTTTCCGACAGGTTGTCGTCGTCTAGCTGGAACGGCGGCGTGATCGACGCGTTGAGCACGGTCAACTCGTGGCACAGCACTTCGATCTTGCCGCTCTTGAGACCGGCGTTGACGGTGCCTTCGGGACGATTGCGCACGACGCCCGTTACACGCACGCAGAATTCGTTGCGCACGCCCTCGGCCACCTTGAACATCTCGGCGCGATCCGGGTCGCACACGACTTGGACGAGCCCTTCGCGATCGCGCAAGTCGATGAAGATGACGCCGCCGTGGTCGCGCCGACGATGCACCCATCCGCACAGCGACACGGTTTGGCCCAGTAGGTGTTCGGTCACCAGACCGCAGTATTCAGATCTCATCGACATGGTATTCGTCTTTCGTTTGGCATGAGGGAGCAGCGCGTCGCGGTTCTTCGCGACAAGCGCGGCGTTAAAGGGGCGGCTCGACGGGCCGGCGCACGGGCAGGCTTGCGGGCGCTTGCGGGGCGACCACGCCCATCGAAACGATGTACTTGAGCGCGGCATCGACCGTCATGTCGAGCTCGACGACTTCGGCTTTGGGCACCATCAGAAAAAAGCCCGACGTGGGGTTCGGCGTCGTCGGCACGTAGACGCTCACGTGCTCGTCCCGCAGGTGATTGACGACGTCGCCGCCCGGCGCGCCCGTCAGGAATGCGATCGTGTACGAACCGCGACGCGGGTATTCGATCAGCAGCGCCTTGCGAAACGCGTTTCCGCTGCTCGAGAGCAGCGTGTCCGACACCTGCTTCACGCTCGTATAGAGCGGGCCGACGATCGGAATGTGGCGCAAGATCGCGTCCCACCACGTGACGAGCTTTTGCCCGACGAAATTCTGCGTGAACAGCCCGACGATGAAGATGAACGCGAGCGTGAGCAGCGCGCCGACGCCGGGCAGATGGAAGCCGAACAGCTTTTCGGGCTGCCAGGACGCAGGTAGCAGCAGCAGCGTTTGGTCCATCGTGCCGATGATGAGGCCCAGCACCCAAAGCGTGATCGCCAAGGGCACGAGGACCAGCAAACCGGTCAGGAACACGGATTTCAGCGTCGTCTTTTTCATATCTACCGCCAGGGAACCGCTTGGAAAATAATCGGTGCGTGCGCTCGTGCCTCCGCATGTCGGGGGCCGATACGTGCGGCGGCGCCCGGTCGCATGTCGCGACCGGCGTGAAGCTGGAGGCGGCGGCGCGTGCTAGCGGAGCGCTTACGCGTCGGTCGCGGCCGGCGCGCTGCTCGCTGCCGGCGGCGCGCCGGCGCTTTCCGACTTCGTTTCGGCCTTCGTCTCGGACGTTGCCTCCGGCTTGGCGGCGCCCGTGCCGTTCGACGACGCATTCGCGCCGTTCGAGCTGCCGGAGCCGCCGCGGAAATCGGTGACGTACCAGCCCGAGCCCTTCAGCTGGAAGCCGGCAGCCGTCACTTGTTTCCGGAACGCGTCTTTCTCGCATTGCGGACACTGCGTCAGCGGCGCATCGCTCATTTTCTGGAGCACGTCTTTCTCGAAGCCGCACGATTCGCAACGGTAGGCGTAGATCGGCATGATTCTCTTCCCGACTATTTCCGACAAAAAAACGGTTGATCGCTTGCAAAGCGTTGAATTATAGCCGCAATTGGCCGCGCCCCGGCTCGCGGGACGCGCGGCGTTGCGCGGCCGTAGATGGGGGCGGCGCCGTAAAAATTCAACTGCGAGGCTGGACCGGCGCCGACACACGCGCCGCACCCGCCGCCGTTAGCGCCTGCGCCAGCCCATCCAGCGTTCGCGTCCCGCGAACACGGGCAGCGAATCGGTCACGGGTTCGTCCTCGATCAACTCGAACGCGTCGCCCAGCAGCGCCTCGAGTTCGGTGCGCGCGATGCCGAACGGCGGGCCCTTGCGCGATTCGCCGAAGAAAAACAGGCCCGCGAGCACCCCGCCCGGCGCGAGCAATTGCGCCATGCGCCGCGCATAGTCGGCGCGGCGCGCCGGGGGTAATGCGCAAAGAAACGCGCGTTCGTAGACCCACCCCGGAGCGAACGGCGGCTGATACGTGAAGAAATCGGCCTGCTCGACGACCGCGGCATGAGGCCCGAGCTGTTTGCGCGCCGCGGCCACGGCGTCGGCCGCGAAATCGATCGCCCGCACCGTCCAGCCAGCCTGGGCAAGCCAGGCGGCTTCGTACGCACTGCCGCACCCGGGGATCAGGACGGGCTGGCGCGCGAGACGCCCCGCAAATGCGGCGAAAGCCGCCGGTACGCCCGCTTGGTCCCAGGGTGTGAACCCCTGGCGGAACCGCTCGTCCCAAAACTGCGCCGTGTTCGGATCGCGTGTCGAAAACGCCGGCGCTTCGCCGGCAGGCGGCGAGGACGGGGCCGGCGGCGGCGAGGACGGTTTGTTCATCGCATCATGCTCCATAAGCGAAGGCGAGCCACGCTCGCGCGGCAACGGCGCCGACGCCGACGGCCACGCCGAACAAGAGGAGCGCCTGCAGCAACCGGTTCGTGCGCCTTTGCTCGAGCAGCATCAGCCGGATCGCGGCATCTTGCGTCATGCGTGTGCTGTCGTGGCGTTCGGACAGCAGATGATGCACGAGGCGCGGCAGCTGCGGCAGCGTCTTGCTCCATTGCGGCGCCTCGACTTTCAGTCGCTCATACCAGCCGCGCCAGCCGATCTGCTCGTTCATCCAGCGCTCCAGGTACGGCTTCGCGGTCTTCCAAAGGTCGAGTTCCGGATCGAGCGAACGGCCAAGCCCCTCGACGTTGAGCATCGTCTTTTGCAGCAGGACGAGCTGCGGCTGGATTTCGACGTTGAACCGGCGCGAGGTGGAGAACAAGCGCAGCAGAACCTGCCCGAGCGAGATGTCTTTGAGCGCGCGATCGAAGTACGGTTCGCACACCGCGCGGATCGCGCTCTCGAGTTCCTCGACGCGCGTGGTGGGCGGCACCCAGCCGGATTCGAGGTGAAGCGTGGCGACGCGGTGATAGTCACGCTTGAAAAACGCCAGGAAGTTTTGCGCGAGGTAATTCTTGTCGAAATCGGACAACGCGCCGATGATCCCGAAATCGAGCGCGATATAGCGGCCGAAGTGCGCGGGATCGAGACTGACCTGAATATTGCCCGGGTGCATGTCCGCGTGAAAGAAGCCGTCGCGGAACACCTGGGTGAAAAAGATTTCGACGCCCTCGCGCGCGAGCTTCGGAATGTCGACGCCCGCGGCCCGGAGCGTCTCCACTTGGCTGATCGGCACGCCCACCATGCGTTCCATCACGAGCACGTTCTGCGTGCAGAACTCCCAGTACATTTCGGGCACGAGCAGCAGGTCGAGGCCGGCGAAATTGCGCCGCAGCTGGCTGCCGTTCGCCGCCTCGCGCATCAGGTCGAGTTCGTCGTGCAGATACTTGTCGAACTCGGCCACGACTTCGCGAGGCTTGAGGCGCTTGCCGTCGGCCCAGAGCCGCTCTGCCCAGGTCGCCAAATCGCGCAGCAGCGCCAGGTCCGAATCGATTACCGGCAGCATGTTCGGCCGCAGGACTTTGATCGCGACGTCCTTGCCCGCGTGCTGGCCCGATTTCACCTTGGCGAAATGCACCTGCGCGATGGACGCGCTCGCCACCGGGACGCGTTCGAACTCGTCGAACAGCACGTCGACCTTCGCGCCGAGCGATGTCTCGATGATGTCGATGGCGACGGCCGAGTCGAACGGCGGCACCTGATCTTGCAGCTTGGCGAGTTCGACGGCCACGTCCGCCGAGAGCAGATCGCGGCGAGTGGAGAGCACTTGACCGAACTTGACGAATATCGGCCCCAGGCTTTCGAGCGCCAGCCGCAGGCGCACGGCCGGCGGCGACTTGAACCGGCGGCCGACCGTACCGATGCGCACGAGAAACCGCACGCGACGGTCGCTGATACGGCTCAGCATCATTTCGTCGAGCCCGAATCGCACGACCGTGTACACGATCTTGAAGAAACGCAGAAGACGCATGGCGGGCCCCGGGCTAGCGCACGCGACGCAACGCGCCGGCCTGGCGCGAGGACGATGCCTGCTCGAGCCGCTCGATGCGTTTTTCGACGCGCGCGAGCGCGTCCCGCGCGCGGGCGAGTTCTCCGTTGAAAACGTCGAGCGCGCCCCTGCGGACAAGCTGCGGTCTCTCATCGAGCAAATACTCGGCGATCGAATCGCGCAGGCTGCGGCCCGCCCGGCGCGCCTGTTCGCCCGCGGTGCGCACGAGCTGCGCGGCACGATAGGCCGGTGCATCGCCGATCAGCTTGGCCAAATCCTCCTCGGGCTCCCAGCGAAGATGCTCCGCGAGCTTCGCCAGTTGCGTGGCGAATTCGGCATCGCCTTCGATCTTGACGTGCTTCATGACCGCTGCCTGCCCCCCCTGCATGAAAGCCGGCAACGCATCGGGCCCGATGGCGAGCGAGACGTCGGCCACTTTCGCATCGATTTCATCGACGGCGTTCAGGTAGCCGTCGGACTCGACGGAGAAGGTCAAGACGATCGAGGAGAAGGCAAGGCGGGCTGTCTTGCCGGCGTACGGGGCAAGACGTTCGCGCGCCCACGCTTCGCGGGCGAGCAAGTGATTGACGGCGGCGGCAAAGGGCTTGGCGGCAAGAGTCATCGGGTAGCAATAAAAAGCCCGCGCCGACGGTCGCCGACGCGGGTCTCTATTGTAGCGCCCGATGCAAGGGCGCCAACGCCGGCCGAACGGCCTAGGGCGAGCACCCCATGACGTACGGTGGGCTGCGCCTTCCGATCTAGCTCGACGCACGCCCGGTCAGCGGATTGATTTGCTCCGACGCGGGAACGACCGGCAGCGGCGGACCGCCGAACTTGATTTTGATCTTGCCGTTGTACTCGCTGTCTCGATTGAGGCAGTCCCCTCGGCCAAACTCTTGCGTATCGGATATCTCGCAGGTAGCCGACTTGAAAAGCGTGCCGTTGGTGCAAAGATCCGGCGAGCCCGGTGCGACAGGCTGCGCCGCTTCCGTCTCGATGCGCGTCACGAACTCTTCCTGTGCCTGGTCGTAGCGTCTGAGCAACCGCACGCGGCATTGCCACTTCAGGCCGTCTTGCGGGCGGGACGCTTTGACGAGCCAGTGCAATTCCTTGGTTTCGTACATGCAATCGTCCTCGAACAGCTTGTCGTAATACGAGTAGGCCGGGTTCCAGCCTTGCGCCACGACGAAGTGCTCCACGCCCCCCATGGGCCGCGCGCACGAAGCCTTTTCCTGCTCGAATTCGAAGCGTGGATTATTTGGATCGTAGTTGTCCCAGGTCACCGTGTTGAAGCGTCTTTTCGGTTCGGCGCCGGCTTGTGTCGCGCCGACGAGCACAGCGCCCATCAACATGAGCAGTGTCAATCTACGCATGGGATGTCGTTGAGCGAAGGTGCCCGACATGGCGCGGCCCGGCGGGCTAGTGCAAATGCGACGCGCTTTGTTCGATGCCTGCGAGCAGCCATCCCTCGCCCGGCCGCGCCGACTTCGACAAATTCCAGATTTCCTCGAACGGCTGCGCCGGCCCATCGATCGACTCGCGGATCAAGCCGCTGAAGCGCACGCTCGCGAAGTATTCGGCGCCGGCGTCTTCTAGGCCGATCAGTTCGCCATCCAGCTGAACGACGTCCGTCCGGGCCGATTCGCCGCGGCGCGCATCGATCTCGCTTTTCAACTCGGTGAACATGTCCGGCGTGGTGAACGCGCGAATATCGGCCAGATTGCCGGCGTCGTTGGCCGCCTGCAACCGCACGAAATTGGCCTTGGCATGCTTCAAGAAGGCGTCGACGTCGAAATCGGCGGGCAGCGATAAGGCCGCCGCTTGGGACTGCGGCGACCCCACGCCGGCGCCGGTGGCCATGCCGCTCGCGCTGCTGCGCATGCCGTTCGCGCTCCATGGGGAGGCATCGACCCGCCCGCCTCCCGCCGCATTCGCGCCATAAGCCAGGCCCGGATCGCGCCGAGTGCGCGAGAGCAGCTTGCGAACGAGCCAGATGCCGACCATCGCCAGCACCGCCACGATGATGATGTTCGCCATGGCGCTGGCGAACGCCGCGCCAAGCCCGAAATGCGACAAGAGCGCCGCGATGCCTAGGCCGGCGGCGAGCCCGGCGATGGGCCCGAGCCAGCGCGAGCGGGAAGGCGCGGCCGGCGCGGGCTGCGCGCTGCGCTGCGCTTGCGCGGCGGCCGGCGCTTGCGAACCTGACTGCGCGGAGCGCGTCGACGGCTGCGCCGAGGGCGCGGCGTCGCGCTGCATGGTCGACTGCGATGTGCGCCCGATGCTGCGCCCGCCGCCCATCCGCTTGGCCTCGGCATCGAGCGTCGCGAGCGTGCCGAGCGCGACCATCGTCGCCACAGCGAAGAGCCGGATTCGCTTCGTCAAATGCCTTGAAAGGTGTTTGGAAGAATCTGAATGCGAACCGGACATTTCGGTATTCCTTATGAAAACAATGGGTTAGGGGCCCTAGTACTTCACCCCCACGTGCAAGGCTACCACGCCAGCTGACAAATTGTAATATTTCACGCTGTCGAGGCCCGCTTGCTCCATCATCGTTTTCAACGTGTCTTGGTCCGGGTGCATCCGAATCGATTCGGCAAGATACCGATAACTGTCGGCATCTTTGGCGAACTTGTCGCCGAGCCACGGCAAGACCTTGAACGAGTAGACGTCGTAGGCCTTTTTCATCGGGGCCCACACTTTGGAGAATTCGAGCACGAGCAACCGGCCGCCAGGCTTGAGCACGCGCCGCATCTCGGAAAGGGCGACCTCCTTTCGCGTCATGTTGCGCAGCCCGAATGCGACGGTCGCCACGTCGAAGTAGTTGTCGGGGAACGGGATCTTTTCCGCGTCGCACAGGAGCGCCGGGGTGATCACGCCGCGATCGAGGAGGCGGTCGCGCCCCACGCGCAGCATCGATTCGTTGATGTCGGTCAGCCAAACTTCTCCGCTCGGCCCCGCCTGCTTCGCAAAGGCCTTCGACAGATCGCCCGTGCCGCCCGCGATGTCGAGCACCTTGTAGCCCGGACGCACGTTCGCCTGCGCGATCGTGAATTGCTTCCATACGCGGTGCAGGCCGCCCGACATCAGGTCGTTCATCAGGTCGTAATTGGTCGCGACCGAATGGAATACGCCGGCCACCTTCTTCGCCTTGTCCTGCTCGTCGACGGTCTCGAAGCCGAAGTGGGTCTTGCTCATCGCGTTTATCCTCCGCGTTTTCTTAAATTGGGGCCGATTCGTTTCAATGACACTGCCCGCGCGGCGCGCCGGGGGCCGCCATCGGGGCATCGCGATCGACCCCGGCCTGCGCGAGCTTGTCGAAATAAGCACGCCACAGCGCGTCTTGCTGCGTCGCCAGTTCGTGCAGCAAGTCCCAGGAATAGATGCCAGTGGCGTGACCGTCGGAAAACGTCGGCTGCAGCGCGTAGTTGCCGACGCCTTCGATCGACACGATCGTCACGTCCCGCTTGCCCGTCTGCAGCGTCTCTTGGCCGGGGCCGTGTCCGCGTACTTCGGCCGAAGGCGAGTACACGCGCATCAGTTCGAACGGAATGCGGTAGCTCGAGCCGTCCGCGTACTGCACTTCCAACGCGCGCGATTTTGCATGAACGACGATGCCCGTCGGCACCGGAGTCTGCGAAGTCAATCCGCTCATGGGTAGGTTGCCTCTTGTTCGTATTGCGGTGTTGCGTGGCCTTTAGCCGCCCGCCTGCGCCATTTCCTGCCGAAGCGCCTCGGCGATGAGCGTTGCCTGCGCCCGCCGCTGCGACAGCAGCGCTTCCGAGACGGAGCGCTGCCGCGGCGCCCAGATCGGCAGAGGGAAATGCGCGTCGTTCGAGAACCGCGGAATCACGTGCCAGTGAACGTGCGGCACCTGATTGCCGAGGCTGGCGAGATTCACCTTCACCGGGGCGAGCACGCGCCGTACCGCGCGCTCGGTCGCGTAGACGGCCAGCATGACGCGCTGCCGCTCCGCCGGCTGCAAGTCCGAAAACTCGGCCACGTGCGCGTTCCAGACTACGCGGCAAAAGCCCGGGTAATCGTGCTCGTCGGCGAGGACGACGCGCAGGACATCGTCCTGCCAAAGTACGACTCCGCCCTCTTCACGGCAAAATACGCAATCCATCATCGTCCCTTGGCGTCGACAAACGTCGGTGAGCACCGGCAGCGCGCCGGCGGCGACCCGTATTACACCAGCACGCGCTCGATCCCGCCATTATTCGCGCGCTCGACGTACTCGGCCATCCAATTCTCGCCCAGTACGTGGCGCGCCATCTCGACGACGATGTAGTCGGCTTCGACGCCCGCATCTTCGTTGTAGCGCGAGAGCCCCTGCAGGCACGACGGACAGCTCGTGAGAATCTTGACGTCAGCCGCGCCGTCGACGGCCGCGGCGGCGTCGCCGCCGCTCGCCCCAGCCGAGGCGATCGGGATCTCGCGCAGCTTGGCCGCGCCCTTGCGGATTTCTTCTTCCTTACGGAAACGCACCTGCGTCGAAATGTCGGGGCGCGCTACGGCGAACGTGCCCGACTCGCCGCAGCAACGCTCGTTCTTCGCGATCTGGTAGCCGTCGTTGCTCGAGCCCATCAGTTCGTTGACGAGCTTGACCGGGTCGATCGTCTTGATCGGCGTATGGCACGGGTCGTGATACATGTACCGCGTGCCGGTGACGCCGTCGAGCTTGATCCCTTTTTCGAGCAGGAACTCGTGGATGTCGATGATGCGGCAACCCGGGAAAATCTTCTCGAATTCGTAGCCCGCCAGCTGGTCGTAGCAGGTGCCGCACGATACGACGACGGTCTTGATGTCGAGGTAGTTCAGCGTATTCGCCACACGGTGGAACAGGACGCGGTTGTCCGTCACCGTTTGCTCGGCCTTGTCGTACTGGCCCGCGCCGCGCTGCGGATAGCCGCAGCACAGATACCCCGGCGGCAGCACCGTCTGAACGCCCGCCTCCCACAACATGGCCTGCGTCGCGAGCCCGACTTGCGAAAAAAGCCGCTCGGAGCCGCAGCCCGGGAAGTAGAACACCGCTTCCGAGTCGACCGTGGTCGTCTTCGGATTGCGGATGATCGGCACGATCTTGTTGTCCTCGATGTCGAGTAGCGCGCGCGCCGTCTTCTTCGGCAAGTTGCCCGGCATCTTCTTGTTGACGAAGTGGATCACCTGCTCGACCACGGGCGGCCTGCCCGTCGTTGCCGGCGGGTGCGCCGTCTGCTTCCTCGCGAAGTTCTTCAGCAAGTCGTTGCCCAGCCGCTGCGCCTTGTAGCCGATGCCCATCATCGCCGTGCGCGCGAGATTGATGGTTTGCGGGTTGGTGGCGTTCAGGAAGAACATGCCCGCGGCCGAGCCGGCGTTGAACTTTTTCTTGCCCATCTTGCGCAGCAGGTTGCGCATGTTCATCGACACGTCGCCGAAGTCGATCTTGACCGGGCACGGCGTCACGCACTTGTGGCAAACCGTGCAGTGGTCGGCCACGTCGTTGAACTCGTCCCAGTGCTTGATCGACACGCCGCGCCGCGTCTGCTCTTCGTACAAGAACGCTTCGATCAGCAGCGACGTGGCCAAGATCTTGTTGCGCGGGCTGTAGAGCAAATTCGCGCGCGGCACGTGGGTCGCGCAGACGGGTTTGCACTTGCCGCAACGCAGGCAGTCCTTGACGGAATCGGCGATCGCGCCGATGTCGGACTGCTGCATGATCAGCGATTCGTAGCCCATGAGCCCGAAGCTCGGCGTGTACGCATTGCGCAGGTCCGCGCCCGGCAGCAGCTTGCCCTTGTTGAACCGGCCCTGCGGGTCGATCCGTTCCTTGTACGCGCGGAAATCGGCAATCTCGGCATCGGTCAGGAATTCGAGCTTCGTAATGCCGATGCCGTGCTCGCCGGAAATCACGCCGTCGAGCGAGCGCGCGAGCTTCATGATGCGCTCGACCGCCTTGTGCGCGTCCTGCAGCATCTCGTAGTTGTCGGAATTGACGGGGATGTTCGTATGAACGTTGCCGTCGCCCGCATGCATGTGCAGCGCGACGAACACGCGCCCGCGCAGGACGCGCTTATGGATCGCCTGCGCCTCGTCGAGGATCGGCTTGAATTCGCCGCCATTGAAGATTTGCCGCAGTTCGGCGCGGATCTCCTGCTTCCACGACGCCCGGATCGTGCGGTCTTGGGTGACGTGGAACACCGTCGCGCCGGGCTGAACGTCCACGCGGTCGGCGAATTTTTCCGCGAGCGCTTCGTAGCCGAGCCGAACGAGGTAGTGCTGCGCCTCGCGCAGCGACAAGTCGAGCTTCTCGAGCAGGAAGCTCCAGCGCGCCCGGACGCGCTGCAAGAGGTCGAGCGCTTGCTGGACGCGGTCTTCGAGCAATTCCGCGCTCGGGATTTCGTTGGCGTCGTCGGTCTTGCCGAGCGGCAGATTGCCGCCCTTGAAGAAGGCTTCGAGCGCATCGACGAGCTGCAGCTTGTTCTTGATCGACAGCTCGATGTTGATGCGCTCGATGCCGTCCGTGTATTCGCCCATTCGATTGAGCGGAATCACCACGTCTTCGTTGATCTTGAACGCGTTCGTATGCTTGGCGATCGCGGCCGTGCGGCTGCGATCGAGCCAGAACCGCTTGCGGGCCTCGGCGCTCACGGCGACGAACCCCTCGCCGCTCTTGCCGTTGGCCATGCGCACGACTTCGGACGTGGCGGCGGCCACGGCGTCGGCGTCGTCGCCGACGATGTCGCCGATCAGCACCATCTTAGGAAACGCGTTGCGCTTCGATTTGGTGGCGTATCCGACGGCGCGCAGATAGCGCTCGTCCAGGTGCTCCAGACCGGCGAGGATCGCCCCGCCCTGCTTCGACGTTTCGAAGAGGTAATCCTTGATTTCGACGATGCTCGGAATGGCGTCGCGCGCCTGGCCGAAGAATTCGAGGCACACGGTGCGCGTATGCGCCGGCATCTTGTGCAGCACCCAGCGCGCCGACGTGATGAGGCCGTCGCAGCCTTCTTTCTGCACGCCGGGCAGCCCCGCGAGAAACTTGTCGGTGACGTCCTTGCCGAGGCCTTCCTTACGGAAGCGCCGGCCTTCGATCGACAGACTCTCGGTGCGCAGCAAGCGCTCGCCCGGCGCACAATCGCCGTCGAACCATTTCAGCTCGAAGCGCGCCACGTCTACATCGTGAATCTTGCCCCGATTGTGCTCGAGCCGCGTGACTTCGAGCCAGTTGCCCTCGGGGTCGACCATCCGCCACCAGGCGAGGTTGTCGAGCGCGGTGCCCCACAGCACGGCTTTCTTGCCGCCCGCGTTCATCGCGACGTTGCCGCCGATGCACGAGGCGTCGAGGGAGGTGGGATCCACGGCGAACACGTAGCCGGCGGCCTCGGCGGCTTCCGTCACGCGGCGCGTCACCACGCCGGCACCCGAGAAGATCGTCGGCGTCTTGGCCGGCACGCCCGGCAGTTCGGTCAACTCGACCGCGCCCAGCTGCTCCAGCTTTTCGGTATTGACGATGGCCGAAAACGGCGTGAGCGGCACGGCGCCGCCCGTGTAGCCGGTGCCGCCTCCGCGCGGAATGACCGTCAGCCCGAGTTCGAAACACGCCTTCACGAGACGCGCGATTTCGGCTTCCGTATCGGGCGTGAGCACGACGAATGGGTACTCCACGCGCCAGTCGGTTGCGTCGGTCACGTGCGAGACGCGCGACAGGCCGTCGAAGCGAATGTTGTCCTTCTGCGTGCAGCGGCCCAGCACTTTCGTCGCGCGGCGACGCAGATCGGCCATGGCGCCGAATTCGGCCGCGAAGGCCTCGACTGCGCCGCGCGCCGCCACGACCAGCGCTTCGACGCGCGAGGCGCGCTCGAGCCCTGCCTCGTCGCCGTGCTCGATCATGTCCGCGCGGCGGCGCTTCTCGATCTCGTTCAAGCGGTGGTTCAGCGCCTCGATCAACAACGCACGGCGCTTCGGGTTGTCGAGCAGGTCGTCCTGCAGGTAGGGGTTGCGGCGCACGACCCAAATGTCGCCGAGCACTTCGTACAGCATCCGCGCCGAGCGGCCCGTGCGGCGCTCGGCCCTCAGCTCGTCCAGCACCTTCCAGGCTTCGTCCCCTAGCAGGCGGATCACGATCTCGCGGTCGGAGAACGAGGTGTAGTTGTACGGAATTTCACGCAAGCGCGGTTCGGGCTCGGCCGCGACAACGGCCGCGGCGCCATGCGGATCGAAAACTTGAGGTGCGTTCATGGTCGGACGGATCGATAGGCCGGGCACAGCGTCGATCGACGATGGCGGCCGGCAGTGCGCGTCACGCGCAATGATTTTTGGAAACTGGGCGTTGGGAGCGAGAGCGCGCAGCGCCGGTAGGCGCGCATCAGCCTGCTCGAATCAGAAGGGCGCTAGCCGCACGATCGTGCGTGACGGGCATGCCGCTGCGCCGCGGGACGCGCTTCCCGCGGGGCTGGGGTCGGTGGGGCGGTCCGTGGCTGCCAGCGCATTATCCGGTCCTGGTCGTAAAACGGAATTCTACCGCATCATCTCGATACGCGTTGAGGGCCGATCGAGCGTGTGCGCGCGCGCAACGCGGCTTCGGGCGCGGCTTCGCCGACCGTCCGTCCGGTCAATGAGCAATCGGCCGCCCACGACGACGAGACGGCCCACTCGTGCATCAAAAGCGCCCCCCGATGGCGCTATCATTGACGTTTTCGCATCACGAACGCCACGCTTGACGCCGCGCGCACCACGTCCATGTCCTCGACCTCCCACGACTACCTGAAGAAAATCCTGACTGCCCGCGTCTACGACGTGGCCCGCGAAACGGAGCTCGAACCGGCGCGCAACCTCTCGGCGCGGCTCGCCAACCGCGTATTCCTGAAACGCGAAGACAACCAGCCCGTCTTCTCGTTCAAGCTGCGCGGCGCCTACAACAAGATGATCCATGTCGACGCCCAGGCGCTCGCACGCGGCGTCATCACGGCCTCCGCCGGCAATCATGCGCAAGGGGTCGCCTATTCGGCGGCGCGGCTCGGCGTCAAAGCCGTCATCGTCGTGCCCATCACCACGCCGCAAGTGAAAGTCGACGCCGTGCGGGCGCACGGCGGGCCCACCGTGGAAGTCGTGCAAGCCGGCGAGTCCTACAGCGACGCCTACGCGCATGCGCTCGAAATCCAGAAGGCGCGGGACTTGACGTTCGTGCACCCGTTCGACGATCCCCACGTGATCGCCGGCCAGGGCACCGTGGCCATGGAGATCCTAAGCCAGCACCAAGCGCCCATTCATGCGATCTTCGTGCCGATCGGCGGCGGCGGTCTCGCGGCAGGCGTGGGCGCCTACGTGAAAGCGGTTCGCCCGGACATCAAAGTGATCGGCGTGCAAACCGAGGATTCGTGCGCGATGGCGCAGTCGGTGCGCGCGGGCGAACGCGTCACGCTGCCCGAGGTAGGCCTGTTCTCCGACGGCACCGCGGTCAAGCTCGTGGGCGAGGAAACGTTCCGGCTGTGCCGCCAGTATCTGGACGAGATTCTCACCGTCAATACCGACGCGCTGTGCGCGGCGATCAAGGACGTGTTCCAAGACACGCGCAGCCTGCTCGAGCCGGCCGGCGCGCTGTCGGTGGCCGGTGCGAAACAGTATGCGGAGCGCACGGGCGTGACGGGGCAAACGCTCGTGGCGATCACCTCGGGCGCGAACATGAACTTCGACCGGATGCGCTTCGTGGCCGAGCGGGCCGAGGTGGGCGAGGCGCGCGAAGCCGTCTTCGCCGTGACGATCCCCGAGGAACGCGGCAGCTTCAAGCGCTTTTGCGAACTCGTGGGCGGCGAGCGCAGCGTCACCGAGTTCAACTACCGGATCGCCGACGCCAGCGCGGCGCATATCTTCGTCGGCGTGCAGATCAAGAGCCGGGGAGAATCCGCAGACATTGCGCGCACGTTCGAGGAACACGGCTTTCCGACCGTCGATCTCACCGGGGACGAACTCTCCAAGCAGCACATTCGCTACATGGTGGGCGGACGCTCGCCGCTCGCGCATCACGAGCGCCTGTTCCGCTTCGAATTCCCCGAGCGGCCCGGCGCGCTGATGAAGTTCCTATCGTCCATGGCGCCCGATTGGAACATCAGCCTCTTCCACTATCGAAATCAAGGCGCCGACTACAGCTCGATCCTCGTCGGCGTCCAAGTTCCGCAGGCGGACGACGCGGCCTTCGCGCAATTCTTGTCGACGCTCGGCTACCCGCACTGGGACGAGACCCGCAACCCCGTCTATCGGCTCTTTCTTGCGTGATGGCGATGACACCCGAACACTCCCCGCTCGGCAAGGGCACGACCTACACCGAGCAGTACGATCCCACGCTGCTGTTTCCGATCGCCCGCAGCCTTGCGCGTGAAGCGATCGGCATCGGCGCGGCCCTGCCGTTCTTCGGCACCGACATCTGGAATGCTTACGAGCTGTCCTGGCTCAACGCGCGCGGCAAACCGCAAATCGCGATCGCGACGTTCTTCGTGCCGGCCGAATCGCCGAACATCGTCGAATCGAAGTCGTTCAAGCTGTATCTAGGATCGTTCGCGCAGACGCGCATCGATTCGATCGACGCGCTGCGCGATACGATCAAGCGCGACGTATCGGCGGCTTGCGGGGCGACGGTCTCGGTTCGACTGACGGCGCCGACCGAGTTTTCCAAGCTGCAATTCGAGGAATTCGAAGGGCTCTCGCTCGACCGGCTCGATCTCGACGCCGACATATACGAGCCCGATCCGTCGCTGCTCAAGGCCGCCGTCGATGAGGCGCCCGTCGAGGAGACGCTGTACTCGAATCTACTGAAATCGAATTGCCCGGTAACCGGGCAACCCGATTGGGGCAGCGTGCAGATCCATTACGTCGGGCCGCAGATCGATCACGCGGGGCTCTTGCGGTACATCGTCTCCTACCGCTCGCATACGGGCTTTCACGAGCAATGCGTCGAGCGCATCTTCGTCGACATCTTGCGCGAGTGCCGCCCCGTCAAGCTCGCCGTCTACGCCCGTTATACGCGCCGCGGCGGGCTCGACATCAATCCGTTCCGCACGAACTACAATTTGCCGATGCCCGACAACGCGCGCACGGCGCGGCAATGAGCGCGGCGTCAGAACGCGCCGGGCTCGCCCGGCCGGTCGCCGGCCGCATTGCCGGCGCGCGGCACGAAGCGGCCCGCACGCTCGCCCGAGGGCGCGCGGTCGCGGTACGAGAGCACGCCGTTGACCCACACGGCATCGATCCCATCGGCCACTTGGCGCGGGTTTTCGAACGTGGCGACGTCGCGCACGCGGGCCGGGTCGAACAGGACGAGATCGGCGTGAAAGCCGACGTGAATCTCGCCCCGGCGCTCGAGCCCGAAGCGCCGCGCGGATAGCCCGGTCATCTTGCGCACGGCCTCCTCCAGCGGGATGAGCGCCACGTCGCGCGCGTAATGCCCCAGCACCCGCGGAAACGTGCCCCATAGGCGCGGGTGCGGCAGCGGGTCGTTCGGCAGGCCGTCCGAGCCCACCATCGTGGCCGGATGGGCCAAAATCCGGCGCACATCGTCCTCCGACATGTTGTGATAAACCGCGCCGGCCGGCTGCAGGCGCTGAGCCGCTTCCTGCTGCGACACGCCCCATTCGCTCGCGATCGCCGAAAGCCGCTTGCCCGACGCTTCAGGGTGCGGCGTCGACCACGTCACCGTAATTTCGATATCGCCGGTGACCTGCTTCAGATCGAGCGTCGTGGAACTCCGATCGTACGGATAGCAATCGCAGCCCACGCGCTGCGTCGCCCGCGCGCGTTCGAGCGAGGCGAGCACTTCCAGACTACGTCCCCAATTGCTGGGGCCCGCGCATTTCAGATGCGAGACGACGACGGGCACGCGCGCGTGCCGGCCGATCCGGCATGCTTCGTCGAACGCATCGAGAATCGCATCGAACTCGCTGCGCATGTGCGTCGTATACACCGCTCCCGCTTGCGCGAGCGGCTCCGCCAGCGCCATGACTTCCTCGGTCGGCGCGCTGAACGCCGACGCGTAAGCTAGGCCCGAACTGAGCCCGAGCGCGCCGTGCTCCAGCGCCTCGGTCAACTGAGCGCGCATGGCGTCGATTTCGTCGGGCGAAGCGGCGCGATCGAGCCGGTCCATATGGTTGCTGCGCAGGGCCGTATGGCCGACGAGGGCCGCCACATTGACGGCCGGATGCGCGTGGTTGACGGCCTCCACATAGGCGCCGAACGTGGGGAAGCGAAAGGCGTCGCGCTCGCCGAGCAGGTTCATCGGATCGGGCGGATCGCCGCGCAGCGCAACGGGCGACGCGCTGATGCCGCAATTGCCGACGATCACGGTCGTCACGCCCTGCGAGAGTTTGGGCAGCATTTGCGGCTCGCGAATCACGTGCGTGTCGTCGTGCGTATGCACGTCGATGAAGCCGGGCGCCAAGGCGCGGCCGTCGGCCTCGACGATCTCCTCGGCGATCCAGTTCGACAGATTGCCGACGGCGGCGATTTTATCGCCGCGAATGGCGACGTCGCGCACGACGGGCGGTTTGCCCGTGCCGTCGTAGAGCGTTGCACCGTAGATCAGCGTATCGGCGGCTTCGGGATGAGAATGCATGGGATCGTCTCCGGGGGCGGGTGCGTGCACGGGCAACAACGACCGCAAGAAAACGCGGCGGCGCCGACGTTGCGAAGAATCCTACTCGGTCTTTATGTACCATGGGAACCTTGACGTCGGCTTTGGCGCCGGCGCCCGCTCTCACCAGGACACCCCGATGACATTGACGATCACGAGCTACTCGAGCGCCGCTATCGACCCGCTCGGCAAGGGCCTCGGCACGGTGCCGAGCGCGAGTGTGCCGCTCGACGCCGCCGCGAATCTCGAATGGAACCTGCTCGCCGAAGACGTGAGCCTGCCCGCCGCCGTGCTCTACGCAGACCGGATCGCGCACAACTTGAAATGGATGCAGGATTTCGTCGCCGAATACGGCGTCAAGCTTGCGCCGCATGGCAAGACGACGATGGCGCCGCAGCTTTTCCGGCGCCAGATCGAAACGGGCGCCTGGGGCATCACGCTCGCTACGGCGCATCAAACGCGCGCCGCCTACCACGGCGGCGTCGAGCGCGTGCTGATGGCGAACCAGCTCGTCGGCAAGCACAACATGGCGATGATCGCCGAGTTGTTGTCCGACCCGGATTTCGAGTTCTTCTGTCTCGTCGATTCCGTGGACGGCGTGGAGCAGCTCGGTGCGTTCTTCCACGCGGCAGGCCGCCGGCTGCAGGTGCTGGTCGAACTCGGCGTGGCGGGCGGGCGCACGGGCGTGCGCGATGACGCGCAACTCGAACAGGTCGTGTCGGCAATCGGTCGCTACGACGGCACGCTCGTCCTCGCGGGCGTCGAGATTTACGAAGGGGTGCTCGGCGACGAGCAGGCCGTGCGCGCCTTCTTGCGCCGAGCCGTTCAGACGACGCGTTCGCTCGCGGCCGCAGGCCGCTTCGGCCGCGCCCCGGCCGTGCTGTCGGGCGCGGGCTCGGCCTGGTACGACGTCGTGGCCGAAGAGTTCGCCGCGGAATCGAAAGCGGGCGAGATCGAGGTCGTGCTGCGTCCGGGCTGTTATCTGACGCACGACGTCGGCGTGTACAAGAAGGCGCAAACGGACATCCTGGCGCGCAATCCCATCGCCAAAAAGATGGGCGAGGCGCTGCTGCCGGCGTTGCAGCTTTGGGCGTACGTGCAATCGATTCCCGAAGCGGACCGGGCGATCGTCGGGTTCGGCAAACGCGATGCGGCCTTCGACGCCGGCATGCCGGTCCCGGCGCGCCACTATCGCCCCGGCGCGAGCGAACCGCGCGCGGTCGAGCCCGGCGAGGGTTGGGAAGTCACCGGCATGATGGACCAGCACGCCTATCTGCGTATCGCGCCGGGCGCCGATTTGAAGGTCGGCGATATGCTTGCGTTCGACATCTCTCACCCGTGCCTGACGTTCGACAAGTGGCGTCAGTTGCTAATCGTCGATTCGAGCTACCGTGTCACGGAAGTCGTCGAAACGTTCTTCTGAGGGCTGAGCGGCGTGCCGCCATGGCGGCAGCGCGCCGCGCGTCTCAACGCAGGCGGCTTGGCATTGCAGCGTGGCCGCCGTCCGCCATGGCCGGCTCCTTCCCGTCCGCGCTGCCGGCCGTCTCCACGGATAAAGCCGAACCGGCCACGTCGCCGATGCGCGCTTCGAGCTTGGCCAGCGCATCGGACAAGGCCGCAAGCGCCTCGTCCGGCAGCGAGCCCATCGTCTCGAGCAGAAACGCGTTGCGCTGAGGCAGGCTCGCCTCGACGGCGCGACGCCCCTCCTCGGTCAACTTCACATTGGTGATCCGATTGTCGCGCGCATCGACGCTCCGCTCGATCCAGCCCAGGGCCTCGAGCGTTTTCAGTTGACGGGTGAGCGCTCCCGGATCGACGCGCAACCGTTCGACAAGCCGCTTTTGCGACCATTCGCCGCCGGGCTCCGTCAATGCGAGCAGGATGCGCCAGCGCGGCATCGCATGCCCCACTCGGGCCTCGAAGCCGGACAGGAACGCCCGGTATGTGCGGCCGAACTGCTGAACGATGCCTACGTAGTCTTCCATGATGCAACCCTGATTTTCTGTGACGCTATTCGGCCGCGGGCGCGCTAACCGCCTCGGCCCTGCGCCTGATGCTCACGTGCGGCACGCGCCGGCATTGCCACAGCGCGATGAGCGCGACCACGGCCGCGACGGCGATCCCCGCGTGAATGGCGGCGACGAGCGCCTCCCGCGCGAGTTCGAGCAACGCCGCGCCGTCATGCCCCGAACGGGCCAGCGTATCGAGCAGCGTCTTTTGCGCCGCGTGATTCACGAGAATCTGCGGATCGCGCATCGTCGGCCACCACTCGTTGGCATGATCGGCAGCGAGCGCATCACGCACGCCGCGCGCGTAAAGATGCGTGATCAGCGTGCCGGTCACGGCCGTCCCGAACATGCCGCCGATCATCCGCAGCGATTGCAGCAGCGCGGTGGCGATGCCCAGGTGTTCGCGGCCCGCCGTTTCCTGCGCGAACACGGTCAGGTTCGGCAGCACGAAGCCCAGGCCCACCCCGCCCAGCATCATGAGTCCCATCAGCAGCCAATGCGGCGTGGAACGCGTGGCCAGCGCCACGCCGGCGCAGGCAAGCGCGAGCAGCGCGCTGCCCGCATACAGCATGGCGTTCGGACGCGGGATGCGCGTGACGATCCGGCCGTTCAGAATGCTTCCGATCGTGATGAAAACGACGAGCGGCGTCACGAGAACGCCGGCATCCTTCGGCGAAAGCCCGAACCCGCCTTGAAGCAGCAACGGCGCGAAGAAAATCAGCGAGAACATCGAAAATCCGCCGAGCAGCGACAGCGTGAACAGCGCGGAGAGGCTGCGGTTGGCGAACATGTCGAGCGGCAGGATCGGCTGTTGCGCGCGCGCCTCCCACTTCCAGAGCGCCACGGCTGAGACGACCGAGGCAACGGCCAACGCCGCGACGCCGACAGAGAAGCCGTGCTGCGACAACGATTCGACGAGCAGTTGCAGCGAACCGAGCGCGATGGCGATCAACAGCGAGCCGGGCCAGTCGAGCCGAATCTTGGCGCGCGATTCGATATGCCGCATATGCGGCAGGTAGCGCCAGACGAAAATCAGCGACAGCAGCCCGACGGGCAAATTGACATAGAACGCGGAACGCCAGCCGTAGTACTGCGTCAGAAAGCCGCCCAGCGACGGTCCGATCGCATTGGCGATACCGAATGCCGAACTCATGAGCACCTGCCAGCGCAGGCGCACGACCGAATCGGGAAACAGATCGGGAATACAGGCGAACGCGGTGCCGACCAGCATACCGCCGCCAATTCCCTGCAATGCGCGGGCGACAACGAGAAACAGCATGCTGTTGGCGGCCCCGCACAGCACGGACGCGCCGGTGAAGACGACGATCGAAGCGATGACGAACGGTTTGCGCCCGAAGTAATCGCCAAGCCGCCCGAAAATGGGCACGGTGATGACCGAGGTCAGCAAATAAGATGTCGCGACCCAGGCATACAGCTCGAAGCCGCGCAGTTCGGCGACGATCGTCGGCAGCGCGGTGCCGACCACGGTCTGATCGAACGCGACGAGCATCGTGACGAAGGAGATGCCGAGCATCGCGAGCAGCGACTCTCGGAAAGGCAGCAATTGCCCACGCGAATGGTGAGCTGCGGTGTGAACGGCCATTTTTTGCAACCGCAATCGTTGACGTGTCAAAGAATGCGAAATGATAGCATGACCGTATGTATTACGCAGCCGGCCATTGGGCCGCCGCCTTGCTCGGCAAGCATAAACGTCGCGCTTCTTCACCGAATTTCTGATATGGAACCGATCCCGTTCGTCGAGCCAAGTCTGTCGCCGGAAGACATGGCGACGCTTGCGCTCGCCAAGCGCACCCTGGAAACGCAGCCGCTGGCGATGAAGCTCGCGGGGGCTGTCGGCGCCCCGATCGAACGGCTGATGTCGAAACTTCCGGCTGCCGCGCACGATACGATCGCGCAGGCGACACGGCGCGCACTCGACAAGAGCCTTCAGGCCGCCGTCGCAACGCTCGGCGCACCCTATCTGATTGCCGATGAAAGCGCGGCGGTCTCGGGCCGAGCCTTGGGCGCCGCACCGCGCGACTGGCTCCACAAGGTCGCGGTGGCCACGACGGGCGCGGCCGGCGGCGCCTTTGGCTTGCTCGCGCTGCCCGCCGAATTGCCGGTCACGACAACGCTCATGTTCCGCTCGATTTGCGACATCGCGCGCAGCGAAGGCGAGGATCTGCGCGGGGTCGAGGCGCGGCTACAGTGCCTCGCGGTCTTCGGTATGGGCCGGGGCGTGCAAGACGAGGACGCCGATCTCGGCTATTTCATTGCTCGCGGCGCACTTGCGCAGGCCATCTCCAAGGCGTCGTCGGAACTCGCGAGCAAGGGCGTCGCCGCGCACGGCACGCCGGCGCTCATGCGGCTGATGAACACGATCGCCGCGCGCTTCTCGGCCCAAGTGAGCGAGCAAGTCGCGGCGAAATCGATTCCCGCGATCGGCGCCGTGCTGGGCGCGGTCGTCAACACCGTTTTCATCGATCACTTTCAACAAACGGCGCACGGACACTTCACTGTACGCCGCCTCGAACGGCGCTACGGCAGCGAGGCCGTCCAAGCCGCCTACCGCGCCGCGGCGTCGAGCGCGACCTGAGGGGTGCGCTCGCGCGCGTGAGCTCGGACGAACTGGGCGGCGCGCTCGAGCGCTTTCGTCGACTCCGGGACGAACGGCGCCCAAAGATGCCAGACATGAGGCATGTTTGGCCAAACCTCGAATTGCACCGGCACGCCGCACGCGCGTGCACGCTCCGCCACGCGACGGGCATCATCGAGCAGCACTTCGGTGCTGCTCGCTTGAATGAGCAGCGGCGGCAGCCCCGCGAAGTCGGCGTAAAGCGGGGAGAGATAAGGGTGAGTCGGGTCCGCGTCGGCTACATAGAACTTTGCCGCGCGAGCGATCGCCGCGCCGCAGAACATCGGGTCGAGGCCGTCGTTCGACACGATCGTGCCGCCCGTGGCCGCGAGGTCAGTCCAAGGAGAAAACAGCACGCCCGCCGCCGGCAATGGGTCGCCCGCATCGCGCAGCGCGACGAGGGTCGCCAAAGCGAGGCCGCCCCCGGCCGAATCGCCGGCGACGACAATCGAATCGGGCGCCGTGCCGTCCGCGAGCAAACGCCGATAGGCCGCCAGCGCGTCGTCGAGCGCGGCGGGGAAAGGATGTTCGGGGGCGAGGCGATAGTCGAGCGAAAACGTGTGCGCGCCGCAGCGGGCGGCTAGCCCGAAAACGAGCGGGCGATGAGACGACGGCGAGCAAAAATAATAGCCGCCGCCGTGGCAATAGAACAGCGTCCGCACGGGCGCGCCGCGCTCGCGGTCACCCTTGCGCTCGAGCCATTCGCCGCGCAGCGGCGCGTCGGATGCCCGATCTCGCACGACGAGCCGCCAACCGGCCGGCACCCTGGCTCGGCGAAAGCTCGACGCGGCATGCGCGCGAGCCCGCTCGACGCTCACGTGCGGCTTGAGCGTCTCGGGACGAAACTGCTTTTTGAGCAGCCAACAGGCGACGGCGCTTTGCCAGCTCATCGCGGGACATTTCCCATGGAACGCTAGATCGAGGCATGCCCGGCGCAAAGCCGGGCGTCACCGTGCACCCTTCAGTTCGCGGGAAGCACCTGCCCGCGGATTTCACCGGTCTTGTTCTGAGCGGTATGGACGTTGAAATACCACTTGCCGCTCATGAGTTCGGTTTCCTGCGGTCCCGTGAGCGTCGCCTCGCCTTCGATCGGGCTCGCGAGCTTTGCCGGCGGAATGGTCACGACAGGCGCGGCGTTCACCCCGACGGGCGCGGGACCATGGAAGTGAGCCATCGTAGCCGGTCCCGTGAGGCCCGCGTAATCGATCGTCCATTTGAGCACCTTCGTCGACGTATCAAAGGTCGCTTTCAGGTCGCCGTGGCCTTTCGAGGTATTGGGCGGCACTTCGCTGGAAGGCTCGAGGTCTGCCTTCAGCATCACCGTGTCCGCGAACGCGGCACCGGTCGCCATTGCCCACATGAGAACGGCGACGTTCAGCTTACGCAATACATGCATCGTGCACTCCTGTTTGTTGGCCGCCCCTTTTCAACGAGGTCCGCACCCCGAACAAGGCGGTCCCACATACTAGAGCAAGTCGCGCACGGGCGTATGTCGCGCTCGCCGATGCGTACGTGCTCTCGCCTCAGCAGACCTTGCGGAACATGGTGTCGACGACGGTGCCCGGGCTGACGGCCACCCAAGGCGAATCGGGCGAACGCACAATGCCTGCGGGCGCACCGTCCGCACCGAGATAGCGCGTATCGAGTGTGCGCCACTGTTTGCCGGCGCAATCGATCTGGTAGCGCGTGACCGAGACGGCGACGGGCGCACTCGCGCCGGGCATCATCGCCGGAGCAGTCCAGTTCGTTTTCGCGGTGTATTCGATGTAACCGTTGGAATCGGTTACAACACTGTCGGTGTCGACCGAATAGGCCAAGTCGCTCGCGCTCTTGAGGGCGGTCCATTGCGTGGCGTCGGCTTCGGCATAGGCCATCGCGCCGAGTGCGACCGAAACGATAATTAATGGGCGGAGCCAATTCATATTCTGTTCCCTGACTGTTCGAAATTGGCCCGGCTTTGCGTATTCGCTAATTATTTTGGTGTCCTACATATCCCACTTGCACGACGGTCAGATTCTAGCAGAGCATGCGAAAGAAACGCGACGCAACATGTCGTGAATTGCGCTGCAATGGCGCAAAGTGCCGGGGTGGGCCGCTGCCTCGGTCGAAGCGATGATGTCCGCTGCTTACGACATCTGCGCGTCGACCGCCGACGTCATTGCGGCGAAGGCGCCTCGGCCGCATCGGCATCGCTGGCCGCATCAGCCGTTTGGAAATCCTTGGCCCGCGTGCTGACTTTGCGCGCGTACGCCGTGGAACCGCCATAGCTCTTGAGCGCGGCGCTCACGTCGCCACGCGCCGACTCCAAATAGCCGTGCAAGATGGCCGAACCGGCTTCGATATTGGCGGCGGGTTCGGTCAAGTCGATATTCTTGACGAGCCGCTTGTGCGCCGCCGGCACGACTTGCATGAGGCCCGTCGCTCCGTGGGCGCCGCGGGCATGTTCTTGAAAACGCGATTCGATCGAAATGATCGCGAGCACGAGCGCGGGCGGCAGCGAATACTTTGACGCCGAGGACATGACCGCCGAGGAGATTTGCTCCGCTTTCGCGCGCGCAAGGCCGAATTTTTGCGTCAGCAAATCGCGAATTCGATGCATTTGCCCCTGCACGACGCCGCTCTCGACAGCGGGTACGTCGACCGCCGACGCGGCCACGGCTGCCATCGGCATCGATGGCGACGGCGACGATTTGGCGGCGGATACAGGCTGGATCCCCGGCCCTTGTGCACCGACCGACGATGCCTCGCCCTGCCCGAGCGCTCGGGCGCCGATCGCGCTCGCGGGCGTGTGCCCCGCCTGCGGCTGTTGCGCAAACGCGGTTGCGGATGCAAGCAGGCCGAGCGAGACAAGCGAAGCGGAAAAGAATCGGGGCATGAACAGTCGAAGTAGCGCAATGCGCCGCATTATAGCGATCCAAATTGCGGCCTTCAGGGGCCCGATCGAATTCGTCTGTCGATTGGTTTCCTGCGTCCATCGCTTTGGGTCGGCCGGCCTGCCATGACCGGCGTTCGGCACGATCCGTGCGAAGCATCCGTCACACGCGCAAGACAAAAACGGAGGAGGGCATGCGCATCGCCGGTCAACATTGCCCGCGGTGGGTTATCGCCGGCGCCATCTACTTCAATCACGAGGCGCATCGATTCATAGCCGCGGACATCGAGATCGAAGGCGACCGGATCGCCGCAATCAAGGCGGCGGGCTCGTCCAGGGTGGCGCGGACCATGGACGCCCGCGGCTGCGTCTGCACGCCGGGCTTGATCCGCGCCGGAACCGGCCAGCCGGCGCCGCGGCGGTTGGACGACCACTTACTCAGAGCGGGCATCACGACGCTCGGGTACGTGTGCGCCACAGCGCGCGAATGCATTCGCGCCGCGCACGCGACGCGCGGCCGAATCGTCGCCGGCTTGACGCTCAACGCGTTTTCCAGCGAACGCAATGCGCAGCGACACGCGGATGCGCGCGAGTCGGTGCACGAGCTTCGGATTTTCGAGCGCATCGCCGCACACGTGGCGAGTGCAGGCGCGCACCTTACTCCGGCCGTGCGTTGTGCCGCCATTCGATCCGCGCATGAACTCGTCTACGCCCACCGCTTCGCCGCAGCCCTGGGACGCAAGCTCGCGATCGCCCTGTCCGATTCGCCGTCGGCCGCGCAAGCCTTTCGGGAACGCTTTTTTTGCAGCGAAATGGAACTGCTCGCCTATCTGCACTTGCTGGGACCGGAGGTAACGGTATGGGGTTTGTCGCAACTGACGCGCCGCGATGTCGACATTCTGCGCGCGTCGGGCGCCGCCGCATTCGGCGCCGGGGGGCAGTTGCCGAGCACGCGGCGACAGCGTGCACCCGGCGCGTCGGAGCCCCATGCGACGCGCCTGTGCGCGTTCGGCTCGGGCCTCGCCGTCATCGGCGGCTCGAACTGCGCGGGCGGATTCGGTCCGTCGCCGGGTTTGAGCGCTCCCCGCGGCGCCGAGCGGGTAAGCGCCGCCGACGCCCGAGTCGATGCGTTGACGGTCTGCGCCGCGGCAGCGTTGGGCGACCCGACCTGCGGCCGCATAGCGCCGGGAATGCGTGCCGATCTCTGTCTGTTTTCAGGAGCGGCAACCGCTGTGCGCAGCCTCGGCAGCGAGGCTTTCCTGCGGTTGTTCGCGCGCGGTGAACCCGAGGCCGTCGTGGTGGGCGGGGTTCTCGTGGCGGGCGCCGCCCGTGCCTCGGTCGATGAGACCGCCGTTTCGCCGCGCCGCTCGGACTCGCGCGCCCTACGTCGCGTTGCGCATACGCCCGCCTCGTCTTGACCGTCGCGCCCGCTCGCACCACGCCTAACATAGGCGCGGCAGCCTAATTTTAGTTAATCCGAATGCTCGCACGGTCTCGCGAAACGATAAATCGACCACGCAAATGCGCAATGCGTGCAAGGTTGGCTCGGATGTTTATTGCTCGAACGCATCCGCTTCAACCTGCGGGCGATTTAGCATTCATCCGATATATATCGAGCCGGCCCCGCCAATTCTCCCGGCCGGGCACGCAGCTGCCCCCAAGGGGCAAGCCCACCGCGGGCGACGCTCCGCTCGACGGAACCGTCTTTGAACCGATTTAGCGGGCATGCCGAGGTGGTTCCGTGATAACCGCGCCCTTATGAGTAACAAGGCTAAACAATTTCCTAATTCTGTAAGTAAAGATTGCTTTGTAACAAACCGGCGAATAACCACGGCATAAAGCGCCAAACGTTCCCGACTTCCGGCTCGACTTATTGCTCGCCCTCTGCCGCGATGGTTCTATCTGTCTGCAACACAGCGACCTCAAAACATACGATTCAACGCGAAGGGACAGACCATGCCGAACGTAGCCGAACCCGGTGCGCAGCCGACGAGCCCGATCGAACGGCCCCGCTGCGACGGCGCAGCGCTCGCCGTGCCTGGGCCCGTCCTCGCCGTCCGGACGGAGCACTTCTCCGAACCGGCAAGCAGGGCGCAGGCCGGCGGTCTCCTCGGCGCACAGCAAAAACGCGGCGATACGCCGAACGCCGCGCTGCGCGCGCTATGGCGCGGCGCCAAGCGCGTCATGCCCGACGCGCTGTTTCTCTGCCTTTCGCATTGGCGCCACGTCGGCCGTTTGCCGAATCTCATCGCGCCGAAGACGTTCAACGAATTCATCTTGCACCGCTGCCTGCATCCCGAGCCGCAATGGAGCTGGCTCGCCGATAAGCTGGCGGTGCGCGAATTCGTCAAGGAGCGGATCGGCGAGGAGCATCTCATCCCGCTGATCGCGGCGCCCGATGTCTTCACCGAAGAGGTTTTCGAATCGCTGCCGAGCGCGTTCGTCATGAAGACGAATCACGGCTGCGGTTACGTCAAGATCGTTCAAGACAAGCGACACACGTCCTTCGCCGAATTGAACGGCCTCGCTCGAAAGTGGCTGGCCGAGGATTTCTACCGCGCATCGCGCGAACGGCATTACCGGCCGATCAAGCCGCGGCTCTACTTCGAGCAATTGCTGCAGGATCGCGCCGGCCATATTCCGAACGACCTGAAGATCAATATGTTCGGCAGCGATGCGGCCGGACCCATCGTCTACGCAGGCATCGTCTCCGATCGGTTCGGCACGCCGCACGGCGACGTCTTCGACGCCCATTGGAATCGCGTCGACCTGGCCATTGGACATTACCCCCAAAGCGCCGTCCCGCCCGCGCCGCCGCCGCACTGGGACGAAATTCTTCGCCTTGCGACTCGCTTGGCGGACGGGCTCGGCTATGTGCGCGTGGACCTTTACGTGCCGGACGGCAAGGTGTTTTTCGGCGAACTGACGTTCACGCCCGGCGCGGGCGTCTTTCCATTTCATCCGCACCGATTCGATCACGAATGGGGGCGCCTTTTCAAAAACATGCTCGAGGACGACCGACGCGTCGGCCGCAATGACTTCAAACAAGGAAGCGCCGCATGAACGAGCAGAACACAGGCACATCGATGCCGGAACCGGTTTCTCTTGCGCTGGCCGACATGGAGCGATCGCTGCGCGTCTCGACCGAGATCGACGCCATCGCCGACACGCCGTTGCGCGATCTCTACGCCACGGGTCTCGCGTGGATGCAGCGCTTCATCATGCGGCCGCATGCCGATCTCGGCCGCAAGGGCGCGGTATGCCCTTTCGCAAAGCCCGCGCATGAAGAACGCGCACTGCTGTTTTGCTCGTTCGATGCGGCCGAGATGCCGTTCGATACTTACATCGACACCTTGATGCGTCTGCCGCGCCTGTTCGAGCGCTTGGCCAAGGAGCGCAGCGAGCCCTCCGAGCTGCTGTCGCTCGCCGTGTTTCCGATCGGCTTGCAGGCCGGTGCGCACTACAAGTTCATCGACTGCGCGCACGCGATCTTGAAGCCGTTTTTCATGGAATGCGGGTTGATGCTCGGCGAGTTCCATCCCGCGAGCACGGTGCGCGGCGCGCACAGCGATACGTTTCGGCCCATGCGCGCCGATGTGCCGCTGTTCGTGATCCGCGCCATGGCGCTGCACGACATCTTGTTCATCGACGGCGAATCGACGTCGACCGTGATGCGCGTGCATGAACTCGAATGCTACCTGCGCTGGAACGCCGGACGCTTATCGCCCACGGAAGCGCAGCGGATCGCCGATCGGCTCGCGCAGCGCAAGAGCCAATTGGTCGGCGACGAGATCGCCCTGCCGGCTTGACGAATGGATGGAGGATGGATTGACGACGATGATGGGAGGAGAAGCGTGATGGACGAGCTGTCGTGGGAAGAATGGCAATCGCTGTGCGAAATGATGAACGGTTTCATCAAGACGCAGGTGTTGTCGAGCGCATGCGATCTCGCGGTATTCGACGTGATCGAGCGCGGCGCGACGGTCGCGTCATTGCCAAGCCAACTCGAAATCAACGAGCACGGATGCCGCGTCCTGCTGCTCGGCCTGAAGCAATTGAAGCTCGTCGAAGTGGACGAAGCGGGCGTCATCAAGAACGCCCCGCTCGCGCGCCGTTGTCTGCTGCGCGGCTCGGCGCAGTCGATGGTTCCGTTCGTTCGCCTGAACGACAAGATTCAGCATCGCGCTTGTTTGCATTTCACACAGGCCTTGCGGGAAGGACGCAACGCGGGGCTCGACGAATTCCCTGGCGACGCGCCCACGCTGTACGGCCGGCTCGCCAAAGACCCCTCGCTCGAGCGCTTGTTTCATGAAGGCATGGGCGCCTATACGCGGCTGTCGCCGAGGATGATGGCCGTCAAGGAGTTCGCCGACGTATCGAATTTGCTCGATGTGGGCGGCGGCGACGGCACCAACGCGATTCGGCTCTGCGAACGCTATCCGTCGCTGAAAGTAACGCTGATCGATTTGCCTTCGGTGATCGAGAAAGCGCGCGCGAACATCGAAGCGCACGGTCTATCCGATCGCGTGACGTGCCAAGCCGTCGACATGTTCGCGGACCCCTGGCCGCACGGGTGCGACGGCGTCATCTTCTCGCATGTGCTCGAGATCTTTTCGCCGGAGACAATCGGCCTCCTCTACAAGAAGACGCGCGCCTACCTCGATAGCCAGCGCGGCGGACAGCTCTTCGTGTGGTCGCTGATGTGCGATCCGGACGAGGCCGGAGGCTTGCAGTCGGTCAAATCGTCGCTGTACTTCGTGACGGTGGCGAGCGGCCAAGGCATGGCCTACCCGCTGCGCGATCACGAGGCCTGGCTGAGGGATGCCGGCTTCGACGTGGTCGCCACGTACGACGCCCGCACCATCGATCATTGCGCGCTGGTCGCCCGCTGAGCCGGAGCACCACGCCCGAGCGCGTCTTGCTCGGCCCGATATTGTTTGACGTGATCGATGAACGCCCGCAGCTTGGGCATGATCTGTCGCCGGCTCGGGTAGTACAGGCAAACGCCTGGCATCGTCGGCGCGAACGGCGCGAGCACCTGTGCCAGCCCGGAGCTTTTCAACGCCGGCGCCACGACGGCCTCGGGCAGCTGAGCGAGGCCAATGCCTTCCAATGCCGCCCCGAGCAGGGTCGGAAAATCATGAGCGATGAGCGGGCCGGCCACGGCAATCTCCAACGCCTGCCCGCCGTCGTTGAATGACCACGGTTCGATGACGCCGCTTGCGCGCCGCCACCGCAGGCAGGCGTGCTTGCGCAGATCGCCCAACGTGCCCGGACGGCCGCGACCTTCGAAGTAAGCAGGACTTCCCACGACGACGAAGCGCAATGGCGGCGTCAGCGGCACGGCCACCATGTCGGCCGCCAGAAACCGTCCCATTCGGATGCCCGCATCGAAACCGCCCTGGGCGAGATCGACCAACTCCTCGCTGGCGGCAACCTCTACCTCGATTTCCGGATAAGCCTTGCAGAACGACGCGATCAGCGGTTCGAGCAGGATCGGCACCACCGCGCGCGGCACCGACAGCCGCAGCAAGCCGGCCGGCCGCTGACCGAGGCCACGCGCCACTTCGCTCGCCGCCACGAGTTCCTCGAAGGCGGGCTTGGCGCGCGAAAGAAACCGCTCCCCGGCTTCGGTCAAGCCGACGCTACGCGTCGTGCGCGTGAAAAGCGCCGCACCGATGCGCGCCTCGAGCACGCGCACGGCCTGGCTGATGGCCGACGGCGTCACGCCGAGCGCGGCGGCCGCCCGCCGAAAACTTCGGTGCTGAGCCACGCTCAGAAACGCCTCCACCCCGTCGAGGGCGCCCTGCCTGACTGTGAAGTTTTGCTTCATGGCCCGTCAACATTGTGAGGAATATTCGCCCGCGAGCGGCCATGGTACACCTATGCCCATCCGCTGAAACGCCCGGCGGATGCTCGCTCGAGCGAGCCGGAAATCGACCCGCCCCGGCTGTCCATGGAGAACCGAAGATGACCGCTGCCCCGCTTTCAATCGACACCGCCTCGCCTCGTTCACCGTGGCGTTCCGTCCTGTGGCTCGTCCTTGGGACGGCAGTGTGGACCGCGCTGATCTATCGGCTGCCGATCATCCCCATGAGCGGCGTGCCGACCACCACGCACCAGCTGAGCGTGCACCTCGTTGTCGCGCTCGGCGCGTGGCTCGGCCTATCGCGAACCGATTTGAGCGCGAGTGAGCGCCGTACGCTCTGGTTGGCGCTGATGATTCCGTACACGCTCTGGTTCGCGCTTGTCTGGAGCGCCTCGATCAACGGCGTCTTTCACGCCGACCTGCCCTCGCGTGTGCCCCTGCTGCCGCTCGCGATCTTCCTGCCGGTCGCGATCGGCGCACCGCTGCTGCTGCGCTCGTCGCGCGTGGGACGCGTGCTCGACGCCATGCCCGCGACCTGGCTCGTTGCGCTTCAGGTCTATCGCGTGTTCGGCAGCTTCGCGCTCGCCGCGTGGCTGCGCGGCGCGATGGCCGGCGCATTCGCGCTGCCGGCCGGGGTGGGCGACGTGCTGACCGGTCTCCTCGCCCTGCCGGCGGCCTTCGCCGTTGCGGCCGGCACGGCGCAAGGCCGCAAAACCGCGATCGCATGGAATGTTCTCGGCCTCGTGGATTTCGCCGTTGCGATCACCATGGGGATGATCACGTCGCCGGGTCCGCTCCAATTGATCGTGCCCAGCGTGCCCAGCATCGGCGCGGGCGTCTATCCGGACGTGCTGACACCGGCGCTCGTCGTGCCCAGTTCGATCTTGCTGCACGCGTTGTCGTTGCGTCAGCTGCTTCGGCGTTCGAACGGGTGACTTCGGCAGCAAGATCACAGCACGACGCAGGCATCGGGCTCCGGCGTCGACAGCGCCATGTCGTCGCCTAGCATTTCCTTCATCTCGCGTTCGATATTTCGGCAGAGCATCGAAATGGGCACGTCGTTGGCGCCGCCTTCGAACGGGTTCTCCGTACTGCCTCCCACTTGCTCGAGCGACGTGTACATCCACGAAACCATCACGCTGAAAGGCACGACGAGCCAAATCATGTTGCCGTGCATGAGCCCTGTCACGCTGCGATTGAGCGCGTCGAATTCCTGCAGCAGTCCGAACGGAAACACCAAGCAGAAGAAGCGCACGAACAAGGTATTCACCGTCGCATACTGGCGTGGGTAAGGGAAATTCTTCAGGCGCTCGGCCTTGGCTTGCTGGTCGATCAGATCCCGCAGCGCGCGCTCCATTTCCATGTAGAAGTTACTGCCGATCTGCCCCGACGCGTGCAGCCTTCGTATCGCCGCGCACTGCAAGCTCATCACCTTAGTGGCCTTGCTGGCGCTCGACAAAACCGGCATGAGTTCGGCTTTCGGCAAGTACTCGGGCATTAGTGCGTCGATGGCTATTTCGCGTTCGGGAATGCGGTAAAAGCGCAGGTATTCGATGTTGAACGACTGATTCATGCTCTCCCAGACACGCGGCTGCCGCAGTTCGTAGCGCAACGCAGTCATCCACGCCAAATGACGATTGACGAGCTCCTTCGAGCGTTCGACATCGCCGAGAAAATCCCTGGCGATCATGCCCCAGAGGCGGCTCCCGCTCTGGATCGAGGTCCAGACCGCTTGCGCTTCCATGGCGCGGTTATAGGTCTGGACGTTCTTGAAGCCGACGATGAACGACGTGGCCGTGCCGAGCAGCGCGACGACCGGCATCGGCACGGAAAGCCAGGTCAAGCCCAGGCATTGATACAGTACGACGGGCACACTCGCCCATACCAAGAGCCAGTAGATCTGCCGTCTGGTCCAGATCACGAACTCGGAGAACTTGTACGCTTTTCCCAAATGCATGGTGAATGGGGCAAGCACGCCCCCCCCGATAAATCGCCGGCCTCATTGCGCGACGAGCTTGCGCACGTCTTCGCCGGCCACGGCGTCGTTGATGGTTCGCATCGGATCGAGTTCGAAACCCGCCAAGCGCCACGCATCGATACCGCCCGCAAGCGGCAGCGCGAGCTTGACGCCGGCCAGCCTCAAGCGCTTGGCCATCCACGCAGCCGAGATCTCGTTCGGGCAGGAGCAATAGATGACCAGCGTTCGATTCGCACCGTATCGCGGCACGATGTCCTGCAGTTGCCGTTCATCGGCCAGCACCGCACCCGGTATGACAAACGGATCGAGCGAGCGCCGCTCGGGCGAACGAATGTCGAACACGACCGGCCGCGGATGTCTCGCCAACAACGCATGCAGTTCGCTCGCGCTGATGCGCGCTTTTTCGAGGGCCTTCGCAAGCAGAATGCGCCGGCAGTACCGATACAGCACGTACGATGCGAGCGCCACGCCGATCACGCCGAACGCTTGCCAGCCCAGATGCGCGACGTGCTGAAAGAGCACGTCGATCTGCGAGGCGAACACCGCGCCTACCGCCAAGCCGACGAGCGACCACAGCGCCACCCCCAAACAATCGTGCACGATGAATGAGAGTAACTTCACCGCCATCGCCCCGCATAACGGCACCGCGACGAGCGACAGCCCAGGCACGAATCGCGCCACGACCAAGACGCGAACGCCCCATCGTCCAAAGAAGCGCTCCGTCTTTTTCACGCAGGTGTCCCGCGACAGCGAGAGCTTGCAGACCGTGTGCAGCGTGCGTTCGCCATAGCGCTTTCCGCCTTGGAACCAAACGAGGTCTCCGATCACGCCGCCTAACACGGCCGCGCCTAAGAGCAGCATGAAATGCAGCGCGGTCGAGGAAAATCCCCCCGCCGCCACGGCGATGCTGGCGCCGATCGTGATCAAGGTCGGCATCGCGGGCAACGGCAGGCCGACCGAAGCCCCCAACACGTTCAGGAACACGACCGCAACGGCGTACCTAGCGATCAACTCATGGGTCAACATGATGCGGGTGCTCCTTCGTGCTCGTTCATTCGATCCGCAAAGCGCTGCTTCGCGGCACTCGCTCGCGGCGCTACTTCGCGGCCGACATCTCCTCTTGCGGCGAAGCGTCGGTCCTCGGCGAAGCCTGTTCCACGGGCTCTTTGGCTTCGGCCTCCTCGGGCTTGAAGCGATGCACGTCGCGCGTGACGAAGCCGACGTCGCGACTGGGAATCTCGAACCACTCGGGGTGGCCGAACGAGCGTCGAATATCTTCCAAGCCGCTCGCCCAGTGCTCGCGCATCGTGCTGGCACTGAATTCGTAGTCCTTGTAATGCCCCTCGAACGTCTTGTTCTTGTAGATCAGGTGCACGACGTTCACCGCGCTTCCGTTCGCCGTTTTTTGCGCCTCGCGAAGCAGCGGATGTGCAAGTCGCGTCTTTTCCGGGATATGCTCGAGCAGCGCCCGGATCATCTGTCCATACTTCTGGTGCTGCGACATGAACGCGGTGATGGCTCGGGTTCGGCTTGAATACTGAATGTCCTTCGTGCGCTCGCTCACGTCCAAGAAATTGCCGGGCAGCTTGCCCCGCGAACTCCATAGGTCGACCTGAAAGACGAGCGTGTCCTTGTGCTGACACTCCCTGACGATCTCGGTCAGCGGCGTGTTCGAGACGAGCCCGCCGTCCCAATAGAATTCGCCGTCGATTTCCACCGCCGGAAAACCGGGCGGCAGCGCGCCCGATGCGATGAAATGTTCCGGAGCGAGCCGCATCAGCGAATTGTCGAAGTAGACGAGATTGCCGGTGCGGACATTGACGGCGCCGACCGACACGCGAATGTTGCCGTCGTTGATACGATCGAAGTCGGCGAATTTCAGCAGCGTCTCGCGCAGCGCGGCGGTGTCGTAATAGCTCACTTCATCGGGACGCTTGCCCACAAGAGCCGCGAACGGCTCATGCATGCGCGGAGAAAAGAATCCCTGCTGACCTTCGAACAGGGTGCGCGTCGCGGCCCACGCGCTCGACCAGCGACGCGTCATGTCCTCGAAGCCCGGCCATGCCGGAAGGCGCGCGCTCAGATGCGCGAATATATCCGCGCGCTGACTGATGGTGCGCCAAAACCCGCTCAGTGCCTCGACCCGGTCGGCCGGCGCGTTGCCGGCAATGATGGCGGTATTCAATGCTCCGATGGAGATGCCCGATATTCGGCTAGGTTCGACACCGACTTCCGCCAAGCCTTCATAGACGCCGGCTTGATAGGCGCCTAACGCCCCGCCTCCTTGCAGAACGAGTCCGATCTCGTCATAAGCGGGAAGCGTCACACGGTTCGGCTGTTCGAGCTTGTTGCGTCGACTCGTCTGCATGGTCGTCTCCTTATTGCATGAACCAGCCGTGACTGACCACGATCGACTGGCCGGTCAGCGCGTTCGATTCGAAGCCGGCGAGGAATGCGACGGTGTCGGCGACATCGGCGACCGACGTGAATTCGCCGTCGACGGTGTCCTTCAACATCACGTCGCGCACGACTTGCTGCTCGGAGATGCCGAGGGCCTTCGCCTGCTCGGGAATTTGCTTATCGACGAGCGGCGTTCGAACGAAGCCCGGACACACGACGTTCGCGCGCACGCGACGCGGCCCGCCTTCCTTCGCCACGACGCGCGCGAGGCCGAGCAAGCCATGCTTGGCGGTCACATACGCCGATTTGAGTTGCGACGCCTCGTGCGAGTGGACCGATCCCATATAGATCACGGCGCCGCCTTTGCCCGATGCGTACATATGCTTGATCGCAGCCTTGGTCGTTAAAAACGCGCCGTCGAGATGGATCGCCAGCATCTTTTTCCAGTCGGCGAACGCGTAGTCTTCGATCCGGTTGACGATTTGAATGCCGGCATTCGACACGAGCACGTCGAGACTGCCCAGGCGGCTCACCGTTTCGGCCACGCCGGCCTCCACCGCTTCTTCGCTCGTCACGTCCATTGCAACGGCCATCGCCTTGCCGCCCTGTTCGGCGATGCTCTCGGCCACCTTGCGTGCGTTGTCGATATTCAAATCCGCGATGACGACCGTCGCGCCATCCGCCGCGAGCTTGCGCGCGCATTGTTCTCCGATACCGCTTGCCGCGCCCGTCACGAGCGCAACTTTGTCTTTGAGTGACATACGTCCTCCTTTAAGAGGTAATGAGGGGGTAACCGTGGCGCTATTGGTTCACCGCGAGTTTCACGGGTTCGGCGGGCGCGAGATAGTCATAGGCGACCTCGCCCACGTCGAGCGTCAGATTTGCGACGATGTGACGCGCGCCGACGATCCTGCGCACGGGCAGATCGGCAACCGATGCCAGCGCATGCGGGTGCAATTCGAGCGCCGCGGGCCCTTCCCACGCGCCGATGACGTCGACGTCGCGCAAATAGAAGCGCACGAGTTCGCACACGCGCGTCGAGCCGTCGACGTGCGGAATGACCTTGAGCAGATAGTTCGGCGTATCGGCGAGCTTGCCGCGCTCGGCCGCCGTATCGATCTCGCGATACTTGTAGCCCATCGTTCCGGTGGCGATACGCTGGCTGCCGTAATCGAGCGTGCCGAGCAGCGTGTCCTTGCCGTCGATGCAGAGCTTCGGAGAAGCGAGCTTCTTCGGAAAGCCCCAGATTTCGCGGCCGCCAGCGATGGGGCCTTCGTCGTCCAAATACATGGCGTGCGTGAAGTTGGCGCGATTGCCGTCTTCGTCGCGGACCGAGATGACTTGACCGCTCTCGGTGTAGTCGCCGAAGCCCGACGAGTCCGGCATGCGAATGAACTCGTAGTGAACGATCGCCTTGTCGACCGTCAAAGGCTCGGGCACGACGGCCCTGACGGCGTCCATGTCGCTTTCGTAAGAAATGATGAAGTACTCGCGATGCATGAAGCGAAACGGCGGACGCGGATACGCCGGATTGAGCACCGGCATCGCAAACGCGTTTTCTCGGATGTCTTGTTCTTTCATGGGGCGGCCCTCGGTATGGAAGCGATGCGTGTCGAACATCGCAATGGCGGGTACGTCGGGACGAATCGTAGGCGGGCCGCTCGGTCGGCGGTAGCCATTGGCGCGAGCGCACAGTGTTGTGCGGGCAACAACAATCGACGCGGGCCGTCGCGAACCCGCGCGCGAGAACGCTTTTGGCGCGCACTTCTTTAATCGCTCAATGAACGAACGTTCGCATAGGCCAATGTCATGTTCGGATTTTTGAAGCGGCTGCTGACTTTTCACCGAGGCGCGTCGTTTGGCTCGGGCGTATTTAGAAGCACGAGGTCGTAACCGGTTTCAAAGGTCGTCCCCGCTTTCAATCATCGGCTCCCCAGCCCGTCACTACGACAACTCGTGGCCTCGGGATATCGCAACCGCTGCGTTTCAGGTGCATCGGCAGGGCGAAAAACCAAGCCAGCATCCGCTGTTACTAAGCTGCACTATTGCCAAATAAAAAATGGCATGATCCAATCCGCCCAGCCATTCCTATGCACATTAAATAAAAGGACGACCTAGCGGTTCGAAAAGGTGCAGTACGTGAGCTTCATACCTGGGCCGGATGAAGCAATGCGGCGTTGACACGCCCCTGACATGAAAGAGCAGTCTCGCAGTGGAAAGATTCGACCTCCGGATTCGACCGGGGCGTTGAAGGTATTGGCACGTCTCGAGGCCGCGACCGATTGGCACCCACAAGGGCCATAACGGTCGCGTTAATCAGCAGCGTCATTCTTTTGCGTCGCCAACATAAAATGGCCAAAGCGCACTTTTTACCTGTAGAGAATGAGGATGTAAATGTTTCCATTGCCGCTGACGAAGCGGTAATTGCATCCTCCGTACAAATGCTGGGCCATTACGCGAGATCGATGCGACGGGTCGATCGGGTAGTGGAACGCGATTCCCTTATTTTGATTGCTGCATTAGCCGCGATCGAAACGAGCGCGCGACTGGGCCGCTATTTGCCGATCAACGTCGATAGTCGGCATTGGCGCGGCGCCGTGGGCGCGCGTCTCGCGCACTCGGGCGCGAAAAGCGCCGCCGGCTACGAGCTCGCGCATTGGACGCAATGGCCCGACGACGCCATGAGTCGCCTGCCCGTGGCCCAAGCACTCTCGGTGCTCGACGCCGCGCGCGCGGCCGAACCCTCCGCTCGCGCGTTGCAAATAGACCTGATCGATCGGCCCGTCGAACTCAATGCCGGCTCCGCGGCCATGCGCATTCTTTGTCGACTCGGCGACGAGATGCTCTCGGTCATCGCCGTCTGCGCCGAAGACGACACTTGGGCGCAAGCCTGTGACGCCGTCGCCGAACTCTATGCGGAAATCTTCCACGCGTTGCTGACCGATCCGGACACCGCCGCGGGTCAAGCGCGCGGTCTCGGCCCGTCGTCGCGCCAAATGGTGCTGGGCGAATTGGCCGGCAGCGCCCATGACTACGGGCCTTGGTGCGCCATTCCGCGGATGATCGAGCGCAATGCCCTGCGCCACCCGGATCGCGTCGCGTTCTCGTTCGAGGAGCGCGCGCTCGGCTATCGTGAGTTCGACGGCTTGGCCAATGCCTATGCCGCGCAGCTGGCGGCGCGCGGCGTGGGCAAAGGCGCGATCGTCCCCGTGCTGCTCGCCAACAGCCTGGAGATGCCCGTGGCCTACCAAGCGCTCATGAAGCTCGGCGCCGCCTTCGTTCCGCTCGATCACGCCTGGCCGGACGAACGTTTGCTGCAGGCGCTCGAGGTGCTGGACAGCGAGGTCGTGGTCTGCACCGGGGCGCACGAACTGCCCGCCGCCTTCCGTCGTTGCGCCGCCGCAATCGATATCGACGCGCTGACGCCGCAACCGGCCGGGCCGTGCGTGGACGTCGAACCGAACGATGCGATCTACGGCATCTTCACCTCGGGCACGACGGGCAAGGCCAAATGCGCGCTCAATCTTCACGGCGGGCTCGCGAATCGCTTTCACTTCATGTCGCGCTACTTCAACCGTGACGAGGGCGAGCGGCGCATCTTGCAGAACAGCCGCCACACGTTCGATTCGTCGGTGTGGCAGCTGTTTTGGCCGCTGACGCTCGGCGCGCACGTGGTGATCCCCAAGCAAGGCGCCTTCCTCGATCTCGAAGCGACGATCGACACGATCGCGCGGCATCGCATCACGATGACCGACTTCGTGCCGAGCGTGTTCAATCAGATCGTGGCGCTGGCCGAACGCGATCCCGCTGTCGGCGCCAAGCTCGCCACGCTGACGGAACTGATCGTGGGCGGCGAGGAAATCACGCCGCCGATGGTGCACAAGCTGCGCGCACTGCTGCCTCAGTTGCGGATCACCAACGCCTATGGCCCGACCGAGACATCCATCGGCATGGTGTTTCATCCTGTCGAAGCGGCCGACGGCATGGCGATTCCGATCGGCCGGCCGATCGACAACTGCTATGTCGTGATCGTCGACGACGCGCTGCGGCCGCTGCCGCTCGGCGCCAGCGGAGAAATCCTCGTCGGCGGGGTGTGCGTGGGTGCGGGCTACGTCAAGCAACCCGAGATCACCTCGCGCGCCTTCATCGAGAACCCGTTTCCGACGATTCCGGGCAACCGCCTCTATCGCACGGGCGACCTCGGCTATTTCGATAGCCGCGGCAATCTTCGCTTCGTCGGCCGCAAGGATTTTCAAGTGAAGGTGGGCGGGGTGCGGATCGAACTGGGCGAGCTCGAGGCTGCCGCCGAGCGCTGCCCGCAGGTTCACCATGCCAAGGCGCTCGTCGCCACCCACGCCGGCGCGAAGACGATTGCACTGTTCGTCGCGGGCGAGCGCGAACTCGATCGTGCGACGCTCGAACGGCATCTGCGCGGCGTGCTGCCGCGGGCCAGCCTGCCGCGTCACTATTTCGTGCTCGCGTCGATGCCGGTCACCGATAACGGCAAAGTGGATCGCAGAATGCTGCAAGCGCAACTCGACGCGTATCTCGCCAAGCAAGACGAGACACACGCGCGCACGGCGCCTTCGTCGCGCGAAAGCGTGACTGAGCGCGTACTGGCCGTGTTGCGCAAGCTGCTCGCGCAGCCTGACCTTACCGCGCACGACGATTTCTTCCAAGCCGGCGGCGATTCGCTGCAAGCGCTCGCCGCCACGCTGGAGCTCGAACGGCTTTTCTCGGTGCGCTTGCCCATTCACGACTTTCTCGCTCACGCGACGGCGGCGAAGGCCGCCGCGCGAATCGAGAGCCTGCTTGCGGGCAACGAATCCGGCGAAACCGAAGAGGCCGCGATCGAGCGCGATGCGCGCTACGTTCGCGCCGCACGCGCCGAACTCTTCGGTTCGGCTTGGCATGCGAGCCGTGCGCTGTCTGCCCGCTCGCACGCAGGCGCTGCGCCGCGTGCCGTGCTGCTAACGGGCGGCACGGGCTTCGTCGGCAGTTATCTCGCCAAGGCGCTGTTGGATCGACGCGACGATCTGGAAATTTACGTGCTGATGCGGGCGGAAGGCGATGCCCAGCGCGCGCTCGTCGAGGTGTTCGAACGCAAGCGTCTTTGGAGCGATCGGTACGCCGGCCGCCTGCACGCGGTTAAAGGCGACCTCGCCGCACCGGGGCTGGGCCTTCACGCCAGCGACTACGACAAACTGGCTTCGCGCTGCGACACCATTCTGCACTGCGGCGCCCTCGTCAACTTCGTCTACGACTACCGAGCGCACCGCGCGGCGAATGTGCTGGCGACGCAATCGTTGCTGCGTCTGGCCTGCGCGGGGCCCGCGAAGCCGTTCTTCTTCATCTCGACGCTAGGCGCCCTCGAGGCGCAAGCCGAACGCCACGGCGCCCCGCTCGATGAAGCATTCGATCCCGAGCTGGCGGCGCGGCCCAAGTCGGGTTACAGCCGCTCCAAATGGGCGGCCGAGCGCATGCTGCTCGATGCACGCCGGGAAGGTGCGCCCGTCACCGTATTTCGGCTCGGCGAAGTCATGCCCGCCGCGCGCGAGGGACTGCCGAACGGCAGGGCGCTAACGCATTTCCTGATGACGGCGTTCGCGTTGCTCGAAGCGCGCCCGGCCACGGAAATTCGTTCGGATTGGTCCCCGGTCGACTATGTGGCGGCACGCGTCGTCTCGGCGATGTTCGATGCGGACGCCTGGAACCGGACCTACCACGTGTTCCATCCGCAAAGCGTCTGCTTCGCGGGCGCGCTCGGGCAAGCAGGCATCGAACTCGAGACGCTGAGCTGCGAGCAATGGCTAAGCGTGTTGGACGCGCGCATCGCACAAGGCGGCCCACGCGAGCTGAGCTATCTGCGCAACCTGCTGCCGCGCGAGCGCCGCGACGAAGCGGCCTTAGCGAGGGCGTTCGCTAACGTTTTGACGAACAACCCGGCGCTCTTTGCCCGCACGCAATGCGAAGCGCTCGAGCGTGTGCACGCGCTGGCGGACGTCGATCTCTCCGATGCGATCGGCGCATACGGCCGTCATCTCTCGCGGGCAGGTTGAACAGCGTTTGTTTTGTCGAGCAGCACTAGTCGTCAATGACGAAGGAGCATGTATGCACTACCGGAGAATGGGACGCCTCGGCTGGGAAGTCAGCGAGATCGGCTACGGGATGTGGGGCATCGCCGGCGGCCCGGGCAATTTCACAGGGGCCGACTACGACACCGCGCCGCTTTGCCTGAACGCCGCCGTCGAGGCCGGCTGCAACTTCTTCGATACGGCATGGGTGTACGGCCGCGGCATCAGCGAGCGCATGCTCGGTGAGCTGCTGCGCGCGCATTCGGACAAGCGCCTCTATGTCGCGACGAAGATCCCGCCGAAGAACCGCGAATGGCCGCCGCGCCCGAGCGATCGGCTCGAAGACGTCTTTCCCGCCGATCACATTCGCGAATATACCGAGCGCAGCCTCGAGAACCTCGGCGTCGCCAAGATCGATCTGATGCAGTTTCATGTTTGGGAAGACCGCTGGGCCGAAGACGAAACATGGCAGCGCACGATGAGCAGCCTGCGCTCGCAGGGGCTCGTCGACGGCATCGGAATCAGCGTGAACCGCTGGGAGCCCGCGAACTGCCTGAAGGCGATCGAGACAGGCCTCATCGACGTCATTCAAGTCATCTACAACATCTTCGATCAAGCGCCCGAGGACGAGCTTTTTCGCGTCGCGCAAGAGAAGGACATCGGCATCATCGCGCGCGTGCCGTTCGACGAAGGCGGCCTTACCGGCACGCTGACGAAGGCGACGACGTTCCCCTCGGAAGACTGGCGCAGCACGTACTTCGGGCCTGAGAACCTCGGGCCGACCGTCGAGCGCGCCGATGCACTCAAGCGCATCGTGCCCGCCGGTTCCACGCTGCCCGAACTCGCGCTTCGCTTCATCCTCGATCACCCGGCCGTCTCGACGGTCATTCCGGGTATGCGCAAGATGGCCCACGTGCACGCCAACATGGCCGTCAGCGATGCGCCAGCCTTGCCGCGCGAACTCGTCGCTGAGTTGCGCAATCACCGCTGGGACCGCAAGCCGACCGCCTGGTCGCAATAAGCAAGGGGACGACGTTGAACAAGATCATTGCGATGTGGGCGCATCAACGGGCGATGTCGACGGCATTCTTGCGTATGGTGATCGAGCGCGGCGATGTGACCGTCATTCACGAACCGCTCGTCACGCTCATCGACGAAGGCCGCGTGAGCGTGCCCGACGGCGCCGGCGGCACGGTGGAAGTCGATTCCGAGGCCGCGCTGTTTCAGCACATGCGCGAGCTTGCGCGTACGCGCACCGTGTTCTTCAAAGACACCGTCGAGCATCGGTACGAGCACCTCTTCGCCCACCCCGAGGAGATCGCCGATTTCGAGCACACGTTCATCGTGCGCGAGCCGCATCGAACCATCGCCTCGCTTTACCACATGAAGCCGACGATCACCTGCCCCGAGGTCGGCTACGAGCATCTGTTCGAAATTTTCGAACTCGTCCGCGGGCTCGAGCGCCGGCAACCGATCGTCATCGACGCCGAGCGTCTGCTGTCGAGCCCGCGCGAGGTGATTAGCCGCTGGTGCGAGCAAGTGGGTCTGCCGTTCCTCGAACATGCGCTGACCTGGGCGCCCGAGGATCGCCCCGAATGGCAACGCACGAAACAGTGGCATGCGGCGGTCGCGCAAAGCTCGGGGTTTTCCGCGCCGACCCGCGAGTACGACGCGACGGCCGACAACCATCCGATGCTCAAGCAGTACTTCGACTATCACCTGCCGTTCTACGAAAAGCTGATTCGTCATGCCGTTCGTTGATCGCGCGAGCCCTCTTCGTTTCTCTCCTCTCCTTCGTTTCTTTGCATAGCGAGGCCTTTTCATGTCCGACACCCTCCGCGCCGCGGCGCACGACGAGCGCTCCTCCGGCGAAGTTTTCGCCAAAGCCTTCATGGCGCAGGGCGCGAAAACGGAAGTCCATTTCGACTACACGATCACGGAAGCTTTCAAGCCCACGCAAGACCGGCCTCGGCTGATGGTGAGCCAGCTGTTCAAGAAGCGGCTCATCGAGGAGCCGACGAGCCGCTTCTGGTCGGAAAGCCGGCCGCCCAAGGACGAGGCGAGCGGCATCTTCGAAGGCGGCCTGCGCCAGGAAGCCACGTTCCGCTTCGGCACGAGCGAGGCGAGCGTGCGGCCCATCAACGCGTGGGTGCAGATCCCGCAAGCGTTGTTCGGCGATGAGCGTGCGATCGCCGAGTTCATCGATTATCGGTTGCTGGTGCGGCTCGCCACGGCCGAGAACCAGGCGCTCACGCTCGGGCCTCACGGTCTCTTGAATTGCGAGGGCGTGACGAAGCTGCGCTATGCGGGCAGCTACACCGAAGGCGTCATGGCCGCGTGCAACGAGATCGAGCAAAACGGTGCGACGGCCCACGCCATGATCGTCAACCCCGTGGACTACTACCACAAGATGATGGCCAACGGCGGCCTGCTGGCCGATCTGAAAGCGAACGGCACGCTGATCGTGCGTACGCGGATGGTCGCGCCTGGGTGCGCCCTCGTCGGCGATTTCGCCGTGGCCGCGCGCCTGCTGCATCGGGGCAAGTCGGTGATCCGGGTGGGCACGCCGCCCGAAGGCACGTTCGCTTCGGAAGGGCTCGCCGTCTGCGCGGAAATCTACGAAGGGCTGGCCGTGCATCTGCCGACGCACTTCTTCCATGCCATGCCGGGCTGACCTTTTTGCGCTCGAGCTCACGCGCGAGCGCTTCCCGCGGGCATCGAACACGGCCGACGACGGCGCAAGGAAATAGGAGGCAACGATGAATAGGAGCGCGCAAGGGGCGTCGAACAACGGCGCGAGCGCGGCCGCGAACACGGGGCTGCGGTTCTATCGGCCGTATATGCCGCTGTTTCTCGGCCTGTTTTGCTGCCACTTCGGGATCGGCGCGACGCTCGGCGCCCTGCCCTTCTATGTCAAGGGCGTGCTGGGCGGCAGCGATGTCGAAGTCGGCACGGTGGTAGCGGCGATCGCCGTCGCGGTCGTGCTGACGCGGCCGGTGGCTGGGCGCCTGTCCGATCGCATCGGGCACAAGGTGCTGATGCTCGCCGGCGCGCTGCTTTGCGCGCTCGCGGGCGCCGCCTACGCGCTCGCGGCCGGCGTACCTTCGTTGATCGCCGTACGCGTGCTGCACGGCATCGGCGAGGGCGCCGTGTTCACGGCGGGCGCGACTTGGCTCGTGGCCATTGCCCCGCCCGAGCGGCGCGGCAAGATCGTCGGCTTGTATGGCGTGAGCATGTGGACCGGCTTGACGCTGGGTGCGCTCGCCGGCGCCGCGCTCTCGAAAGCGGTGGGTTTCGGGCCCGTGTGGACCGTCTGCGCGGCCGCGGCGCTCGTCGGTCTGCTGCTGATCGCGACCAAGGCCGGGCCGGCCCGATCGCATTCGACGAAGAAATCCGCCCTCTTTCCGAGCACGGCCATGGTGCCCGGCGTCGCGCTCGCGCTCGCGTCGATGGGATACGCGGCGCTCGCCTCGTTCGTCGCGCTCTACATGGCGAAGAAGGGCGTGAGCAATGGCATTCTCGCCTTCAACGTGTTCGGCTTCGCTTATGTCGGCTCGCGGCTCTTTCTCGGCCATTGGCCCGACAAGCTGGGCCCCTATCGCGTCGCATTCGGCGCCGCGCTCGTCGAGGCGCTCGGGCTCGCGCTCGTCGGCATCGCGCCGAACCTCGCGGTTGCCGTGGCGGGCGGCTTCGCGATGGGCATGGGCCTGTCGTTGCTGTACCCCTCGCTCGCCCTTGCCGTGATCCGCGCAACCGATGCATCGCAGCACGGTGCGGCCCTCGGCATGTTCACGTCGTTCTGGGATCTGGGCGTGGCCGCCGGCGGCGTGGTGGCCGGATTCATCGCCAACCGGCTCGGCTATTCGGCGATCTACGTCGTCATGCTTGCACCGGCGCTCGCCTCGGCGGCGCTCGTCCTCTCGCTATGGGCGCCGCGCAGAACCGCGACCGCCTCACAGTCTTGAAATTCGCGTCGACACACAAGGACTCGCCATGAGCGGAACCCACGTCGTCTGGCAAGAAGTCACGATCAACAAAGCGGCGCGCGCCGCGCAAAAGAAACAGCGGCCCTTCGTGCTCTGGTTCACCGGGATTTCCGGCGCGGGCAAATCGACGATCGCCAATCTCGTCGATGAGCGGCTCTTCGAACACGGTCGCCACGCGTTCGTGCTCGACGGCGACAATCTACGCCATCGGCTCAACCGCGACCTCGGCTTTTCCGACGCCGATCGCAGCGAGAACGTGCGGCGCGCGAGCGAAGTCGCGCGGCTCATGGTGGATGCGGGGCTCATCGTGCTCGTCACCTTCATCTCGCCGTTTCGCGACGTGCGGCTCGCCGCGCGGCAGCTGTTCGGCGAACACGAATTCGTCGAGATTCACGTCGATACGCCCATCGACGTGGCGCAAGCGCGCGATCCGAAAGGACTCTATCGGCAAGCGCTCGGCGGTGCGATCAAGCAGTTTACGGGCATCGATTCGCGTTATGAAGCGCCCGAGGCTCCGGAAATACGCATCGATACGACACGCCTCACCGCCGACGCATCGGCCGATGCCGTGATCGACTACCTACGCGCCGAGGGATTGATTTGAACGTCGAGGTCGTGGTGGTGGGAGGCGGCATCGCGGGCGCCGCCTGTGCCTATTTTTTGGCGGAGCATACGAGCGTCGTCTTACTCGAAGGCGAGGAGGCCTACGGGTATCACACCACAGGACGTTCGGCCGCCTTGTTTTCGGAGTACTTCGGCAACCGGGCGGTCCGATTGCTGACCGCGGCGAGCCGTGCGTTCTTCGATACACCGCCCTCGGGCTTCACCGCCGAGCCGCTGCTGTCGCCGCGCGGTGTCATCGCGCTGGCCAGCGCGGAGGACGTGGAGACGGGCCGCTTTGACGAAGCGCTCGATTCCGGGCGCGATGCGCGGATCGCCGCGTATGAAATTTCGCTCGACGATGCGCGGGCGATGTGCCCGATCCTTGCACCGCATGACTATGTCCGCGCGATCGCGCGCCCTTCGGTCAGGGACATCGATGTCGACGCGTTGCATCAAGGCTTCCTGCGCGGTGTGCGGGCCCGCGGCGGAAAAACGATTGTCGGGCGGCGCGTCAACGCATTGCAACGCGAGGCCGGGGGCTGGCGCGTGACCACGGGCGACGGCGCGCAATACCTTGCCCGCCGTATCGTCAATGCGGCGGGCGCATGGGCCGATGAATTGGCGACGCTCGCCGGGGCCGCGCCGATCGGGCTCGTACCGAAGCGACGTACCCTTGCACTCGTCGAAGCCGCCGCCCATGCGCCCAACCGCGAAGTCGCATCGAGCTGGCCGATGGTGACGGACATCGTCGATTCGTTTTATTTCAAACCGGAAAGCGGCAAGCTGATGGTGAGCCCTTCCGACGAAACGCCCAGCACGCCCTGCGACGCCCAGCCCGAGGAGCTCGATGTCGCGACGGCCATCGATCGCCTCGAGTCGGTGACGACATGGCGTGTGGGCCGGGTAAGCCACAAGTGGGCGGGCCTGCGCAGCGTGGTGGCCGACGAAACGCCCGTGCTGGGCGAAGCGCCGGACGCGCCCGGATTCTTTTGGGCCGCCGCGCTGGGCGGGTTCGGCATTCAAACGGCGCCGGCAGTGGGCCGCGCGGTCGCGGCGATCGTCACTGGCGGTAAGCTGCCCGACGACCTATGCTCGAACGGCGGCGAGGCATTGTGCGAAGCGGCGTTCTCTCCCGCACGTCTCATGCACATGAGCGACGAGAATCTGAATTGAAGCTCTGAAATCCGAAATCTAACGAGGACCCACAGCAAGATGAGCGCAAAAAGAGCGATGCAAGTGAAGCGCCTGATGTGCAGGGCTGCATGGCCGATCGCGGTCGCCTTGGCCAGCCACGCAGCGCTGGCCGACAGCGCGGACCGATCGAACTTCGGTAACGACCCGTTCTTTCAAATATCGAGCGCGGTCGCCAACTGCCCCGTTCCCCTCGGGCCGTTCCAGACGAAGGAGGAATTCAACGAGGAAAGCCATTACCGCATCGAGCGAGGCAACAGCTGCTGGATCGAGGGGCGCTGCCGGTTATCGAACAGCTATTACTACGACAAGGAGATCGCTGAAGCGGTACAGCGGCGGCTTGCGAACATCAGCTATACGACTCACTGGCGCGACCATACGTCACTGTGGCTCATGTTGCAGCGGCGCTTCATCTATGTGGAAGGATGCGTGGCGCCCGACTTCGATAAAGACAAATTCTTGTTCGAGCTGGGCAAGACCGCTGATGTCGAACGGGTGATCGACAATACGACGACGACGCCCGACGCTGCGACGCTGCCGTATCGGACGCGGGCCGAGCCGAACAAGTTGCCGGCGCCGCCGGGGTACGACGGCAATGCGGTCAATGCGGCTAATGCGGGCAAGCAGTGAGTCGGACGTTTCCGTTTGTTGCCTGCTCGCAGGATTTGGCCAACGTCAGCATCGAATCGGCGTGCTCGCCTCCGGGAAAAACCATGATCGATTGGACAATCCTTGTGCTTGTACATGTGGAAGGCTTGGGGGACGTCAACGTGCGCGGGAATCAATACGCCGGCGCCCCGGGGAAAGACAAACCGATTAACGGCTTTCAGCTCGGCTTCTCGACGGGGGGCGGGGTCGGGTTGCGGTATATGGCCCATTTGAGCGGCAGTGGCGATACGAACTGGGTCCACGACAGGGTATTCCTGGGTAGCCGTGACTCGTCCACGCACGTCGAAGGATTCGCGATCGAACTGACCGGCTCGAACTTCGCAATGTTCGATATCCAGTACAAGGCGTACAGCCGCGCGGGCGGCGAGACCGGTTGGTTCGGGAACGGCGCGTTCTGCGGCACGCGCGGCCAATCTTTGTCGATCGACGCCATATTCGTGAAGTTCTCCCGGCGGACGCCCAATTACGTCACGATCGCGTCGAAGGCCCAATCGCGATCAGGCCGGCCGTTGCTCATCACCGGGCATCCGGACCGCAGGACGTTAACCGTGGATGTGCGGAACGACGGCGATTGGCAGGTTTGGGATAAGCGGCCGGTTAACGCCGGGAAGGGCTATTGGTTGATCAGCAAGGCCGACCCGAACAAATGCATCGTGCAGATACCCGTTCCGGACCAAAGCTTGGTGGAGCTTTCCGAGCTTCGGTTCTTCATCGGATCGGATCGCACCGTTTGGCGCGACGACACGGTACCGGGCCCCTACAATGCGATCAATTTTTGGGGCGACTGGGAGTCGAAATTCAACATGCGCGGCGATCCCCCTTACCGAGACAGCAACGAGCTGCTGCTCCGCCCATGGAATCGCGCAGCGGATAACGAGCTTTGGCTCACGGCGCCAGTGACGGTTTGAGGGTGTCGCTTGGTCGCCCGCACGGGGGCAGGTCGGCCGTTGGGCGGCGCCCCCGCCGAGCCCATACAGTCCGCCCGGCCATCGGCGTAAGCGCCAAAATAGTCGCCAAGCTAGTCGCAACGATTTCGGGATGCCGCCTGTAGGCACTTGATAGATAAAGGCTTTTGCCGCTCACACAAGCCTTTCGCTGCCGCCAAATTAGTCGCCAAAGGAGGCATGGTGCCACATCAGCCAGTGCCCGGGCTCCCGCAACGACGTGCGATTAAACACAACGCAGGGCCCCCTATCGTCGGCCGCCATCGATATCAATGCGACGCGGCAAAAAAAATGCAGCTATCCGTCCGAAATCGGCTGGTCACGCCACCATTGCGGAATCAAATGCCGGAGACTATCTGTCCCAAACAAAGGATGCAGAGGCGGCGATGATCGACAATAGAAATGCGGAATGAACGGCGACCCAACGCCCGGAGGCAGCAGTTTTCAGTGTTTGACGACCGCCCCTCACCTGACGCAGGTGAGACGGCTTACCCGGGACGCTACAGCAATTTCGTGGTGTACGTCGACGAAAGTGGGGATCACGGCATGCAAACATTGGACGCCAACTATCCAGTGTTCGTGCTTGCGTTCTGCGTGTTCTACAAACGCCACTACAGTGAGAAGGTCGTGCCGGCGCTACACAAATTCAAGTTCAAGCATTTCGGCCATGACCTTGTAGTGCTCCACGAGCATGAGATTCGCAAAGAGAAAGGGGAATTTCGATTCTTCGTCAATCGGCAGCATAAGCAGCAGTTCATCGCTGAACTCACCAACGTCATCGAGTTCAGTAACTTCATCCTTATTAGCTGCATCATTGACAAGGTCCGGCTTCGCGACAGGAGGGAAACGGGCAACAACCCCTACCATCTCGCTCTTGGCTTCTGCTTAGAGACGCTCTACGGGTTTCTCCAAGAAAAAGACCAGGATGACGCCACCACGCACGTCGTGGTCGAGTGCAGAGGCAAGAAAGAAGACAACGATCTTGAACTTGAGTTTCGCCGAATTTGTGGCGGCGCAAACCGACTCGGCAAGCGCCTGCCGTTCGATATCATTTTTGCCGATAAGAAAGTCGACTCGCCCGGCTTGCAGCTTGCCGACCTAGTAGCACGCCCTATCGGGATGAGCGTCGTGCGTCCCGGCCAGGAAAACCGAGCATTTGAGGTGCTGAAACGTAAGTTCTATTGCAGCGGCGGACGAGAGCGCCTCGGTCAAGGGTATGAAGACTGGGGGCTGCACGTTTTCCCCGCAACATAAAGCGAAAAGCCCCGGTGAAACTCACCGAGGCTTAGACGCCGACCGGGCACTCCCAGTCCACTTGGAATCTATTATGGGCGTAGTCCGCGTGACTGACAAGGCCTTTATTCAGGCGGCGCCGGACCTATCCCTATTTCGCCCCGGCCCTCACCTTAGGGCAAAGCGGTCAACGCGACTAGTGCGGCCAAGTAGTGGACAGGAGCACGCAGCGCACCGATGCTGCCCCTCATCGTCCATGAACAGCCCGGACGGTAATCCGCAGCAGCGCCCCCGCGGCATCACCTAGCCATCGACGCCCCAGTCTCCCGCTGCAACGGAAGCCAAAGCGCAAACCGCGTCCCGTGCGGCCCCACACTCCAACTCACGTCCGCCTCGATCGCACGCGCGCGGCGTTGCTGGTTGCGCAGGCCGCGCCCCTTCCCCGCGCTCAATGCTTGCTCCACGTCGAAGCCCTGACCGTCGTCTTCGATCACGACCTCCACCCCGCCGTCCGCGAGCGATGTGCTGACGCGAATCGCACTCGCGCGCGCATGCGCCAGAACGTTGGCGATACTCTCTTGGACAATGCGCAGGATGTGCAGCGCGCTGGATGGATCGAGCCAAGGCAGCGTAGGCACCGTTTGCACGTCCCAATGCAGCGTCACGCCGGAACCGTCCAGCCGCGGCTCCAAGCGAAACCGCAGCGTCGCGAGCAGCGCCAGCAAATCGGCCTCGACCGGCTCCATCGAATCGATCGTCAGCTTCAAATCGTCGAGACAGCTTTTAAGAATGTGCGAGACGCGAGCGCCGCTGGCATCGCCGCGCTCGACCGATCGAATCGCACTGATCAGCGACGAGCCCAATCCGTCGTGCATGTCCTGCATCAACCGCCTACGCTCGTCGCTGATCGTGCGCCTGCGCTCCGCTTCGCGCAGCAGCCGGTGGCTCTCCTCGAGTTCGGCCTCGCGCGCGGCAAGACGTTCGGCGAGGCTGACGTTGAGTTGCTCGACCGCGACGATCGCATTGACGTAGCGCCGATAAATGAGCAGCCCGAACCCACCGAACGTCACCGCGTTGATGTATGCGCCGAGAAACCATCCCTCCAAGCTCACCACATTGTTGTGCATCGCCCAATCGGATATGCCGAGCAACGTGCACAGCCCCACCGCGGCGGCAACAAGCCTAGCTTCCCACGAGCGGCGCCAACCGGCCGTCACGCCCACGGCGGCCACGACCGCGCTCATCACGATCGCGACCGCATAAATGAGCGGCACGACGACCGGCGTATTCGGCAGCACCGGCAATAGCGCAACCGGAGGCAAGGTCAGCACGGATATCGAACCGCTCACGCCCACCACGGAGCAGGTCAACCAACGAACCGGGTGCCCGTGCGTTTGGCGCAAGAAGAAATGGACGACCACGACCATCCAGAAAAGCCCGTTCAGGGTCAGCCATGCAAACCAATCGTCGGTAATCGGCAAACCCGCGTAGTAATGCATATGCGCGACGAACGACGTAGCCGCGAGATTGAAAAACAGCAGATAGCCCGTTTCTCGCCTGCGCCGGAACCATACGAACAACGCAAAAACGCCCACCATCAAAAAAGCGGCGCTGAGCGTGGCCGGCAATTCCCGCTGCAGCCATTGACGCGCGTAATAGCGCCCGCGCAAAGCGTCCGCCGTGCCAAGCCATACCGAAGCGAAGCCCACGCCGGTCACGCGCGTATGTTCGAGTCGAACCAGGATCTCGCGCGGCGGCGGCGCGCCTTCGGGGCGGTCCAGTTCGATCCATAGCGGCGTAAACAGGCTATTCCACAACGGTCCCTGTCGCTGCGCGCGGTAGGCGAGTGCGCCGTCGACATAAACGGCGACGGTGCCGTCGGTCTTGACGCGGCTGACATACAGCACGAGCGGTCCCGACCGCACCTGCGACGCGTCAGTCGCGATGCGAATCCAAGTCACGGCGCCGATGGTCGTGGTGTCGGCGAGCGAGCGCCCCGCGGCCAAATCCGGACGCATTCCCGCCGCCGGGGGCAACGCATGCGGCAACACGGTGTGACGCCACATGCCGGACAACGTATCGCTGTCGACGACGCGCGGCGGAGCAGTCATCCCATTGGCCGTCGTCGTCAGCCAGTCCGCCTGGGTCAAATGCAGACTCGCGTCCGATCGTCGCGCGCCGTCGCCAGCGATGTACCACGACCCCGCGCCGACGAGCAATGCGATCGACACGAACAACAAGACCCCGGTGGCGACAGTCGCGCCGCCCACGGGGAGGCGTGCCCGCTTACGCGCATTGCGCAGCCAATCCCCGATCCGAACGCCGCATGAGGCAGACGAACGTTCGTCACTCGCGCGACAGCCCGAGCGCTCTAGCTTCATAAATGGCTTCCGCCTTGGATGTGACCTTCAGCTTGCTGTAGATGCGCCGCACGAAGCTGCGCACCGTGAAGTGCGACAGCGCCATCAGCTTGGCGATTTCCTGTGTCGTAAAGCCCTTGACGATCAAATCCAAGACTTCCGCTTCACGGGGCGACAACGGCGAAGGCCCTCGCGGCGCCGAAGCGGAATCGCCCTGCTGTAGCCGCAACAAGATTTGTCGAGCGATGACCGGACTAATGGGGCTGCCGCCGCTAGCAACGCTGCGGATCTCGTCCGCAATGCGAGCGGCCGAGCCGTCCTTCAGCAAATAGCCCGCGGCGCCGGCCTCGATCGAGCGCATGACATGCGACTCGTCGCCGAAATGCGTACTGACCATGATGTTGCAGTCCGGCCACGCGTGAACCGCTGCGCCGATGACGTCGATGCCCGAGCCGTCCGGCAATCCGAGATCGACCAGCAGGACGTCGGCCGACGGCCCGCGCAGCAAGGCGAGTGCGTCGGCCTTCGTCCCCGCCATACCGACGAGACGAAAATCCGGCACAGCCTCGATGATCTTTCGCAGGTCGTCGCAAAACCCCGCATCGTCTTCGACGACTGCGACGCGGATCGTGACCGACACGGAATCGGAAAGCGTGGATGGCATTTGGGGCGAATTGTAATGGGGACCGATCGATCCGTGTAGCACATTTGCGCTACAGAAACGGACCTATTCCCCTGAATATACTTCGCCCAAACAGAAGGTACGGAAACGGGGCCGTCACCTCACGCCTTAATTCCCCTGTCGTCAATTAATCCGACGCCCGCGCCGCTGCGAGTCATGGCTGATTCTCGCGGCAGCGGGCGCGCACGCCCATGAGATCTAAAAATGACCACACCTAAATTCGCAGTGCTCGTTCATGTCGAAGGTATCGGGGACGTCACCGTCGGTCCGGACGAGTATGCCGGCGCACGCGAGAAGAACAAGAGCGTCGACGGCTTTCAAATCACGCTTCCCCAATCGGCCCGTTTCGGGCTGCGCTACATGGCGCATTTCGCCGGCAGCGGCGATACGGACTGGGTCAAGGACGGCGTATTTATCGGCAGCCGAATCGCACACACTGCTTTGGAAGGCTTTGCAATCGAATTGACTGGGGACGACGCCGGCCGATACAACGTCTTGTACAAGGCGTACAAAAAGGACGGCGGCGAAACCGCCTGGTGCTCGAACGGCGCGTTTTGCGGCACGCGCGGCGCGACGCAGAGCCTCTATGCCATCGTCGTCAAGCTCATACCGCGATTCAAGGTGCTCGTGCACGTCCACGACATCGGCGATATGACCGTGGACCCGGATGAGTTGGCCGGTACAGACGACAAAAACAAGCCGATCGAGGGCTTTCAGATCAGCTTCCCGACACCCGTCGGCCTTGGGCTGCGCTATATGGCCCACGTCAGCAAAACCGGCGATACGGGGTGGCTCAAGGATGGCGAGCTTGTGGGCAGCCGCGGCCAAAGCGCGACGGTGGAAGGGTTCGCGATCGAGTTGACCGGGGAGAAATTCACCGAATACGACGTCCTATACATGGCCTACAACCAGAATGGCGTCGAGACCGGTTGGTTTTCGAATGGAGCCTTTTGCGGAACCCGCGGCCAATCGTTGGGGCTCATCGGCATGGTGGTCAGGCTCGTCAAGCGAGCGCCGAATTACGTATCTATCGTCTCGAAAGCCCGCGCGCATTCGGGGCGGATGCTGGTGATCACCGGCCGTCCGCTTGATAACGCCGTGACGGTCGAAGCGCCCGGCGACGAGCGATGGCAAAGCTGGGACAAGCGGCCGGTCAAGGCGGGCCAGGGTTATCTGCTGATCAGCAAGGCAGACCCCACCAAATGCATCGCTCGCCGCGGCGGCCGCGAACCGGCCGCACTTGCCGACATCCGCACGGCCAAACTCGACGATTGCATTTGGCGCGACGACACGGTCCGCGGCCGGTACAACGCGATCAATTGCTGGACCGATTGGGAATTGAAGTTGAACGTGCGCGGCAACCCGCCGTATCGCGATCACGACACCACCCTGCTCACTTGGCCTTGGGCCTGCGGCGCGGACAACGAACTGTGGCGCACGACCGCGCAAACCTACAACGTCGTCGCCGGGGGCGACGAGGCGGCCTTGAATCGGGTGGCCGAAGCCATTTACCAAGGCTGCTATCCACGCGTGTTCAGGGAATCGTTGACGGTGGGCCGGGAAGGCCTGAACACCGTGGGCTTCGACATCACGACGCCCCCGGTATTGAGCCTCGCGCCGTCCATGCTTTATCAGCAGCAATTGGAGCGCATGCAGAGCGTGCCCGCCACCGAAAAAGCGGTATTGCTGCAAGCCAACGCGGCGAGTTTTTCCGCGCGCGCCGATCACGTGAAATTGAAGATCGGCGGGCAGATTACGGCGGAAGTGGAGGCGGTGCTGGATGCGTCGGCGGCGGTCCACTTCGACCCCGACAACCGCCTGACCCTTCGACTGAATGCCGGTGTATTGCATATCCGCGAAGGGCAGGTCGACGAAATTACGCGGATCGCGCTTGAAGGCGCGCTCAACTTGGCGTTCTTGCCGCTTCTGCTCGACTACTTGAATAAGAACATCCTAGAGCGCATCGCCATTCCCAAGCTCGAGCTGAACGGCATCGAATTCGCCACGCCGGTCATTTCCCTTCAGCAGCCGTACTTGCTCGGTTCGACCACCATGACGCCCGACTCGGTATTTCCGCCGCCGGCTTCGCACTGGCCGCAGCGGCGCTTGTTTTGCGGCGTCGATACTCCGGCATTGGACACAGTCGCCGCCAGCTTCCTAAAAGATATTTCGCCGCACGAGCGCTGGAGCACCAATCTCGGCATAGGGTCCGTTTCGGCCGAGTACTATCTGGAATTCAAGAATCCCAACTTCATCGTATCGGGGCGCCGGGGCAACACGTACCAAGTTCGAATCGACGTCTCGGGCGGCGCCAATTTCAAATTCCTCGGCATCGGGCCCAGCGCGGACGCCGACGGCTTCGTGCTAGCCACCGCGTCCGTCGTCGTCACGCCGGAGCGCAAGGTGAAGATCGTTTTCCGGTCGCTCGACTTCATCGTCGTTAACTGGCATTTCGGGGGGCTGCCGCCGTTCGTCGACGACGCCATCAGCGTCATCTTGAATGCGTTCAATCCGGTCGTCATGCGCGTCGTCACGCTGGCCCTCGACGGCAAGGAGTTCGACGTGTACACCATCCCCGAGATCGACACGACGATCGGCGGAAGGAAGGTCACGATCACGCTGCAGGATCTCGCTCTGGATTCCATGCAGGATAGCGGGCGAAAACCGCTCGTGCTCGCCTGCGGCGACGTTGCCGTCAAGCTTCATTAGCCACCGGCAAAACTATTGCCCGCTCCCCTGCCCGGCGTTCGGCCGCCCGTGACGGGGGACTGGATCGCCTCTGAAAAGCGCGCGGCTCATGCGGAGAAAAACACCGTGACGGCATTCAATCGCATCGATCACTTCATCGTGCTGATGTTGGAGAATCGCTCGTTCGACCACGTGCTCGGTTTCATGAGAACGCCCGACTATCCGATCGACGGATTGCAGGGCGACGAGTCCAACGCCGCCAATCCGAACGATGCCGCGTCGCCTCGCTACACGGTCACGCGCGACGCGTCCTACAGCGATCCCCCCATCGACCCCGGGCACAGTTTCAATCCGGCGGCCGTCACGCAAATGTTCGGATTGAGCAAAGCGGCGCGGCAGGAACTCACGTGGTTTCCCGACATACCGCCGGCGAACAACGGGTATGTCTACGATTATCAGCAGCGCGTGCTGGGCAACCCGGCCGACATCATGAAATGCTTCGCGCCGGAACGCCTGCCGGTACTGACCACGCTTGCGCGCGAGTTCGCCGTCTGCGACAAGTGGTTCAGCTCGACGCCGGGGGCGACCTGCCCGAACCGGCGATTCGTTCACTCGGCCACGTCGGACGGCTACCTAGGCGGCACACAGAAGGTATCCGCGTCTCGCACGATATTCGAATCGCTGAAAACACGCGGCCTGCGCGGCACGGTCTATTTCCATGACGTCCCGCAATCGCTGACGATGCTTTCTGTGCTGACCCATGCGAAGTTCAAGCCGATCACCGATTTCTGGATCGACCTCGAACAAGGCGCGCTGCCCCACTACACGTTCATCGAACCGCGATATTTCAACTACGGGGACGTTCGCGCGAACGATCAGCATCCTTCGAACGACATGCACGAAGGCGAGAAGCTGATCGCTTCGATCTACAACGCGGTGCGCCGCTCGACGTTATGGGAGAAGGCGGCCATCGTCATCACGTACGACGAGAGCGGCGGAACCTACGATCATGCGCCCGCGCCAAAGACCGTCAACCCCGACGGCAAGACTGGCCAGGACGACGATGAAGACAGCAAGCTGATCGAATTCAACTTCGACAGGCTCGGCGCGCGCGTGCCGGCGATCGTCATCTCCCCATTGATCCCGCGGATGACGATCGACTCGCGCGTACATGACCATACGGCGATACTCGCGCTTCTTGAAAAGCGATTCGGACTGCCGGCGCTGACCGCGCGCGACAAATGGGCGGCACAAAGCGATCTTTCTTCGTTGTTCTCGCTGTCCCAGCCGAGAGCCGACACGCCGCGCACTGTCACGCCCACCGGCGATCATGCGCCGATGCCGTGCGCGCAAACGAGCCTGCTCAATGGGCTTCAGTTCGAACTCGTCGAAGCGGCTACTGCTTTCGTCGAGCACGACGACACGCTGAACGCGCTACGGCAACGGGCGTTGGCGAGCAGGGAGCAAACCGATGCGGTCATCTACTTGGATGAAGTCTTGCGACGAGCGGACGTTGTCGAAGGCGAATAGGAATGCGCTCCTCCCGCCTGCCCCTCTGTGCGAGAATGCCGGACAATCAAACGGGGGCCGATAACACAATGAAACGAATTGTTTTGCTTGCCTTATGTCTGGCTTCGGCCACCGCCTTTGCCGGCGAGCGCAGAAAGGTTCTACTCGAAACGCCGGTCACTTATGCTTCGGGCGCCGGCGTCGTCGAGCGGGTCAAGGACGAGTGCCATATCGACGATCTGCTCGCGCATCGCGTCGGCGATGCCCTTGCTCGTCTGAATCGAACCGGAGAAGGGACGATCGACGTAAATAGCGCGCCTGGCGACGCCCAAGTGCTGAGACTGCACATTTCCTACGTCATGGGCGTAGGCGGCGGCGCATGGACGGGGCCGAAGGCGATCTCGTTGACCGCGGATCTGATCGACAACGGCAAGGTCGTACGCCATGCGAAGTTCAAGCGCTGGTCCGTCGGCGGCGTGTGGGGCGCGTTCAAAGGCACGTGCTCGATCCTCGACCGCACGTCCCTCATCATCAGTAAAGATTTGCGTCGCTGGGTGCATAACCCGCGCTATGTCATCAAGGACGACGACGCGCCGCCGGAGGCCGCCTCGGCAACCGAGGCGGGCGCTTCCGCCGCGACGGCTCAGGACAGCGGCGATAACGACGACTGAGTTCGATAACGAACTCCAAGCCGCTTTGCCGTTAAATGCTCGCCGGAGCATTCGGCGTCAACGCGCGTAGACTCCCGCATCGTCGAGGCCGCACGCAGACCAGCGCCGAACGCGGCGCGCGCTGGCTCATGGGGTCCAACTGCGGTGCGAACCTTGACGATGCCGTATCCTCCCCGGACAGTCGCTTGGCAAAACCAGGAGAATGATCGAGTGGATACCAAAGCATTCTTCACGATGGTCCGCACCTACTCGGACATCTCCGAAGAGGCAGAGCGAGCCTGGGCTTCGCTGCTGCAACCTCGGCAATACCGCAAGGACGAGTCGTTCATCGTCGCGGGCCAAACGCCGACACGGTTGGCGTTCGTCCTCGAGGGACTGTTCTTCCAACATCATGTCGGCCCCGAGGGTGACATGGTCATTAAGTACTTCTTTCGGGAAGGCCGAGTCGCCGGCTCCGTCAGTGCGACGCTGCTTGGCAAGCCTAGCCAATTTACGATCACCGCCATCGAAGACTCCCATGTCTTGGAGTACGAGTTCGCCGCTTTCCGATCGTTGACGACCACGTTCCCCGATATCGCAGAGGTCTACATGCGCTACATGGAACGCCACTGGATCATCGAAAAGGAGCCCGTCGAGATCGCCTTTCGCCGCGACAGCGCGATGAAGCGCTACCGCGACTTCATCAACAGCGAACCCGATCTACACCGGCGTCTGAAGCAGCATCACATCGCGGCTTGGCTTGGCATTACGCCCGAGAGCCTGAGCCGCCTGAGGAAGGCCATTGCCTTGGGTGTCGGATGAGCTGGACTGCGCCTTACCAATTGTCAATGCACCGACCGTCTTGGCACCCGTATATTTCCGCCAGGCAAGCGCGGCGCTTGTCCTCAACCAAGGAAACCTGTCATGACCAAGTCGATCTTCGTGAACCTTCCGGTGGCAGATCTGCATAAGTCCAAAGCCTTCTACGAGGCCTTGGGTTTCACTAACAATCCGCAATTCACCGATGACACTGCCGCCTGCATGGTGTGGAGCGAATCGATCTTCGTGATGCTGCTCACGCACGCGAAGTGGCAGACCTTTACCAGCCGCCCGCTCCCGCAAAGCGGATCGAGCGAAGTGATGCTGGCCCTGACTTGCGACAGCAAGGATGCCGTGGATCGCATGAATGATGCTGCGGTGAAGTGTGGCGGCACCGCGGACGTCAACCCGCAGCAGGACTTGGGGTTCATGTACAACCGCGCTCTCGCCGATTTGGACGGTCATGTCTGGGAGGCGGTGTGGATGGACCCTGCGGCCATCGGCTCGTGACCAAAGCGGTGTCGACGTTTGCGCGTGGCGGCCTGGAGTAGCATTGCGGGATATCCATTTTCAACCGTCGAATAGGTGGTGAATGTCTACATCGAGAAAGTACGCTGCTGTCACGGGCGCGGGAACGGGGATCGGCCGTGCCGCATCCCTCGCCCTTGCAAACAACGGGTTCACCGTCGCGTTGATCGGCCGGCGGGAGCAGCCGCTATTCGAAGCGCAGGAAGCCATCGAGAAGGCCGGCGGAACAGCGCGCGTTTTTTCCGGCGACGTTGCCGATGCGGCGTCTGTCGAGCGCGTCTTTTCACAGATTGCCGATACATTTGGCCGCCTGGACGTCCTCTTCAACAACGCGGGGCGCAACGCGGGCGCCATTCCGTTGGAGGACTACGATGACGCGCTCTGGAACGACGTGGTGGCGACGAATCTGACGGGAGTGTTTTTGTGCGCGCGGGCTGCGTATCGATTGATGAAAGAACAGTCTCCTCGAGGCGGCCGAATCATCAACAACGGGTCGATTTCCGCGTACGCTCCGAGGCCGCACTCGATCGCCTACACGGCGACGAAACATGCGGTCACCGGAATAACGAAATCGATCGCGTTGGACGGCCGTGCGTTCGACATTGCCTGCAGTCAGATCGACATTGGCAACGCTGCTTCATCGATGACAGAGCGCATGAGTCAAGGGGTTCTTCAAGCAGACGGCCGTATGGCACCGGAACCTCGGATGGACCTTTCCCATGTCGCGGACGCGGTAGTGCATATGGCCAGCCTGCCGCTGGACGTCAATATTCTCAACATGACCATCATGGCTAGGGACATGCCGTTTGTCGGCCGCGGCTAAATAGCCTCCGCGAAGCCGAAGCGGGATCGGCAGGCATGCGCCGAGCATGCCGCCTATCGACATCGGGCAGTCGCCGAATTTAGAAAGAAATTCGACAGAAATCCCCGTAAATATGCAAGTGCGGTAATGTTTTCGCAATGCATTTTTTCATTGCGGCATTTAATGCCTCAAAAATGAAATTACGGCCGCTCCCCCAAAAAAGAAAATAACTTTTTCTCACTCGGCTGCTATCTTCCGATCAATGCGTTCCCAGCGCGCTGAACCGCACTCGTCTGTTTGCTGCGTGCCGCCCTTCCCGTTTTCAAGCAGAACGGAGATCACATGGCGCCTTCTCTCGCCTCGATATATGCCCCCGACGCACGGCGCTGCCGGCTATCACGCGCCCCTTTCGCCGCGGTCCTTTGCCTGACAGGCTTATGCTGGCAGCCGCCGGTTTTCGCGGCAGGCATTCTGCCGCAAGGCGGCCAATATGTCGCCGGCACCGGGACTATCACGCAACAAGGCTCGGCACTGCTGGTCACACAGCCCGGGTCCACGCATGGCATCGTCGACTGGACGAGTTTCTCGATCGGCAGCGGCAACCGCGTGACGTTCGACAACGGCACCGGCGCCACATTGAACCGAGTCACGGGCGCCTCCGCGTCGACGATCCTCGGGCATCTGAGCGCCACGGGAAGCCTCTATCTGATCAACCCGCAAGGCGTCGTAATCGGCCCCACAGGCGTCGTCGCGACGGGAGGTCGCTTCGTCGCTTCCTCGCTCGATGTCGACAACGACGCCTTCATGAAGAACGACAACGCACTTGCGTTCAGCGGCAAGACGCCCGCGAGCGTCGTCAACCTCGGGAAAATAAGCTCGAGCGGCGGCGATATCTTCATGATCGCGCGCGACGCCGTGTTCAACGCCGGCACCGTCTCGGCGCCTGACGGCACAGCGGAAATGGCGGCTGGCGACACCGTCCTGCTGCATGACGCGGCGGATGACAAACAGCTATTCGTGGAGACCGGCAGCCACGGCGCCGTGATCAACAGTGGACAAATCCGCGCCGCGCAGATCAACCTGCAAGCCGCCGACGGAAACGTGTACGCATTGGCAGGAAAGGACGATGCCATTCGCGCGACGGGCACAGCCCTTCGCGACGGCCATGTGTGGCTCGTGGCCGACGACGGGCGCGTCGATCAGCACGGCGTCGTGAGCGCGCACAACGCCAACGGTGGCGGCGGCACGGTCGATACCGAGGCGGCTCGACTCGAGTTCGGCAGGCGAACAACCGTGCGGGCAGGGCAATGGAATATCACTGCGCCTACGTTCACGCTTGGCGCCACAGCAGCGGGGGCGTTGCGAAGCAGCTTGAACGCGGGCAGCGACGTGAAAGTGACGACGACGGGAACGCATGGCGCGACGGGCGATATCGGCGTGACCGGAAACCTCGTCTGGCACGGCGACGCTTCGCTGTCGCTCGCGGCCTATCGCAATGTGTCGGTGTCCAGCGGCGTGACGATCGCAAACAGCGGCGCGGGAAATCTGACGTTGCGCGCCGACGCGTCCGGTATCGACAACAGCGGCAGCGTCCTGAATCGAGGTACGCTGGACTGGTCGCGAAGCACCGGTGCGATCGGCGCCTTCTACGATATGAACGGCCGCTACGATGCCGGCACGCAGCGGACGAACAGCGCGTGGACTCCGGGCGCCTACTCGGGTCTGCTCGCGCAGATCACGGGCTATAAGCTCGTCAATTCGCTCAGCGATCTGCAAAGCGTCGGCAGCGATCTCGCCGGCAACTATGCGCTAGGCAAAGATATCGATGCGAGTGCGACGAGCACCGAACCCTACATGCCGATCGGCAATGCTGTGACGCCGTTCACGGGGCAGTTCGATGGGCAAGGACACCGGATCAGTTCGCTGACGCCTCAAGCTTGGCTGCCGGACGACCCGTATGGCACACCCTTGATCGGCATGTTCGGCGAAATCGGCAGTACAGGCATCGTCCGAAACTTGAATGTCGACGGCACCGTGGCGGGCACTCCCGTGTTCGAGCAGTATTACAACGTGGGTGATGTCGGCATGGCGGCCGCGGTCAACAATGGGACGCTCCTTCGCGTCAATGCGTCCGGCAAGCTCTCGAGCGGCACGAGTCCGTACGGGTCGGACTACACGATCGTGGGCGGACTCGTGGGCGTCAACGGCGGCAACATCCTGCGTTCTTCGAGCACTGTCACCGTGGGGGGAGGCGGGGATGTGGGGGGCCTCGTAGGAGACAACAGCGGGCTCATCAGGCAGTCGTTCTCGAGCGGCTCCGTTGATTCAGACAGTTACGTCAACCACGGCGGGGGCGGCCTCGTCGATACCAACAGGGGAACGATCGACCAGTCGTACTCGACCAGCCCGACCTTGCTGCTAGGCTATTGCCGCGGCGCGGCCGATACGCCATGCGGCGGCGCGGCGCTTGTCGTGGATAACGAAGGCACCATCACTCAGTCGTTCGCGACGGGACTCGTCACGCAGCCGTACTACCAGCCTATCGGTATCGCACGCACGAACAACGGGACGATCGCGTCCGACGTGTATTGGGACAAGGACACGACGGCAGCGGCCGTGGGCGTAGTGTATGGCACGCCGATGCCCGCAGCGAACGGTTACACGACCGCTCAAATGAGCGATCCCGCTTCCTTCGCGACTTACGACTTTAGCGCGACGGGCGCGTGGGCCATGCCCGCCGGCGCGACTCACCCGATTCTGCGCTGGCAGCTTGGAGAGTGATCGCACGGCGCGAAACGCTGCGGAACACGGCAGAAAGAAGAAAGGCCGAAAAACCACACGCAATCGCTTCATCGCGCTTGGTTTTCCGGCCCGCGTGTAGCTGCCGATCGATGGGCTCGGCCTAGAATGGAAGTGGGCACCTGTGAGATGGGACGAACGCACAGGAAGATTTCCGCGTAAAGCCCCGCCATGCACGACTCTCACATCGCCGCGCAGTAGGTCAGAGGGGGTACGACAACCCTATCTCCACCTATGACCTCCTGGCGCCGTGAACACCGCCTCGGTGCAGCGAACCGTGCATCGATTCTCTCTCGGCGACCGCAGATTCCCTGCTGCTTGGACGGCCTCCTGCGGTCGGCGTCTCGAGAGTCAACTACTGGTTCACGGAATCCACTTACGAGGGATAAGCGCATTTCCCCCTCGGAACTCTTCTACGAGATGGATGTGCGGCATGTCTTTGAATAGCAATTTGGGGACATGCTCAAACACAATCATCTGGAACTCGGACTTGTACTCTGAATTCATCCGTTTCACGAAGTTGTCCAGCAACCGGAAAGCCGCCGAAATCTTCGCCTCATCGCTATGCTCATCGCCTTTTTGTCGCTTGTTGTCTTCGTCGCCATAGT
>NZ_JBQCHR010000126.1:0-55837 GCF_051954495.1 Trinickia sp.
CCATTCGCCGCGCTCGAGACGCTCAAGCGTGGCGGCGGCGAGAGCGGCAAGAAGCATTGAGCCGTTGCATGACTAATGAGTAGCGCGATGCGGCGCGCCGGCCGTTTGGCCACTGGCGTTACGCCGATCGGGCTGTGTTAGCATCCCGAAAATTTTTAGGAGTTACCATGGCAGTCCAGCAAAACAAGAAGTCGCCGTCGAAGCGCGGCATGCACCGCTCGCACGATTTCCTGACGACGACGCCCCTGGCGGTCGAGCCGAGCACGGGTGAAGTGCACATGCGTCACCACATCAGCCCGAACGGTTACTACCGCGGCAAGAAAGTCGTCAAGACGAAGAACGACTAATCGCGTCGGCGCGTGGCGGCCGCTGAAATCCGGTGGCGCTGTGCGCGGCGAGCGGCTTGCTCGACATTTTTCGGGGTCGAACGAAGGGCGGCATTCGGTTGCCGCTTTTTTGTGTCGGCCATAGTTGGCGCCTGATCTGTCGATCGGAGCTGGCGTTCAAGCATTCGCTCCGGCTCCGCGTGGGGTCGTGTCGTGTCGGCGTCGTGTTTCGCCGCCGGCTCGGAGCGAGCGCTCGAGCGCTTATTTCAGTTCCGTGCGGAGCGACATGCTCCGATCCCACACGCAGCGCGCCTGAAATTCGTCGCGGTCCATGACTATAAAGCTCACGATAGATTGCATGGGAGGCGACCACGGCCCGTCCGTGACCGTTCCCGCTGCCGTCAACTTCGTTCGTTCGCATGACGACGCCGAGCTGATGCTCGTCGGACTCGAAGCCCCGATTCGTGCTCAACTGAAGAAATGCAAGGCGCTCGATATTCGGGCGCTGACGGTCGTGCCCGCGACCGAGGTCGTCGCCATGGACGACCCGGTCGAAGTGGCATTGCGCAAGAAGAAGGATTCGTCCATGCGGGTTGCGCTCAACCTCGTCAAGGACGAGGCGGCGCAGGCCTGTATTTCTGCCGGCAACACGGGCGCGCTCATGGCGGTTTCCCGTTACGTCCTCAAGACGTTGACCGGTATCGAGCGTCCGGCGATCGCTTCGGCGCTGCCGAATTCGCACGGCTACACGATGATGCTCGACCTCGGCGCGAACGTCGATTGCGAGCCGCAGCACTTGCTGCAGTTCGCCGAAATGGGGCATGCCCTCGTCTCGGCGCTCGAGGGGAAGGAGCGCCCGACGATCGGCCTCCTGAACATCGGCGAGGAAGTCATCAAAGGCAACGAGACCATCAAGCGCGCCGGCGAACTCCTGCGCGCGAGCACGCTCAATTTTCGCGGCAACGTCGAAGGCAACGACATCTACAAGGGCACGACGGATGTGATCGTCTGCGACGGCTTCGTCGGCAACGTCGCGCTCAAAACGTCGGAAGGATTGGCGCAGATGCTCTCGGAGATCATCCGCGAGGAATTCGGCCGTTCGGTGCTCACGAAGCTGATGGCGTTCTTGGCGCTCCCGGTGCTCATGCGCTTCAAGAAGCGCGTCGATCATCGCCAGTACAACGGCGCCGCATTGCTCGGCCTGCGCGGGCTCGTCATCAAGAGTCATGGTTCGGCCGACGCCTATGCGTTTGAGTGGGCCATCAAACGCGGGTATGATGCCGTCAAAAATGGCGTCCTTGAACGCCTGGCGCGCGCGATGGAAGAAAACGCGGCTCCGCTCGCGCAAGCAGCGCGCGACGCGGGCGGCGCCGGTCACGTGAATCTCGCCGGCCGTCCGAGCGAGCCCTACGCCGCGGTATCCTCGAAAGCATAAATGGCCCAATCGAACCTCTACTCCCGCGTGCTCGGCACCGGCAGCTACTTGCCGCCCGGCCGTGTCACGAATCAAGAGCTCGCGGATCGCCTTGCCCAACGCGGCATCGAAACGAGCGATGAATGGATCGTCGCCCGTACGGGCATCCACTCGCGTCATTTCGCCGAATCCAACGTGACGACGAGCGATCTCGCGCTCGCCGCCGCGCAGCGCGCGATCGAGGCGGCGGATATCGATCCGCAAACGATCGACCTCATCGTCGTCGCCACGTCCACGCCCGATTTCGTTTTTCCCAGCACGGCGTGCTTGCTGCAGAACAAGCTGCAGATCAAGAACGGCGGCGCGGCCTTCGATATTCAGGCGGTGTGCTCGGGCTTCGCGTACGCCGTCGCGACCGTCGACGCGATGATCCGCAGCGGCCAGCACCGCACGGCGCTGATCGTCGGCGCGGAAACGTTCTCCCGTATCCTCGATTTCAACGATCGCACCACCTGCGTGCTGTTCGGCGACGGCGCGGGCGCGGCGATTCTGCAAGCGTCCGACGAACCGGGCGTGCTCTCGAGCGCGCTCCACGCGGACGGCAGCTACGCCGATATTCTCTGCACGCCGGGCCATGTGAACGGCGGCGTCATCGCCGGCAGCGCGTTTCTCCATATGGATGGGCAGGCGGTCTTCAAGCTTGCCGTGAACGTGCTCGAGAAAGTCGCCGTCGAGGCGCTTCAAAAAGCCGATCTGTCGGCCGATCAGGTCGATTGGCTCATTCCGCACCAGGCCAATATCCGCATCATGACGCACACGTGCCGCAAGCTGGGCGTGCCGCAGGAGCGCATGGTCGTGACGGTCGGCGAGCACGGCAATACGTCGGCTGCTTCGATTCCGCTCGCGCTCGATATCGCCGTACGCGACGGGCGCATCAAGCGCGGTCAGAACGTGCTGATCGAAGGCGTCGGCGGCGGCTTCACCTGGGGCGCATCCGTCATCCGCTTCTGATCGGCATACCGCGAGCGGCGCGGCCGCGCCTGTGGCGGCGGCCCGGTTCGCCCGTGCGCGCCGCTCAGGCCGAACAAGCTCAACATTTGGGGACGATATGAAATTCGCGTTCGTTTTTCCGGGGCAAGGATCGCAATCGGTCGGCATGCTCAACGCGTTCGCCGATCGCGCGATCGTGCGTGAAACGCTTCAGGAAGCGTCCGACGCATTGGGTCAGGACATCGGCAAGCTGATCGCCGAGGGGCCCGCCGAGGAACTCAATCTCACGACGAACACGCAGCCGGTCATGCTGACCGCCGCCTACGCGATCTACCGCGCGTGGCGCGAGGCAGGCGGCGCCGAGCCGGCGCTGGTCGCGGGACATAGCCTGGGCGAATACACCGCGCTCGTCGCTTCGGGGGCGCTCGCGTTTCGCGATGCGGTGCCGCTCGTGCGCTTTCGCGCGCAGGCGATGCAAACGGCCGTGCCGGTCGGCGTCGGCGGCATGGCCGCGATCCTCGGCCTCGACGACGACACGGTCCGCGCGGTTTGCGCGGACGCGGCGCGCGAGAGCGCGGGTGTCGTCGAAGCGGTCAATTTCAACGCGCCCGCCCAAGTCGTGATCGCCGGACACAAGGCGGCGGTCGAGAAGGCCTGCGAACTCGCCAAGGCGAAAGGCGCCAAGCGCGCGCTGCCGCTGCCCGTGTCGGCGCCGTTCCATTCTTCGCTGCTGCAACCGGCGTCCGATCGCCTGCGCGAGTACCTCGCGAGCGTCGAGATCAAGGTGCCGCACATCCCGCTCGTCAACAATGTCGATGTCGCCGTGGTGTCCGAGCCGGCTGCGATCAAGGATGCACTCGTGCGCCAGGCCGCCGGCGCGGTGCGCTGGGTCGAATGCGTGCAGTCGATGGCGCAAAGCGGCGTCACGCACGTCATCGAGTGCGGGCCGGGCAAAGTGCTCGCGGGCCTGACCAAGCGTATCGACGGCAATCTCGTTGGCGCGGCGATCACCGATCCCGCTTCGCTCGACGAAGCGCTCAAGCTCCTCGCCGCATGATGCCCGAGCCTTCGGGCTCGGCCGCGATGGCGAACCGGAATCGAAACTGCGACGAACTCACCGCGTGCTAGCGGATCATTCGAATCTATATGGAAAAAGCTCTCGATAAACAAGTCGCGCTCGTGACGGGCGCTTCGCGCGGCATCGGCCGGGCGATTGCGCTCGTCATGGCTCGGCAAGGCGCGACCGTCATCGGCACGGCCACGAGCGAAGCCGGCGCGGCCGGCATCACCGAAGCCCTCGCGGCGGAAGGCCTGGCGGGGCGCGGCGTCGTCCTCGAAGTCAACGATGCGCAGGCGGTCGACAGCCTCATCGATACGCTCGTCAAGGAATTCGGCACGCTGAACGTACTCGTCAACAACGCCGGCATCACGCGCGATCAACTGGCGATGCGCATGAAGGACGACGAGTGGGACGCCGTCATCGATACGAACCTGAAGGCCGTGTTCCGCCTCTCGCGCGCCGTGCTGCGCCCGATGATGAAGGCGCGCGGCGGACGCATCATCAACATCACGTCGGTGGTCGGTTCGGCCGGCAACCCCGGACAGATGAACTACGCCGCGGCGAAGGCCGGGGTGGCGGGTATGACGCGTGCGCTGGCTCGTGAGATCGGCAGCCGCGGCATCACGGTCAATTGCGTGGCGCCGGGCTTCATCGACACCGATATGACGAAGGTGCTGCCCGAGGAGCAGCAGGCCGCGCTGAAGACGCAGATTCCGCTCGGCCGCTTGGGCAGCCCCGAGGACATCGGCAACGCCGTCGCCTTCCTTGCATCGCCGCAGGCCGGGTACATTACCGGCACGACGCTGCATGTGAACGGCGGGATGTACATGTCTTAACGAATTTCGTTTACCATCCGCGCCGGCGGCAGCCGAACGCTTCCGGCGCCCTAGCCGTGAGCGCGCTTTTTGAGCAGGCAAACCTGATAAAATGCGCGCACTTGCAATTTTGAACTTTTTCCCTCGGAGGGGTAATGGACAACATCGAACAGCGCGTCAAGAAGATCGTCGCGGAACAACTGGGTGTCGCCGAAGCTGAAATCAAGAACGAAGCTTCGTTCGTGAACGACCTCGGCGCGGACTCGCTCGACACGGTTGAACTCGTGATGGCGCTGGAAGACGAGTTCGGCATGGAAATTCCGGACGAGGAAGCCGAGAAGATCACGACCGTCCAGCAAGCTATCGATTACGCGCGCGCGAACGTCAAGGCGTAACGCCTGGCGCGCCTGGCGTCGATCCGCCGGCCGCGTTTGACGCGATTTCACGTCGGATGCCGATGCTGGTGCCGAATTCTTAGCCACAGGGCTCGCAGGGGTGGATTCCTGTGGCCGCTGTGGCTTTTGCTTTTGTCATTTATGGAAAAGGGGTTACCGTGAGCCGTCGCCGTGTTGTTGTTACAGGCTTGGGGCTGGTGTCGCCTGTTGGCAATAATGTTGCCGACGGGTGGGCCAATCTGCTCGCCGGCCAGTCCGGTATCGCGACCATCACGAAGTTCGATGCGACGAACTTCTCGACGCGATTCGCCGGGGAAGTCAAAGGCTTCAACGTCGAAGACTACATGCCGGCGAAGGAAGCCCGCCATATGGATACGTTTATCCATTATGGGATGGCGGCCGGCATGCAGGCGATGCGCGATAGCGGCATCGAAATCAGCGAAGCGAACGCGGAGCGCGCGGGCGTCATCGTCGGCTCCGGCATCGGCGGTCTGCCGATGATCGAAGTCACGCAGACGGAGCTGCTCAATCGCGGCCCGCGCCGCATTTCGCCGTTCTTCGTGCCGGCGTCGATCATCAACATGATCTCGGGCCACCTGTCGATGAAATTCGGTCTGAAGGGGCCGAACCTCGCCATCGTGACGGCGTGCACGACGGGGCTGCACTGTATCGGCGAGGCCGCGCGCCTCATCGAATACGGCGACGCCGACGTGATGCTCGCGGGCGGCGCCGAAGCGACGGTCTCGCCGCTTGGGATCGGCGGCTTCGCGGCGGCGCGCGCGCTGTCGCAGCGCAACGACGACCCGGCCACGGCAAGCCGTCCGTGGGACAAGGATCGCGACGGCTTCGTGCTAGGCGAGGGCGCCGGCGTCATGGTGCTCGAGGAGTATGAGCACGCGAAGGCGCGCGGCGCGAAGATCTACGCCGAAATCGCGGGCTACGGCATGAGCGCCGACGCCTATCACATGACCGCACCGCTGGAAGACGGCGACGGCGCGCGCCGCTGCATGGTCGCCGCGTTGCGCAATGCAGGCGTGAACGCGGACGAAGTCGATTACGTCAATGCGCACGGTACGTCGACGCCGCTCGGCGACATCGCCGAAACGACGGGCATCAAGCGTGCGCTCGGCGATCATGCGAAGAAGGTCGTCGTCAACTCGACGAAGTCGATGACGGGCCACTTGCTCGGCGGTTCGGGCGGGCTCGAAGGGGTGTTCACGGTACTCGCCGTCCACCACCAAGTGTCGCCGCCGACGATCAACATCTTCAACCAAGATCCCGAGTGCGATCTCGACTACTGCGCGAACACGGCGCGGGAGATGAAGATCGACGTCGCGCTGAAGAACTCGTTCGGGTTCGGCGGCACGAACGGCACGCTCGTCTTCAAGCGCGCTTGACCTCGGCGAGCGCTCGGCAGCGGGCGGCCGCCCGCCATGGCGAAGCCGACGTGCGGCGGTGTATGCCGCTGCGCCGCTCCCTAACGGTGCGGGCCGCTTCGCTGGCGTTTGCGCTCGTGTGCACGGCTGCCGTTCATTTCACGGCGGCCCAGCACCTTGGCGTACCCGACGCGATTTGGCTCGCGGCTGCCGCGTTCGCGGCGCTCGCCGTCTCTTATGTGCGGTTCGAACGCCGGCAGCCGATGCTGCTCGAGTTGACGCCGGATGGCGTCATCGGCTACGACGCGGGCGGCCGAACGCTGTTTTACGGGCCAATCGTGGGCGCGGCCCAGTGGGCGGAGCGGCTGCTCGTGCTTGCTGTCGCGGGCGCGGACGCACGTCGGCCGAGAGCGGTGCTCGTCGCGGCCGATTCCGTCGACGGCGCGGCGTTCAGGGAACTGGCGGTGCGCGGCCGGCAAGGCGCGTACTAGTCGGCCGCGGGTTAGCGCGGGGCGTGCCCGCCGCATACCAACCTGTAACGGCCGTAACGACGGTTACACATGGCGCATTAGGGTGTGATCGGGACGCTACAATAGCGGTCCCGCGACGCACCCCTCCCAAGTGAACGGACCCCAACAGGTGAGCGAAAAAGAAATCGACCAGGTTCTGGTCGAGCGCGTGCAGCAGGGCGATAAAGCCGCGTTCGAGTTGCTGGTCTCGAAATACCACCGCAAGATCATTCGCTTGATCTCGCGGCTCGTGCGCGACCCGGCCGAGGTCGAGGACGTCGCGCAGGATGCGTTCATCAAGGCGTATCGGGCGTTGCCGCAATTTCGCGGCGAGTCGGCGTTCTATACGTGGTTGTACCGGATCGCCGTCAACACGGCGAAGAACTATCTCGCGACGCAAAGCCGGCGCGCGCCCACTTCGACGGAAGCAAACGCGGAGGAAGCTGAAACTTTCTCCGACGCGGATCAACTAAGGGATATCAACACGCCCGAGTCGATGTTGATGAGCAAGCAGATCGCGCAGACGGTCAACGCCGCGATGGCGCTTTTGCCGGAAGAGCTTCGGGTAGCGATCACCTTGCGTGAAATCGAGGGTCTGAGCTACGAGGAAATCGCCGACATGATGGGGTGTCCCATCGGAACGGTTCGCTCGCGTATTTTTCGCGCGCGTGAAGCGATTGCGGCAAAATTGCGTCCGTTGCTGGATACGCCGGAGGGCAAGCGCTGGTAGCGCGCTTGCGGCCGATCGATTCGGGCTCGGCATACCAATATTGGGTTAAGTCGTGTCACTACGGGGTGTTTGTAAGATGGGGAGCGTCATGGGGTCGGTCTCGATGCAGTCGCAAGGAAGCTCGCGAGGCGAGCGTTTGTCCGCATTCGTCGATGGGGAAGGATTTTCGCCTTCCGAGCCGGTCGACGAACTGCTGGCCGAGTTCGATCATGTCGATCGCACGACTTGGTCGGCTTACCATTTGATCGGCGACGCCCTGCGCTCCGATGATCTGGCCGTCCACCCGGCCGCGAGCCATGCTTTCCTGGCGGGCTTCGCGGCGCGGCTGGAGGGCGAGCCGCACGTCATCGCACCGGTGCGCTCGGCCAGACCGAGCGCCGCATCGGTGCTGCGCCGGCGCGTCGCGCCCGCGCTGGCCATGGCGGCGGCCGCCGCAACGTTGAGCTGGATCGTCCTTCCGCAATGGCAGCACGGCGGGTTGCACGGCACGGTCCAGACGGCATCCATGGGTGGCCGCGCCGACGGCGTTCAGACCGTCGCCATGTCGAGCCAAGCAGGCGCCCAGGAAGGCAATATCATTCGCGACGCCAGCCTCGATCAATACTTGGAAGCGCACCAGCAGTTCGCGCAGCAGCCGATGATGATGCAGGGCCCGATGCCGCTCGTGCGCGCCGCGGTTCAGACTTCCCAAGGCCAATAAGTCGATGCTGACATTGCGCTCGATGCGCGTTGCCGCCCGTCGGCAGCGGGCGGCATGGCTGCTTTGCGCGGCTGCGCTGTTGTCGGTCTCCCCCCATGCGGCGCTTGCCCAAGCGGACGCCTCCACACGGCAACAGGCCGCAAGCTGGCTCGACCGAATCCACGAAGCGGCTCAACGCGAAAATTACGAAGGCGTGTTCGTCTATCAGCGCGGCAATTTCGTGCAGTCCTCACGGATCGCGCACTACGCCGTACGCGGGGACGGCGAATTCGAATCGCTTGAAAGTCTTGACGGGCAGCCGCGCAAGCTTTTGCGCCACGACGACGATCTTTATACGTTCGTGCCCGAGCGGCATCTATGCGTGGTCGAAAAGCGGCTCAACAGGGATGCTTTCCCCGCGCTCATGAGCGAGAGCGGGGCGCAGGTGCTGTCCGTGTACGACTCGAAGCTGCTGGGCGCCGATCGCGTCGCCGATATTGATGCTCAGGTGATCGAACTCGATCCCAAGGATGCCTACCGCTTCGCCTATAAGCTTTGGGCCGACAAGAAAACGGGCCTGCTGCTGCGCGTCCAGACGCTCGACGCGTCGGGTCAAGTGCTTGAGCAGATCGCCTTTACCCAGGTGCGAATTGGCGTGCCGGCGCAAAAAGCGAGTATCGTCGCGGGTATGCGCAACACCAGCGGCTGGACGATCGTGCACCCGCCGGTGTCGGCCGTCGACATGCAGGCTCAAGGCTGGCGGATCAAGCCCGATGTGCCGGGGTTCCATCAGATCCGCGAGTTGCGCCGGCCGATGGCCGCGCGCGATCCGTCGGCGCCGCCGATCCCCGTGGACCAGGCGGTATTCTCCGATGGCCTTTCGACGATCTCGGTATTCGTCGAGCCGGCCGACAAGAGCACGCGCAAGGAAGGCGCCGGCAGCACGGGCGCAACGCATGTGCTCGTCACACGCTACCGCGACTATTGGGTCACGGTGCTGGGGGAAGTGCCCCAAGCCACGCTGCAGCGCTTCGCGTCTGCCATAGAATACAAGGCTACCAAGTAACGCTTCGGCTTTCCTGCTTATGACGACTCTTTCGGTGCGCAAATTCCTCGCGGCTGCCGCGGCCATGGCTTGCCTGTCGTTCGTGCCGCACTCGGCATGGGCGATTGCCCCCGCAAACTTGCCCGATTTCACCGATCTCGTCGACAAAGTCGGGCCGGCAGTCGTCAATATTCGTACGACTACGCGCGTATCCGGCGCGCCGAGCGGTCAGCGCGGCCTGCCGCCGGGTCTCGACGAAGGGGATATGTCCGAGTTTTTCCGGCGCTTTTTCGGGATCCCGCTGCCGCAGGCGCCGAATTCGCCGCGCGGCGGCGACCGGGGCGACCGAGGCGGCAGCCCCGACCAATCGGACAACAACGACGACGAGAAGAGCAACGGGGTCGGCTCGGGCTTCATCGTGTCGTCCGACGGCTACGTGATGACGAACGCGCATGTGGTCGACGATGCGGACAACATCTACGTCACGCTGACCGACAAGCGCGAGTTCAAAGCCAAGCTGATCGGCGCGGACGATCGTACCGATATCGCCGTGGTCAAGATAAGCGCAACGAATCTGCCGACCGTGACCATCGGCGATTCGAACAAGGTGCGCGTGGGCGAATGGGTGGTGGCGATCGGCTCGCCGTTCGGGCTCGACAACACGGTGACCGAAGGCATCGTCAGCGCCAAGGGACGCGAGACGGGCGATTACTTGCCTTTCATCCAAACCGACGCGGCGGTGAACCCCGGCAACTCGGGCGGCCCGCTCATCAACATGCAAGGCGAAGTGATCGGCATCAACTCGCAGATCTACAGCCGCACGGGCGGCTTCATGGGCATCGCCTTCGCGATTCCGATCGACGAAGCGATGCGCGTGGCCGACCAGCTCAAAACGACGGGCAAAGTGGTGCGCGGGCGCATCGCGGTGTCGATCGGCCAGGTGACGAAAGACGTCTCCGATTCGCTGGGCCTGCCCCGCGCGGAAGGCGCGCTCGTGAGTAGCGTCGAGCCCGGCGGCCCGGCGGAGAAGGCCGGTGTGCAGCCCGGCGACATCATTCTCAAGTTCAACGGCGCGCCGGTCGAGGCCGATACCGACTTGCCGCGCATGGTCGGCGATACCAAGCCCGGCACGAAGGCCACGGTGACGATTTGGCGCAAGGGGCAATCGCGAGACTTGCCGATCACGGTGGTGCAGACGCAGCCGGAGAAGACCGCGAAGGCCGACGAGCAGCAGGCCCCGGCGCCGAAGGCGCGTCCGAGCAACCCGCTTGGCGTCACGGTCTCCGATTTGTCGACCGACCAGGTCAAGTCGCTGAAGCTCGCGACGGGCGGCGTGCAGGTGGACGCTGTCGACGGCCCCGCCGCGCGCGTTGGCCTGCAAAAGGGCGACATCATCTTGCGCGTCGGCGATACCGACGTGTCGAGCGCCAAGCAGTTCGAGCAGGTCACCGCGCACCTCGATGCTCAAAAAATGGTGCCCGTGCTCGTGCGTCGCGGCGAGAACACGCAGTTCGTCCCGATCAAACCGCGCGCGAAAGCCAAATGACGTCCACGGCCACGGCCTCGCGCGCGCCGCGGCTGGCCCCCCGGTTGACCCTATACTCGAGGGCTTGGTGTCATCTCTGCGAAGAGATGCATGCGGCGCTGGCGCCGCTGGCTCAGGCGTTCGGCGCGACGGTCGACATCATCGACGTCGATGCCGATCCCGCGCTCGTCGCGCTTTACGACGAACTCGTGCCCGTGCTGATGTTCGAGGGCGTGGAGTTGAGCCGCTACCGGCTCGATGCCGAGCGAGTGCGCGCGGCGTTGATTTCGCACACGGCGTGAGCGGCTACGCGGGGCGCCGGCGGGCCGTGCAAGGGCCCGCGCGCCATGCCTAACGGCGATCGCTACCGCGAAATCCGCCGTGAGAGGGCCATTTCAGCTAAAATAGCCCGGATTTTCACGTACTTACAAGGCGTGCTCCGCAATCGTCCGAGCGCGCCTTTTTCGCTTGATCGGCCCTGAATGGATCATATACGCAACTTTTCGATCATTGCTCACATCGACCATGGCAAGTCGACGCTCGCCGATCGCATTATTCAAATCTGCGGCGGCTTGTCCGACCGTGAAATGGAATCGCAAGTGCTCGACTCGATGGATCTCGAGCGCGAGCGCGGCATCACCATCAAGGCGCAAACCGCCGCGCTTCACTACCGGGCGCGCGACGGCAAGGTGTACAACCTGAACCTGATCGACACGCCCGGGCACGTCGACTTCTCGTACGAGGTCAGCCGTTCGCTGTCGGCCTGCGAAGGTGCGCTGCTCGTCGTCGATGCGAGCCAGGGCGTCGAGGCGCAAACGGTCGCGAACTGCTACACCGCGATCGAACTCGGCGTCGAAGTCGTGCCCGTGCTCAACAAGATCGATCTGCCGGCGGCCAATCCCGAAAATGCGATTGCCGAGATCGAAGACGTCATCGGCATCGACGCCACCGATGCCGTGCGCTGCAGCGCGAAGACGGGCCTCGGCGTCGAGGATGTCCTCGAATCGCTGATCGCCAAGGTGCCGCCGCCAAAGGGCGACGCGCAAGCGCCGCTGCAGGCGCTCATCATCGATTCGTGGTTCGACAACTACGTCGGCGTCGTCATGCTCGTGCGCATCGTGAACGGTACGCTGCGCCCGAAAGACAAGATCAAGCTGATGGCGACCGGCGCGCAGTACCCCGTCGAGCATGTCGGCGTGTTCTCGCCGAAGTCGAAGAATCTGGACGAGCTCGCGGCCGGGCAGGTGGGTTTCATCATCGCCGGCATCAAGGAGCTTACGGCGGCGAAGGTAGGCGATACGGTAACGCTCGCCAGCCGGCCCGCCCAAGAGCCGCTTCCCGGCTTCAAGGAAGTCAAGCCGCAGGTGTTCGCGGGCCTGTATCCCGTCGAAGCGAATCAATACGATGCGCTGCGAGAATCGCTCGAGAAGCTCAAGCTGAACGACGCCTCGCTGCAGTACGAGCCTGAAGTCTCCCAAGCGCTTGGTTTCGGTTTCCGCTGCGGCTTCCTCGGTTTGCTGCACATGGAGATCGTGCAGGAGCGGCTCGAGCGCGAGTTCGACATGGACCTCATCACCACGGCGCCCACCGTGGTCTATGAGGTCGTGCAAGGCGACGGCACGACGATCATGGTCGAGAATCCGGCCAAGATGCCCGACCCGTCGAAGATCGAGGAGATTCGCGAGCCGATCGTCACGGTGAATCTGTACATGCCGCAGGACTATGTGGGCTCGGTCATCACGCTGTGCACGCAAAAGCGCGGCAGCCAGATCAACATGCAATACCATGGCCGCCAAGTCCAGCTCACGTACGAGATCCCGATGGCCGAGATCGTGCTCGACTTCTTCGATCGGCTGAAGTCGGTGTCGCGCGGCTATGCGTCGATGGATTACGAGTTCAAGGAATATCGCGCGTCCGATGTCGTCAAGGTCGACATGCTCATCAACGGCGACAAGGTCGATGCGCTGTCGGTGATCGTTCACCGCTCGCAGTCGCAGTATCGCGGTCGCGAGGTCGCGGCGAAGATGCGCGAAATCATTCCGCGCCAGATGTACGATGTCGCGATTCAAGCGGCCATCGGGGCGCATATCATCGCGCGCGAGAACATCAAGGCGCTGCGCAAGAACGTGCTTGCGAAGTGCTACGGGGGCGACATCACGCGTAAAAAGAAGCTGCTGGAAAAGCAAAAAGAAGGCAAGAAGCGAATGAAGCAGGTCGGGTCCGTCGAGATTCCGCAAGAGGCTTTCCTCGCAATCTTGCGCGTCGAAGACAAATAACAGGACCGCTCTTACATGAACTTTGCGCTGATTCTCTTTGTGCTCGTCGTTTTGACGGGCATCGCGTGGGTTGCCGATAAGTTAGTGTTTTTGCCTCGGCGCCGCCGGGCCGCAGACGCCGCCGTCGTCGAGTTCGACCGCCAGCAAGCGCGCGTCGGCGAACGTTTCGCCGATGAAAACGCGCCCCAGACCCGCGCGCGGCTGCGCGACGAGAAGCTACGCCAGCCCTGGTGGTTGGAGTACACGGCCAGCTTCTTTCCCGTCATTCTCGTCGTGTTTCTCGTGCGCTCGTTCGTCGTCGAGCCCTTCAAGATCCCGTCGGGCTCGATGGTGCCCACGCTGCTCGTCGGCGATTTCATTCTCGTGAACAAGTTCGAGTACGGCCTGCGTTTGCCGATCACCGATACGAAGATCACGCAGGGTAGCCCGCTTCAGCGCGGCGACGTCGTCGTCTTCCGCTATCCGAAGGACGAATCCGTCGACTACATCAAACGTGTGGTTGGGCTGCCCGGCGACGTCATCGCTTACGAAAACAAGCACCTCACGATCAACGGCCAGAGCGTGGCTGAAACGCCGCTGCCCGATTACTTCGACGAAGAGCGCATCGGCTACGCCAAACAGTTCGAGGAAACGCTCGGTACGCGCAAGCACGCGATCCTGAACAATCCGGCCGTGCCGCCTTTCGTCATCGGCGCCGAAGACTATCCGTACCGCGACAACTGCACGTACAACAGCGCCGGCGTCGTCTGCAAAGTACCGCCCGGACATTACTTCATGATGGGCGATAACCGCGACAACAGCGCCGACAGCCGGTACTGGGGCTTTGTGCCGGACCGCAACATCGTCGGCCGCGCGTTCTTCATCTGGATGAACTTCAGTAATCTGAAACGCATCGGTTCGTTCAACTGAGCGCCTCGTTCGCGTCGCGCCAGCACGCGAATCGCATGCTACACCGAGCACCGAGTCGCTTGACGCACGCCCGATTCGCCTCGTTTTTCGCGTCTTGCCCTGCCGGATCGTCGGGCAGGGCGCGCGCGTTATACTCTGCACATGCCGCTATCTCCGCTGGAAAGCCGGTTGCGCTACGAATTTCGCAATGCGGAATTGTTGCGCCAGGCGTTAACTCACCGCAGTCACAGTGCCTCGCACAATGAACGGCTCGAATTTTTGGGCGATTCCGTTCTAAATTGCGCGGTGGCCGCCCTTTTGTATCAGCGATTCGGCAAATTGGACGAAGGCGATCTGTCGCGCGTGCGCGCCAACCTCGTCAAGCAGCAGTCGCTGTACGAGATTGCTCAGGCCCTGAATATTTCAGAGAGCTTACGGCTCGGTGAAGGCGAACTGCGCAGCGGCGGGTTCAGGCGGCCGTCGATTCTCGCGGACGCGTTCGAGGCGATACTCGGCGCAATTTTCCTCGACGGCGGCTTCGATGCCGCGCAGACCGTCATCAAGCGGTTGTACGTGCCGATCCTCGATCACATCGATCCGCGCACGCTCGGCAAGGATTCCAAGACATTGCTGCAGGAGTACCTGCAGGGCCACAAGATCGCATTGCCCACCTATACGGTCGTGGCAACGCACGGGGCCGCTCACAACCAGCAATTCGAGGTCGAATGCGCGGTGCCCAAACTCGAGGTGAAGGTCTCGGGTTCGGGTGCGAGCCGGCGCGCCGCCGAGCAGGCCGCGGCCAAGAAGGCGCTCGAGGAAGTGATGGCGCTGCAGCCGGCGCTCGAGGTCAAGTCCAAGCGTTCGCGCGGCGCGCGCGCCGCCAAGCTTGGCGAGCCCGAGGTCGTGCCGGGCGTGAAGGGCGTGCAGGCGGCGCTCGACTTGCGTTCGCCCGAGCGCAAGGGCGAACGGGGCGACAAGAGCGATAAGACCGACAAAGACAAAACCGGACGCGGCGATGTCGCGAAGGCCGGCAGCGTGGCCGAAGCCGTCGATCGTGCGGCGAGCGTGCCGCCCGCGATGATCCGGGCCGCGCACGTCGAACACAAGGCGCCGCCGCCAAGCAAGCCGGAATCGGGCGCCGCCAAAACGGAAGGGCAGCCGAGCCCCGGCGGGTCGGCGCGAGGCGGCGAGGCCGAACTCGTCTCCGACATCGCGGGCGCCGCGCGGCCTCGCGCGCCCGAACCCGACCATTCATGACTTCGTTCGCGATGCCGGCGCCTCCCGCGCGCCGCGCGACTCCTTCCCGACTTGGCAGCTCCGCATGATCGATACCCCCACTTCCTCCGGTTTTCGCTGCGGCATGGTCGCCATCGTCGGCCGGCCCAATGTCGGCAAGTCCACGCTGATGAACGCGCTCGTCGGCCAGAAAATCAGCATTACGTCCCGCAAGGCGCAGACGACGCGCCATCGGATCACGGGCATTCATACGTTCGACGACGCGCAGTTCGTCTTCGTCGACACCCCCGGGTTCCAGACGCAGCACAGCGGCGCGTTGAACCGCTCGCTGAACCGCGCCGTCACCTCGACGCTGACCGCCGTCGATGCCGTGCTGTTCGTGATCGAAGCAGGCCGGTTCGGGCCGGACGATCAGAAGGTGCTCGATCTGATTCCGCCGTCGGCGCCGGTGCTGCTCGTCGTGAACAAGCTCGACCGGGTGGCCGACAAGAAGAGCCTGTATCCGTTCTTGCAGAAAATGGGCGCGCTGCGTGAATTCAAGGAGATCGTGCCGTTGTCGGCCAAGCGAGTCGAGGACGTCGAGCATTTGCTGAAGACGGTCAAGCCGTACCTGCCCGAGGGTGAGCCGATTTACGGCGAAGACGATCTGACCGATCGCAGCGAGCGTTTCCTCGCGGCCGAGATTCTGCGCGAGAAAGTGTTTCGGTGGACCGGCGACGAATTGCCCTACACGAGCACCGTGCTGATCGACAAGTTCGAAACGGAAGGGCGTCTGCGTCGCGTCTTCGCGACGATTCTCGTCGAGCGCGACGCCCATAAGGCGATGATCATCGGGCACAAGGGCGCGAAGCTCAAGCAGATCAGCACTGAGGCGCGCGTCGATATGGAGAAGCTCTTCGACGGCCCCGTTTATCTCGAAACCTTCATCAAGGTGAAGAGCGGATGGGCCGACAACGAAGCCGGGCTGCGCGCCTATGGGTACGAATGACGAGATCCACGACGCGCCGGTAGCGCTTCCGTCGCCTGAGCTCGATACGGCCGGCGATGCGCGCAGTCGCGGCGCGCGAGTCCTGCCAGATGAACCGGCAACCGAGGACGGGCATGCCCCCAAGCCGCGCCGTCGTACGAGGCGCGCCGAAGCGGTGCGCCATGCCGATACCGAAGGCATGCCCGCGGCGGAACCCCGCCGCGTCTCGCGCGAGAGCGCGCACCGGATCGCGGAGCAGCCTGCGTTCGTCTTGCACAGCTATCCCTACCGCGAGACGAGTCTCGTCATCGATGTTTTCTCGCGCGATCACGGTCGGCTCGCGCTCGTCGCGAAAGGGGCGAAGCGACCGCACTCGGCGTTGCGCGGCGTGCTGCAGACGTTTCAGCCGCTGTCGATGTCGTGGTCGGGCAAATCGGAGATGCGCACGCTCACGGGTGCGGAATGGGTGGGCGGAATGCTGCCGTTGGCGGGCGACGCGCTGCTGTGCGGCTTCTACGTGAACGAACTGCTCGTGAAATTTTGCGCGCGCGAGGACCCGCACCCTCAGTTGTTTCATCACTATGTCGTCACGCTCACGCGCCTCGCCCACGACGAGCCGCCGGTCCAGGTGCTGCGCTCGTTCGAACGCGTGCTGCTGCGCGAGACCGGTTATGCGATGTCGCTCGACCGCACGGCCGCGCGAAGAGCCGTGACGCCCGAGGGCCGGTATGTGTTCGATCCCCAGCGCGGCGTGCGCGAGGCGAGCGATGCATTGCCGTCGCATTGGCCCATCGTGTCGGGTCAGACGTTGCTCGATATGGAGCGCGACGATTACCATCGTGCTCAGACCATCGCGCAAAGCAAAACGCTGATGCGCTTTCTGCTCAACACTTATCTGGGCGGCACGCCGCTCGCCACCCGACAGATCCTTCTCGACCTGCAGAATCTATGAGCTTCTTTCTGACGTCTCCGACCGTCATCGATCTGGGTGTCAATATCGATCACGTCGCCACGCTGCGCAACGCGCGCGGCACGCGCTATCCGGACCCGATTCGCGCCGCGCTGCAAGCGGAGGCGGCGGGCGCCGACGCCATCACGCTGCATTTGCGCGAGGACCGGCGCCACATCGTCGATGCGGACGTGCGCGCGCTGCGTACGCAGCTGTCGACGCGCATGAACCTCGAATGCGCGGTTACGCCGGAAATGCTGGATATTGCCTGCGATGTGCGCCCGCACGACGTGTGTCTCGTGCCAGAAAAGCGCGCCGAGCTGACGACGGAGGGGGGGCTCGACGTAGCGGGGCATTTTGAATCGGTGCGCGCCGCTTGCCGCCAGTTGGCCGACGCCGGGTCGCGCGTGTCGCTTTTCATCGATGCGGACGAAACACAGATTCGCGCGGCACATGAGGCCGGGGCGCCCGTCATCGAACTGCATACAGGACAGTACGCCGATGCGCACGGCGAAGCCGATCAGCGGCGCGAGTACGAGCGCATCGTACGCGGCGTCGCGTTCGGCGCGTCGTTAGGGTTGAAAGTCAACGCCGGTCATGGCTTGCACTATACGAACGTGCAGCAGATCGCGGCGATCGAGGGCATCGTCGAGCTGAACATCGGCCACGCCATCGTCGCGCAAGCGATCTTTTCCGGCTGGGACAACGCGGTGCGCGAGATGAAGGCCATCATGGTGGCCGCGCGTCTTGCCGCGACGCACTGATCCGAGCGGCGAAAGTATGGCCATCTACGGGATCGGCACCGACGTCATTCAAGTGAGCCGCGTGGCGGCGGTCATGACGCGCACGAACGGACGCTTTGCCGAGAAGGTGCTCGGCCCGGACGAACTGCGCATCTACCATGCGCGCAAGGCCCGCTCGGAAGTGCGAGGGCTAGCGTTTCTCGCCACGCGCTTTTCGGCCAAGGAGGCGTTTTCCAAGGCGATCGGGCTCGGCATGCACTGGCCCATGACCTGGCGCGCCCTGCAGACGCTGAACGAGGCGAGCGGCAAGCCCATCGTCAAGGCGTCGGGCGAACTGGCCGATTGGCTCGCCGAGCGCGGCATCACGGCGCAGGTCACGGTCAGCGACGAGCGCGATTACGCGGTGGCGTTCGTCATCGCCGAATCCGACTTGGCGCCGAGCGCGACTTGAGTCTCTTTCGATTCGTCTAGCCGTCGCCCCGGTCGGGACTGCCGACGCCGTTTCATATTCGATTTTTCTCGCACTTATCCGATGAAAACTTTCCCCGGACCGGTCATGCTCGACGTCAAGGGCCCCGTGCTCGACAAAGACGACGTGCGGCGCCTCTCGCACCCGATGACGGGCGGCGTCATCCTGTTTGCGCGTCACTTCGAGAATCGACGGCAGCTCGTCGCGCTGACCGACGCGATTCGCGACGTGCGCGACGATCTGCTCATCGCCGTCGATCACGAGGGCGGGCGCGTTCAGCGTTTCCGCACGGACGGCTTCACCGTCTTGCCGGCGATGCGGCGGCTGGGCGAGCTGTGGGATCGGGATGTGCTGCTTGCGACGAAGGTCGCCACGGCCACAGGCTATGTGCTCGCCGCCGAGCTGCGCGCATGCGGCGTCGATATGAGCTTCACGCCCGTGCTCGATCTCGATTACGGACGCTCGTCGGTCATCGGCGATCGCGCTTTTCATCGCGATCCGCGCGTGGTGACCTTGCTCGCAAAGAGCCTGAACCATGGCCTCGCGCTCGCGGGCATGGGCAACTGCGGCAAGCACTTTCCCGGGCACGGGTTCGCCAGCGCGGATTCGCACGTGGCGCTGCCTGTCGACGAGCGCGAACTCGATGACATTCTCAACGCGGACGCCGCCCCGTACGATTGGCTAGGCATGGCGCTCGCGTCCGTTATTCCGGCGCACGTGATCTACACGAAGGTCGACGAAAAACCCGCCGGCTTTTCGCGCATTTGGCTGCAGGAAATATTGCGCAAGCAACTGCGTTTCACCGGGGCGATCTTCAGCGACGATTTGTCGATGGAAGCGGCGCGCGCGGGCGGCACGCTCACGCAGGCTGCGCAGGCGGCGCTGGAGGCCGGCTGCGACATGGTGCTCGTCTGCAATCAGCCGGAGGCTGCGGAAGCCGTGCTGCGCGAGCTCGCGTACGTGCCGTCGAAGGAGAGCGCGCAGCGGCTGCGGCAGCTGCGTCCGCGCGGCAAGGCGCCGAGCTGGGGCAAGTTGCTCGAGCGGCCTGCGTACCGGGAAGCACAGGCACTGCTGCGCAGCGCCTTTGCGTAAGACCGGAAGCGTCGACCGCGGGAGCCGTCAGGCCATCTTCATGCGTTGCAGTTTGTTGTAGAGCGTCTTCGGACTAATACCCAGCAACGTCGCGGCACGATGCCGCGTGCCGCCAACCGCGTCGAGCGTCGCGCGAATGAGCAGATCTTCGACGTCGGACAGCGGCGTGCCGACCGTGACCTGTACGCTGCTGCCGTTCAAGCGGCGGCCGCTCGAGCCGTTCGCCTCGTCGGCCCGCAGCGAATCGACGATTTCGCCCGACGCGTTGTAGGCGCGCCGCACACGTTCGTGCAGCTCTCGAACGTTGCCTGGCCAATCGTAGGTCAAGCATTCGCGCACGAGGTTCGGCCCGATGCGCTTGCTCACCGTGGCGAGGCCGCTCGCGTTGATTTCGCGATTGAGCTCGTCGACGAGCGCTTCCGCGAGCAGCACCGCGTCGTCGTCGCGCTCGCGCAGCGGCGGTAGATTGATCGACGCCGCGTCGAGCCGCAGCCACAGGTCTTCACGCAGTACGCCATGCGCGACCGCGTCGCGCGCCGGCTTGCGTGTGGCGGCGACGATGCGGCAATCGACGCTGACTTGGTTGCTGCCGCCCACGCGCATGTAGGTTTGCGAGTCGAGCGCGCGCAACAGCGCTTCTTGCTGCGGCAATGGCAGTTCGACGATCTCATCGAGAAAGAGGGTGCCGCCCGCGGCCTGCTCGAACAGCCCTGGCTCGCGCCGCTCGATGGTCGGCATCGCGCTTTCCTGGCCGAACAGCATGCTGTCCAGCCCGCGTTCGGCGCCGCCGTCGCGCGCGAAGGCGCGGCAATCGAAAACGACGAACGGGCCTTTGCGGCGGCGGCTCATCTCATGCAGCGTGCGCGCCGCCACTTCCTTGCCCGTGCCTGCTTCGCCGCAGATGAGCACCGCCGACTCGGTCGGCGCCAGGCGCTCGATCGAGTCGTAGACATGCTGGATGGCGTTGCTGCGGCCGATCATGGGGCCGAAGCGGCCGAGCCGGCGCAGCGTCGAGCGAAGCGACTGCACTTCCTCGGTCAATTCGTACGGCCGGGGAATGCGCGCCAGCAAGCTGCGCAGCCGCGGGATGTTGACGGGTTTGAGCAGGTAGTCCCAGATTCCGTGGCGCAGGCCTTCGATCGCGCTCTCGACCGTTGCGTTCCCTGTCATCACGATCACGGGCACCACGCCGTCGGGCTGCGCCGGCAGGTTGTGCAGCAGATCGAGACCGCTGCCGTCCGGCAAATTGAGATCGATCAGCACGACGTCGGGGATGAAGCGCGTCAGTGCGGCGCGCGCCTCGGCGAGCGTCGCGGCCGTGTCGACGGAAAAGCCGTCGGCGGCGACGATTGCATTGAGGCCGGACAAGCTATTGGGATCGTCTTCGACAATCAGGGCATGTGGCATGGCTGGCGTTATCAATCAAGGAGTCGAGAGCCCGTCGGCGCTATGGACAAAAGACGCCATGCACGGAGAATGCGTGAGACGGCGAACGGGCACCTATCTCCAAGCATTTCGCGTGCCAGATCGTTCCTCCTTATGGAACAAGCACTTACGGGCGCCACTCGGCAAGAGCGGCAGTTTCGGCCGGTCCACCGTGAAAAAACGACCGGTAAAGATTGCTTCACCATACACTACTCATACGAAAAAAAAAGCGCCCCGTGGGGCGCTTTCGGTCGATTTATCGCTTTCCGCGGGCGAGCCCGCGATGCCGCGTTACGCGCGGCTGCGGTATTCGTCCGTACGGGTATCGATTTCGATCTTGTCGCCGATGTTGCAGAAGAGCGGCACTTGGAGCTCGAACCCCGTTGTGATCTTCGCCGTCTTGAGCACCTTGCCCGACGACGTATCGCCCTTGACCGCCGGCTCCGTGTACGTGATTTCGCGCACGAGGGTGGTGGGCAGTTCGACGGAAATCGCCTTTTCGTTGTAGAACACCACTTCGCAGGGCATGCCGTCTTCGAGGTAGTTGAGCGCATTGCCCATCATCTCGGCTTCGACTTCGAATTGGTTGTAGTCGGCGTCCATGAAGACGTACATGGGATCGGCGAAATACGAGTACGTGACTTCCTTGCGGTCGAGCACGACCACGTCGAATTTATCGTCGGCCTTGTAGACGGCTTCCATCCCGGCGCCCGTCAGCAGATTCTTCAGCTTCATCTTGACGACGGCGGCGTTGCGGCCCGATTTGTTGTACTCGGTCTTTTGCACGACCATGGCGTCGCTGCCGATCATGACGACGTTGCCCGTGCGCAGTTCCTGTGCGATCTTCATAAAAAACAATCCTATGCGAATAAGGTGGCTGACCTGTTGCTCAACGGCAGCGACATCCATCGCTTCTCGGTCGCGCATCGATCGGTTGGGGGCCGATAGGGCTGAAGTCATCGAATCGAGCCCATCGACTTAACCGTACGGATGCACTACGCCGTCGGATAACCGCTTATTTTAACTGCATTTTTGTGAATTCGGCTAGGTTGCCCGCCAGGTCGCCGATGGATGCGAGCTCGTCGGCCCAGGTTTCGGCGCGCGCCTCGAGCGCTGCCCGATGGCCCCAAAAATCGGCCCAATCGGGTGTGCCCGAGCCATTCCACGCGTGCCAGAAGCGACCGAGCGCCGCTTGCGCGTCGGGCGCGAGGCCGGCCGCGTAGTGTCCGAGCGCGGCATCGAGCTTTGGCCGATGGGCGGCGTCCGCTTGCGGGTAGATGTGCCAGACGAAAGGCCGGCGGGCCCACTGCGCACGCACGAACGAGTCTTCGCCGCGCACGAAGTTCACGTCGCTGGCCCACAGCAACGGGTCGAATTCGGGCTGGGGCCGGAACCCCAACGCGTGCGCGCGAAGGTTGCCGCGTTCGGCATGCGCGCCGGCGTGGAAGGCGCGCTGGCCGAAAAAGCGCGCGAGCGCGCCCGAAATGCGCCCTTCCGGCGCGAGCAGCACGATGGGCGAGGCGCCATCGCGCCACTGCTCGAGCAAGCCGTCGATGGCCGGATTTTCGTACGAGAACAGCGACACGACGGTCGCCTCGGTTTCGGGCGCGGGGCCGCCGGTCGCTTGCCGCCACCAGGCGTCGCGCTCGGACGGGGAGGCCTCGAACGCGCGGCGCGCATCGTCGAGCGATCTTTCCTTCAGGACGCCGCCCGTGCCCGGCCCCAGACCCGGAAAGAAGAAAATCTTGGTGAGCGCATGGCGCGCATGCGGCGACGGCTTCAAATGGCACTCGGCTACCCAGTCTTCGGCGCTGAGATATTCGAGGTTGATCCACACGGGCTGGCGCGCGCGCCGAGCCATCGCGGCCACGTACGCCGGCGGCAGCTCGCAAGCGAACGCCTCGATGACGATGTCGGCGACGGTCACGGCGTCGCCGGCATGGGCGGGTTCGCGCCAATGCTCGACGACGATGCCTTCCACGCGTTGGCGATCGAGTGCGACATCGAGCGTCGGGCACAGGCGTGCGAACGTATGCAGATCGTCGACGAGCAACCGGACTTGCCAGCCGTATTCGGACGACAGTTGCCGGGCGAGGCGCCAGCAGACGCCAACGTCGCCGAAGTTGTCGATGACGGCGCAAAACAAATCGCAAGCGATCGAGTCTGGACTGGCAGGGAGCATGGCGAAGGGGCGAGCGATGGGAGCGGGGCCGAGCGCATCGGCCACGACGGACGGCGCGACCGGCCGGCCGCGGCGCGAGGGCGCGTGCAAATGGTCTAAACTGGCGATTCTAAAGCACGCCGCCTCATGCCGCGCGGCGCTTCGCCTCCCAATTCGCATGACCGACTCCGACGCTCAGAACCCGCCCTTCGAACCGAAGAAGTTTCTCGCCCAACTGCCGCACTTGCCGGGCGTGTACCGCTATTACGACGCGCAGGAGAACGTGCTCTACGTCGGCAAGGCGCGCGATCTGAAAAAGCGCGTATCGAGCTACTTCACCAAGACGCAACTGTCGCCGCGCATTGCGATGATGATCACGCGCATCGCGCGCATCGAAACCACGGTTACGCGCTCGGAAGCCGAGGCGCTGCTGCTCGAGAACAATCTCATCAAGGCGCTCGCGCCGCGCTACAACATTCTGTTTCGCGACGACAAGTCGTATCCGTACCTGAAGCTGACGGCGCATGCTTTTCCCCGCATGGCGTATTACCGCGGCTCGGTCGATAAGAAAAATCAGTATTTCGGGCCTTTCCCGAGCGCTTGGGCGGTACGCGAGAGCATTCAAATCTTGCAGCGCGTGTTTCAGTTGCGCACCTGCGAGGATTCCGTGTTCAACAACAGGACGCGGCCGTGCCTGCTGCATCAGATCGGGCGCTGCACCGCGCCGTGCGTGGGAGCCATCGGCGAAGAGGATTACGCGCGCGACGTGGCGAACGCGTCGCGCTTTCTGCTCGGGCGGCAGAACGAGGTCATGAAGGAACTCGAAACCAAGATGCATGCGTTCGCCGCAGAGCTCAAGTTCGAGCAAGCCGCGGCTGTGCGCAATCAGATGAGCTCGCTCTCGACCGTATTGCATCAGCAGGCGATCGAGGTCGGCGGCGACAGCGATGTCGACATCCTGGCCGTGATCGCCCGGGGCGGGCGCGTCTGCGTCAATCTCGCCATGGTGCGCGGCGGACGGCACCTCGGCGACAAGGCTTATTTCCCCACGCACGTGGAGAGTGTCTTCGCCGGCGATGAGCAAGAAGGTGAAGCGGAGCCGGTCGTGCCGGAAGACGTAGCGACGCAAGCTGCATCGCTGGGCCCAGCGGAGGAAACGGACCAAGCGCACCAAGAGGCCAACGAGGCCAACGAGGCAGAGCGCCTCGAGCCCGGCATCGAAACCGAAGTGCTCGAGGCGTTCGTCGCTCAACATTACCTTGGCAATCGCATTCCCCCCGTGCTCGTGGTCAGCCACGCACCCGCCAACGCCGAACTCGTCGATCTGCTGGCCGAGCAGGCAGGACACAAGGTCGTGTTCGTGCGTCAGCCCCAGGGCCAGCGGCGCGTGTGGTTGGCGATGGCCGAGCAAAATGCACGGCTGGCGCTCGCGCGGCTGTTGTCGGAACGCGGCTCGCAGCAGGCGCGCACGCGCTCGCTGGCCGAGACGCTCGGCATGGAATGCGACGACCTCGCGCATTTGCGCATCGAATGTTTCGACATCAGTCACACGATGGGTGAAGCCACTCAAGCGTCGTGTGTCGTCTACCGCGATCACAAGATGCAGCCGGGCGAGTATCGCCGCTACAACATCACGGGCATCACGCCGGGCGACGATTATGCCGCCATGCGGCAGGTGCTCACGCGCCGCTACGAGAAACTCGTCGCGCTGGCTGCCGGCAATGCCGAGGATCGGGCTGCGCAGCTGCAAGCCGAGGCGGCCGCCGCGCCCGAGCTGGCCGCCGATTCGGCGGAACCGATCGCGGCCGGCGGTGTGCTGCCGAACATCGTGCTGATCGACGGCGGCAAAGGACAGGTCGAGGTCGCCCGCCAGGTATTCACCGAGCTCGGGCTCGACCGCTCGATGCTCGTGGGCGTCGCCAAGGGCGAGGGCCGCAAGGTGGGGCTCGAAACGCTCGTATTCGCGGATGGCCGCGCGCCGCTCGAACTCGGCAAGGAAAGCGCGGCGCTGATGCTCGTCGCGCAGATCCGCGACGAAGCTCACCGCTTCGCGATCACCGGGATGCGCGCCAAGCGCGCGAAGGCGCGTCAAACCTCGCGCTTGGAAGAACTCGACGGCATCGGGGCGAAGCGACGCCAGCGCCTGCTCGCGCGGTTCGGGGGGTTGCGCGGCGTCGTGGCCGCGAGCGTCGAGGACTTGGCGAGCGTGGAAGGCATTTCCCGTTCGCTCGCCGAGCAGATTTACCGGCAACTGCACTGAGCCGCTCGCGCGCCGGCGCCCGATGGCGCCGCGCCGGGCGCTTGGCTTGTGGCGGGTTCGACGACGCGGCACAATGGCGTCTGCCTTGCTCGCTCCCATTACTACTCCAACGCCCGCCAACCGTCCATGCCGTTCAACTTTCCGATTTTTCTGACGTGGCTGCGAATCGTGCTGATTCCGCTCGTCGTCGGCGTGTTCTATGTCCCCGACACGATGCTGAGCGCGGTCGACCGCAATATCGCCGCGGCGGCAATCTTCGTGCTGGCCGCGCTGACCGATTGGTTCGACGGCTATCTCGCGCGCAAATGGAATCAGACGTCGGCGTTCGGCGCCTTTCTCGATCCGGTGGCCGACAAGCTGATGGTCACGGCGGCCTTGCTCATGCTCGTGCAACTGGCTCGCATCGATTCGGCCATCGCCCTCGTGATCGTCGGCCGCGAGATCGCCATTTCCGCGCTGCGCGAATGGATGGCGCAGATCGGCGCGTCCAAGAGCGTCGCCGTCAATCAACTCGGCAAGTTCAAGACCGCCTGCCAGATGGTGGCGATTCCGATGCTGCTCTTCTACGGCAAGGTGCCGCTCGGCACGGCGCTTGCGATCGATACTCGCGTGTGGGGCCTGTGGCTCATCTATCTCGCGGCCGTGCTGACGATCTGGTCGATGCTGTACTACATGAAGCTCGCGTGGCCGCAAATCCGGGAACGCGGCGGCGCGCTTTGATCGGCTAGGGACCGGAAACAGCGGCCAGGGACCCACATAGCGCGCGTTGGGGCGCCCGATGCGCCCCGTTCGTTTTCGTGCCTGCTAAGCGAGGCCCAGGTATTCGCGTGAGAGTGCGCGCGCGATGCCCTCGACGACTGGGCCCCATTGTTCGGGGGAGGGCTGCCGCATGAGCCGAGCGCTCGGATACCAGGGGCTGCGGTCGGTGTTCGTGAACCAGCGCCAGTCGGCCGCGTAAGGAAGCATGAGCCAAAGCGGCTTGCCCAATGCGCCAGCCAAGTGGGCGATCGACGTGTCGATCGATACGACTGCGTCGAGCCGGTCGACGATGGCGGCGGTGTCGGCGAAGTCGCCGATACGATCGTCGAACCGGTGAACCGATGCCGTGCGCGCGTATGCTTCGAGCGCTCGCTTGTCGTCGTCGGTCAGATTGGGCTGCAGCACGAGCCAATCGATGCCGGGAAGCGCGAAGAGCGGGGCGAGCGCTTCGACGGGCATCGCCCGATTCTCTTGGGCTTGGATCCGCCCCGACCAGGCCAAACCGACCTTGACTTTCGCATGGCCGCCGAGCGAGCCGCGCCAGCGTCGGCGATAGGCCGCCGGTACCTCCACGTAGCGCCGCGTCGACGGGATCGTGTCGAACTCGATGCCGAGCGCGAGCGGCAAGCTGAGCAGCGGGCAATGCAGGTCTGCTTGCGGCCTCGCTTCGCCGGCCACCGCGACCGCGACGCGCCACGCCTGCGCGAGCGGCGCGACGAGCGGCGCAAGCTCGCGCTGCACGGTGAGCACGATGCGGCCTGCGCGTTCGCGCGCCAGCGGCACGAAACGCAGAAATTGCAGCGTGTCGCCGAAGCCTTGCTCGGCTTCGATCCACAGCGTGCGTTCGGCAATCGGCTCGCCGCGCCAGCGCGGCGGTAAGGCGGGGCTGACCGCGTAGGCCGAGTCCGCCGCCGCGGCGCTCGTCGCAATCGTGGCGATGGCGAGACGCGATTCGTATGCGGGAAGCCCGCGCGAGAAATCGCCGAGCGTGAGCAGCGTGAGCGCGCGATTCAATTGCGCCGACGCAAGCTCGGGCCGCAGCCGCAGCGCCTGGTCGAACGCACGCAAGGCCGCTTCGTGCGCACCGAGCGCGTGGCGTGCATTGCCGAGGCCGAGCCAGGCCAGCGCGAGTTGCGGGTCGAGGCCAACGGCGCGTTCGAAGCGGGCGATCGCCTCGGCATGCCTGCCCAGCGCGGCCAGTGCGTTGCCCAGGCCGAGCAGCGCGGGCGGGAACGCACCCTGCAGCCCGAGGGCAGCGTCGAAGGCGCCGACGGCTTCCTCGTGGCGCCCAAGTGCATCCAGCGTATTGCCCAGATTGAAGTAGGCCGCGACATAGCGCGGCTCGGCCTCGAGCGCGGCGCGAAATTGCTCGATCGCTTCGTCGGCGCGGCCGAGCGCCGCGAGCGCCATTCCAAGATTGTTGCGCGCGCCCGCATGTCCGGGGCGCAGCGTCAACGCCCGCGAAAATGCCGCGATCGCCTCTTCGCCGCGGCCGAGCGCATGCAACGCGTTGCCGAGATTGTTGTACGTCGAGGCGTCGTTCGGCTGGAGACGCAGCGATTTTTCGAACGCATCGGCGGCGTCTTCATGGCGGCCGGCCTGAGCGTACGCATTGCCGAGGTTGTAATGCGCAAGCGCAAATTCGGGCGCGAGCGAAAGCGCGTTGCGAAAGCGCTCGATGGCGCCGTCGAGCCGGCCGAGCGCTTTCAGCGCGTTGCCGAGATTGAGCTGCAGCGCGGCATCGTTCGGCCGCAGCGCGACCGCCCGGCCGACGAGGTCGGCCGCTTCTTCGTGGCGTCCTTGCTGGTGGCGCAGCACCCCCAGCAGATGGAGGGCGTCGGTGTGGACGGGATCGGCGTCGATCGCCGCGCGATAGTCGCGCTCGGCGTCGGCGAGGCGTCCGTCACGATGCGCCGCGTAGGCGCGCGCGAAAAAGGGATCCATGACGGCAGGCAATGGCGCAAACGCGGCATTGTCCCATACTCGGCCGGCCCGGCCTATCGCGGCCCGGCCTAACGCGGCCCGGCCTAACGCGGCCCGAACGGTTCAGATGTTCGACAAGCGCAGGTCGAGCCCCGATAACGGGCGACGGGCGTACACTTGGCAAGATCTTTGGTTCGCCGGAGGACAAGCATGGCCGCCGTGACCGCCAACGCGCTGCCGGTGCTGATCGTCGGGGCGGGGCCGACCGGGCTCGCTTGCGCGATGAGCTTGGCGCGCGCACATACGAACGTGCGCCTCATCGATCGTTCGCCTCACGCGAGCGCGCACTCGCGCGCCATCGGCATTCAAGCGCGCACGCTCGAGCTGTTCGAGCAGCACCGCGTCGTCGAGCCGTTCCTCGCGCTCGGCCACCGGCTGCGCGCAGCCAACCTCTACTCGAACGGCAATCGGCTCGCTCGCCTCGATTTCGATCCACTTCAGACGCGTTATCCCTATCTGCTCTGTCTCGACCAATCCGTCACGGAGCGCTTGCTGACGGAGCATCTAGCGACGCTCGGCGTGACGATCGAGCGCGGCGTGGAACTCGTCGGTTTGCGGCAGAGCGCATCCGAAGTCGAAGCGCGGCTGTTGCATGCAGACGGCCGGGAGGAGGTGTGCAGCGTCGCCTATGTGGTCGGCGCCGACGGTGCTCACAGCACGGTGCGTCATCTGATGGGCCTCAATTTCGCGGGCAAGACGCTCGAGCAAACGTTCATGCTCGCCGACCTCCAGGCGGACTCCGATCTATCCGACGACGAGTTTCATTTATTCGCGTCGGGAGACGGGCTCGCTGCAATCATTCCGATGGGAGCCGGCCGCCATCGCTTCATTGCCGACAACGCGCCGGCCGCGGCGGACGAAGCTCATGCGCCGGCTCATGAGGTTGCCGTCGAGCGCCCGTCGGAGCAGACTCGCGCCGACGCGCCCGCGCTAGCCAACGGCGACGCGCACCCGTCGCTCGAACTGTGCCGAACGGTCGCGATGCAGCGCGTGCATCATCCGGTGACGTTGTCGCAGCTCACCTGGTCGTCTTACTTTCATCTCAACAGCCGGATGGTGGAGCGTTTGCGGACCCAGCGCGTCTTCCTGGCCGGCGATGCCGCGCATATCCACAGTCCGGCCGGGGCGCAGGGCATGAACACCGGCATCCAAGAGGCGCTGAACCTCGGCTGGAAGCTCGCGCGGCGGATGGCGGGCCAGGCGGGGGAGCCGCTGCTCGACAGTTACCAAGCGGAGCGTCATCCGATCGAGCGCGACGTGCTGCGCCAAACGGCCTTCGTCACGCAGTTGGCGGAAGCCGAGCGCGGCCCGTTCAAGCTGCTGCGTGAGCGCGTGATGCCGGTGCTGGCCGCGTTCGGGCCGCTGCGCGATGCGGCGCGGCTCATGGTGAGCGAACTCGCCATCCAGTACCGGCGCAGCCCGCTCACACTGGAGCGCGTGCTCGATGGCGGGCCGCGCGCCGGGGAGCGCGCACCCGATGCGCTCGTGCATGTCGTCGACGGACCGCTTGGGCGAGCGCCAGGGACGGCGCGTCTCTACGACCTTCACGATCCGGGGTTGTTCTCGCTGTTCGTGCTCGTGGCGTTGCCCGGCGGCGTGGAGGCAATGCTCGACGCGACGGGTACGCTCGCGGCGCCGCCTGTCGCAGCCGACCCCGAGTACGACCGTCTGGCCTCGGCGATCGAAGCCGCATTGCCTGGCGTGGTGAGAATTTGGCGCGTGACCGATGCGCGCGAAGGGGACGCCCCCTCGCTCATGCACGCGTATGGGCGCACCCGCCCTGCGTTTTACCTCGTACGGCCGGATGGCTATATCTGCGCTCGCGGCCGGCCCGCATCGGATGCGAGCGCCCTCGCGCGGCATTGCGAGACCTGGTTTTCGGCTGGCCGATCGCAAGTCTGAGCCGCCCCGCGCAATCCCGCTTGGGGGGAGGTTACGAGACGGCGGCCGGTCGCGGAGTGAGCTTTTCGCGCGCACGCGTCAGCGCCTCTCGCACGATCGGCGACATTTCGGCGCTCGCGGCCGCATCGTCGAGCGAGTCGAGGATCGCTCGACGCATCCGCGGTTCCCAGAAGCGCCGGATGTGATCCGCGATGCCGACCAGCGCTTCCTCATGGTCGGGCATCGATGCGAAAAACTCGCCGATCTGATTGGCCATCTCGATCAAGTGCTCGACCTTCATCGCGCTTTGCCTTCGTGGGTCAGTTTTCGTTTGCCGATCATCGCGCCTACTTGCCGTTCGTCGCCGCGGCGACCGTACGCTCGCGCAACAGCTCGAGCTGCGCTTCGTTGAAGCGCTCGTACTGCTGCTGCCATTCGGACGGCTGCTGTACCGGCTGCACCTGAACGGCCGTGACCTTATATTCGGGGCAGTTGGTCGCCCAGTCGGAGCTGTCCGTCGTGATGACGTTCGCTCCCGATTCGGGGAAGTGGAACGTCGTGTAGACGACGCCGGGCTGCATGCGTTCGCTCACGAGCGCGCGCAACACCGTTTGACCCGAACGCGATTCGATGCCGACCCAATCGCCCGTCTTGATGCCGCGGTCCTCGGCGTCATGCGGATGGATCTCGAGGCGATCCTCTTCGTGCCAGCGCGAGTTTTCGGTGCGGCGTGTCTGCGCGCCGACGTTGTATTGCGAAAGGATACGGCCGGTCGTGAGCAGCAGCGGGTAACGTCGCGTCACTTTCTCGCGCGTAGCCACGAACTGCGTGATGACGAACTTACCCTTGCCCCGCACGAATTCATCGATGTGCATCGTCGGCGTGCCTTCGGGCGCTTGTTCGTTGCAAGGCCATTGCACGCTGCCGAGACGGTCGATGAGCGCATACGAGACGCCATGGAACGTCGGCGTGAGCCGCGCGATTTCGTCCATGATTTCCGACGGGTTCGCGTAATCCATATCGTAGCCGAGCGCACGAGAGAGCATCAGCGTGACTTCCCAATCGGCGTAACGGGCCAGCGGCGGCATGACGCGCCGCACGCGCGAGATCCGGCGTTCCGCGTTCGTGAACGTGCCGTCTTTCTCGAGGAAGGACGAGCCGGGCAGGAAGACATGCGCGTACTTCGCCGTCTCGTTCAGGAAGATGTCCTGCACGACGATGCATTCCATCGACGAAAGGGCCGCGGCCACGTGCTGCGTGTCCGGATCCGATTGAACGATGTCCTCGCCTTGGCAGTACAAGCCCTTGAAGCTGCCGTCGAGCGCCGCGTCGAACATGTTCGGGATGCGCAGGCCGGGTTCGGGCTGCAACTGCACGCCCCACGCCGCTTCGAATTCGCCGCGCACCTCGGCGCCGCCGATATGGCGATAGCCGGGCAGCTCGTGCGGGAACGAGCCCATGTCGCACGAACCCTGCACGTTGTTCTGGCCACGCAGCGGATTGACGCCCACGCCTTCGCGGCCGATGTTGCCCGTGGCCATCGCGAGATTCGCGATGCCCATGACCATCGTCGAGCCCTGAGCATGTTCGGTTACGCCGAGGCCGTAGTAGATGGCCGCGTTGCCGCCTGTCGCGTAAAGGCGTGCCGCCTCGCGCAGCTGCTCGGCGGGGACGCCCGTGATGTCCGCCGTCGCTTCCGGCGAGTTCTCGGGCTTGGAGACGAATGCGCGCCACTGCTCGAAGGCAAGCGGTTCACAGCGCTCGGCGATGAACGCCTCGTTGAGCAGTCCTTCGGTGACGATCGTATGCGCGAGCGCGTTGACGAGCGCGACGTTCGTGCCCGGGCGCAATTGCAAATGGTAGGCGGCTTTGACGTGAGGCCCATCGATGAGATCGATGCGACGCGGATCGGCGACGATGAGCTTGGCGCCTTCGCGCAGCCGGCGCTTCAGACGCGAGCCGAACACCGGGTGGCCGTCCGTCGGGTTCGCCCCGATGACCATGATGACGTCGGACTTCTCGACGGACGCGAAGGTCTGCGTGCCGGCCGATTCGCCGAGGGTCGTCTTCAAGCCATAGCCAGTGGGCGAATGGCAGACGCGCGCGCAGGTGTCGACATTGTTGTTGCCGAAGGCCGCCCGCACGAGCTTCTGCACGAGATACGTTTCCTCGTTCGTACAGCGCGAAGAGGTGATGCCGCCCACCGAATCGCGCCCGAACTTGCCTTGAATGCGACGAAACTCGGAAGCCGCGTAGGCGATCGCTTCCTCCCACGTCACCTCGCGCCAAGGGTCGGTGATTTCCGCGCGAATCATCGGCTTGGTGATGCGATCCTTGTGCGTCGCATAGCCCCAGGCAAAGCGTCCTTTCACGCAGGCATGACCTTCGTTGGCCTGACCGTTCTTGTACGGCGTCATGCGTACGACTTCGCTGCCCTTCATCTCGGCCTTGAACGAGCAGCCCACGCCGCAATAAGCGCACGTCGTGATGACCGAGTGTTCGGCTTGACCGACGAACGAGACAGTCTTTTCAACGAGCGTGGCAGTGGGGCAGGCCGCGACGCAAGCGCCGCACGAGACGCACTCCGATTCCATGAACGGCTGATTTTCGCTCGCCGCGACGCGCGATTCGAAGCCGCGCCCCGCGATCGTCAACGCGAACGTGCCTTGCGTCTCCTCGCATGCGCGCACGCAGCGATTGCAAACGATGCACTTGGCGGGATCGTAGGTGAAATAGGGATTCGATTCGTCCTTGACGTCCTTCAGGTGGTTCGCGCCGTCGAAGCCGTAGCGCACTTCGCGCAGGCCGACCACGCCGGCCATGTCTTGCAGCTCGCAATCGCCGTTGGCGGGACAAGTTAGACAATCGAGCGGGTGATCGGAGATGTAGAGCTCCATCACGTTGCGGCGCAGCGCCTGCAGCCGGTCGCTTTGCGTGCGCACGCGCATGCCCGCCTCGACGGGTGTGGTGCACGAGGCCGGATAGCCGCGCTTGCCTTCGATTTCGACGAGGCACAGGCGGCAGGAGCCGAACGGTTCGAGCGAATCCGTCGCGCACAGCTTGGGCACGTTGATGCCGGCTTCGATCGAGGCGCGCATGACGGACGTACCCGCCGGCACCGTGACCGATTGCCCGTCGATTTCGAGCGTGACGTCGGTGTCGGCGTGCCGGCGCGGCGTACCGTAATCGGTGTCGTCGAGCGGCGAAGCCGCGCTCGAACGACATGCGCAGTGTGCGGAACCGCAGCCGCCCGAGTTCATCGAGGCGGAAGGGGTACGGGCGGGCGCATCGGACATGAGAGGCTCCATCGTCAAGCCGCAGCCGCTTTCGGCTGAACGGGGCGAAGACCGAAGTCTTCGGGAAAGTGGTCGAGGGCGGACAGCACGGGGTAGGGCGTCATGCCGCCCATCGCGCAGAGCGAACCGGACACCATCGTGTCGCAGAGCTCGCGCAGCAGTTGCACTTGCTTTTCCGACGTATCGCCGTTGCGAATGCGCGCGATGACTTCGACGCCGCGCGTGGAGCCGATGCGGCAGGGCGTGCATTTGCCGCACGATTCGACGGCGCAAAAGTGCATCGCGTATTGCGCGAGTTCGGCCAGGTTCGACGTATCGTCGTGAACGACGAGCCCGCCGTGGCCGACGACCGCGCCGACGGCCGCGTAGGCTTCATAGTCGAGCGGAATGTCCCATTGGCTTTCCGGCAGATAGGTGCCGAGCGGGCCGCCGACTTGCACCGCACGCGCCGGCCGGCCGCTCGCTGTGCCGCCGCCGAATTTCTCGACGAGCTCGCGCAGCGTGACACCGAAGGCCAGTTCCACGAGCCCGCCTTGCTTGATATTGCCGGCCAGTTGGAACGGCAGCGTGCCGCGGGAGCGTCCCATACCGAAATCGCGGTAGAACTGCGCGCCGCGCGCGAAGATGATCGGCACCGTCGCGAGCGTGATGACGTTGTTGACGACGGTCGGTTGACCGAACAAGCCGACGAGCGCCGGGACCGGCGGCTTCGCGCGAACCACGCCGCGCTTGCCTTCGAGCGATTCGAGCAGCGCCGTTTCCTCGCCGCACACGTACGAGCCCGCACCCTTGGCGACTTCGAGTTCGAATGCGTGGTCGGAGCCGAGCACGCGCTCGCCGAGCCACCCCGCCGCGCGTGCCTTGCCGATGGCCGCGTTCAGCATCGAGATCGAATGAGGGTATTCGCTGCGCACGTAAATGTAGCCGCGCGTCGCCCCGGTCGAGATCCCGGCGATGATCATGCCTTCGATCAGCGCGAACGGATCGCCTTCCATCGCGAGACGATCCGAGAACGTGCCCGAGTCGCCTTCGTCCGCATTGCAGACGATGTACTTTTGCGCGGCGTTCGCTTCGCGGACGGTGCGCCACTTGATGCCTGCCGGGAAGGCGGCCCCGCCGCGACCGCGCAGGCCCGAGTCGAGCACCGTTTGGCAGGCGGCTTCGGCGCTCATGCCGAGCGCGGCTTTCAGGCCCACGAGACCTTCGTGCGCGACGTAGTCGTCGATCGAGAGCGGATCGGTCAGCCCCAAGCGCGCAAACGTCAAGCGCTGCTGCTGCTTCAAATAGGGAATCTCGTCGACGAGGCCGACCGAACGGGCGTGCGCGCCGCCGGTGAGAAAGCTCGCCTCGAACAGCGAGGCCACATCGGCGGATTCGACGTTGCCGTAGCCGATGCGCCCTTGCGCGGTTTGCACTTCGACGAGCGGCTCGAGCCAGAGCAGACCGCGCGAGCCGTTGCGCACGAGCTCGATCGAGACGCCGCGGCGTGCGGCTTCTTGCGCGATGGCATCGGCGATCGCGTCGGCGCCCAGCGCCAACGCCGACGAATCGCAGGGAACGAAAACGCGCGTCGTCATACGCTTTCCTTGTGGGCGAGGGTGGACGCCGCGCACTCGCGGGCTTGCTCCAAGAGCGCATCGAACTTGGCCGGCGTAACCTTGACGTGCAGCGCGCCGTTGATCGTCATCGCCGGCGACAACGCGCACTGACCCAGGCAATACACCGATTCGAGCTCGACCTCCCGCCCCGTGGCCTGCTCGGCATGACCGGACGCACCGTGCGCGGCGTCGAAGCGGCAACCCGTGCGGCCCTCGACGTGTCGCGCCAGCGCTTCCGTGCCCATGCTGCGGCACGCCTCGGCGCGGCACAGCGCGACCGTGACGGGCGCGGGCGGTTGCCTACGGAAGTGGTGGTAGTACGTGATGACGCCATGCACTTCGGCGCGCGACAGATTGAAGGCGCGCGCAAGCGGCGCGACGACTTCGGGCGGGACGAAGCCCGTCTCATCCTGGATGGCGTGCAGCACCGCGATCAGCGATGCGCCCGGCGAGGTGTGTCGGCGGACGAGTTCATCCGGCGCCGGGGCGCTGGTATGTTCCAAGGTGGGGCTCCTCTTAGACTCCGGCTCCTCTGCGCCTATATGCACTTGCTAGTCATATGACGGGCATATATGCTCGGCTCTGGCCGTTGTTTCGCAACAATAGGCGTGGGCCGCGCGTTGTGCAATAGGAAATCGGACAGCATAAATGATCGAGATCAAATGCGTCGCGGAATTGGTCGTGCGCGATAGCGCCGGCCGCGAGGCGAGCCTCACGGACATTGTCCCGTTGCTTGCGCTCATCGATGAAACGGGCAGCATCGCCCAGGCCGCCGAAGAACGCCAATTGTCTTACCGGCATGCTTGGGGGCTTTTGCGCGCGCTCGAGGCGCGCCTTGGCGGCGAGCTGATTTCGAAAGAGCGCGGCAAAGGCTCGGTGCTGTCGGCGTTAGGCAGGGCCGTCGTGCAGGCGCAACGCGCCTGTGCTGAACGGCTCGATGGGCCGCTCAAGCAACTGGCGGCCGACGTCACGGCGGAATTGAATCGGCAGCTCGGCGCGAGCGGGACCACGCGGATCCACGCCTCCCATGGCTACGCGGTGGCGGCCCTCGTCGCGCAAATGAGCGCGCGCGAAGGCGGAACCGTCGACATCAAGTACCGGGAAAGCGCAGAGGCAGTGTCGGCGCTCGCGCGCGGCGAATGCGACTTCGCCGGCTTTCACCTGCCGCGCGGCGCCTTTCGGGAGCTGTGCGCCGACATCTATCGCGGCTGGCTCGATCCGAAGCGGCATGTGCTCGTCTATCTCACGGGGCGCAAGCAGGGACTCTTTCTCGCCAAAGGCAATCCGAAGGGCGTGCGTGGCCTCGACGATCTGGCGCGACCCGACGTGAAATTCGTCAATCGCCAGCCCGGCTCGGGTACGCGGCTGCTGCTCGATCTCGCGTTGAACAGCATCGGGGTCGACCCCGAGCGCATCAACGGGTACGCCTCGACCGAACTCACGCATACGGCGATCGCGGCGTTCGTTGCAAGTGGGATGGCCGATGCCGGCTTCGGCGTAGCGCCGGCCGCCCACCACTTCGGCCTCGATTTTTTGCCGGTCGTCGACGAGGATTACTACTTCGCCTGCGATCGCGGTCGATTGTCGGCGCAGCCGCTTGCAACGGCGCTGGCCATCCTGCGCAGCGCCGAGTTTCGCGCGGGCGTGGCGACACTCGAGGGCTACGATCCGACGCACTGCGGCGAAATCGTCGACGTCGCGGCGGGGCTGCGCGGTGCGCCGCTGCCCGAAATCGCGCGGGCGTCGCGGTAAACATGCCGGCGCGTCGGCGCCGCATGTTTACCGTCGTAACGCGCCCGGCTGCATGAGCGCTGTGTTCTGCGGTACGCTTGCACCTTTCGAATTTCGTCAGATTTGGAACGCGCCGTTCGGCGCGGCAATCGTTATGAAATCGCTCCTCAATCTTTGCATCGCCGCGGCTGCGGCGGGCACGCTGTCCGTCGTGGCTTCGCTCGCATTCGCGCAAAATTCGCCCGGTATCCCCGGCGGCATCCTGCAGGACCAGTTCCGGCTGCAAGAGCATCCGCAATTGGAGTTCGCCGCGTCGGCGCCAAGCAAAAAATATCAAAACGGCCGCTCGAAGTTGCGCAAGCGCGGCGACTACGGCGATCCGAACGGCTGCAATCTGCAGTGTCCCGACGACGCGCAATAGCCGCGCGATAGGCCGTGCTCGCTCGTTGAACGGCACGCGGGGGCGGCAGTTGCGCTTGCGGAGAATACGGCCAATAATCTCCGCATGAATTGCGGAGATTGCACTTACATCTGGCAGGATCCCGACTGGCCGCATTGGCGCTACGACGCCGCTGCGCTGGCGCAGCTGCTCGAGGCGGTCAGCCGGGCTCAAGGCGTGCTGCTGGGGCGGCTCTCAGACGTCGGTGTCTCGTTGCGAGACCAAGCAAGCCTTGCCGCGTTGACCGCGGATGTCGTCAAGACCAGCGAGATCGAGGGCGAGCGTTTCGACGTTCAATCTGTTCGCTCGTCCATAGCCCGCCGTTTGGGCGTCGATATCGGTGCGTTGGCGCCTGTCGATCGGCACGTCGACGGCGTGGTCGATATGGTGTGGGACGCCACTGTGAACTGCGACTTGCCGGTTACGCGAGAGCGTTTATTCGGGTGGCACGCGGCATTGTTCCCGACCGGCTATTCCGGTCTTTCGAAGATTGGCGTAGGGGGCTGGCGCGACGATGCCCACGGTCCGATGCAAGTCGCGTCCGGCCCGATCGGTCGGCAACGCGTGCATTTCGAGGCGCCACCGGCGGACCGGGTCGAACGCGAAATGGCGCGGTTGCTGGCTTGGCTCGATGCGCCGTCGCACGAGAGCGGACTCCTCAAGGCCGGGATCGGTCATCTATGGTTCGTGACGGTCCACCCGTTCGACGATGGCAACGGCCGCATCGCCCGGGCGGTCGGCGATCTGCTTTTGGCTCGCGTCGACGGCAGCCATCAGCGCTTTTACAGTTTGTCGGCCCAAATACAGCGAGAGCGCAGCGCCTATTACGCCGTGCTGGAGCGGACTCAGAAAGGCTCGCTCGATATCACCGGCTGGTTGGCTTGGTTTCTCGCGGCACTTCAAGGTGCGATCGACGAGGCTCAGCGCACACTTGATTCCGTTCTCTTCAAAGCCCGGTTTTGGCGGCGTTGGGGCAGCACGCCGTTGAACGAACGGCAGGCGAAATTGCTCGATCGGCTCTTGGACGGCTTTGACGGCAAGCTCACGTCGAGCAAATGGGCTGCGATCGCCGAGTGCTCGGCCGACACCGCGCTGCGCGATATCAACGTCATGCTCGCGCGGGGGCTACTGCGGAAGTCGGAGGCGGGCGGTCGCAGTACCGGTTACGAACTGGCCGATTTCGTCGACGGCTAGGTCGTGCAGCGCGCGATGGCGAAGCGCAGCTCCGGCTCGGAGACCGAATCGTCGTCGACCGCCTTTTCGACCTTCACGTTCGAGCCGCTGGCGATCGGCATCAGCGTGACAAGCCACGCGTAGCCGCTCGCGGACCGTCCGACGTCGAGTTCCGTGTAGCCGGGGCCGGTATGTTCGCTGACCTGCGAGAGGCGACTCGTCAGGCAACGCGCGATCGTGCGGGGCGAGCGTGACGAAGAGAAGGACATGAACGAATCGGCGCCGCTCGAGCCGGATACGTGCTGCGGAGCGGATCCGCAAGCGGAAAGCAGGGCGACGGTCAGCGCGAGCGGGGCAACGGCGAGCGAGAAGCGTTTCATCGATGGGGAAGGGGAGCGAGAGGACAGACGACGAAGGTGCCAGTTTAACCGTCATCGACTTCACGTCCAGCTTGACCAATGAAAAAGGCCAACCGCAAAGGTTGGCCTTCGAATGTTGGTGGAGCCGGCGGGAATCGAACCCGCGTCCGCAAATAGTCCACAGCCAGTTCTACATACTTAGTTCAGCCATTTGATTTAACCGCACCGACGCGGACGAACACGCTTCGTTACGGCGAGTCACTAGGTTTTCGGCCCCGGCGTCGTGACACCACCGAGGATTATCTGACGTATATGACCTCGCTAGTCTTGCGACCCTGGCCCGTCAGCGAGCCAGTGCGAGGCGAGCGGGGGTTAAGCCGCTACGGCGAACGAGTTATCGTTTGCAGTTACTAAAGTCCCATTGATTTACGAGGTGACGGGTCCTCGGTATGCCCTGCACTGCTTCGTTACCCACGTCGAAACCAGGTCGGCCCCTGTGCGTATGGTGGGATTATCCCACAGAAACCAACATGGTGCGGCTTGTGGGGAATTCAAGAGCGGGCGCTCGCCCTAAAGTCGATCTTCGGTCCCGTAGAGGGTTGCCGAAGTTTGCCGCCTCCGTGACCGCCTCCTAGCCGAGGACGTCGAGCAAGCGTTGAAGCTGACGGGGGGAATCGACGATGTGCTGCGCATGCCACATCGCCGGGGGAAGATCGGCGCCGCAGTAGCCATACGCCGCGGCGACAGTGGCCATGCCTGCCGCGAACCCGGCCTGGACATCGCGCAAGTCGTCGCCCACATAGACGATTTGCTCAGGCGGCAGCGCGAGCGCCTCGGCGGCATGAAGCAGCGGGGCCGGATGCGGCTTGGAGTGCGGCGTGGTGTCGCCGCTGACGACGCAGCCGGCGCGTGTCGCGAGGCCGAGCTGCGAAACCAGCGGCATCGTCAGCCGGCCGACCTTGTTCGTGACGATGCCCCAGCGGATGCGGCGATCATCCAGCGCGTCGAGCAACTCGGCGATACCCGGAAAGAGCGTCGTCTCGATGCACAGATCGGCCTCGTAATTCGCGAGGAATTCCTCGCGCATCGCGGCGAAATCGCGATGTTCCGGCCCGATGCCGAACGCGCCCCCGATCAGGCCGCGCGCACCCGCCGACGCGAGGTGGCGCAAATCGTCCACGGGCACGAGCGCGAGACCGCGGTCCCGACGCATCTTGTTGACCGCGGCAACGAGGTCGGGCGCCGTATCGGCGAGCGTACCGTCCAGGTCGAAGAGGGCGGCGCGGCATTGCGCGATCTGGGGCGCGTCGTCTTGTCGCGCGGGAGACGGGGGCGGTTGGCTCATGAATCGATCGTGCGATGAGGCTGGGGTGGGGCGATGCAACAGGCGGCGCGCCGCTCGAATTTGTATCAGCTGTCGCGCCGGCAGGCGAACAGATAGTTGACGCTCGTATCGTCGGATAGGCCGAAGTGCTTGCTGAGCGGGCGATACGTGATGCCCTTGACGTCGGCTTCGCGCAGGCCGGCTGCGCGCGCAAATGCCGCTAGCTCGGACGGACGGATGAAGCGAGCGTAATCGTGCGTGCCCTTGGGCAGCATCTGGGCGATGTACTCCGCGCCGATCACCGCGAATAGGTATGACTTGACGTTTCGATTGAGCGTGGAGAAAAAGACCCATCCACCCGGCTTGACGAGGGTGGCGCAAGCTCCAACGATGGCCGAAGGATCCGGTACGTGCTCGAGCATTTCCATGCAGGTGACGACGTCATAGCTGCCGGGTTCGCGCGCGGCGAGCGCTTCCGCGGCGATCTCCTCGTATTCGACCGTGATACCGCTTTCCAAGCTGTGCAGATCGGCTACGCCGAGCGCCTGCTCCGACAGATCGATGCCCTTGACCTGCGCGCCTAGACCCGCCATCGATTCGGAAAGAATGCCGCCGCCGCAGCCGATATCCAGCACCCGTTTGCCGGGCAGATGCGCATGAGCGTCGATCCAGCCGAGGCGGACTGGGTTGAGTTCGTGCAGCGGTTTGAATTCGGCGTTCGGATCCCACCAGCGGTGTGCGAGGTCACTGAATTTCCGTAGCTCGTGGGGATCGGCGTTCGTCATAAGCTTGCAAAAGGTCGGATGAGGCTGAATTAGGCTGAGTATATCGAGGGTTGCGCGGTGCCGCAAAAGTCGCAGTGCCACGGACCGAGGCGGGACAGGCAGAAAAAAACCCCGCCGAGGCGGGGTTTTTCGTGAAGCGAGAGCGGCGGCTTACTGTGCTGCTTTTTGCGTACCGACGATTTCGACTTCCACGCGACGGTTCGGAGCCAGGCAAGCGATGAGTTGCTTGCGGTTCTTCTGGTTGCAATCCGTCTTGACCGGGTTGCGCTTGCCCTTGCCTTCCGTGTAGATCTTGTTGGCCGGCACACCCTTGCTGACCAAGTACGCCTTGACGGCTTGCGCGCGGCGCAGCGACAGACGGTCGTTGTACTTGTCCGAACCGATCTTGTCCGTGTAGCCCGTTGCAACGGCGACTTCGAGGTCCATGCCTTGGATCTTCGATGCCAGGTCGTCAAGCGCTTGCTTGCCGGCCGGCTTCAGGATCGCCTTGTCGAAGTCGAACAGCGTGTCGGCTTGGTACGTGACCTTTTGGCTCGAGATAGCCGGGGCTGCCGGAGCGACCGGAGCCGGCGGCGTCGGGGCTTGTGCGACGAGCGCGCCGTCGCACTTGGCGTTGGCCGTAGCCGGCGTCCAGAATGCATCGCGCCAGCAAAGCTCGTTCGTGCCGTTCATCCACACGTATTCGCCGGTACCGTTCACCCAGTTGTCGTTCGTAGCTTGTCGCGATGCCGGCACCGATTGCGCCGATGCGGATGCAGCCACAACTGCGGTAGCTGCAATGAACGCGAGCTTTGAAAATTTATTCATATTTCTCCTCTCGAAATTGAGATTACCGCAGGTTTACTGCGAGCCTGGATGACGAAGACAAGTCATACATTGCTCGAAGTATAACATTGGTGCGGTACAAAAAACGCGGACCCTGTGGACACTTCGAGCAGCGTCTAACCAAGTGCGTTGGCATTTTGCCATATCGTTCCCTTCTTACGAAAAAAAAATCCCGTCGCGCCAAATCGCCCGTTTCGAATGTGGTGCCCCCGCAACAGCGTTGCGGGACGGGGCTTTCGGGGCGGTCGAGGGTCGCACGATGCGTGCCAGAGCGGGGCATGAAGTCGTAACAATTGATTTCGGGCCAGTACGAGCCGGTTTGCAGGGCGCGCGAAATTCGCGCCGTTAGGCCGTTGCGGCTCCCGTGCGCGTGGGGGAGTACATGCCGCGTATCGGGCGGGGATGGCGGCCATGTTAGAATCGCGTGATGCCCGGCGCCTCCTGCCGGGCCGGTGGGCGCGCGTGCGGCTTACGTGATCGCGAGGTATGACCGCGCGGTTGCGCTGCTGCGCGCGGCTCGCGCCCGACAAAGATACGGATAATGGATCAATTCGCCAAAGAGACTCTGCCGATCTCCCTAGAGGAGGAAATGCGCCGTTCGTATCTCGATTACGCCATGAGCGTGATCGTCGGACGGGCGCTCCCCGACGTTCGGGACGGCCTGAAGCCGGTGCACCGCCGCGTGCTCTACGCGATGCACGAGCTCAACAACGACTGGAACCGCGCCTATAAGAAGTCGGCGCGTATCGTCGGCGACGTCATCGGTAAGTACCATCCGCACGGCGACACCGCGGTCTACGACACGATCGTGCGCATGGCGCAGGACTTTTCGCTGCGCTACATGCTCGTGGACGGCCAGGGCAACTTCGGTTCGATCGACGGCGACAACGCCGCCGCCATGCGGTACACGGAAATCCGCATGGCCAAGATCGGCCATGAACTGCTCGCCGACATCGACAAGGAAACGGTCGATTTCGGCCCGAACTACGACGGCAGCGAAAACGAGCCGCTCATTCTGCCCGCGCGCATCCCGAACCTGCTGATCAATGGCTCGTCGGGCATCGCCGTGGGGATGGCGACGAACATTCCGCCGCACAACCTGAACGAAGTCGTCGACGCCTGCCACCATCTGCTGAAGAATCCGCAGTCGAGCATCGACGAGCTCATCGAGATCATTCCCGCGCCCGATTTTCCGACGGCCGGCATCATCTATGGCGTCGCGGGCGTGCGCGACGGCTACCGCACGGGGCGCGGGCGCGTCGTCATGCGCGCGGCCACGCACTTCGAGGAGATCGATCGCGGCCAGCGCATGGCGATCATCGTCGACGAGCTGCCGTACCAGGTCAACAAGCGCTCGCTGCTCGAGCGCATCGCCGAGCTCGTCAACGAGAAGAAGCTCGAGGGCATCTCCGATATTCGCGACGAGTCGGACAAGAGCGGGATGCGCGTCGTCATCGAGCTCAAGCGCGGCGAAGTGCCGGAGGTCGTGCTCAACAATCTCTATAAGGCGACGCAGCTTCAGGACACGTTCGGCATGAACATGGTCGCGCTCGTCGACGGCCAGCCCAAGCTCCTGAATCTGAAGGAGATGCTCGACGCGTTCCTGTCGCACCGGCGCGAGGTGCTGACGCGGCGCACGGTATACGAATTGCGCAAGGCGCGAGAACGCGGACACGTGCTCGAGGGCCTGGCCGTCGCGCTGGCGAACATCGACGAATTCATCGCCATCATCAAGGCCGCGCCCACGCCGCCGATCGCCAAGCAGGAACTCATGGCGCGCCCGTGGGATTCGTCGCTCGTGCGCGATATGCTGGCCCGGGCCGAAAGCGAAAACGCGGCGGCGGGCGGGCGCGAGGCTTATCGTCCGGAGGGCCTTAACCCGGCTTTCGGTATGCAGGGCGACGGCCTGTACAAGCTGTCCGACACGCAGGCGCAGGAAATCCTGCAAATGCGGCTGCAGCGCCTCACGGGTCTCGAGCAAGACAAGATCATTGGCGAATACCGGGAAGTCATGGCCCAGATCGCCGATCTGCTCGATATCCTCGCCCGGCCCGAGCGCATCACGGCCATCATCGGCGACGAACTGACGGCCGTGAAGGCCGAATTCGGCGACGCGCGCCGCTCGAAGATCGAGCTGAACGCCACCGAACTCAATACCGAAGATCTCATCACGCCGCAGGACATGGTCGTGACGATGTCGCATACCGGCTACGTGAAGTCGCAGCCGCTGTCCGAATACCGCGCGCAAAAACGCGGTGGGCGCGGCAAGCAGGCCACGCAGATGAAGGAAGACGACTGGATCGATACGCTGTTCATCGCGAATACGCACGATCACATCCTGTGCTTCTCGAATCGCGGCCGCGTGTACTGGGTGAAGGTGTACGAGGTGCCGCAAGGCTCGCGCAACGCGCGCGGCCGGCCGATCGTCAACATGTTCCCGCTGCAGGACGGGGAAAAAATCAACGTCGTGCTGCCGGTCAAGGAATTCTCGGCCGATAAGTTCGTCTTCATGGCCACGTCGCTCGGCACCGTCAAAAAGACGCCGCTCGAAGCTTTCAGCCGGCCCATGCGCAAAGGTATCATTGCGGTTGGCTTGGACGACGGCGATTATCTGATCGGCGCGGCCATCACCGACGGTCAGCACGACGTGATGTTGTTCTCCGACGCGGGCAAGGCCGTGCGATTCGACGAGAACGACGTGCGTCCGATGGGCCGCGAGGCGCGCGGCGTGCGCGGCATGCAGCTCGACGAAGGCCAGCAGGTCATCGCGATGCTCGTCGCCGGCAGCGAGACGCAATCGGTGCTGACCGCTACCGAGAACGGGTACGGCAAGCGCACGCCGATCAGCGAATACACGCGGCATGGCCGCGGGACGAAGGGCATGATCGCGATCCAAACGTCGGAGCGCAACGGCAAGGTCGTGGCCGCGACGCTCGTGGACGCCGAAGATCAGATCATGCTGATCACGACGACGGGTGTGTTGATCCGCACACGCGTTTCCGAGATTCGCGAGATGGGCCGGGCGACGCAGGGTGTTACACTCATCAGCCTTGATGAGGGTACGAAGCTCTCCGGGCTGCAGCAGATCGCGGAAGCCGATTCCGACGTCGATGTCGACGGTGCGGCGGCCGACGACGATGCGGGCGAGGAAGGCGCGGCGCAGTGAAAGTGAAGCCGGCCGGTTCGGTCGGCGGTACGCCTCGATTTTTTGACGAAAGACAACGAAGCGCGCGAGCGATCGCGTTATAGGTGAGGGCGCCCGCCACGCCAAGGGCGGCGGGGGCAACGAGCCGGGCCGATGGGCCTCGCGCGCGAACGATTCATTTTCTAGAGGGAGTGATGATGCAACGACGTTTCAAACAATGGATGCTGCTGGCTGCTTTCGTGCCGACTTTCGCGATGGCGCAAGCGCTCCAGAGTCAAGCGCCGGCTGCTTCGGCTGCCGCCGCTGCGCCGGTCGATCCGGCCAAGCAAGCTGCGATCAAGGAGCTGCTCGAAGCGATCGACGCGCAAAAGCTCGTCGGTGCGATCGGCAACAGCGCTCAAATGCAGGCGAAGCAGTACGTGCCGGAAATCCTCTCGGAAGCGCTGTCCGAGAACAAGACGCTGAACGACAAGCAGAAGCAGGCTGCCGTGCCTACGCTGCAAAAGAATGCCGTGCCCAAGCTCGTGGATTCGGCCGGTCAAGTCTTCGCCTCCGACGGCTTCCGCCAAGACGCGATGCAAGCTCAATACGACGCTTACGCGAAGTATTATTCGACGCAGGAAATCAAGGACTTGACGTCGTTCTACAAGAGCCCGACGGGTCGCAAGTTCATTCAGGTGCAAGATCAAGTGGGCCGGGACGTCGTCGGCGGCTTGATGCAGAAGTACATGCCGCAATCGATCCAGGCTACGCGCGCGCAAGCCGATAAGGAAATCGCCGCGGTCAAGCCCGGCAAGTAAGCCGCAAGGGCCCGTTCGGGCCCGGCGCCGTAAGCCCGCGGGTCGGGCTTACGCGAGCGGCTTTCGATCGGCGGTGCGATAATGGCCGTTTGCGCGGAACGCGCGAACGGCCATTATCTATTTCTGACATGGATCCGGTGCGTTCGCCGGCGGGCAACATGCCGCCGCTCGCGGCCGTCCATTCATCCTCGGGAGTTTCACGATGCGTGTCTTCAATTTCTCGGCCGGGCCGGCGGCGCTGCCCGAAGAAGTGCTGCGCCAAGCGGCCGACGAAATGCTCGATTGGCACGGCAGCGGCATGAGCGTGATGGAAATGAGCCATCGCGGGCGGGAATTCATGTCGATCCACGAGGAAGCGCTCACCGACCTGCGCGAGCTCATGCAAGTGCCGGCCAGCCACCGGATTCTGTTTTTGCAGGGCGGCGGGCTGGGCGAGAATGCGATCGTTCCGATGAACATGCTGGGTTCGCGCTCTGACGCCGACTTCGTCATCACGGGTTCGTGGTCGCAAAAATCGTTCAAGGAAGCCGCCAAATACTGCACGCCGCATCTGGCGGCGAGCGGCGAAACGACGGACGGTTTCACGCGTGCGCCCAAGCGCGGCGAATGGCAATTGTCGGACGATCCGGCCTATGTCCACCTCTGCACGAACGAAACGATTCACGGCATCGAGAACTTCGACATCCCCGAGCTCGGCGACATCCCGCTCGTGGCCGATGTTTCCTCGCACGTGCTTTCGCGTCCGCTCGACGTGGCCAAGTACGGCGTCATGTTCGGCGGCGCGCAGAAGAACATCGGCATGGCCGGGTTGACGATCGTCGTCGTGCGCGAGGATCTGCTCGACCGTGCGCTCCCGATTTGCCCGTCGGCGTTCGAATGGCGCATCGTGGCCGAAAACAATTCGATGTACAACACGCCGCCTACCTATGCGATTTACATCGCGGGCCTCGTATTCAAGTGGCTCAAGCGTCAAGGCGGACTGCAGGCGATCGAGGCGCGCAACCTCGAAAAATCGAAGCTGCTTTACGACGCGATCGATTCGAGCAGCTTCTATGTCAACAAAGTGGAGCGCGATTCGCGTTCGCGAATGAACGTACCGTTCTTCCTCGCGGACGAGTCGCGCAATGAAGATTTCCTGGCCGGCGCGAAACAGCGCGGGCTCATGCAGCTCAAGGGCCACAAGTCCGTGGGCGGCATGCGGGCGTCGATCTACAACGCGGTGCCGCTCGAGGGCGTCAAAGCGCTCGTCGAGTATCTGAAGGAATTCGAACAGACCCGCGCCTAATCCGCACGGGCAGGGCGGCGATCGACGCTGCCCGTTTTCGATACGGCCGTATTACGCATGGACGACGAACTCAATTCAAAGCTCAAGCCGCTGCGCGATCGGATCGATGCGATCGACGCAGAGCTCATCGCGCTGCTCAATCAGCGCGCCGCGATCGCGCTCGAAGTGGGCGAGGTCAAAAAACTCTACAACGCGCCCGTGTTTCGGCCCGAGCGCGAGCAGCAGGTCATCTCGCGCTTGCAGGGCATGAGCGAGGGCCCGCTGGCGGGCGATCACATCAGCGCGATTTGGCGCGAGATCATGGCGGCGAGCCGCTCGCTCGAGCGCCCCGTCACCGCGGCTTACCTCGGCCCGGCCGGAACCTATAGCGAAGAGGCGATGTACGAGTACTTCGGTCAGTCGATAGAAGGCTTGCCTTGCCCGTCGATCGACGAGGTCTTTCGTTCGGTCGAGGCGGGCGGCGCCGAATTCGGCGTCGTGCCCGTCGAGAATTCGAGCGAGGGGGCGGTGTCGCGTACGCTCGACCTGCTGCTGCAATCGCAGTTGCTGATCGGCGGGGAATTGGCTTTGCCGATTCGGCACAACCTGCTGACGCAAAGCGGCGCGCTCGCGGGCATTACGCGCGTCTGCGCCCATCCGCAAGCGCTGGCGCAGTGTCAACGCTGGTTGTCGACACATATGCCGCACATCGAGCGGCAAGCCGTGTCGAGCAATGCCGAAGCCGCGCGCATGGCCGCCGCCGATCCGACCGTCGCCGCGATTGCAAGCGACCGCGCGGCGTCGTACTACGGACTGCAGATCGCGTACGCGCTGATTCAGGACGATCCGCACAATCGAACCCGCTTCGTGATGATCGGACACGCGCCGGCCGGCCGCAGCGGGCACGATCAAACCTCGCTGATCGTTTCGGTCAAAAACGAGCCGGGGGCGGTGTTCAAGCTGCTCGAGCCGCTCGCGCGCCACGGTGTGTCGATGACGCGATTCGAGTCGCGCCCGGCCCGCGTGGGCACCTGGGAGTACTACTTTTACATCGACGTCGAAGGTCATCGCGAGGACCCGTCCGTTGCCGCCGCGCTCGCCGAGCTCGAGAAGAAGGCCGCGTTCCTCAAGATTCTCGGCTCGTATCCGCGTTCGCGGTAGCGTCGCGTTTGTCTGCCTCGCTACCCTGCGCTGTCCGCCTTGGAGATGCCCATGACCTTGCAATACGGCCCATCGTACGTGCGCCAAATCGCGCCTTACGTCGCCGGTAAGCCGATTTCCGAAGTCGCGCGCGAATTCGGGCTCGACGAAGCGCGCATCGTGAAACTGGCTTCGAACGAAAACCCGCTCGGGATGCCGGAGTCGGCCAAGGCCGCGATGGTGCGGGCCGCGTCCGAACTCGGCCGCTACCCGGATGCGAACGCGTTTGAACTGAAGGGCGCGCTCGCGGCGCGCTATGGCGTGCCGGCCGAATGGATCACGCTCGGCAACGGCAGCAACGACATTCTCGAAATGGCCGCGCACGCGTTCGTCGAAAGCGGGCAGTCGGTCGTCTACTCGCAGTATTCGTTCGCCGTCTATGCGCTTGCCACGCAAGGGCTCGGCGCGCGCGCGATCGTCGTGCCCGCGCGCGAGTACGGCCACGATCTCGATGCGATGCTGGCCGCGATCGAAGACGACACGCGCCTAGTGTTCGTCGCCAATCCGAACAATCCCACGGGCACGTTCATCGATGGCCCGGCGCTCGAAGCGTTTCTCGAGAAGGTGCCCAAGCGCGTGATCGTGGTGCTCGACGAAGCCTACACCGAGTACCTTGCGCAAGCACATCGCTACGATTCGATCGCCTGGGTGCGGCGCTATCCGAACCTGGTCGTGTCCCGCACGTTCTCGAAGGCGTTTGGTCTCGCCGGCTTGCGCGTCGGGTTCGCCATCGCGCAGCCCGAGTTCACCGATTTGCTCAATCGGCTGCGTCAGCCTTTCAATGTGAACACGATGGCGCAGGCCGCGGCGATCGCGGCGCTGGGCGATACGGCGTTCCTCGAACGGACGGCCGCGCTGAATACCGCAGGCTATCGCCGACTGACCGAAGCCTTCGAAAAGCTCGGCCTCGAATATGTGCCGTCGTTCGGCAACTTTGTCCTCGTGCGCGTGGGGCATGACGACGGCGCGGGCGCGCGTGTGAACCTCGAATTGCTCAAGCAAGGGGTCATCGTGCGCCCGGTCGGCAATTACGGTTTGCCGCAGTGGCTGCGCGTGACGATCGGTCTGCCCGAGGAGAACGAGGCGTTTATCGCGGCGCTCGAAAACGCGCTTGCGTGAGGGCGAGGCGCACTGCGCGGCCGCACTCGCCGTCCCCGATTTACCTGCTGCGCGCGCCCCGTGCGCGCGCTTTTCAGCTTGCGAGCAACTCGTGACAACGTTCACTTTCGACAAACTCGTCATTTTCGGCGTGGGGCTCATCGGCGGCTCGCTGGCGCGCGCCCTGCGCGAGCGCTCCGGCGCCGCTAGCGGCGGGCGGATCGTCGGCGTGGGCCGTTCCCGCGCCTCCGCCGAGCGGGCGCGCGAGCTCGGCGTCGTCGACGATGTCGCGGCGCTCGACCGCGACGACGAACTCCGCGCCGCGCTGGACGGCGCCGATCTGGTGCTGATCGCGGCGCCGGTGGCCCAAACGGGGCCGCTGCTCGAGCGCATCGCGCCGTTCTTGAGCGACGCGGCGATCGTCACCGATGCGGGCAGCACGAAGTCGGATGTTGTGGCAGCGGCGCGTGCGGCGCTCGGTGACCGGATCGCTCGATTCGTGCCCGCTCACCCCATCGCGGGGCGCGAGTCGAGCGGTGTGGAGGCGGCGCTGCCCGATCTGTACGTGGGCCGAAACGTCGTAGTCTGCCCGCTGCCCGAGAATCGTCCGCAAGACATTGCGCGCATCGACGCGCTATGGCGCGCGACGGGGGCGCAGGTCAGCACGATGAGCCACGAGCAGCACGACCGCGTATTCGCGTCTGTCAGTCATCTGCCCCATCTGCTGTCGTTTGCGCTCGTCGAGCGCATTTTGGGCGCGCCCGACGCGGCGCTGAAATTTTCGTTCGCCGCCGGCGGTTTTCGCGATTTCACGCGGATCGCGGCGTCCAATCCCGAGATGTGGCGTGATGTCTGTTTGGCCAACCGGGAGGCGCTCGTCGATGAACTCGACGGCTACACGGCGGTGCTCGCGCGTCTGCGCGCGGCCATCGTGGCCGGCGACGGTGCAGAGTTAGAGGCGGTATTCGCACGCTCGCGCGAAGCGCGCAGCCAATGGCAGGAACGCGGCGGCCGCGCCAGCGGCGATACCGCCCCGAAATGAAAGGACACACCATGGAATACCTCGATCTCGGACCTTACTCGCGGGCGCAAGGCACCGTCCACCTGCCCGGCTCGAAGAGCATCTCGAACCGCGTGCTCTTGTTGGCGGCTCTGGCCGAAGGCGAGACGGCGATTTCGAACCTGCTCGATTCGGATGACACGCGCGTGATGCTCGACGCACTCGAAAAGCTCGGCGTCAAGTTTACGCGCGAGGGCGACCGGTGCGTCGTGCAGGGCACGCGCGGCGCGTTTACCGCCAAGACGGCCGATCTCTTTCTCGGCAACGCCGGCACGGCGATTCGCCCGTTGACCGCCGCGCTCGCCGTGAACGGCGGCGACTACCGCGTGCACGGCGTGCCTCGGATGCACGAGCGGCCGATCGGCGACCTCGTCGACGGCCTGCGCCAGATCGGGGCGCGGATCGACTACGAGGCGAACGAAGGCTACCCGCCGCTGCGTATTCGCGCGGGGGACATCGCGGTGGACGAGCCGATCCGCGTCCGCGGCGACGTCTCGAGCCAGTTCCTGACGGCCCTCCTGATGACGCTGCCGCTCGTGCGGGCGAAATCGGGCGAGATCGTCGTCGAAGTCGAAGGCGAGCTGATCTCCAAGCCTTACATCGAAATCACGATGAAGCTGATGGAGCGCTTCGGCGTAACGGTCGCCCGCGAGGGGTGGCAGCGCTTCACGGTGCCGGCCGGCGTGCGCTACCAGGCCCCGGGCGCGATCATGGTGGAGGGCGATGCGTCCTCGGCGTCGTACTTCCTCGCGGCGGGCGCGATCGCGGGCGGGCCCGTGCGTGTCGTCGGCGTGGGGCGCGAGAGCATTCAGGGCGATGTCGGGTTCGCGGACGCTCTGACGGCGATGGGCGCGAACGTCACCATGGCCGCGGATTGGATCGAGGTGCGCGGCGTGGGCCACGATCACGGCCAGCTCGAAGCGGTCGACATGGATTTCAATCTCATCCCTGACGCCGCGATGACGATCGCCGTCTGCGCGCTGTTCGCGCGTGGCACGACGCGCCTGCGCAACATCGGCAGCTGGCGCGTGAAGGAAACGGACCGCATCGCGGCCATGGCGAAGGAACTGCGCAAGGTGGGCGCAACGGTGGAGGAGGGCGAGGACTTCCTCGTCGTGACGCCGCCCGCGCGGCTCGCGCCCGGCGCCGCCATCGACACCTATGACGATCACCGCATGGCGATGTGTTTTTCGCTCGTTGCGCTCGGCGCGGTGCCCGTGCGCATCAACGATCCGAAGTGCGTCGGCAAGACGTTTCCCGATTATTTCGACCGCTTCGCGGCGCTCGTCGGCGCCTGATGCCCGGCCCGATGCTCTCATTCCTTAGATGAAACCGACTCGCCCCTTCCATCAGACTCCCGTCATCGCCATCGACGGCCCGACCGCCTCCGGCAAGGGCACCGTGGCGGCGCTCGTCGCCGCCCAGCTCGGCTTTCATTTGCTGGACAGCGGCGCGCTGTATCGCTTGGCCGCCTTGGCCAGCGTACGCTACGGCGTCGCCGCCACGGACGCGGACGCGCTCGCCGCGCTCGTCGACGACTTGCACATTACGTTCCGCGAGGGCTGCGCGCAGCTCGACGGCGTCGATGTGTCGAGCGAAATCCGGGCCGAGGAAATCGGCAATCGGGCCTCGGCCATCGCGGTCCATCAGAACGTGCGGGCGGCCCTCGTGGCGCGCCAGCGGGCCTTCCGCAAGGAACCGGGGCTCGTGGCGGATGGCCGCGACATGGGCACCGTCATCTTTCCCGACGCGGTGCTGAAGGTGTTTTTGACGGCCAGCGTCGAGGCACGCGCGGCCAGGCGGTATAAGCAATTGATCCAAAAAGGCTTTTCTGCTAATATGGATGACTTGCTTCGGGATTTGCGCGAGCGCGACGAACGTGACAGCAGTCGCGCCGCCGCTCCGCTCAAGCCCGCGGCAGATGCAAAGCTGCTGGATACCTCAACGCTTTCGATCGACCAAGCGGTCGGCGAAGTGGCGAAGTGGTATCGGGAGCGGTAGGTGCTCGAGGCGCGATAGCGCTTTGCGCGTGGTTTCAACCCTTAACCCCGTATGGCGTTCGCATCGCCGTCGTAGCGTGCCCGGTTGTTCGTTGCCGGCACTGACAATCGCGAAGCCATGCATTTACGATTTTTATGTCCGACCTGCAAACCTCCAACCCGAACACCGAATCTTTCGCGGCTCTCTTCGAAGAGTCGCTGACCAAGCAAGACATGCGCGCCGGCGAAGTGATTTCCGCCGAAGTCGTGCGTGTCGACCACAACTTCGTGGTCGTCAATGCAGGTCTCAAGTCCGAAGCCTATATCCCGCTCGAAGAGTTCCTGAACGACGCGGGCGAGGTAGAAGTGCAGGCGGGCGACTTCGTTTCGGTCGCGATCGACGCGCTCGAAAACGGATATGGCGACACGATCCTCTCGCGCGACAAGGCGAAGCGTCTCGCTTCGTGGCTGTCGCTGGAAAAGGCGCTCGACAACAACGAACTCGTGACCGGCACGATCACGGGCAAGGTCAAGGGCGGCATGACCGTCATGGTGAACGGCATTCGCGCGTTCCTGCCGGGTTCGCTCGTCGACACGCGTCCGGTCAAGGACACGACGCCGTACGAAGGCAAGACGCTCGAATTCCGCGTCATCAAGCTCGACCGCAAGCGTAACAACGTCGTGCTGTCGCGCCGCGCCGTCATCGAAGCGACGCAAGGCGAAGAGCGCGCGAAGCTGCTCGAGACGCTGAAGGAAGGCGCGATCGTCAACGGCGTGGTCAAGAACATCACCGATTACGGCGCGTTCGTCGACCTCGGCGGCATCGACGGCCTGCTGCACATCACCGATATCGCGTGGCGTCGTGTGCGTCACCCGAGCGAGGTGCTGTCGGTCGGTCAAGAAGTCACGGCCAAGATCCTCAAGTTCGACCAAGAGAAGAACCGCGTTTCGCTCGGCATCAAGCAATTGGGCGACGATCCGTGGGAAGGCATCTCGCGCCGCTACCCGTCGGGCACGCGTCTGTTCGGCAAGGTCACGAACATCACCGATTACGGCGCGTTCGTCGAAGTCGAATCGGGCATCGAAGGTCTGGTGCACGTGTCGGAAATGGACTGGACGAACAAGAACGTCGCTCCGTCGAAGGTTGTTCAGCTGGGCGACGAAGTCGAAGTCATGGTGCTCGAGATCGACGAAGACCGTCGTCGTATCAGCCTCGGCATGAAGCAATGCAAGCCGAACCCGTGGGATGACTTCAGCCGCAACTTCAAGAAGGGCGACAAGATCACGGGCGCCATCAAGTCGATCACCGACTTCGGCGTGTTCATCGGTCTGCCTGGCGGCATCGACGGCCTGGTCCACCTGTCGGATCTGTCGTGGAGCGAAGCCGGCGAAGAAGCCGTGCGCAAGTACAAGAAGGGCGACGAGGTGGAAGCGGTCGTGCTCGGCATCGACGTCGAGAAGGAACGTATTTCCCTCGGCATCAAGCAACTCGAAGGCGATCCGTTCAGCAACTTCGTTGCGATGAACGACAAGGGTTCGATCGTCGACGGCACGGTGAAGACGGTCGACGCCAAGGGCGCGGTGGTTGCGCTGTCGGCTGAAGTCGAAGGCTACCTGCGTGCTTCGGAAATCGCGCAAGATCGCGTCGAAGATGCTCGCAACGTGCTGAAGGAAGGCGACAAGGTCAACGCGATGATCATCAACATCGATCGCAAGTCGCGTGGCATCAACCTGTCGATCAAGGCCAAGGATTCGGCCGAGCAGCAGGAAGCGATTCGCGGCCTCGCGGCCGACACGAGTTCGGCCGCTTCCGGCACGACGAACCTTGGCGCTCTGCTCAAGGCCAAGCTCGACGGCCAGAATCAGTAAGCCTTTGAGAGGTTTGCCGCAGTATGACCAAATCGGAATTGGTCGCCCAGTTGGCAGCGCGATTTCCGCAGCTTGTTCTTAAAGATGCGGATTTCGCGGTCAAGACGATGCTTGATGCGATGTCCGAGGCGTTGGCTAAGGGACATCGCATTGAAATTCGCGGCTTTGGCAGCTTTGGTCTGAACCGTCGCCCGTCCCGCGTCGGACGTAATCCGAAATCGGGAGAGAAGGTGCTCGTGCCGGAAAAGCACGTGCCGCACTTCAAACCCGGCAAGGAACTGCGTGAGCGGGTGGACGGTCGGGCCGGCGAGCCGCTCAAGCCGGACCAGGCGGACGACGATCTTTGACTGCGGCGCGGCCCCCCGGGTAAAAGGGAGGCGCAACGCAGGACGGGCTCGTCGTCGGTGGTGTCCTCGACGCCAAGGCCGACAGTAAAACCGGCAAAGCAATTCGAAAAAGCGCCTTCGGGCGCTTTTTCTTTTTGTTCGATGCGCCCGGGGTGCAGCAGCCGCCACCGCTCCGGCCTGACGTGGCCCGGCCAGCCCCGCATCCTTTCCATTACAATACGGGCACTTTTACGTAGGCGCCGAGACGTCGGGCGCCGGTGCGTCATGCGTGGATGCACGCAGGCTAGCGCCGCTTTTACGACAACCGTATTCGCCGTCGAGAGAGCTTTTATGAAATTTATCGTCTGGGTGATCCGTGTGCTCGTGTTCGTGGTGCTGCTCGTCCTCGCGCTCGCCAACCAGCAAAGCGCATCGCTGAGCTTCGCGGGCTACGTATGGCAAGCGCCGCTCATCCTGATCGGCCTCGCGTTCTTCGCCGTCGGCTTGCTCGCGGGCCTGGTCTCCGCCGTACCGGCAGTCGTGCGGCTCAAGCTCGAGAACGCGCGCACGCGGCGAGAGCTTCGCGCGGCGCGCGAGCAAACGCCGCCCACCGTTGTCGAGCCGCCGATGCCCCCGGTCATTTGAGTCGACCTTTCGTCCGCACGCATTTCTTTTCGCCGTTTCTTCGACCTTCGCATGGATCTCGATTTCTGGTGGCTCCTTGTCATCCCCGTTGCGTTCGCGCTCGGGTGGATGGCATCGCGCTATGACTTGAAGACGCTGCTGTCCGAAAGCGCCAATCTGCCGCGCTCTTACTTCCGCGGCCTGAACTTCCTCTTGAACGAGCAGCCGGACCAGGCGATCGATGCATTCATCGAAGTCGTCAAGCTCGATCCTGAAACGATCGAACTGCATTTCGCCCTCGGCAACTTGTTTCGTCGCCGGGGCGAAACGGACCGCGCGATCCGCATTCATCAGAATCTGCTGAGCCGCGCGGACTTGCCGGCCAGCGAGCGCGATCACGCGCTGTTCGAACTGGGCCAGGACTTTTTGAAGGCGGGTCTGCTCGATCGCGCCGAGGAGGCCCTCGGCCGGCTCGACGCGGGCGAATACGCGCGCGACGCGCAGCGCGCGCTACTGACGATCTACGAGATCGAAAAGGACTGGACGAAGGCGATCGATGCGGCGCGCCGGCTCGAGACGATGGGCGCGGACTCGCTTGCCAAGGAAATCGCGCAGTTCCACTGCGAATTGGCACAAGAGGCGTTGCAGCGCAAGGACGCCGAGCAGGCCGACGCGCAACTCGACCGCGCGCTCGAGGCCAACCCCGCAAACGTACGGGCGACGATTCTGGCCGGCGACGTGGCCGCCGCCCGGGGCGATCACGCTGGCGCGCTCGACGCTTGGCGGCGCGTGGAGTCGCAAAATCCGTCGTATTTGCCGCTCGTCGCGGAAAAATTGATGAAGGCGTTCGCGGCTCTGTCGCGGCCGCAGGAAGGCGCCGCATTGCTGCGCGGCTATGTCGAGCGCTACGGGTCGAGCGATCTGCTCGACGTCGCCTATCCGCACGTCGCGCAGCTGTGCGGCGCCGAGGCGGCCCATGCGCTGGCCCG
>NZ_JBQCHR010000127.1:0-63282 GCF_051954495.1 Trinickia sp.
GACTCCACGCCGATGATAGTGCGGATTGCCCGTGTGAAAGTAGGTAATCGTCAGGCTCCTCCCTCTGCGAACCCCCGACAGCCATAGCGCTCTCGGGGGTTTGTGTTTTGCATCACCGAAATCTCATCCATCGCTGCGCGGATTAGCCCATGCGTCACCTTGACATACTGTATATACATACAGTAAAACGAGGGGGTGAAAACGCTTTTCGCCGGCAGGTCCGGCACCGCCTCGAGCCCTTGCGATGGATGACCATGAAGCCGAATTCCCCATTGCGCCACCCTCGCCACTGAAGGGGCGCGGTGCCGTCACGAATCTGCAAGGGCGTTACGAACGCGACCAGCGAGAAGTGTTCGACGACGGCTGGGTGCCCGAAAGCGAAGGCGATGACTCACCGTCGCTCAAGACGCAGTTGTTCGAGGAGCGAGCGAAGAGCATTCTCACGCGCAACGCGTCGCCCGACATCCCATTTAGCGTGTCGCTCAATCCCTATCGCGGTTGCGAGCACGGCTGCATTTACTGCTTCGCGCGTCCAACTCATAGCTATCTTGGCCTTTCTCCGGGGCTCGATTTCGAAAGCCGCCTCTACGCCAAAATCAACGCTCCCGAGTTATTGAAACGAGAGCTGTCGAAGAAGGGCTATGCACCCGAGCCGATCGCGCTGGGTGTCAACACCGACGCTTATCAGCCCGTTGAGCGCACGCTGAAACTGACGCGGCGTGTCATCGAAGTGCTGCACGACCACGGTCATCCGTTCGCCGCGATTACCAAGTCGTCGCTGATCGAACGCGATATCGACCTGCTTGCGCCCATGGCGGAGCGCGGGCAAGTGATGGCCGCGGTTACGATAACGACCCTCGATGCCGAGATTGCGCGGACGCTCGAGCCGCGCGCCGCTACCCCCTTGCGGCGCCTGCGGACGATTCGCGCGCTGAGCGAGGCCGGCATTCCAGTGGGCGTGAGTATCGCCCCCGTCATTCCTTTCGTGACCGAGCCTGACCTTGAGCGCGTGCTCGAGGCGTGTGCGCAGGCAGGGGCCACGAGCGCCAGCTACATCGTTTTACGGTTGCCTTGGGAAGTGGCGCCGCTGTTCAAGGATTGGCTGGCCGCTCATTTCCCGCAGCGCGCGGAACGTGTGATGGCGCGCGTGCGCGACATGCGGGGCGGCAAGGATTACGATTCCTCGTTCGCGCGTCGCATGAAGGGCGAGGGCGCGTGGGCGGATCTGCTCAAGCAGCGCTTCGACAAGGCCGTGAAACGGTTGGGCCTGAACGCGCGGCGCCACGGCATCCTCGATATGTCCCACTTCAAGCGCCCAACCGTAGCCGAGTCGCCCAATCGTCAGCTGGACCTCTTTTGACGCCCCCGCGGGCTGGGGCCATGACTACTGCGACAGAGAGTTGACGACGCTGCTCTGCGATTCGAAGTAAGTCTGGAACGTCACCGCCAGGCCGCTCATCAGCAAAAACGCGCCGATCAGCAACGAAAAGATCACGACGAAGATCACGCCCCAGCCCGAGTGGCTGCGCGCCGTGAGGCCGGCGTTGAATTGGGCATCCCATTTTTGGTCGGGCCGAAGCCCGTACACGATCGCCGCGAGAAACGCCGCTAGCAGCGACACGGCGCCGGGCACGGCGAGCACCCAGCCGAGCGCCGAGGTGCGTTCGGAGGCGATAAGCAGCATGACGCCCGGAATGCCCAGTGTGGTGCCGATCGCATGAAGCCAGCCGAACACGTCGCGCGGGCCGTAGAGATAAAAACGGTGGCCGCCCACGCTGCCGACAAGAAAGGCCAGCAGCGCCGTGAGGGTCTTGGAGCGAAACCGGGCAGGGGCGGATGAAGCGCGAGTGGACATGACCGTGGTGGCGAAAGGCGAGGTTTATCGGGAAAACGCCCGTTCGTCAGGGCGTCCGAGCGCGCATTGTACGTCGCCCTCCGACCGCGAGGCCCCGATTCAGTTGCGCACGCCGCACGATCGAACAGGTAAGTGTTTGTTATGGTTTCAGTTTCCCGCTATAATCGAGCGTTTCAGTGGTTCCGAACCCCCGGTTTTCAAGGATTACAGTATGGTTATCATCCGCTTGGCACGTGGCGGCTCGAAGAAGCGCCCGTTCTACAACATCGTCGCTACCGATTCGCGCAGCCGCCGCGACGGCCGTTTCATCGAGCGCGTCGGTTTCTACAACCCGGTTGCCACGAAGGGCGAATCGCTGCGTATCGCGCAAGATCGTTTGACGTACTGGCAAGGCGTGGGCGCGCAACTGTCGCCGACGGTCGAGCGCCTCGTGAAGCAAGCGCAAGCCGCGCAACCGGCTGCTTAATCGCCCTTGCGGTTGTGTCGGTCATGATTCAGTGCAGGCCGATTCGAAGCCGCTGCGATAGAGCAACTATGAGGTTTGTCGATGTCCGTTCGTGATTCGGGCGGCTCGGGCCGAGCGAAGCCGGCCACTCGAGCGCCTGTATCGTTTGGCGCGTTTGCGCCCAGGCCGGTCGAGCGCAATGCAGTGCGTGCCGCCGCCGGTCAAGCGTCGGATATCGAGCAGGTCGAGGCTTTGCCGGACGATGCAGTCGAAGTGGGCGCCGTCGTCGACGCCTACGGTCTGAAGGGTTGGGTCAAAGTCGCGGCGCATGCCAGTGCGCGCCAAGGCGGCGATGCTTTGACGAGCGCTAAGCGCTGGTGGCTCGTCAAGGGGCGCGAGATCAAATCGGCGCCCGTCGTGGCCGCGAAGTCGCATGGCGACAGTATCGTCGCGCAGCTCGCTGGTCCGAGCGATCGCGATCAGGCGCTGGCGCTGCGAGGCTGGCGCGTGCATGTGCGGCGTAGCGATTTCCCCGCGCTGGAGGACGACGAGTTTTACTGGGTCGACCTCATCGGTCTCGAGGTCGTCAACGAGTCGAGCGTCGCGCTTGGCCGCGTCGTCGATCTCATCGATAACGGCGCCCATGCGGTGCTGAGGATCGAGTACCCGGCGCAGGGTAAGGACGGGCAGTCTGTGACCGGCGAGCGGTTGATTCCGTTTGTCGGCGTGTATGTGAAAACGGTGGATCAGGCGGCGAAGCGCATCGTCGTCGATTGGGAAGCCGATTACTGAGCATGGTCGACACCAGGGAGCGCGCGATGCAGTTCGATGTCGTCACGCTCTTTCCCGAGATGTTCCGCGCGATTACCGAGTGGGGCATCACGAGCCGAGCGACGAAGCAAGGCAGGTTCGGCTTGAGGACGTGGAATCCGCGCGATTTCACGACGGATAATTACCGCACGATCGACGATCGGCCCTACGGCGGCGGCCCCGGCATGGTGATGCTGGCCAAGCCGCTCGAGGCGGCGATCGGTGCGGCGAAGGCAGCTCAAGCGGATCAAGGCGTCGGTAGCACGCGCGTCGTGATGATGTCGCCGCAAGGTGCGCCGCTCGATCACGAGCGTGTCATGCGGTTCGCGCAAGAGCCCGGGCTCGTGCTTCTGTGCGGGCGATACGAAGCGATCGATCAGCGGCTCATCGATCGCTGTGTCGACGAGGAAGTCAGTCTCGGCGATTTCGTGCTCTCCGGCGGGGAATTACCCGCCATGGCGCTGATCGATGCGGTCGTTCGGCAACTGCCGGGCGTGCTCGGCGATGCCCAGTCGGCGGTGCAGGACAGCTTCGTCGGTGGGCTGCTCGATTGTCCGCATTACACGCGCCCGGAGGAATACGAGGGCGTTCGGGTACCCGACGTGCTGCTTGGCGGCCATCATGCCGAGATCGAGCAGTGGCGTCGCAAGGAAGCGCTCAGAAACACCCTAGCCAAGCGGCCCGATTTGATCGCGCGCGCGAGGCGGGACAAGATGTTGAGCCGTGCCGACGAGGCATGGCTCGCAAGTCTTGCGAAAGCGGCATCGAAGCCATGATTCGACGGTTGCGGTGCGTGCGCAAGGCGTAGGCGGCGCCGCGTAAGCGGCACCAGATGTGAACCCATCCTCTATCGGGGCCGAGCCAAACCGCCTCTGGGCGCACGGCAGGCAGAACGCCGACAAGATGGCTCAAGGAGTCAGTGATGAATCTGATCGAAAAACTCGAGCAGGAAGAAATCGAGCGCGTGCTCGCCGGCAAGGCGATCCCCGAATTTGCCCCCGGCGATACGGTGATCGTGAACGTGAACGTGGTTGAAGGTACCCGCAAGCGCGTCCAGGCCTACGAAGGCGTCGTGATCGCCAAGCGTAACCGCGGCCTGAACTCGTCGTTCATCGTCCGCAAGATCTCGTCGGGCGAAGGCGTCGAGCGTACGTTCCAAACGTATTCGCCGCTGCTTGCCAGCATCGTCGTGAAGCGTCGCGGCGATGTCCGTCGCGCGAAGCTCTACTACCTGCGCGAGCGTTCGGGCAAGTCGGCACGTATCAAGGAAAAGCTGGTCTTCAAGGACCGCGCTGCTTCCTAAGCGTGACAGCAGTAACGAAAAAGCACCCGTTTCGGGTGCTTTTTTGTTTGCCGGATGCCGGATCACAATAGCGGTATCCTCCGTGACTTCGCGAGCAAGACTTGATACGTCCCGTTTTCGAACCTGAAGCGCTGCCGATCGAATCGACCGGCGACGGCTTGCCCGGCGTGGCCGCACGTCGGCTGACGCCCGCGGGCTTGCGCGAGCGGTTCGCGCAGCGCCTAGTCTGGGCTCCCGAGCCCTTCGAACCATTGGCGGCGCAAGGCGATCCCCGTGCTGCCGCGGTGCTCGTACCGCTCGTCGTGCGGGATACGGGGCTCTCGGTCTTGCTCACGCAGCGCGCCGATCATCTGAGCGACCACGCAGGACAAATCAGCTTTCCCGGCGGCCGCCGCGAGCCGTTCGACGTTGACGCCGTGGCGACGGCTCTGCGTGAGGCTCAAGAAGAGGTAGCGCTGGCTCCGGAGCGCGTCGAGGTACTCGGTGCGTTGCCCGACTATCTGACGGGAACGGGTTTTCGAGTCACGCCTGTCGTCGGGCTCGTCCACCCGCCATTCACGGTGAGCGCAGATACGCTCGAAGTGGCCGATATTTTCGAGGTGCCGCTCGCGTTCCTCATGAATCCAGCCAACCACCAAGTGCGGGTCTTACGATGGGAAGGCGGCGAGCGGCGCTTTTTTGCCATGCCGTATCCGCGACCAGGGACGGGCGGGCACTATTTCGTGTGGGGTGCGACGGCCGGCATGCTGCGCAACTTTTATCGATTTCTAGCCGCGTGAACGCGTACCGGGCATTTCAAGGGGCGCTGAGCCGAAACGACCGCATTCTGGTGTCGCGCGCTGTGCTATCGTTACGCGACAATTGAACAAACTCGAATTGCCTCAGCCCCTCGCATGACCTTTTTCTCCGTATTGTTGGCGCTTGTCATCGAACAGCTGCGCGCGCTTTCCCAGACCAACCCGATTTTCGCGCTGCTGCAATATCACGCGGAATCGGCAGCGCAGGGGTTCGACGCGGGCAAGAGAAAGCACGGCATGCTGGCATGGCTCGTCGTCGCGCTGCCGTGGACGCTCGCCGTCGCCGCGATCTATTACGTCCTCTATCGAATCAGTTTCGTGCTCGCGTTCCTTTGGAACGTCGTCATCGTCTATTTCACACTCGGTTTCCGGCAGTTCAGTCATTACTTCACCGATATCCACCTCGCGCTCAATAACGACGACGTTCCGCGTGCGCGGGAAATCCTCAATGAATGGACCGGCATGGATACGGTCGACATGCCCGTCGGCGAGATTGTGCGTCACACGCTGATCCACGCCGTCGTAGCGTCGCATCGGCACGTATTCGGGGTCTTTTTTTGGTTTCTCGTGCCATTCGGGCCAGCCGGCGCCGTGCTTTATCGTATCTCGGAATATCTCGCGCGCAGTTGGAGCGTTGCCGTCGGTGAGCGGACGGCAGCCTTCGGCGCCTTCGCGCGCAACGCGTTTTTCGTAATCGACTGGTTGCCGGCGCGGTTGACCTCGCTCGGTTTTGCGATCGTCGGAAATTTCGAAGACGCCATCTACGCGTGGCGCAACCACGCTCGGCAATGGCCCGATGCGAACGACGGCGTCCTGCTCGCCGCCGGCAGCGGCGCGCTCGGTGCCCGGTTGGCCGGCCCGCTGGCCGAGCCCTCGAGCCTCGACGCGTTGGGCGCACCCGACGGCGGGCCCATGCCCGTCGGCGACGATTGCACGCCGCGTACGCTGCAGTCGGCCGTCGGCCTAGTTTGGCGCGCAGTCATCCTGTGGATGATCTTGCTGCTGATGCTGACGATCGCCGTCTGGCTGGGATAAAACAGCGTCGAGCAAAGCGGCTGGGGCGCGCTAATGTGCCTTCATCCGGGGCGCTTCACTCCCGCAACGCCCCGCAGCGCCAACATGCGGTGAATTGGGCCTCCAGCGTCTCTCCGCACGTGTTGCAGCGCCATGACACGCCGCCCGGCGGCGGCCCGTCTTGGGCGTTCGCCAAAATGCGTCTGGCGAGCGCTTCATCGCGTTCGTCGACGAGCCATAGCTCCGGCGCGCACTGATCGGCGGGGATCTCGCCGAGTGCGCCGTTCAAATACCGGTTGTGCAGCTCGCATCCGATGCCGGCCGCGGCCAGCAGGTTGACCCAGTGTTGGCCGATGACAGTGTTCGGTGCGCGGATGAGTCTGATCATGCGAGCCTTGTCGTTCTCGTCCTACCCTGGGCTTGGTCGCCGTTTGCTTCGCTTTGCGTTATCTCACCACCTGACTGGCCTCGTGAACGAGCTGTGCATAGAGCGCGTGCCGTTCGCGGGCGATGCGGCCGTCGGCCACCGCCTCGAGAATCGCGCAGCCGGGTTCGTGCAGATGTCGGCAATTGTAGAACCGGCAGTGCGCGAGCAACGGACGAAACTCGGGAAATGCCCGCTCGAGCGTCCCTTCGGTCAGGTGGTAGAGGCCGAATTCCTGAAAACCGGGCGAATCGATCAGCGCGCCGCCGCCCGGCAGCGGATAAAGCCGCGTGAATGTGGTCGTATGGCGCCCGCTGTTGAGCGCGGTGGAAATCTCACGTGTGGCGGCGTCCGCGTCGGGCACGATCAAATTGACGAGCGTCGATTTGCCCATGCCCGATTGACCGAGCAGCAAGGTCGCATGGCCGCGCAGCCGTTCCTGCAACGCGGCGCGGGCTGCGTCCGGCTGCGTTTTGATCGACAGTTCGAGCACCTCGTAGCCGCGCGAACGGTAGGGCGTCAATCGATCGCGCGCGGCCGGCAACGCCGCGCTCACGTCGGTCTTGTTCAGGACGATCAGCGGCTTCAGTTCGTTCGCTTCGGCCGCGACGAGCGCACGGCCGAGCAAATCCTCGCTGAAGTATGGCTCCGTGGCCAGAACGATCAGCAACTGATCGAGATTCGCCGCGAAGAGTTTCGACTTGTATTGATCCGACCGATAGAGCAGGTTACGGCGCTCGCCGATCTCGACGATGACGCCTTGATCGACCGACGTCGGCTCGTAAAGGACGCGGTCGCCCACCGCGACTTCGCTCTTTTTGCCGCGTGGAAAGCACTGCAATAGCGCATGCGGCTCGTGTTCCGGTGCGACGAGATAATGCCGGCCGTGCGCCGCGATGACGAGACCTTGCAGGCGCGCTGCGCCGGTGCGCCGCGCGGGCGCGGCAGACTTGGCTGGGCGTGCGCTCATGCGTGGCGCAGCAGCCGTTCGATCCGCTGCGACGCGGGCGGGTGCGAATAGTAGAAGGCGGTATAGACCGGATCGGGCGTGAGCGTCGCCGCGTTGTCCTCGTACAGCTTGACGAGTGCGCTGACGAGTTCATGCGCGTCCGTTTGACTGGCCGCGAAAGCGTCGGCTTCGAACTCGTGCTTGCGCGAGCTGAGGCTGCCGATCGGCGTCACGAAGAACATGAAGACCGGCAGCGCCAGGAAAAACAGAACCAGCGCGAGGCCGTCGTTGCTGCCCGTCATCGACGGACGCACCCCCAGCCCCTCGTAGAACCAGGTGCGCTCGGCCAGCCAGCCCAGCAACGCGAACAGCGCAAGGCTGATCGCAAACGTCACGAGCATGCGCTTGACGACGTGACGGCGTTTGAAATGCCCCAGCTCGTGCGCAAGCACGGCTTCGATTTCGGCGCCGGTCAGGCGCGCGAGCAACGTGTCGAAGAAGACGATGCGCTTGGCCGCGCCGAAACCCGTGAAGTAGGCATTGCCATGCGCCGAGCGGCGGCTGCCGTCCATCACGAACAAGCCTTTCGCGGCGAAGCCGCACCGTTTCATCAGTGCGTCGATCCGGTGCGTGAGCGCTTCGTCGGTCAACGGCTCGAATTTGTTGAACAGCGGCGCAATGAACTTCGGATAAAGCACGAGCACGAGGATTTGGAAGACGACGATCACGGCCCAGGCCCACAGCCACCACAGGCCGCCGGCGCGGCCCATGAGCCAAAGCACGACGAACAGCAGAGGAAGGCCGAACGCCGCGCCGAGGGCGACGCCCTTGGCCATGTCGGTGAAGAAAATGGCGCGCGTCATCCGGTTGAAGCCGAAGCGCTCCTCGACCACGAATTGCCGGTAGTAATCGAACGGCAGATCGACGATGCTCGTGACGATGACCACGGCAGCCACGATGGCGATCTGGCCCGCATAACCTTCGCCGACCCAACCCACGATGGCCCGATCGAGCGCCTGTACGCCGCCGAGCAGCGTCAACGCGATCAGCACGGCTGCGCTGACGATGACCTCGAGCATCGACAAGCGCGTGCGAACCACCGTGTAATCGGCTGCGCGCCGATGGGCTTCGAGCGGAATCGTTTCGGCGAATTGCCTTGGCACGGCGTCTCGGTGCGCGGCGACGAAGCGGATTTGACGTGAGGCGAGCCACAGTTTCGTGGCGACCATCGCGACCACCATGACGGCGAACAGGATGGTGAAGTCGAGAGCGGGCATCGGGAGTTCCAAGGTATCTATGCGAGAATTATAAAGTTTCGCGGGGTGGGGCGAGCGTGCCCGAGGCCGCGCAGCGTTATTTCGCTCGATCGCCCCGCGCTCGAGCTTTGCATCAACCACTGGATTGCTTTCATGACAGATTTACTCGAACCCGTCGGTGAGCCGACGCTCGCGCGTAGCGAGATGAACCTCGTTTGGCTCGATATGGAAATGACGGGGCTCGAGCCCGACACCGATCGCATCATCGAAATCGCGGTCGTGGTGACGAATTCGACGCTCGAGAAGGTCGTCGAGGGGCCGGTGCTCGCCATCCACCAGAGCGACGAGACGCTCGACAAGATGGACGAGTGGAACAAGAACACGCACGGCCGCTCCGGGCTCATCGATCGCGTGCGCGCCAGCGCCGTGAACGAGGCTGCCGCCGTCGAAACGATTCGCTCGTTTCTCGGCAATTACGTGCCGCCCGGCAAATCGCCGATGTGCGGCAACTCGATTTGCCAGGACCGCCGCTTCATGGCGCGCTGGATGCCCGAGCTCGAACGGTTCTTCCATTACCGCAACCTCGACGTCAGTACGCTCAAGGAACTGTGCCGCCGCTGGCAGCCCGCCATCTATAAGGGGTTCCAAAAGCGCGCGATGCATACGGCGCTGGCCGATATCCACGAGTCGATCGACGAGCTCAAGTATTACCGCCAGCATTTTCTCGTCGTGCCGAGCACGGCGCCGGTCGAGGGCAACTGATCGAATTGGCCGGCTCCGAAGCCGGCGCCGCGCGGCAGCCACCCCAGCAGGCGGCGCCTGCCCGCTATCCGGGCGGTGCGCGCCGCGCGCTTTTCGGCCGGAATGCCGCGACGACGCGCTCGTTCGTGGTGACGTACGGCCCGCCGATCAGATCGATGCAATACGGCACCGCTGCGAAGATCCCGGGCACTTTGACGGCGCCGGTGTCGTCGCGCAGCCCTTCCAGTGTTTCTTGAATCGACTTCGGCTGGCCCGGCAGGTTGACGATCAGCGCCGCGTGATCGGCGTTCTCGCGAATCACGGCCACTTGGCGGGACAGAATGGCCGTCGGCACGAAATTCAGGCTGATCTGGCGCATTTGCTCGCCGAATCCGGGCATTTCCTTGGTTGCAACGGCCAGCGTGGCCTCGGGCGTGACGTCGCGTCGCGCGGGGCCCGTGCCGCCCGTCGTCAGGACGAGATCGCAACCGAACGCGTCCACGAGTTCGATCAGCGTGGCTGAAATCGTGGACGGTTCATCGGCGATGAGCCGCTTCTCGACGCGCCACGGCGAAGCAAGCGCTTGTCCGAGCCATGCTTCCAGCGCGGGCAGGCCCTTGTCTTCGTAGACCCCGCTCGAGGCGCGGTCGCTGATCGAGACGAGGCCGACGACGATTTCGTCGGGGTGGCTACGCGTCGGTCTGGTCATCGTCGTCTTCCGTCGAATCAGGGGTCTCGCCGTCTTGCGCCTCGCCGCCGCTCGCGGTCTTGATCCATTGGAACAGCTCGCGGAAATACCGGGGCGGTTTACCTTGCTGAGCTTCCTTGCGCGCGTTGCGGATCAACGTGCGGCCTTCCTGGGCGTCGGCGGCCGGATGCGTCCTCAAAAACGCGGTAAACGCGTCGTCGTGCGCAATGAGTTGCTCGCGGGTATGTTCGATCCAGTGCAGGCGCGCCGTTTCGGCCTTGTTGACGCCGCGGTGCGTGTCGAGCGCCGTGCGCAGGGCGGCGATTTCCTCCTGCGCCAGCGTGCGCATGACGCGGCCGACGTACTGGATTTGCCGGCGTTTGCCTTCATGATCCGTGATGCGGCGCGCTTCGCGCACGGCGTCGGCCAGGGCTTCGGGCATCGGCATGCGCTTGAAAGCGTCTTTGGGCAGTTCGACGAGTTCGACGCCCAAGGCTTGCAGCGCGTGCATTTCGCGCTTGAGCTGCGATTTGCTGGGGCGCTCGTCGGATGGGTCGAGATCGGCCGAATCGCCGTGCTCGATCGGTTGAATGCGGGTTTTGCGTGTCATGGGCGCCATTGTAGCGCGCGACCATCTTCGCAAGCCTTGCTATGATCGCGGGATGCGAACGATCGGGCATGCGCCGCGTGGTGCGTCGGCCGCCAACGGCCCGAACCGCGCTCAACAGTCAGCTTTCTACCGGACGGCAATCACGATGGCAGCGGAAACGGAAACCTCACAACGCTTTTTCCCGCATACCCAAGACGAATTGAAGGAAATCGCGTCGGACATTCTCAAGCACGCGAAGTCGCTCGGCGCGACCGACGCCGCCACCGAGATCTCCGAAGGCGATGGCCTGTCGGTGTCGGTGCGGCGCGGCGAGGTCGAGACGATCGAGCACAATCGAGACAAGATGGTCGGCGTGACCGTGTTCATCGGCGCGAAGCGCGGCAATGCCAGCACGTCGGATTTCTCGAAGGAAGCATTGCGCGATACGGTGGCGGCGGCCTACAACATCGCCCGGTTTACCGCCGAGGACGATTGCGCCGGGCTGGCGGAGGCCGAGCTGCTCGAAACCGACCCGCGCGATCTCGATCTGTATCACCCGTGGCAATTGTCGGCCGAAGAAGCCGTCGAGATCGCCCGGCGCGCGGAAGATGCCGCCTTCGCCACCGATCCGATGATCCGCAATTCCGAAGGCGCGAGTGTATCGGCGCAGCACTCGCAGTTCGTGCTCGCCACGACGCGTGGTTTCCTGGCCGGCTATCCGTACTCGCGCCACTACGTTGCCTGCGCGCCGATCGCCGGCAGCGGGCGCAACATGCAGCGCGACGATTGGTACTCGTCCAAACGCAGCGCGCAAGCGTTGGCCGATCCGGAGGCCGTCGGCCGGTATGCCGCCGAGCGGGCGCTCGCGCGCCTGGGCGCGCGCCGGCTCGACACGCGCAAGGTGCCCGTGCTGTTCGAGGCGCCGCTCGCGGCCGGCTTGCTCGGCGCGTTCGTGCAGGCCACGAGCGGCGGGGCGCTGTATCGAAAGACCACGTTTCTCGTCGATAGTCTCGGCAAGCCGGTTTTCTCGCCGCACGTGCAGATCGTCGAAGACCCGCACGTGCCCCGCGCAATGGGCAGCGCGCCGTTCGACGAAGAAGGCGTGCGCACGAAGCAGCGCTCGGTGGTGAAGGACGGCGTCGTCGAGGGCTATTTCCTGTCGACGTATTCGGCGCGCAAGCTCGGCATGCAAACCACGGGCAATGCGGGCGGCTCGCACAACCTCACGCTGATGAGCAGCGAGACGCGGCCCGAGGACGACTTCAAGGCGATGCTCAAGAAGCTCGGCACGGGGCTCTTGCTCACCGAACTCATGGGCCAGGGCGTCAACTATGTGACCGGCGATTATTCGCGGGGCGCGTCGGGCTTCTGGGTTGAAAACGGCGAAATTCAGTATCCCGTCGAGGAAATCACCGTTGCCGGCACGCTGCAGGAGATGTTCCGCCATATCGTGGCGATCGGCGCGGACTCGATCGTGCGCGGGACGAAGCAAACGGGCTCGGTGCTGATCGAGCGCATGACGATCGCCGGGCAATAAGCGCGGCGATGCGATGAGGGCGCGGGGCGCAACGCCCCGCGCGATGCGAAAGCGCTCTCCGATCGCCTATCGAACCCTAGCGACGGGGCTAGGCCGATGCGCCGATGCGCCGATAGACGACGCGGGCGTAGCCGAATGCTTCGGTTTGGCGAGCCTCGCGCGAAAGCACTTCCCAGTGCGCCGAATCGGGCGCGGGAAACGTCGCGTCACCCTCGAAATCGGCGTCGATCTCGGTAATGACGAGCTTGTCGGCCAAATCGATGCCTTGATCGTAAAGCTGCGTGCCCCCGATTAGGAAGGCTTCGGGCGCGCCGTCCTTGGCGGCGAGCGTCAACGCGTCTTGGATGCTCGTTGCGATTTCGCAGCCTTCGAAGCGGCGGGCAGCGTCGCGTGTGACCACGATGTTGCGACGGCCCGGCAATGGACGGCCGATCGATTCGTGCGTTTTACGGCCCATGATGATCGGCGCGCCCATCGTCGTGCGCTTGAAGAAGGCGAGATCCTCGGGCAAATGCCAAGGCAGTTGATTGTCGCGGCCGATCACGCCGTTGCGGGCGCGAGCGACGATGATGGTCAGAGTCGTCATGGTGGAAAGCGATGAAGCCAAGGAAGCGATTCGCCGATTCTACGCGACGGCGGGTCTCCCATCGTCATGCGCTTTCGGCTCGCCGTTCCTGCCGGATCGTCTTGCCGCTTCGCCTTCCTTTCGTAACGACGATCGACGCCATATCGCGCGCGACCTCATTCGCTCGCGGCCTTGCCATCGCCGGCGTCGGGCGCCTTTTCGTCCGCTCCCGCGGGGTCGCGCAATCCGTGCGAGCCCATCAGTCGATACAGCGTCACGCGCGAGATGCCCAAATCGGTCGCCGCTTCGTTGAGCCGATGCCGATGCCGCAGCAGCGCCGCTTCGATTGCGCGCTTTTCCGCGGCCTCGCGCGCCTGTGCGAGCGTCGTCGTTTCTTGCTCCGTAAACTGCGCGAGATCGAGATCGTCGGCGCTGATGAGTTTGCCCTCTGCCATCACGATCGCGCGACGCACGCGATTGATCAACTCGCGCACGTTGCCTGGCCAACTGTACTTGTGCATCGCCTCGATCGCCGACGGCGCGAAGCCGCGAATCTTGCGCGCGCTGTCGGTCTTGAATTTGTGCAAGACGTGGTGCGCCAGAATCTCGATGTCCTTGCCGCGCGCCCGCAGCGGAGGCTCGTCGATGCGCAGCACGCAAAGGCGATGAAACAGATCCGCCCGAAACCGACCGTCGCGCATCGCGCCTTCGAGGTCGACGTGCGTTGCCGAGATCACTCGGACATCGACCGGTATCGATTCGCGTCCGCCGAGCCGTTCGATCTTGCCTTCCTGCAAAAAGCGCAGCAGGCTCGCTTGGCTTTCCAACGGTAGATCGCCGATTTCGTCGAGGAACAGCGTACCGCCATTGGCGGCCTCGACCCGGCCGATCTTGCGTTGGTTCGCACCCGTGAACGCACCTCGCTCATAGCCGAACAGTTCCGACTGCAGCAGGTGATGCGGGATGGCGCCGCAGTTGATGGCGACGAAAGGCTCTTTGCGGCGCGGCGAGCGTTCGTGGATCGCAACGGCCGTGAGTTCCTTGCCGGTACCCGACTCGCCCGCGATAAAGACGGACGCGTCGGTGTTCGCGATCTTGCGGATGGTGCGAAAGAGCAGCTGCATCGACTCGCAGGTACCCACCATCTCGTCGTCGCCGGCACTTGCCACGCCCGCAACGAGATCGAGGTCCGTCAGCGACACCATGCCGAATGCGTGGCCGAGCAGGTAGTCGACGGCCTGCGCGGCGACGGGCAGCTTCATGTAATCGAAGCAATAGCTGCGAATCAATCGGCGCACGTCCGGTTCGTCGAGCCGGTCGGCGCTTGCGAGGGCGACCCAGCCGACGAGCGGCTGCCGCAAGCTCGCTTCGAGCGCACTCAGTTCGCGCGCGCTGAAGCGCGACAGATCGAGGATGCCCGCATAGGGCACATCGGGTCGCACGATGCGTGCGCAATCGGCGCTCGTGCGAGCGATCGCGACGTTCCAGCCTCGGGATTTGAGATGCTCGACGAGTGCATCTTCCGGCGCGCGCGACAAATAGACGAGCATGCGCGGTGCGTTTTCGCGTTCGTGTTCGCCGCCGCGTTTGCCGTGCGCGAGCGACAAGGCGGCGCCGTTGGCCGCGAGCGGCCCGACGGATGTCAAATGGGATGTATCACGCACGATGCCCCCGTATGGTCATGCATTAGAAGGTGTACGGGAACCGCACGCCGACGACGAAGTTCGGTGCATCGGGCGTGAGCCCGATCGAGACCGAACCGTTGATCGTCAAGTGCTTGTTCACCACGTGGTTCAAACCGAAGTTCACGGCGGCAGCTACCGTTTCGCTGCCGGGCACTTTTTGCCAGGGCTGGCCGGGCGCTTGCGTTTCGCTTTCCGGCTCGATCGCCATCGTGTAGGAGACGCTGGCCGAATCTTTCTCGGAGAAGGCGAGGGCCACGCCCGCGCCCCATTGGATGATGTCGCCGAGCTTCACTTTCGCCGGCGTCGTCTGGCCCTCGACCGAAGACACATCGGCGAACGAGCGCGCGAGGTTGTAGGTGTAAGACAGACTGCCGAACAGCACGACGGGATCGTAGGTTTTCAGCACCGACACGCCGGCCGTGACGTTCCAGAACCCCGTGCCCGTAGGCAGCTTGGTGGGGGCGACGAGGCTCGTGTTGTTCGGGTCGACCTGCACGAGCTTGATGCCGAACGGCGAGGTGCCGGTCGGTGCTTTGACGCGCAGGCTGCCGACGACGTCGGGCAAGTTCCCGTTTTCCTTCAGCAGCTGGTAGTAGATCCCGAAGTTGACGTCGCCGATTGCACTGGAACTGCCCGAGGCATCCGACAGTGCGCTTGCCGCGCCGCCCGCCCCGCCGACGATGAAGTTGCTGTGTCGATAGACGTAGGGCACGTCGACGTCGAAGCTGATGCGATCGGTGAGGCCGTAGCGCGCATCGAGATCGGCCATGACTTGATGCGATTTCGTTTGGCCGAGGTTGATGTTGCCGAGAAAGATGGCATCGAGCGCGAGAAAGCCCGACAGCTGAAGTTGCCGGCGATCGTAGTAGGTGTCGCTGATGCCCCAATCGAGCGTGAGCTTGCGATCGAACAGCGGCGCGTGCTCGCGCTGGACGACGGCGTTCTCGGCTTCGGTTCGCACCGGCTGCGCGGCCTTTTGCGTCGTGCCGATGGCGCCGCCTTCCGTGTCCGCCGCGGCGCTGCCCGCGGGACCGGGCAAGGTGGCGGTGGTCGGCACGCCCGTGGCGGTCGATGCCCCGCTCGTCGGTCCCGTAGAGCCAGGGCTCACCTGCGCGAGCGGCGGCAGGGGAACCGGCAAGCCGTCCGCGCCGGGCGGCGCCGCGACGGCCGCATTGCTGTCGGGCTCGCCCGTGAGCCCGCGGCCCCGCTGGGCCATTTCGAGGCGCGTCACTTGCGCTTCGAGCGATTGGATTTGGCGCTGCTGCTCGTCGACGACACGCATCAACGTGGTGAGCCGCTGCTCGACCGACTGCCCCGACAGCGCTTGCGCCGACGCGCCCTGCGGGATCCAGACGGCCAGCAGTGCTGCCGGTATCGCCGCAAGTTGCAGGCGGCAAGCGTGTCGCGCATGTTGCGCAACCCTCGATGACATCTTGGACATTATTATTCCCCCGGTCTTGCGTTGGCGTGGGAAGCGCCTTGCGTCCTCGTTGCTTCCCGCGCACGTTTCTTCGTCGACTGCTCGCGTACGTCCTCGGTCCCTCTATTCGTCGCGCGGCCGCGCCGCGTCGGCGTGGTGTCAGCGCCGCAGCAGCGCCGAGTTCTGCAAGGCCTGCAGCACGCCTAACTGCCTCATCAGCGCACCCGACATCGGCAGCGTCTGAACGCTCAACTTCAGCTGGTTGACGACGGCCTGCCCGTTGCCCGCGATCTGCAGCAACTGCGCGATCGAGCCGCCGCCTTGCATGCCTGCCGGCGAGATCGTCTGCGTGGCGATGCCTGCCGGTGTCTGCAGCGATACCGAAACGCCGCCGCCCGCGAACGAGATGCCGGCCTTCACGTTGCCCGATGCGCTCGTCGCGGTGGCGGTGGGACTGTTCGCGCTCGCCGCATTGCCTGCGTTGGCATTTGTGCCTTGCCCGAGACTTGGCCCCGCATTGCCTGCGAGCGTCGAGGCGCTCGTGCCGTTGAAGTCGATCACCGTCGAGTTCGCGCCCACATTTCCGTCGCCGGCCACTTGCGTAATCTGCGAGACACCGTTGACCGAAACGCCTTGCCCGCCGCTCGCGCTCGCCTGCGGATTCGCGCCCGTGCCTGCAGCCGGTGCGAGGCTGCTCGTCACGGTGGCGCCCGCTGCGCCGGTCACGGAGACCGAGCCGTTACCCAGGCCCTTTCCGTTTCCGTTGCCGCTGCCGTTGGCAATTCCGTTCGCATTGCCGTTACTGTTGCCGTTGCCGTGCCATCCGCCGTCGCTTGCTTGCGCCGTTGTGGCTACCTGCGCCGCCAGCGCATTGTTGGCGTTCGTCGAAATCGCGAGCGTGCCGTGGGCGCTGGCCGAGCCGCCGTTCGGCATCTGCCATTGCGACAGGATCTCGAGCGTGAGGCCCGACACCATCGTGCCGCCGGCGCCTTTGCCGGTTTGATGCGAGAGCACGTCGTCGCCGACGGCTTCCCAGCGAGCGCCGCTCGATGCCGACAGAAACTCGGGCGACACGGCAAGCCGTTCGGCGGCATACGCGGTGTTCCCGAGATCGCAGACGGCCAGTGCGAGCGCAAGGGGAATAGGTGAGAGAAGTAGGCGTCTCATGGGGGTTCAGAACCAGTCTGCCCTAGACAATCCGTAATCCACGAAGGGGGTCGCAGCGGTGCTCGCGGCGAGCGCGCGCTCGCGCAGTTGCAACGCTAGCGACACGTTGTCCTGCAACAGCGGGGAGTCCTCCCGAAATGGCTTGCCGAGGATCGCGAACACGAGCCCGTTCCAGCTCGCGACGAAATCCTCGTCGAGCATGATGCGATTGCCGAGTGCGGGATCCGCGATGAATACGCGTCCGTGCTCCGCATGCTTGACGATGACGAAGTGCTCGTAGCCGCCGATGTTGATCAGCACGAGCACGGGAATCCGGAGGTGATAGAGCGCGTCGAGGTTGACGCGAAAACCGCGGCCGCGCAGGCCGATGGTTTCGACGAAGTGCTTCATGTCGAGCATCGAAAAGCCGTTCTTGACGACGACTTCCGGGCTCGAGAAGGCCATCATGCGGCGAATCAATTCGGGCTCGGCGATATCGATGCCATAGCCGTACTTGAGCAGCGTCGCGAGCGCGGCCGAGCCGCAACTGTAGTCGTAGCGCTGACCGACGATATGGCTGTATCGAATGTCCCGCATGGATCGCACCGTCTTGGTGAGTGGCACGCCAGCAAGGTTAGACGTATCGATACTCGACTGCGCGTTGCTTGGCGCACATATCGCGGCGCAAACGAGCGCGACGATCTGCCGCCATGCCGTGAAGCTGGCATGTCGTGACATGCTGCAATCCCCTCGTGACTGCGCATACCGGCCGAAGCAGCGGGCCGGTATGCGCGAGCGCTCGAACCGAAGGCGGCTAGCCCTGTGCAACCTCGCTGGCCGCCTTGGACGACGCTCAATGGCCGCTGATGTTCGTCGCCGCGATGGCCAGGCCGTTGTGCTGCAGGTTCCCCGCGCCGCCGGCGATGTTCACGCCGATGTTGCCCGTGGAGTTCTGCAGCGCGCCGGCGCCGATCATCGCCGTGCCGCTGATCGAGCCTTGGAACCCAAGGTTCGCTTGCTGGCTGTTGTCGTCGGTGGCGACCATCGCGACGGCGAGCGGAATGGCGCCGTCCTTCAGGTTCGTCGTCGAAGCGGCGAGGCTGTTGTTCTGCACGTTGGCCACGCCCGCGGCGATGTTCACGCCCACATTGCCCGAGACGTTCGACAGCGAACCGTCGCCCAGCGAAGCATTGAGCATGAAGTTGTTGATCGTTGCATGTCCGCCCGACGCTTGCGTGCTGAAGATCTGTGCGTTGCCGAACACGTTGCCCGTGTCGACCGAGGCGAGCGAGGCGTCGTTGCTTTGGGCGTTGTCGATGCCCTCTGCGACGTTGATGCCGATGTTGCCCGCTGACCCGTTGCCGGCGTTCGCGCCTGTCGTCGCCGTCAGGTCACCCGGTTTTTGCGTGTTGATGTAGTCCGTCACCGAGCCGGTTACCGAAACGTTCTTCGAATCGACCGTGTTGGCGAACGCCCAAGCCGCCGAGTGGCTCTTGTCGTGCGATTCGCTCCATGTCGCGCTGCCCGACGATTGTTCGGCGAACGCCTGGCCGCCCGAGCCTTGATCCGCATGGAACTTCCACGCCGCGCCTTGGCCGGAGCCGCTGTTGGCGCTCGTGCTGTTCGACGAGCTCGACGTGTCCGTGCCGGCCGAGCCATACGCGTTCAGGGCGAGATTGCCGCTGACGCTGACACGGCCGTATCCGTGCGCATCGTCGTGATGACGATCGTGATCCGAGGCGTAGCTGTAGCCGAGATTGGCCGAACCGCTGGCGGTCAACGACACCGACCCGTCTTGCCAGGTGTGGGAATCGCTGCTCGAGCTGCTCGCTTGCTTATTGCTGTACTCGTAGCCGCCGCCCGAGATCGAGCTGCTCTGGTTCTTGTACGCGTAGGCCGACGATTCTTGGAAGCCTTGCGAGAACGACTTCGAACCCGACTCGCTGCTCTTGCTCGAGCTGACGAAGAAACCGCCGCCCGCGACAGAGCGATAGTTGTTGTCGATCGTCGTCGTGACTTGACCCATCGTATAGCTCTGGGCGGTCGGATCGAGCGTCGCGTACGACCACGCACCCTGCTTGTTGTTGACGACGGCGCCGACCGTGCTCGACACGGTGACGCAGCCGAAGAGCCTGACGAACCCGTCGATGCCGACGTTCTCGCTGACGGCCGTGGCGTTGAAGATGAACGGGTCTTTGAACTCGTGCCCGTGTGCGAATGCCGTGCCCGAAGCTGCTGCCAGCACTGCTGCCGCGATGAGTGTGCGCTTCATGATGACGCTCCGATTGGTGAGGGTGCTGCGTTAGAAAAAAGTGCCCGCCGGGGGACGGAGCACGAAACTGTTCGCCGTGGTGTTACCGGCGCCGGCCGTCTGGTTGATTTGCGCGATGCCGCTTGCGTTCTTGAGCACATCGCTGCCGATGCGCACCGCGCGCTCGCCCTGAGCCATCGCCGATACATCCACACGTCCTTGCTTGGGGGAGGCCGCGGACAGCACACTGTCCGAGACGCTCTCCACTCCGATCGCCGCAGCGCCGATCACGACGCTGTTGCGCTGGAGATTGGCCACGCCCGCCGCTTGGTTCACCATCGCCGCGCCGGATACGTTCGATAGGGCGCCGCTTTCGATGCTTGCCTGGGCGCTCGGCACGCGTGCTCGTGCAAAAGCGCTTTGGGCCGAGCTCGATTCGGCGACGCCGATAGGCGCCTCTCCGATCGCGGCTTGATTGGTTTGGGCGTTGTTCAGGCCCGCTGCCTCGTTCACGGTCAAGACGCCTTTCGCTCCGGCTAGCGCGCCGGAAGAGATCGTTGCGTCTCCTGTGACGATGCTCGTCGGCCGCGTTTGCGCGTCTGCGAGCGTTGGCGCGGCCGAGATGGCGACGCATGCGCAGCAGGCGGCGATCGACCGGAGCGCAAACGCGCGGCGCGGCAAGCGCGCAAAACGAAGCGCTTTCATTTGAGCCCCCCAAGACCGGCGAGCCCCGAGGTGAGCGGCGCGAGCGCACCCGTGACGGACAGCGACACCGTGCCGCCAATGCCGGTCGTCGTCGGCGCGACGCCGCCCGGGCCCATCGCGACATTGCTGCCCGTCGCCGAGCCCCCCAGCAGCTTCGTGAGCGCCTGCAGGCTGGCGGCTCCGCCATTCGGTCCTACGCTCGCGATGCCTTGCGAACCGTGCGCTTGCGTCAGGTCCGCATCGGAGACGAGCGCGCCCACCGTCGAATCGAACGCCGGCGCCGGAAACGTCGTCGCCCGTACCGCGACCGGGTTCTCGTCGCGAGGCACCGCCCTGAAAGCGTCGCGCGGCATCACGTCGCGCTCGATGATGATGTCGCCCGGATTGCCCGTGCTCTGGGCAAACGCGCTGGATGCGACACCGGCGAGCAGGATGGCGGCGCCCGAGCGCAGGATCGCTTGCGCGAGGCGTCGTTTCGGGACGAAGGCGATGAAGGGCATGAGAAGGTCTCCGAGCGAGCGTCGACGGTTGCGCTACTTGCGGAAATAACTGACGGCGTTACCCTGGGCCACTTGCGCGGCGTCGGCGGGAACCGGCACAGGGGTGGGCGGCGCGATTTCGTCCCACAGCGTCACCGAGTGAGAGCCGTGGAGCATCGGACCGGACACGGCCACGGCCATGAGGCCGGGCCCCGTGCCGCGCTGACGCGCCAGCACGTGATCGTCGAGCGCGGCGGCGCCGGGGGCGAGCGTGTCCTCGGCGACGTTCACGCTCGCCAGCGCTTGTTCCGCCGGCTCATCGGCCTGCGCCTGGCACGGCGCGGCGAGCGCAGCGAGCGCGAGGCCTAGTGCAGCGAGGACGGCGTGTGAGCGAAAGGACAGGGGGGAAACGAGTGGCATGGCGTCTTCTCCGTTGTGGGCGGAGTAAGGCGAAAGCCGTGCCATGAGCCCGAAAGCGTTGCTGTGCTTGGCTTTGAGTCGATCGTGCGGCCGCCGGCGGAGCTCGATCGCCGAAAACCGTTTCAGCGCTGAAACTTCGCCGGAGAAATGGGCAGCCGGGAGCAGGCCCGAGGATCGGCGCGGTGTCGCAAAACCGCCACGCAACGACGATTAAGATTGCAGTGCAACATGGCCGCCAGCCCGCATGGCGTCTTGTTGCGCTCGGCCTGTTTCAATTCTTACGGCAAGCACGCTGCCTCGAAGACGGGTCGTATAGTAAGCTGTGGGAACAGTTTCACATCTCTAAAATCGCCGATCGGACGGCAATTGCTATTAATAATGCATTTGCGGTTCCGACGGCTCGGGTTCGGCCAAGAAAGGACTGGGCGGGTCTTCCGCGCCGTTGCGGGAGCCGCGTAACCGTGTGCCCGCGTATCGTCGCGCATGGCGTCTTGCTTCATGTTCATCAAGAACGAGGTCTGAATAATGGAACCCGCAAGTCGGCACTTGGTTTATGTCACTCGCGACGTCAATTCGCAGCTCAGCGCGCAGTTCAACGCGCGTGGCTGGCACGTCGAGGTGGCGGCAAGCGCGCGCGATGCGCGCCGCGCTCTACGAAGCGATGCGGCGGCCGGCGGGCTGCTGGACCTGTCGAGCCGGTTCGATTCGCAGGAGATCGCCGCGCTCGAACCCTGTCTGACGATGCCCAATGTCGGGTGGGTGGCCGCGACGGCGCCGGGCCAGATGCAGGAAAGCGTGCTGCGACGTCTCGTGCGCGACTACTGCTACGACTACATTACGATGCCGTATGAGGCGCCTCGCATCGTCGATTCGGTGGGCCACGCGTACGGCATGGTCGTGCTCGGCACGGCCGACGAAGCAGGCGAGCAAGCCCCGGCGGCGCGCGTGGGCGAGGGCGAAATGGTGGGTTCGTGCGATGCGATGCGCGCGCTCTTCCGCGCGATTCGCAAGGTGGCGATGACCGACGCGCCTGTTTTCGTGTCGGGCGAATCGGGCACCGGCAAGGAACTCACGGCCGTTGCGATTCACGAGCGCTCCGCGCGCCGAGACGCACCTTTCGTCGCGATCAATTGCGGCGCGATTCCTCCGCATCTGCTGCAGTCGGAATTGTTCGGCTACGAGCGCGGCGCGTTCACCGGCGCGAGCCAGCGCAAGATCGGCAGGATCGAGGCGGCCGACGGCGGGACGCTGTTTCTCGACGAAATCGGCGACCTTCCGCTCGAGAGCCAAGCGAGCTTGCTGCGGTTCTTGCAAGAGGGCCGGATCGAACGGCTCGGCGGCCAGGAGTCGGTGCACGTCGACGTGCGCGTGATCTCGGCCACGCACGTCGACATGGCGCGTGCGATGGAAGAGGGGCGTTTTCGGGCGGATCTTTATCACCGGCTGTGCGTGCTGCAGATCGACGAGCCGCCGCTGCGCGCGCGAGGCAAGGACATTGAATTGCTCGCGCGGCACATGCTCGAGCGCTTTCGCAAGGATGGCGCTCGGCGGCTGCGTGGGTTTTCGGCCGACGCCATCGCCGCGCTTCACAACTACGCGTGGCCCGGCAACGTGCGCGAACTCATCAATCGCGTCCGTCGCGCAATCGTGATGTCGGAGGGCCGGCACATCACGGCGCGCGATCTCGAACTGGCCGACTACGTCGAGATAGCCCCGGTGTCGCTCGCGCAGGCGCGCGAGGCCGCCGAGCGTCAGGCGATGGAACTGGCCTTGCTGCGTCATCGCGGAAGGCTGGGCGACGCCGCTCAGGAACTCGGCATCTCGCGCGTGACGCTTTACCGGCTGCTCAGCGCGCATGGCATGCGACACGTCCAGACGGAGCCCGGCGAGCATCGAATGACGAACTGATCCGGCCGTTCGGCAAGAAAACCGCGACGCTTGATAAAATCGAGGTTTGCGCGGCGTCCAAGTCCCGGCCCGCGCGCTCGAGCCGAAGGATTCCCGCGCATGAAACAGTACCTGGACCTGGTCCGCACCATTCTCGATACGGGCAGTTGGCAGGAAAACCGCACCGGTATCCGCACGATCTCGATGCCCGGCGCGATGTTGCGTTTCGACTTGCAGGAAGGCTTTCCGGCCGTCACGACGAAGAAGCTCGCGTTCAAGTCGGCCATCGGCGAGATGATCGGATTTCTGCGCGCGTCGCGCAGCGCGGCCGATTTTCGGGCGCTCGGCTGCAAGGTGTGGGACGCGAACGCGAACGAGAACGCGCAGTGGCTGGCCAATCCCTATCGCGAGGGGACCGACGACCTGGGCGACGTCTACGGCGTGCAATGGCGCCAATGGCCGGGCTACAAGGTGATCGACGCGACGCAAAGCGCACGCTTGGCCGATGCGGCCGAACGCGGCTATCGCACCGTTACGCAGTTCGAGGAAGGCGGCGTGCGCAAGGTGTTGCTCTACAAGGCCATCGACCAATTGCGGCAATGCCTCGATACGATCATGACCAACCCGAGCGATCGCCGCATTCTCTTTCACGGCTGGAATCCGGCGCTGCTCGATCAAATTGCGCTGCCCGCCTGCCACTTGCTCTATCAGTTCTTGCCGAATGTCGCTCGGCGCGAAATTTCCCTGTGCCTGTACATCCGCAGCAACGATGTGGGGCTCGGCACGCCGTTCAATCTCGTCGAAGGGGCGGCGCTGCTTTCGCTCGTCGGGCGATTGACAGGCTATACGCCGCGATGGTTTACGTACTTCATAGGCGATGCGCATATCTACGAGAACCAACTCGATATGCTCGAGCGTCAACTCGAACGGGAGCCGTATGACAGTCCGCGTCTTGTGATCGCCGATCGCGTGCCCGTCTATGCCGAGACGAAGGTCTATGAGCCGCAATGGCTCGAGCAGGTCGAGCCGGCCGATTTTTCGCTCGTGGGCTACCGGCATCACGAGCCTTTGACGGCGCCGATGGCCGTCTAGCTAGTTAGCCGGATCCAGCAGAACAGCCCGATCGACCTTCACGGCCGATCGGGCTGTTTCGTATGCGTGGCGCGCCCCGTTAGCCTCGATGGTGTTCCGGGCCGGGTTGCGATGGCCCGGCGGCGTGCTGCTGATGCTGTTGCGGCGCGGGTTCCGGTCGCGGCTGCGGCTGGGGCTGTGGACGCGGCTGTTCGAAGTGAGGCTGAGGCTGGGGTTGCGGGCGCGGCTGTTCGAAGTGCGGCTGCGGCTGCGGCTGGGGTTGCGGGCGCGGCTGCTCGAAGTGCGGCTGAGGCTGGGGTTGCGGGCGCGGCTGCTCGAAGTGCGGCTGAGGCTGGGGCTGTGGGCGCGGCTGTTCGAAGTGCGGCTGAGGCTGGGGTTGCGGGCGCGGCTGTTCGAAGTGCGGCTGCGGTTGGGGTTGCGGGCGCGGCTGCTCGAAGTGTGGTTGCGGCTGCGGCTGTGGGCGCGTCTGCTCGATGCGAGGTGCGGCTTGCGCCGCCGCGGGCTCACGCATGCCGGGTCTCGCCTCGCCGGTTTGGGGTGGCCGCGCCTCGGCCTGCGGCATGCGCTGGGGTTCGACGCGTTGCATCGGCGTCGTTTGTCCCGGTGCGCCTCCTGCCGTGGCACGCGGCTCATTCGTCGGCAGATGTTGCTGCGTAACCGGGGCGTGCGGCTGCGTCCACGCCGGCGCCTGCCTTGCATTCGCCTCGCCGCCGCGTTCGACCGCGTGGGTGGCCGGCGGACGCGGCACGCCATTATTGGGCTGCGCACGCTCCATTGCGGCCGGCGCATGCGGCATGGCCTGCGGTTGCGCGAACCCCGGCTGGCGCAGGGGCGGTTGCTGCGATTGTGCCGGCCCTGCCTCGGGACGCGCCTGCCCGGGCTGCCTGCCGGGTTGCTCGGCGCGCTGCGCGGCGTTGGCCGGACCATGCGTCGGGGTGATAACAGGCGAGTGCGTATCGACGACACGCACGTTGTGCGGCTCGGCTGGCGCGCCGCCTCGGAAGTCGCGGTTAGGCTGGCCGGCGAAGGGGGCCGGCGCCGCCGGGCGGATCGCCGGCTGTCCCGCGCCCGGCACACGGCCCCCCGCTTGCGCCAAATGTTGGGCCAAGCCGTCGCGGTAGGCTGCTGGCGTCGTCGGCGCTCGCGTCGCAACTACCGGCCGGGTCGCGATTGCTTGGGGCGGGTGATAGGTCGCCGGCCGCAGGCCCGACGCGCGGCTGCCGCGCACCGGCGCGACGCCCGCCGCGCCCGGGTTGAAGCGGACTTGGTTGCCCCATTGCCGCGGGTCGACGTGCTGAGCGAAGTGAGCGACGGGCTTGCCGTGCACGAACGCCGTTGCGGGTACGGCCGTCACGGCGCCCGGCGCACGGTAGTTGATGTACGTGTTGTGAATGTTGGTGATGTTGACGTTGCGATTGACGATCACCGTCTGATTCACGCGCTCGTAGTAACGCGGGCTCCAGCCGCCCCATCCGGGGCGCCAAACCTCGCCTGGGCCGAGCGGGAACCAAGCGAGGCCCGGCGTTGCCGCACCGCCGATCGACAAGCTGACGCTCCAATCCATTCCGCCGCCGCCTCCACCCACGAAGGCTACGAGCGCCGGCGCGTAGACCGGCGGCTCGCTGACGAGCCTCGGCCCCGGCACCCAGCACCACGACGACTGCACATAGGCCCATCGGCCGTAGTGGTAGGGGGCGAAGCCCCACGGCGCATCGTCCACCCAGGTCCAGCCCCAAGGCGCGATCCATGCCCAATGGCCGTCGTGATAGGGCGCCCAGCCGACGGGTTCCCGATTCGGGATCCACACCGCGCCGTACTGCGGGTCATTGCTCCACGTCCCATTGGCATCGAGATCTTCGTAGCCGGGAATGTCGCGTGAGACATAGCGGGCCGACACCGAACGCTCCTCCGCGGCATCGCGGTTGGCCGCCCATTGGTCGAAGCCGTCGGGCGCGGGCGCTTGCGCGGCCGACGCCTCCTGAAGGTTGGTCCCGGTGAAGGTAATTTGTTCTCCGGCTTCGACGGGCACTTGGCCGTTGTCGCCGTATGCAGTTAACGCGCCGCTGCGCACGGTCACTGTCGTCGTGCTGCCGTCGGGGGCAACGTCGACGCGGTAGTCGCCGGGCCGCGTGACGCCGAGCGCGACATTGGGCGTGTCGATCTCGTACGAGGCGCCGCTCGGCATCGAGCGAACGCGCGTGGACAGCGTGCCTTGCGCGACCTTGAGTTGTGCGTTCGAGTCATCGAGGTTCATCACGTCGAGGCTGGTCGACGAGCCCAGGCGCACGGCCGTCGAGCCGATGTGCAGCTCCGAGCGTGCGTTCGCGTCGTTCCAGAGTTGATCGCCCGTCGTCAAAGGGCGGTTGACCGACGCGTACGACCAGTCGTTCTCGCCCGCCGGCTCGGTCGTGACGGTGCCGGCCATGTAGTTCAGCCGCGCGACGCGCCCGGGCGGGTCGGCCGACTGCGTGGCTGGCGCACCGGCAGGAGGGGGCGGCTCGGATTGCGCGAAAGCCGTTTGCGCGGCGAGCGCCAAAGGGGCGATCGCAAGCAGGGCGAAGCCCCGTCCGGTCACGCGCCTGAAGGTTGCGAGGGTGATAGGAGTGGCGGCGGTCATAGCAGTCTCGTTTTGGTGCCGGATCGTAACCGGCCTGTGACAGCACTGTAGCCCCGCCGCGTGTATCAATGCGCTCCGTTTTGTAGCTGTCCGTTCCGGGCTGTAACGAAAAATGTCGCGCCCGCACCGTTTCGCTCGTTCGCCCGCCTTGCCTGGGCGCGGGCGACTTTCCTATGCCGAAAGCAACGCGTCGAATCGCTCCCTGCCGGCGGGCGTAATGCGCAGCACCCGCGGTTTCTCGGCGTGTTCGACCCATCGGTGCTCGGTCCAGTGCTCGAGCAGCGCGGCGCCGAGCGCGCCGCCCAAGTGCGCGCGCCGTTCGCTCCAGTCGAGGCAAGTGCAGGCGAACCGCCGCTTGCGGGAGCGCTGGGCGCTCACATCGATTCCCAAGCGCGCGAGCTGTGCGGCGCCCGAATCGGTTGTTTCGACGCTGCCGCCTTCGTCGACGAGCCAGCCGCGCGCGAGCAGGTGATCGAAGACGCGCACGGCCAATTCGCCGGCCATGTGGTCGTAGCAGGTGCGTGCATATCGCATTTCAACCGGCACCGTGCGTGCGGCCACTACCGGCGCCGGCCGTGCCGGCGCGCTGGCTTGCGCTAAATGGGCCAACGCCTCGATGGCAGTCGCGATCTCGGGCGTGGCGATGCGGTAGTAGCGGTGGCGCCCGCGCACCTCAAGCGCCAACAGCCCGGCTTCGGCGAGTTTGGCGAGGTGGCCGCTGGCGGCGGAAGGCGATAGCCCCGCGATGAGGGTGAGTTCGCCGGCCGGACGGGCGGCGCCGTCCATCAACGACCAGAGCATGGCCGCTCGCCCCGGGTCGGCGAGCAGGGCGCCGATGCGCGAAAGCCCAGGAAAATGCGCGACGTCGCGATCGGCATCGGAAAGCAGGGCGGCCATGGGATCTCCTCGTAGCGTGGTTCGGGGCGGATGTCGGCGGTACGGCTTCTACTGTAATCGCCCGTTGCATTCGATGCTTCGGCGTAACGTGAAACGTGGAATGTGGCGGCGCGGCGGGCCCGGCCGGGCAGGCTAGAATGAAGTTTTGGACGGTGACGCGAAGAGGTTGCGATGAAAGCGTGGTTGACGGCTGTTTTGGCCGTATGGTTCTGTGTCGGCTGCGCGGAGCATGGCACGCCGCGTACCAACGACGGCAGCAGCATTACGATGTACGGCACGATCGACGAGGGCATCACCTTCCGCAAGTAGCGAAGGAGGGGCGTGCGGCATTGTTCGGCGACGGCGGTACGGGGACAGCGCGTGGTGTGGCAGAAATTGATGCATCATTGACGCTTCTGCCATCTCGCGCGGAGCGAGCATAGAGGGATTCCTGCTCACTCATCGAAGGGTTCCCCGATGCACGCTTCTCTGTCCGCCCTACCTAACCCCGAACGCGCCGGCCGCCGTAACGCACGAGTGCTGGCGTTATGCCAGGCGCTCTATACGTCTTCCGTCTCGATCGACCTCACGCTGACCGGTCTGGTGGGCTATACGCTCGCGGACGACAAGGCGCTCGCCACCCTGCCGTTCTCCTTGATCACCGTCGCCGCCGCGCTCACGACCATCTTCGCGTCGTTCCTAATGGCGCGTATCGGGCGCCGTGCGGGTTTCGCGCTCGGGGCGGCCGTCGGCGCGGCCGGCGGGGCCGTCTCCGTGCATGCGATCTTCGCTCACAGCTTCTGGATGTTTTGCTGCGGGACGGCGACGGTCGGCGTCTTCCAAGCGTTCGCGCAGTACTACCGGCTCGCCGCCGCCGATGCGGTCGATGCGCAATTCAAGAGCCGCGCGATCTCCACGGTGCTGACGGGCGGCGTCGTCGCGGCCGTGCTCGGGCCGGCGCTGGCCGCGTGGAGCCGCGATTGGCTCGCCCCTATCGCGTTCGCCGGTTCCTATGCGCTCGTGACGGTGCTTGGGCTCTTATCGATGGCGCTCGTGCTGATCGGCTATCGCAACGCCGCACCGGCAGCCCACGCAAGCGCATCGACGCAGGCGGGCGAGGCGAGGGCGCGCCCCCTCGCGCAAATCGTCGCGCAGCCGATTTTCCTCGCCGCGCTCGCGAACAACGCGATCGGCTACATGGTCATGATGTTCGTGATGACGGCCACACCCATCGCCGCCGTGGCATGCGGTCATACGATCGGCGACGGCGCGCGGATCATTCAATGGCATCTCGTCGGCATGTTCGCGCCTTCGCTCTTCGCTGGGCGTTTGATCGCGCGCGTCGGCGTGCTGCGCGTGATCGGCGCGGGTATCGTATTGTCGGCCGCGTGCGGCGCCATTGCCCTCATGGCCACCGATCTGCCCCACTTCTATGTCGCGCTCGCGTGCCTGGGCGTAGGCTGGAATTTCATGTTCGTGGGCGGCACGACCTTGCTGTCGCAATCGTATCGCCCGAACGAGCGCGCAAAAACGCAGGCGACGAGCGAATTCACGACCTTCGCCTGCACCGCGCTCGCCTCGCTGACGGCCGGCCAGCTGCTTGCGCGTTTCGGCTGGACAGCCGTCAATGCCGCGATCTTTCCGGCGCTTGCGCTCGCGGCCTGCGTGACGCTCGCCTACGCGTGGTCGCGCGCGCGAGCGAACGCAACCGCCGTGGCCGGCGCCATGTAGATCGATTCGATGAAAAGGAGCCCTAATTGAGTGCGACCGGCGAACCTATCCTTGCGTCTCCCGCAGCCGCGCCCGCGATTCGGCAAATCGTGTTCGCCGTTGCGCCGCACCTCGTGCTGCTCGACGCGTGCGGTCCGCTGGAGGCATTTTGGCGCGCCGAACTCGAGTTGCGGCGAGCGCGAGGCAGTTCCGCCGAGGACATCGTCGCCTACAAGACCCGTGTAGCGTCCATCGAGGGCGGAACGCTGCCCACGCACGTGGGCCTGCCTGTCGTCGTCGAACGGCTGGACGCGCTGGAGGACGAGGCGATCGATACCGTCGTCGTCGCCGGCACGTTCGTGGCCGATCGAATGGTGCTGGATCCGAAGCTCGTCGCGTGGCTCGCCCGCATAGCGCCGCGGGTTCGCCGCGTTTGCTCGGTCTGCGTCGGCGCGTTCTATCTGGCGGCCGCGGGTCTGCTCGACGGACGACGCGCGACCACGCACTGGCGCAGCGCCGATGAACTCGCTCGCACGTTTCCGACGGTCGACGTGGACGCCGATCCGATCTTCATTCGCGACGTGCGCGGCGGTCGCGCCGTCTGGACGTCCGCGGGCGTGACGGCCGGAATCGACCTCGCGCTTGCGCTGATCGAAGAAGACTTCGGGCATGCGGTCGCGATGCAGGCGGCGCGTAGGCTCGTGGTGTTCATGAAGCGCCCCGGCGGGCAATCGCAATTTAGCGCTGCGCTCGATGCGCAGCATTGCGCGAGCGCCGAATTCGACGCGCTGCACGCGTGGATGACGACGAATCTGCACGGCGACCTCTCGGTCGAGCGGCTTGCGGAACGCGCGCGCATGTCGCCGCGTACGTTCGCGCGTCGTTACGTGGACGCGGTGGGGCGCACGCCGGCCAAAACGGTCGAGGCGCTGCGGCTCGAGGCCGCCTCGCGCGCGCTCGCGCAATCCCATCGCCCCATGAAGCGGATCGCGCTCGATTGCGGCTTCGGCTCCGAACAGAATCTGCGGCGCGCATTCGTCAGACGCTTCGGCGTGCCGCCGCTCGATTACCGCGCGCGGTTCGCTTCGCTGAACGCCGGGTAACCGAGAGCGCGCCGCGCCGATATTGCACCCGTATAATCGGCTCCTTTATATTCCTCGCCGCGCGAACGCGCCACCGGAGCCACGATGAGCACGCCCTCGACCCCCTTGGACCGTTCCGAAACGACGTTCCGTTTCCTCGCCGAGCCCACCTCGGTCAATTTCGGCGGCAAGGTGCACGGCGGCGCGCTGATGAAATGGATCGACGAAACCGCGTACGCCTGCGCGGCGGTGTGGTCGGGCCGGTATTGCGTGACGGTCAGCGTTGGCAACATTCGCTTTCGCCGGCCCATCCTGGTGGGCAATCTCGTCGAATTGCGGGCGCGCGTCGTGGCGACGGGCCGCACGAGCATGCATATCCACGTGACCGTGCACGCGGGCGATCCGAAGAGCGGCCAACTGCGGCTGACCACCGATTGTCTCGTCGTGTTCGTGGCCGTCGACGAGAACGGCACGCCCATCCCAGTCCCGGCGTTCGAGCCGCGGACCGACGAGCAAAAGCGTGTCGCGAAGTATGCGATGGACGTGAAAGCCGCGCTCGACGCGATCGTCGAACTCAAGCCCGAAGAGATGGCGAACGGCAAAATCTAAGTATCGAGCGGGCTCGCTCGCGATGTTCGCGATTGGGTTCCCGGCATGAGCGAGCCAGGAAAGGCCTGTGGGCGGCTCGGGCCTTCCCTTGTCGCATTCGGGTTCGTCGTTAGTGCCCCGTCATATCCTCCGGCCGCACCCATTCATCGAACTGTTCTTCCGTCACATACCCGAGCGAGAGCGCGGCCGCCTTGAGCGTCGTGCCTTCCTTATGGGCCTTCTTCGCGATCTGCGCGGCCTTGTCGTAGCCGATGTGCGGGTTGAGCGCCGTTACCAGCATCAGCGATTCGTTGAGCAGCGTGTCGATTCGCGCGCGGTTCGGCTCGATGCCCACCGCGCAATGATCGTTGAAGCTTTGCGCACCGTCGGCCAGTAGACGAATCGACTGCAGCACGTTATGCGCGATCATCGGGCGAAATACGTTGAGCTCGAAGTTGCCGCTCGCGCCGCCCAGGTTGATCGCCACGTCGTTGCCGAACACTTGGCAGCACAGCATCGTGACGGCTTCCGACTGCGTCGGGTTGACCTTGCCCGGCATGATCGAACTACCGGGCTCGTTCTCGGGGATCGAGATTTCGCCCAAGCCGCAGCGCGGGCCGCTCGCGAGCCAGCGTACGTCGTTCGCGATCTTCATCAGGCTCGCGGCGAGCGTCTTCAATGCGCCGTGCGCGAAGACGAGCGCGTCGGCCGCCGCCATCACTTCGAATTTGTTAGGGGCGCTGACGAACGGCAGGCCCGTCAAGCGGCCGATCGCCGCCGCGACGCGCTGGGCGAATTGCGGGTGCGCGTTCAACCCCGTGCCGACGGCCGTGCCGCCCTGTGCGAGTTCGTACAAGTGCGGCAGCGACGATTCGAGGTGCGCGATGCCGTGCGCGAGCTGCGCCGCGTACCCCGAGAACTCTTCACCGAGGGTGAGCGGCGTCGCGTCCTGCAAATGCGTGCGGCCGATCTTCACGATGCCGGCGAACGCTTGGGCTTTCGCCTCCAGCGTCGCGCGCAAAGCGGAAAGCGCCGGTACCAGATGCTTGACGATCCCGCTGGCCGCGGCCACGTGCATGGCCGTCGGGAACACGTCGTTCGACGATTGCCCGCGATTCACGTCATCGTTCGGATGCACCTTGCGCGCCTCGCCGCGCTCGCCGCCCAGCAGTTCGCTGGCGCGATTGGCGATCACTTCGTTCAAATTCATGTTCGTTTGCGTGCCCGAACCCGTTTGCCAGACCGCCAACGGAAATTCGCTCGCATGGCGGCCCTCGATGATTTCGTCGGCCGCCTGCATGATCGCTTGTGCTTTATCTTTGGCCAGCACGCCAAGCTCGAGGTTGACTTCCGCCGCGGCGCGCTTGATGACGGCAAGCGCCGTGACGAGTTCGGGCGATTGCTTTTCGGTCGAAATCTTGAAGTTGAGCAACGAGCGTTGTGTTTGAGCGCCCCACAAGCGCGCGGCGGGCACGGCGATTTCGCCGAACGTGTCGCGCTCCATGCGATGGTCTTCCGTCATGATGCGTTGGCTCCGGTAGATGTGCGAAAAACGGGATTGGGAAGCGAATTCGATTCGGCCTGGGCCGTTGAACCGCTACAACTGCGAGTCGATCGGCAACAACAAGAATAGACCCGTCAACACATTGCGTGCGAAGCCGGCCTCGGGATCGAGCGACCAGGTCCGCAAATAAGGGCTGCCGGTTTCACTTTCGTCTTCGCCGGTCCAGACGAGACCCGCCACGGGCGCCCCGAGCGCGCGCAGGCGCTGGTCTTCGCTCGGCGTCGCGAGTCGAACGCGGTAGCTCACGCTTGGCGACATCGATTGATCGATGAGCTTGGCGACCGCGTCCGCCAGCACCGGACTGTCGATGAATAGGGCAAGCTCGCTGTTGAGGTGGGCCGAGCGAGGATCGAAGTTCAACGAACCTATCACGAGTGTTTGCCGATCGATGACGTACGCTTTCGCGTGCAAGCTTGCGCGCGATTGCGATCCCGCAAAGAAGCGCGAGCGCTCCCGCTGCAGCGGTTGGTACTCGTAGAGTTCGACGCCGTTCTCGAGCAGCGGTATTCGATAAGGGCTGTAGCCCGCCTGCACGGCGACCGCGTCGGTCGAGGCCATGGAGTTCGTGACGACGGCCACGCGCACGCCGCGATGGGTAAGGCCCGCGAGGAGCTTGACCCCCGCATCGTGCGGGACGAAGTACGGCGACAGCAGCAGCACTTCATGCTGCGCGCCGCGCAGCAGTTCGGCGAGCCGATGCATCGGGGGGCTGCGGTAGTCGTCGTTCGGGGCGGTGACCTTGCTCGGCGAGTCGACGCTGAAGGTGGCGTGAGCCCAGACCAGGCCCAACTGCTCGCGCGCGATCTGCTGTGCGAGCGGCGCATCGCGCAGCGGCTTCGCGCCCACGGCCGCGGCTTGTTCGCGCCAGTGCGCACGCAGCGCCTCGCGGGCCGAGTGCAGATCGGTGTCGGCGAAGTGCTGCTTGTCCAGTACGTTCAGCGGATAGGCCCCGGCGCTGTTCCAGAAAGCGTCGAAGCTCTTCGACACGTCTTCGACGATCGGCCCCGCGGCGACGACGTCCAAATCGCGGAACTGCAGCTTGGGACTCGCGCTGAAATACTCGTCGCCCAGATTGCGGCCGCCAACGACCGCGACTTCGCCGTCGGCGATCATCGCCTTGTTGTGCATCCGATGCGTGAAGCGATCGAGGCGCGTGACGAACGTTTCCGTGCGGGCAAAGACGCTCGAGCGCGAACTGCCGAATGGGTTGAACACGCGCACCTCGATCTTCGGATGTCGGGAAAGTGCGGCCATCAGGCGCTCGGCGTCGTCGAAATTGAGATCGTCGACCAGCATCCGCACACGCACGCCGCGATCGGCCGCGTAAAGCGCGGCGGCGAGCAGCAGTCGCCCGGTCGTGTCTTCGGCGGCGATGTAGTACTGCAGATCGAGTGTCTTCGTGGCGGCGCGCGCGAGCGCAATGCGCATTTGAAGCGCGTCGGTGCCGTCGGTGAGCAAGCGGAATCCCGACTGCCCGCCGTGCGCCGCGACAAGCGGCGCTAGTGCTTGCCCGAGCGGCGTCGCGGCGGGGTGCTCCAGCGCATGCGTGGCAGGGCGATCGAGCGAAGTGGCAGGCGGCAGCGAGGAGCAGGCGGCGACCAGCCCGGCGAGGAGGCCGATGAACAGCACCAAGGCGAGCCGACGGGCCGAGACGAGCACACCCGCGGGCGAGTCGAGCGGAAGGACTCGCTCGGCGCTCACTCGCGCCGCAAAGCGATGCGCGGTTCGACGCAAAGCGGCAGGGGGCCGCGGCCATGGCACGTGATGCACGTCGGACTCTTCCCTTGCTGGTGGACAGACCGGAACCGGCGGATGCTCGTATCGGCACCCATAACCGCATTCTAGGGGAAGCCGGAGCACGATACGCGCCAAGCATACGTGCGCATCGGCGCATGCACTCCATCTATGCGCCCGACAAAAAAATGGCCCGCCGCAATCGCGGGCCGAACACCCTGTCAGAAGAGTCGGTGCCTATCGTAGGTGCATTGCGGGCGCCGGCCAACCAATAAGGGATGCTTTGCTTATCTATGCGTCGGGCCGATGGCGCGTGCGGCGTTCGAAACGCAGCGTCATGAGCACCGCGACGCTCGCTAACCCGGCGGCGAGCCCCCACCAGAGCCCGCGCGGGCCGAGCCCGGCGTGAAACGCGAGCAGGTACCCGATCGGAAAGCCGACGCCCCAATAGCCGAACGCCGCCGCCAGCATCGGAATACGCGTGTCCTTCAGCCCGCGCAGGCACCCCGATCCGATCGTCTGCATGCCGTCGACGATCTGAAAGACCGCCGCGACGCCGAGCAAGGAGGCTGCGATCGAGACGGTCTGCGCATTGGCGGGATCGTCCAGGCGCAGATAAAGGCCGATGATGGCGCGCGGCGCGACGATGAACAGCAGGCCTGTCATCGACATATAGGCTACGCCTAGCCCGAGTGCGACGAACCCAGCGTGCCGGGCGGCGACGCGATTGCCTGCGCCCATCCAGTAACCGACGCGCACGTTAGCGGCCTGGCCGATGGCAAGCGGCACCATGAACGTAACGGAGCTGACGCTCATCGCCACTTGGTGCGCCGCGAGCGGTTTTTCGCCGATCAAGCCGATAAAAAGCCCGGTGCACAGGAATAGCATCGATTCCACGCCGTACGTGATCGCGACTGGCCAGCCGATCGCGAACAACTCGCTCATGAGCGGCATCGTCGGCCGCTTGGCGGCCACGAAGTGCCGGTAGCGCGGCCGGCCGTGCAGCAGTGCGACGAGCGCAATGGCGCTGAGCCACACGGTGATCGTGGTGGCCGCTGCCGAGCCGAGCATACCGAGCTTGGGCAGACCGTAGACGCCGTGGATGAGGCCATAGTTGAGCAAACCGTTGAAGAGCACGCCGACGAGCGAGACCCACAGCAAGCGCTTGGCTGCGCCGATCGCCGGCAAGAACGAGCGCATCATGCCGATGCCGATGAGGCTGCCGAGCGAGGCGAAGCGCAGCACGCCCGTATATGCGCCTACGTCGCGCGCGAGCGCGGGCGGCTCCCCGAACGCGAGCAGGATAGGGTGGGCGAACGAGAGCAGGACGAACGCCGGCACGGAGAGCAGCACCGACAAGGCGAGGCCGGTCCAGTAGATGTGCGGTACACGGTGCTCGGCCTGCGCGCCGCGCGCATTGGCGACCGTGACGCTTACGGAGCTGAGCACGCCTTGCAGCAGCGTGACGATGACGAAAAAGATCCCGGCGCCCAAACCGCCGGCGGCGAGCGCGTCGGCGCTCAGCGAGCCGAGCAGGATCGTGTCGGTGACGCCCATGGCCATCTGAGACAGTTGCGCGATGGCGAGCGGGGCGGCCAGGCGTGCGGTGTCGGCGGCATGGCGCGACAGCGGCGGCGGGGCCGGCGCGGCAGCGGCCCGTGTGAAGGCGGATTCGGACATGGCGAGGCGATCGAGGCGCAATGGTGCGCGGGCGCATGACCTGCGCCGGGCCCAATGTTGTTTTCGTCGGAAATGAAGAGCTTATTGCTTCGGCGCTCGGCTGTCGATGGCGCAAGCGCGTAGTGGGCGGCGGCGCGCCCCGATTTTCAGGACTGCGCTCGGCTCAGGCGCCCTCGTGGACGGCGATGCGCGTGTCGCCGAGCATGACGACCTGGCCTGCGCGGATCTTGCAGGTCTTACGCAATTCGACGCGGCCGTCGACGGTGACCTCGCCCGCGGCGACCAGCATCTTCGCGGCGCCGCCGCTGTCCGTGAGACCCATCAGCTTGAGCAGATTGTGCAGTTCGACGTAATCGCCCGTAAGCGTGAAATTGAGATTGGCCATGGCGATAGCCGACACGCGGCCTGTAAGCGATTAGGGCACGCATCATAAGCCACTTGGGCCGCGGAGTGAACCGGCGCATGCGAGATTCGATACGCCCCTCATTTGGGGCCCTTGCCGGGCAGGCATGTATGCCTATACAGTATGTCCGACTCGCTAGCCGAGCGGCTAACCGAGCGTCCAATCGGGCGCTCGCTTGCCCGTCTCGCTGCCCAACATCACGATCGACGATCGCCCCGTGTACGACATTTCGACTGCCGCCGCCTCGGCTGCGCCCGCTCCGGCCATCCCTTATCTCGAGAAGCTCAACGAGGCGCAGCGCGTGGCGGTCGAGCATGGCGTCGGCGAGCGGGCGAGCCCGGGCGGCCCGCTGCTCGTGATCGCCGGCGCGGGGTCGGGCAAGACGAATACGCTTGCCCATCGGGTCGCGCATCTGCTCGTGAAAGGGGCGGATCCGAGGCGCGTGCTGCTGCTGACGTTCTCGCGGCGCGCGGCGCAAGACATGACGCGTCGCGCCACGCGCATCGCCGCCCATGCGCTCGGCACCCGCGCCGATTTGGCTCAGGCGTTGACGTGGACGGGCACGTTCCACAGCGTCGGTGCGCGCCTGCTGCGCGAATACGCCGAGTCGATCGGTCTGTCGCCCGTGTTCACGATCAACGATCGGGAAGACTGCGCTGACCTGATGAATGTGGTGCGGCACGAACTCGGGTTGTCCGCCAAGGAGCGGCGCTTTCCGGTGAAGGGTACCTGTCTCGCGATCTATTCGCGCGTCGTGAATACCGGCGCGACGCTCGCGCAGGTGCTCGAGCAGGCCTTCCCCTGGTGCCGCGAATGGGAACCGGATCTGCGCGCTTTGTTCGCCGCCTATGTCGCCGCCAAGCAGGCGCAAAACGTCCTGGACTACGACGATCTGCTGCTGTATTGGTCGCGCATGGCGGCGGAGCCCACGATCGCCGCCGATCTCGGGCAGCGCTTCGACCATGTGCTCGTCGACGAATACCAAGACACCAATCGACTGCAAGCCACGATCTTGCTGGCGATGAAGCCCGACGGCCGAGGGCTGACCGTGGTCGGCGACGACGCGCAATCGATCTACTCGTTCCGGGGCGCGACGGTGCGCAATATCCTCGATTTTCCGGGACATTTCGAGCCTCGCGCCTCGCGCGTGACGCTCGAGCGCAACTATCGCTCGACCGCGCCGATCCTCGCGGCGTCGAACGCCGTGATCGGCCTGGCCGCGGAGCGCTTCACGAAAGATCTGTGGACCGACAAGGCCTCGGCCCAACGACCCCGGCTCGTATCGGTGGCGGGCGAACTGGAGCAGGCGAGGTATGTCGTCGAATCGGTGCTCGCGGCGCGCGAAGCCGGCATGAAGCTCAAGGGCCAGGCGGTGCTGTTTCGAGCGGCGCACCACAGCGCGGCGCTGGAGATCGAGCTCGCGCGGCACAACATCCCGTTCGTCAAGTTCGGGGGGCTGCGCTTTCTCGATTCCATTCATGTGAAGGACGTACTCGCCGTGCTGCGATGGGCGCAAAACCCGCGCGACCGCGTGGCCGGGTTTCGCGTCCTGCAACTGATGCCGGGCGTAGGCCCTGCGACGGCTGGACAGGTGCTCGATGCAGTGGCCGATGCCGGCGAACTGCCCGCGGCGATCGGGGCGTACGATCCGCCGGCGCGTGCGCAGGCCGATTGGCCCGCGTTCGCCGCGCTGATGATGGAGGCCGGCGCTTCGCGCACGCCGTGGCCGGCCGAATTCGAGCAAGTGCGGCGCTGGTACGAGCCTCATCTCGAGCGCAATCATGAAGACGCGCCCACGCGGCATGCCGATATTTTGCAGATGGAAAGCCTAGCCGCCACGTTTGCGTCGCGCGAGCGCTTCCTCACCGAGCTGACCCTCGATCCGCCCGATGCGACCAGCGGCGAATCGGGCGTGCCGCTCGTCGACGAGGATTATCTGATTCTCTCGACGATCCATTCGGCGAAGGGCCAGGAGTGGCGTAACGTGTTCGTGCTCAACGGCGTCGACGGGTGTATCCCGTCCGATCTCGGCACAGGCAGTCAAGAGGAAATCGACGAGGAGCGACGCCTGCTTTACGTGGCCATGACGCGCGCAAAAGAAGATCTGCACATCGTCGTGCCCCAGCGCTTTTACGTGCACAACCAGAGCGGGCTTGGCGATCGGCATGTCTGGGCCTCGCGCACGCGGTTCATCCCCGCATCGCTGCTGCCGCTGTTCGACGTTCAAGCCTGGCCCCGCGTGGAACCGGTCGCACCGCCGACGGCCTCGGGGCTCGCGGCTGCCGCGAAGGCGCGCATCGATATCGCGGCGCAGCTCAAGGCGATGTGGGATTGATGTCTCGCGGGCAGAACGCCCCCGGCGAGGCCGGCGGGTTGCCGCTACCGCGATGCCGGGCGCCGGGCGCCGGGCGGCGTTCGGCTTGCGGCATGGACGGGCGCGCCGTGGGAGCCGCCCCGGTCAGCGCGGGCGGCGGGGTTCGATGCGGGGCTGCGCCGGCCTTTGGGGCGGCATGAAGAAGTTGCGCATCCAAGTCGCCATGCGCGCGAAGATGTCGTACGGCTCTTCGACGAAAATCTCGGGCTTGAGCAGCCGCAGATACTCCATGATCTGCTGCGCTTCCTGCTTTTGAAACGAGCCGTGCGCCAGGCCGAGCTTGAGCAGGCCACGCAATTCCCCGAGTTTTTCGCGTGCCGTGCTGCCGACGCTCGTCTCGCAGGCGATTTTCGCCTCGTACACGCGCTGGCGTAGCGATTCAGCCAGCCGCCAGGCCGGCGTCTGCATCTTTTCCTCGAGCGATTGGATGTCCCGTGCCGTCGACTTGATCTGAGCGGCGAGCGGATCGACGAGCGCCGGGTCGCCGCCCGCTTCCTTGACGATGGCGCCGGCCCAGTCGCGAGCAGCCTTCGCGAGTTCCTCGGGCGTCCACTCCGAGCGTACGGCGAAGCTGAAGCCGAACTCTTCGGCCTGACGCATCAGAATCGCCGCGACGTCCGGGAATTCTTTTTCCAGCGTGCGTTTGGCCCACGCGTACTGGCCCCCTTGGAGCATGCGCTGCACGGCATGCTCGGTGAGGGGCACCATGTTATCGAGCAGTTTCGCGCGCAGGAAATCTTCGAACGACGGCGTCGCGAACTGCGGATCGAGCTTGAGCGACACCCGCACGAAGGCCTCGAAGTCCTTGTGCAGCGAAGAGATCGTCTCGTCTCGTAGAGAAAGGGTGATTTGACCCATGGCTTGTCCTGATCGCTCGCCCCGCCGACGGCTTCACGCCGCGGTGGTCGCTAGGGCAGTCCTGGCCGAGCCGGCTCGACGTCCAATCGGACGCGCCGGCGCGAAACGGCGCGCCTTGCGGTTTTCGCATGCGTTTTCGAGCCGCTACCGACGACAGGCGACGGCGCGCCCCTGCGCCGCGCGGCCAAAAAACGCGCTTCGACTGAATAACGGCGACTGCGCGCGGAACTTGAGGGATTTGGAGGATGCCGTCGGACGAATAGCGAATTTAGTGAACGACCAGTCCTTGCCACAGAAAGAAGACGGCAAGCCCGACGGCGATCGTCAAGAGCGGACGGCGCGTCCAGGCCGACACAGCGCAGGCGGCAAGCGCGCCGACGAGTTGCGGATTGCGCCAGGTCAGCTCCGGTGCACCACCATGGGGCGTGACGGCCATCGGAACGATGATCGCCGTCAGCACCGTCACAGGCACGAAGCCGAGCGCCGTGCGCACGAGCGGCGCGAAGACGATGCGCTCTCCCAGCATGAACACCGTCGCGCGGATCATGAAGGTCACGGCGGCCATGCCGAGAATCAGCAGAACGTAGCTCATGACGTCACCTCCGTGCCGCGTTCGGCCCGGGCGGGGGCGCCGCCGGCCTGCCGAGGCTGATGCTGCCGGCTGGCGTTGCTGGAGGAGGCGCGCTCGTCCGCTCGCCGTCGCCCGCCGCGCCCGGGGTCGCCATCGGCCGCCCGAGGCCCGGACAGCGCGACGCCGACCGCCACGCCGGCGGCCACGGCCGCCAGCAGGCCAAGCTTGTAGGGCAGGCCGGCGCACGCGAGTGCGACGACCCCGGCGGTGGCGGCCGATGCGATGTAGCGCAGCGACACGAGCTGCGGCACGACGATCGCGATGAACGTCGCGACCATCGCGAAATCGAGGCCGAGCGATTGCAGGCGCGGGAACGCCGCGCCGAACAGGAGTCCGGCAAGCGTCCAAATTTGCCAGTTCACGTACATCGACAAGCCCGAGCCAAGGAAATAGTGCGGCCCGATTTGGCCCGGGCTCGCATGCCGATAATGCGCGTAGGCGACCGCGAACACTTCGTCGGTGAGCAGCGCCCCGAGCGCTAGCCGCCACGCGGGGGACAGGCGCGCGACATACGGCGCCAGCGTCGCGCTGTAGAGCACATGGCGTATGTTCACGACGAGCGTCGTCGCCCATATGACGGCGAAACTCGCGTGCGAGGCGATGAGCCCCAATGCGATGAACTGCGAGGAGCCGGCAAAGACGGCGAGCGACATGAGCTGGCCGTGCCACAGGTGCAGCGGACCGGCGGTGACGAGCGTGCCGAAGATGACGCCGAACGGCGCCGCGCCCACCATCATGGGGATCGTGTCGCGGGCGCCGTCGACGAATTCGTTGAGTGGGGTGCGCGGTTTCAAGGGAAAGTCCTCCTACTGCGCGCAGGATAGCGGCGGCGCGGTGCGGGGCGCTTGTACGTTCTTGCTTTGGGCGTCGCGTATGGGCCGTGTGCGCCGTGTGCGCCGCGCCTATCCGGCGTTGCCCGCCTGCCAGCGGCCCGGAGGCACGCCGAACATGCGCCGGAAGTGCCGCGTGAAGTGGCTTTGATCGGTGAAGCCGCAGGCGGCGGCCACATCGGCGACCGGCGCGCCATCACGCAGCGGCGCGAGCGCGCGCTGCAGCCGCAGCTGGTTGCGCCACGCGTGCGGCGGCATGCGCGTCGCCTGCGTGAACAGACGCGCGGCATGAAAAGCGGATAGATCGACGCTGGCGGCGAGCTCGGTCAGGCTGAGCGGCTCGAGCAGATCGGCGGCGAGCCGCTCCTTCATGAGCGCGACACGCGGCGGGTCGCCCCCTGGCCGGTGCGCTTCGGGATGCCCCACGGCATGGCGAACGATCAGCGTCGACATGGCATCGATGAGCGCCATTTCAGCCGCGAGGCAATCGCCGCCCGGCAACACCTTACCGTTGCCGTGCGCGGCCGCGAGCCCTTCCATGAGGCGATGCGCGCGCGCGACGCGCTCGGCTAGATCGGGGTCGCGGATCACATCGACGGGAAACCACGGCATCGGCTGCGGCGTCGATGCGATTTCGCCCGCCAACTGCGTGATGAAATCGATCGGTACGTAGAACACGCGGTAGCGCCAGCCGCCTTCCATGGCGCGCGATCCCGTGTGGATCTCCCCTGGATTGATGACGGGCACCGTGCCGGCTTCGGCTACGTGCCGGGCGCCTTGGTAGGCGTAAGCTTCCGCTCCCGCCTCGATGACGGGCACCGTGTAGGCCTCGTGCCAGTGCGGCGAAAATTCGTGCTCGCGATACTCGGCCGTGAGCATGTCCGCGCCGGGCAGCAGCGGCGAGCGCCAATAACGGGCGCAATCGCGGAAGCGGGGCTCGTCCATGGTCGGCATCCTACCGTGCATGCGATGTGGCCAGCCGCGCGCCTCAGCGCACGGGGATCGCCGTGCCGGAGGGCATTGGCACGGCGCTGACGCTGTTCTTGGCGCTGCCCGAGACGACGCGGTCGCTATAGGTCAGATAGACGAGCGCATTGCGCTTTTCGTCGACGATGCGCACGACGTGCAGTGTCTTGAAGATGAACGACATGCGCTCGGTGAAGACATCCGCCTGGCGCTTCAAGGGGCCGGAGAATTTGATCGGGCCCACCTGGCGGCAGGCGATCGACGCTTCGGTGGGATCCTCGGCGATGCCGAGCGTGCCCTTGATACCGCCGGTACGCGCGCGCGAGACATAGCAGGTGACGCCGTCGACGGCCGGATCGTCATACGCCTCGACCACGACGCGGTCGGAGCCCGTCACGCGGAAGTTCGTATTGACGCTGCCGATTTCCTGCGCGCTTGCGGGCAGGGCCGCGCAAGCGAGGGCGGTGGACGCGAGTGCGACGATCTGGAGCGGTAAGGAGGCGAGGCGGCTCATGGCGAAGTGATGATCCTGCGGGGACTGCCTGCGCGAGGCGGCTGACACGATGGCGTGTAAAGCGACACGGTATCACAACGGTTAGCCGCGGATCGCCTGGGCCGCAAGGCCGACGGGCACGCGCCGAATGCAGTGTGCGAATGGCCAGCGCCAAACGCAAAAAGGCCCGTCGACGATACGACGGGCCTTTTTACATGGAGCGGTTGGCTCCCCGACCTGGGCTCGAACCAGGGACCTACGGATTAACAGTCCGGCGCTCTACCGACTGAGCTATCGGGGAACAGCATGCTACGGTGCAAACTAGTACTACGCGGCTAACGCGTAAAAAAGCCCGTTATGACGAACGGGCTTTTCCATTCATTCTTTTGGCTCCCCGACCTGGGCTCGAACCAGGGACCTACGGATTAACAGTCCGGCGCTCTACCGACTGAGCTATCGGGGAACAACAACAGCAGAGAAGCGAGATTTTATGTACCGGTTCTCGCCCTGTCAATACCCCGAGGCATCTTCGCGACGGCGATGGCCGGACGCGAGGCGGGAAAAGTCGGGCGCCGCGCCCGCAGGCCGGAGCGTAAGCGCGTTATCGCTCGAGGAACTGGAGCTTTTCCTGGATGTCCTTGAACTCGTCGGCTTCGGGCAGCGGCGATTTCGTTTTGGTGATGCTCGGCCAGATCTTCGCCAACTCGGCGTTGAGCGGCGTGAACTGTTGCTGATCGCCGGGCACGTCTTCCTCGGCGTAGATCGCGTTTACCGGGCACTCGGCCACGCACACGGCGCAGTCGATGCATTCATCGGGGTCGATCGCGAGGAAGTTGGGACCTTCGCGAAAGCAGTCCACCGGGCAGACGTCGACGCAGTCGGTATAGCGGCATTTGATGCAGCTTTCGGTCACAACGTGAGTCATTCAAGCTCCTGCAGGGGATATCGGGGGAAAATGCCGAAATAGCAAAACGTGTATTGTAACTGAACGTCCTGGCCCCGTTGCGTCCGGGGTCTTAGCGCCGTTTAGATCGATTCGTGATTAGTTTATGGGCGCCCGGGGCGCCCGGCGGGTCCTACGCTATCGCCGCCGTCGATGCGGTAACATGCGGCGATTCGTGAGCGTGCCGCGGCGCAAGGCGCGCCGCCCGCCACGTGTTTCGGTTGCCACCATGATCATCACTTCGCTGCTCGACACCGATCTCTACAAGTTCACGATGATGCAGGTGGTGCTGCATCAGTTTCCCGCGGCGAGCGTGGAATATCGCTTTCGCTGCCGCACGCCGAACGTGAATTTGGCGCCCTATGTCGACGAGATTCGCGACGAGGTGCGCCAGCTCTGCGAGCTGCGCTTCACCGACGACGAGCTCGATTACCTGCGGCGCATGCGCTTCATCAAGAGCGATTTCGTCGATTTTCTGGCGCTGTTTCACTTGAACGAGAAGTACATCTCGGTCGAGGAATCGGCGAAGCGCAACGGCGAAATCGAAATCTCGATCACGGGACCGTGGCTGCACACGATTCTTTTCGAAATCCCCGTGCTCGCGATCGTCAACGAGGTCTATTTTCGCAATACGCAGCGCGAGCCCAATTACGCGATCGGGCGCGAGCGTCTGGGCGAAAAGATCGCGCTGCTCGGAGCCCGTCCGGAATTCGCCGATTGCAAGATCGCCGATTACGGCACGCGGCGCCGGTTCTCGAAACGCTGGCACGAAGAGGTGGTGCTCACGCTGATGGGCGGCATCGGCGAGCAGCTCGCCGGCACGAGCAACGTCTTCTACGCGAAGAAGCACGGATTGACGCCGCTCGGCACGATGGCGCACGAGTACCTGCAAGCCTGCCAGGCGCTCGGCCCGCGGCTGCGCGATTCGCAGACGTACGGCTTCGAAGTCTGGGCGAAGGAATACCGCGGCGACCTTGGCATCGCGCTGTCGGACGTGTACGGCATGAAGGCGTTCCTGCGCGACTTCGACATGTATTTCTGCAAGCTGTTCGACGGCGCGCGTCACGATTCGGGCGATCCTTTCGAGTGGGGCGAGCGATTGCTGCGCCACTACGAGGAGAATCGCTGCGACCCGCGCACGAAGGTGCTCGTCTTTTCCGACGCGCTCGATATTCCGAAGGTGCTCCAGCTTTACGAGCAGTTCCGCGGACGCTGCAAGCTTGCGTTCGGCGTGGGCACGAATCTGACGAACGACCTCGGCTACAGCCCCTTGCAGATCGTCATCAAGATGGTTCGCTGCAACGGGCAGCCCGTCGCCAAGCTATCCGATTCGCCGGGCAAGAATATGTGCGACGACAAGGCATATCTCGCTTATCTGCGGCAAGTCTTCGGGATTGAAACGCCGGTGGACGACGGTTCGGACTGATCGAGCGGCTTGGCCGACCGGCCGATGTATCCCAAAAAAGAACGTCCGTATAATCGGCCATTCGTTTGGTCTCGTGATGGGGAACGCAATGGATACATCGGCGGCGCGGCGCAACATTCTCGCGCGCATTCGCGCGGCCTCGGGCCGCTCGGCGCAGCCGGAAGCTTCGGAGCGCGAAGCGGTTGCCGATTACCTGCAACGGCATCCGGTCGGTCCGCGTCCCGATATGCCGGTCGATCGCGAAGGGCTCGCGACGCGTTTCGTCGACGAAGCGCGCTTGATGGCGAGTACAGTCGAGATCGTCGAATCGCTCGACGAAGTCCCGGCTGCCGCCGCACGCTACCTCGCCCAATTCGGCATGGCGCCGCGCGCCGTGGCTTGGGCCACGCTCGAGTCGCTGCCTTGGGCCCAAGCCGGCGTGTCGGTCGAGTTTCGCAAGCCCGAGAACGGCGATCTCGTCGGCATCACGGGCTGCTTCTGCGCGACGGCCGAGACCGGTTCGCTCGTGCTGCTGTCGGGGCCCGATTCCGAGGCCTCGATGGCGCTGCTACCGGAAACGCACATCGCCGTCGTGCCTGCTTCACGCATCGTCGCGGGCCATGAGGAAGCGTTCGCGCTCATGCGCGCCGAACGTGGCGAGCTGCCGCGCGCCGTCAACTTCGTGTCGGGCCCTTCGCGTACCGGCGATATCGAGCAAACGATCGTGCTCGGGGCACACGGCCCGTACCGTGTTCATGCGATCGTCGTGCGCGGCGGTTGATTCGCGGCGCGCGCGGCATGCGCGCGCCTTCGTCATTCAAGAGAGGAATACATGGTCCAACCACGGGCCGCCTGCTCGCGCAAGGCGGCGGCGGGGGCATTTGCATCGGTAGCGCTCGCGTGGCCCGCCGGCGCGTGGGCGGCCGCGCTGCCGGACGGCGCGGCGCTGGGGCCGCATTGGGCGCTGCCCTTCGCGGGCATCTTGCTGTCCATCGCGGTGATTCCGCTGTTCGCCCCCGCGTTCTGGCATCGGCATTTCGGCAAAGTGGCGGCGCTCTGGGCGATCGCTTTTCTCGCGCCGTTCGCCTATGCGTTCGGCGCCGCCGCCGCCGCACTCGCGCTCGCGCATGCGTTCGTCGCCGAGTACATCCCGTTCATCGTCCTGCTCACCGCGCTCTACACGATCGCGGGCGGAATTTGCGTGCGCGGCAATCTGCACGGCTCGCCTCGGGTCAACACGGCGATGCTCGCGCTCGGCACGGCGCTCGCGAGCATCATGGGCACGACAGGCGCGGCCATGCTGCTGATCCGGCCGCTGCTGCGCGCGAACGACAACCGCCGGCACGTGGTGCACGTGTTCGTGTTCTTCATCTTCCTCGTTGCGAACGTGGGCGGCTCGCTGTCGCCGCTGGGCGATCCACCGCTGTTTCTCGGCTTCTTGAACGGCGTGGGGTTCTTTTGGACGACGCGCCATCTCGCGCTGCCGATGCTGTTCGTTACGGCGGTTCTGCTGACCGTGTTTTACGCGCTCGACGCCTACTTCTACAAGCGCCCGGGTGAAGAGCGCGCGCCAGGCCTCGACCCGTCGCCCGATTCGCTCGGCATCGTCATCGAAGGCAAGCGCAATTTCGGTCTGCTCGCGCTCGCCATCGCGCTCGTGCTGATGAGCGGGCTCTGGAAGCCGGGCATCGTGTTCGACGTGGCGGGCGCGCATCTCGCGCTGCAAGACGTCGTGCGCGATACGGCGCTTGCCGTGCTGACGCTCGTGTCGCTTGCGATCACACCGCGCACCGCGCGCACGGGCAACGCGTTCAATTGGGCGCCGATCGAGGAAGTGGCCAAGCTATTCGCCGCGATCTTCGTGACGATCGCGCCCGTCGTGATGATGCTGAAAGCCGGCGAGCGCGGCGCGTTCGCGTCCGTGCTTCACGTCGTCACCGACACGCAGGGCAGGCCCATCGACGCGATGTATTTCTGGGCAACGGGTATCCTGTCGTCGTTTCTCGATAATGCGCCGACGTACCTCGTATTCTTCAATTTGATGGGCGGCGACGCTCGCGTGTTGATGGACACGGGCGCCTCGACGCTCGTGGCTATCTCGGCCGGCGCCGTGTTCATGGGGGCCAACAGCTACATCGGCAATGCGCCGAATTTCATGGTCAAGGCGATCGCCGAGTCGCGCGGCGTGCGCATGCCGAGCTTTTTCGGCTACCTCGGTTGGTCGGGCGCCGTGCTGATACCGGTGTTCCTGCTGACGACGTGGCTGTTTTTTTAATCCTGGAGATGTCATGCAGAAGATTCTCGTCGCGCGTCCGATATTTCCCGATGTCGTCGACCGTCTCAGGCAACACTTCGACGTCGATTGGAACGATGGGCCCGCGTTGCCGGCCGAAGAACTGGCGCGCAGGCTCGCCGATAAGGATGGCGCATTGACGGCCGGCGATCCGATCGACGCATCGGTCTTCGCGGCCGCTCCGCGGCTGCGCGCGGTCGCCAACATGGCCGTCGGCTACAACAATTTCGATATCGACGCGTTCAACGCGGCCAACGTCATCGCGACGAACACGCCCGATGTGCTGAACGAAGCGACGGCCGATTTCGGCTGGGCGCTCATGATGGCGGCGGCGCGGCGCGTCACCGAGAGCGAGCATTGGCTGCGCGCCGGCAAGTGGGGCGCCTGGCGTTACGACGGCTTTTTAGGCGGCGATGTGTACGGCTCGACGCTCGGCATCATCGGCATGGGCCGAATCGGGCAAGCGCTCGCGCGGCGCGCGCTCGGGTTCTCGATGCGCGTCGTCTATCACAACCGTTCGCGCGTGGCCCCGGGGATCGAGAGCGAACTGGGTGCGCAGTATCTGTCCAAGGAAGACCTGTTGCGACAGTCCGATCACGTCGTGCTTGTCGTGCCGTACAGCGCGCAGAGTCATCACACGATCGGCGCGGCCGAACTCGCGCTGATGAAGCCCACCGCCACTCTGACGAACATCGCGCGCGGCGGCATCGTCGACGATGCCGCGTTGGCCGACGCGCTGCACGAACGCCGTATCGCGGCCGCGGGTCTCGACGTATTCGAGGGTGAGCCGAAGGTGCATCCTCGACTGTTGTCTGCGCCGAGCGTGGTCTTGACGCCGCACATCGCGAGCGCGACCGAATCGACGCGCCGCGCCATGGCCAATCTCGCGGCCGACAATCTCATCGCCGCGCTCGGCGTGGGGCCGCGCGCCGGGCGACCGCCGAATCCGATCAACCCTGAAGTACTGGGACGTACGCGTTCATGACGACCATACTGATTGCAGCGCTCGCGCTGGCCGTGGTGATCTTGGCGATCGCCCTCGCGTTGGCGATAAGGGGCGCCGCGCGCGCGAACGACAGCGTCGCGCTGGCCGAACTCGGCGAATGCATCGAGAGGGCCGGCGAAACGCAAGGGCGCGCCTACGAACGGCTCGAACGAGAGCTGCGGGGCGAGATCACCGAGACTTCTCGGCTTTCCCGCGTCGAACTCGGAGGCGGCTTCGCGCAGTTTCAGCAGACCCTGGCCGCGCAACTGACGAGCGTGGCCACCGTGCAGAACCAGCAGATCGACGGCTTCGCCATGCGTCTTGCTCAGCTGACCGAAACGAACGCGGTGCAGCTCGACGCGATGCGCGAGAGCTTGCAGCGCCACTCGCACGAATCGCGGGACGAACAGTCTGCCGCGCTCAAGCGTTTCGGGGACACGCTGGCCCAGCAGCTCGCGCAGCTCGTCGAGGCGAACGATCGCCGCTTCGCCGAGGTGCGTGCGACGCTCGAGGCGCGGCTCAAGGATATCGAAGCGAACAACGCGACCAAGCTGGAAGAGATGCGCCGCACCGTCGACGAAAAGCTGCACGCGACGCTCGAGCAGCGGCTCGGCGAATCGTTCAAGCTCGTGTCGGACCGGCTCGAGCAAGTGCATCGCGGGCTTGGCGAGATGCAGACGTTGGCCGCCGGCGTCGGCGATCTGAAGAAGGTGCTGACGAATGTCAAAACGCGCGGCACATGGGGGGAGGTCCAGCTCGAGGCGTTGCTCGAGCAGATTCTCACGCCCGACCAATACGCGAAAAACGTCCCGACGGTGCCCAAGAGCGCGGAGCGCGTCGAGTTCGCGATCAAGCTGCCCGGCCGCTTGGAAAGCGCAAGCGGGCAGGGGGTGGCCACGCCCGTATGGCTGCCCATCGACGCCAAGTTCCCGCGCGAAGACTACGAGCGCTTGATCGATGCGCAGGAGCGTGCCGATCCCGTGGCGGTAGAGGAAGCGTCGCGCGCCCTCGAAGCGCGTGTGCGCGGCGAGGCCCGTACGATTTCGGAAAAGTACGTGGCGCCGCCGCATACGACCGATTTCGCGCTGCTGTTTCTGCCGACCGAGGGGCTATATGCCGAGGTGCTGCGGCGGCCGGGGCTGACCGATCAATTGCAGCGCGACTATCGCGTGACGATCGCGGGCCCCACGACGCTGACGGCCCTTTTGAACAGCCTGCAGATGGGCTTCCGAACGCTCGCGATCGAGAAGCGCTCGAGCGAAGTGTGGCAGGTGCTCGGCGCCGTCAAGACCGAGTTCGGCAAGTTCGGCGATGTCCTCGCGAAGACCAAGTCGCAGCTCGAAACGGTCACGAGGTCGATCGAAGCGGCGGAGCGGCGCACGCGCGTCATGAACACGAGGCTGCGCGAGGTGGAGGCTTTGCCCGGCGACCAAACGGAAGGGTTGCTCGGCGACGCCTATGCAGGCTTGCAAGAGCCCGACGTGTGAGCGGTTCGCTCGCTCTCGGGCGATTCGGCGCGCGTCGTCGGCGGAACGTTCTGCGGCGGCGCACTAGCGTGGGCCGCCGCAGAACGTATCAGGCGCCGCCGGCGAGCCGTGTCAACGCGTCGTCCGTCACCCGGACGATGCGCCAATCGGGCATGACCGTCGCGCCCATCTTCGTATAAAAGTCGATCGCGGTTTGGTTCCAGTCGAGCACCGACCATTCGAACCGCCCGCATTGACGCTCGACGGCGATCGCGGCCACGCGGCGCAGCAGGGCGGTGCCCAGCCCGCTTCCACGCAGCGCCGGCTGCACATAGAGATCTTCGAGGTAGAGGCCCCGCCGGCTCAGGAACGTCGAGAAGTTGTGGAAGAACAGCGCGTAGCCGACGACGCGTCCCTCTCGTTCGGCGACGAGCGCCTCGACGGCGGGCCGCGCGCCGAACAGCGCGTCGTTCAGCGACGCCTCGGTGGCGACGAACAAATGCGTAAGCTTTTCGTATTCCGCCAACTCATGCATGAGGCCGAGCATCGCGCTCACATCTTGAGGTGCCGCGCCGCGGATGATGTCGGCCGTCATGCTTCCTCCGGCACGTCGGAGAGGACGATCTCGATGCCGCCGAAACGCCCGGCCACCCAGTTGTAGGCATGGCAGGCGATCCAAAGCAAGACGAAACCGAGAATCGCGTTCAGCAGCAGTGCGCTGAAAATCGTGCTGAGTTCGACCGATCCGTGGCGGATGAACGCGACGAGGATACCGAGCAGGACGATCGGCATACTGAACGTCAGATAGACGAGGATGAGCGCCTTCGCGGTCTGTCCGGGCGCAATCGACAAGATTTGTTTTTTCATTGAAAGAAGCCTCTGTAAGAGACGATGTGCGGATGTTCTGGTGTGCTAACCCGGAAACTCGGCAGCCGATATTCGGCTGCCGATCAAATGAGCCCGTCGAAGGGCATGATCTCGACGGCGTCGCCGGCAGCGACATCGGCTCGATCGTGATCGAGAACGATGAAACAATTCGCTTCGCTCATCGAACTGAGTACGCCCGACCCCTGCGAGCGCGTGGGCGCGACGCTCCAATGCCCGGCAGCATCGCGCGTGGCGACGCCGCGCAAGAATTCCGTGCGGCCCGGCCGCTTTTTGATCGGTACCCGGCTCGCGGCCGCAAATTGTAGCGGCGCGCTCGCGGTGGCGCCCGACATCGTCAAGAGCGCTTCGCGCACGAGCTGGTAAAACGTGACCATGACCGCGACGGGATTGCCCGGCAAACCGAAAAACACGGCGCTGGGTTGGTTCGAGCCGCGTTCTCCGGGCCATAGACGACCGAACGCGAGCGGGCGGCCCGGACGCATGGCGAGCTGCCAGAAGGCGACGTCGCCGAACGTCGAGGTCATGCGCGCCGTGAAATCGGCATCCCCGACAGACACGCCACCCGAGGTCAGCACGACATCGGCGCTGGCGGCAGCCGCACGAAGGGCGGCTTCCAGCGCGTCGGGCTCATCGCGCACGACGCCTAGATCCAGGGCGTCGATGTTCATCCGAGCGAGCATGGCGTGGAGCGTGTACCGGTTGCTGTCGTATACGCAGCCGGCGTCGAGCGGCTCGCCGACCGAGCGCAGTTCGTCGCCGGTCGAAAAGAAGGCAACGCGCAGGCGCCGCCGCACCGCGACTTCCGCAACGCCGAGCGACGCGAGCAGGCCGAGGTCGGATGCGCGCACGACACGTCCCGCTTCCAGCGCGGCACCGCCGCGTGCGATGTCCTCGCCGGCGCGCCTGCAATTGGCTCCCCGCTCGATTCGGTGGGCGTCGAAAGTGACGGCCTCATCGACGCGCGTGACGAGCTCTTGCGGCACGACGGTGTCGCAGCCGTCCGGCATGGGTGCGCCCGTCATGATTCTGACGCATTCGCCGGCTCCGCAGGTTTGGCTGTACGGATGGCCCGCGCGCGCTTGCCCGGCCACGGCAAGCGTGAGCGGCGCACCACCTTGCGCTAGGGTCGCGCCGTCGAATGCATACCCGTCCATTGCGGCGTTGTCGTGCGCCGGCACATCGATAGGCGAGACGATATCCTCTGCTAGGACTCGGTCCAGCGCCGCGCGCAAGGCCACGCGCTCGGCCGTCGCCACACGCGACACCGCGCGCCCGATGATCGCGCGTGCGGTCTCGACGGGAAGCGGATTGGGGGCGGACGTGGCGCTTTGGCCGGACATGTCGTTGGAGATCTTCATCGAGGGTCGTGCGCGCCGCATGCCAGGCAGGTCGCGCGCTTCGAGTCTTGGCCGAATTATTGTCCGCGCTCGGGCTGATCGCCGTACGCTCGCTCGAGCTCGGCAAGCTCATGCAAAGAGTTGGCATTGTAAAACGCGCGCTCGTCGCGGAAGGGCACTTCGACGTGCTTGTGGCGCGCGTACCACGTGCGAACCTTGCGTTCGCCCGCATCGAGATACGCGGCCAGATCGTCGGCGAGCGCCGTGCGTACGAGAGCGACCACGGGGTGCAGGCTCGCGTGGCCCGCCGCGTCCACCGTGGCCGCGACGGCGATGTCGGCCTGGGCGGCGTCGAACGCCGTGAGCAGCCGGTCGGCCAAATCGGCCGGCAAGTTCGGGGTATCGCAGGGCGCGCAGAGCGCGAGTTCGCTCGACGTTGCGCGCAGTCCCGCGAGCAGGCCGGCCAGCGGTCCGGGGAAATCATCCGTCGCGTCTTCGACGACGCGTGCGTTGAAGGCCGCCCCCAACTGCAGGTAGTCGTCGCGATGGCGATTCGCGCTAATTAAGAGGGTGTCGACTTGCGGCGCTAAGCGCCTGGCGACATGAACCGCGAGCGGCGCGCCGGCGAGCGGCTGCAGCCCTTTGTCGAGCCCGCCCATGCGCGTGCCGCGGCCGCCGGCCAAGACGATGCCGGTAATGCGAGTGCGCGTGCCCGAGTTCATTGCGTGGGAACTGAGGCTAGCCGCCGATGTACGACATTTCGACGCGCGCCTGGCCGTTCGACGCGGCGTCGGCTGCCGCGCTGCCTCGCAATTGCGAGTACCGGTCGGCGCGCGCGTGCCAGATGCGGCCGATCGCCGTGGCGATTTCATCGTCGGTCGCGCCGCCGCGCACGAGGCCACGCAGGTCGTGACCCGCAGAGGCGAACAGGCAGAGGTAGAGCTTGCCCTCCGTCGAGAGCCGGGCGCGCGTGCAGGTGCCGCAGAAGGCGCGCGTGACGCTCGAAATCACGCCGATTTCACCGTCGCCGTCGGCGTAGCCCCAGCGCTGCGCGGTTTCGGCCGGGGTATGAGCCTCGAGCGGAACGAGCGGAAAGTGCTCGGCGATCCGGGCGACGACGTCGGCGGACGGCAACACTTCCGTCATGTTCCATCCGTTCGACGCACCGACGTCCATGTATTCGATGAACCGCAGCACCGCGCCCGAGCCCTTGAAATGGCGGGCCATCGGGACGATCTCGCCGTCGTTCGTCCCGCGCTTGACCACCATGTTCACTTTGAGCGGCGCGAGCCCGGCGGCTTGCGCGGCCTCGATGCCGTCGAGCACCGAGCCCGGCGCGAAGTCGGCATCGTTCATTCGCTTGAAAAGCGCGTCGTCGAGCGCATCCAGGCTGACCGTGACACGCGTCAAGCCGGCCGCCTTGAGGCTGCGCGCCTTGCGCGCCAGCAGCGAGCCGTTCGTGGTCAGCGTGAGGTCGAGCGGCCGCCCGTCGGGCGTGGATAACGCTGCAAGGCGCTCGATGAGTCGCTCGATGTCCTTGCGCAACAGCGGCTCGCCGCCCGTCAGGCGAATTTTGTCGACGCCGTGCGCGACGAACAGCCGCGCGAGCCGCTCGATTTCCTCGAACGTCAGCAATGCACCGTGCGGCAAGAACGGGTAGTCCTTGTCGAAGACGGCGCGCGGCATGCAGTAGACGCAGCGGAAGTTGCAGCGATCGGTGACGGAGATGCGCAAATCGCGCAGCGGCCTGGCGAGCGTATCGGTGAGCGTCCCGCGCGGAGCGAACGGCGCGCCGGCGACATCGGGGATCGCGCTGACGTCGGCCACGGGAATGATGCGTCGGGACATGATGAGGCAATAAACGAGCAGAAGCCCATTCTAACGGAATGACCGCTCGGCCGGACGACATGGCCCGCCTGACGCTGAGGATAACCGCGAAATGTCTGATGTGAATCAAAAACGGGGTCGCGAAACCCCGAAAAGGTGCTGACGAGGCGGGCGCGGGCTCACAAAAAAGCCCGCCTCGAAGGGCGGGCCGGCGGCACGGGAAGGGCGCCTTCGCGCCCTTCGGACCTGTTTATGCGTCCTTGTGCGTTTCGATTTGCTGCATCGGCGTGGGGTCGACCGGCGGCAGCGCCTTGCGCTCGCGCGGCACGCGCACGGGGGCCGGTGCTTGCGCAGCCGCTTCACGCGCGGCATGCAGCTTCTGCTCATCGGTGTTGACCCAAACGAGGCCGGCCGATTCCAGCATCGGCTGCAGTTCGGAGACCGACAAACCGTTCGCTCGCGGCGCGCGCGTGGCGATGGTTTCGAACGCCTCCGGACGCTGTGCGACCTCGGTCACCGCGCTGGCCGCTTCGATCGGCGCGGGCACGGGAATCACGACGGGCGAAGCGGCCGCTGCCGTTTCCACCTGCGCGACGTCCGGCGCGGGCACGGGCTCTGCCGGGGTGGCCGGAGCAGTCGGGGCAGTCTCGATGGCGCGTGCGACGGCCGATTCCGGTTCGGCGGAGATCGGTGCGGGCGCGGCCGGCGCCGACGGCACCGCGGCCTCGTGCTCGACCGGCGCGGCGGTGCTCGACGAAGGGGGCGCGACCGGTTCGGCGGCCTCGACAGCCGGCGTTTCCGCCAGCGGCGTAGCGACAGCCTCTCGGGTAGCCACCGGCGTCACGGTTGCCGGTTCGGCTCGTGCTTCGGCCGGCAGTTCGGCTTCAGCCTGCGGCACACCCTCGAACGCCGCGGCGTGCTCGTGCGCTTGAGCGGCTTCGACGACAGGCGCCGCTTGCGGCGGCACGGCGGATGCGGCGCCTTCGGCTTCCGCCACGTCGGCGGCCAGCGTGGCGTTCACGCCGTCTTCCTCGCGCTCGCGACGGCCGCCACGACGACCGCGGCGGCGGCGGCGGCGTTCTTCGCCATCACGCCCTGCCGCTTCCTGCTCGGGCGCGGGAACGCCTGCGGCGACCGCGTTTTCGACGTCCTGCGCCTCGACGCGTGCAGCCGCTTCCACGGCTACTTCGGGTTGCGGCTTCCGGCGCTCGCCGCGCTCGGGACGCTCCGCGCGCTCTTGACGTTCACCGCGCTCGGCACGCTCGGTGCGCTCGCCTCGCTCGCCGCGTTCCGCACGCTCGCCGCGTTCGCGACGTTCCTGGCGGTCCTGACGTTCACCGCGGGTTCCGGCTTCCACCGTCTCGGCACGCTCTTGACCGCGCTCGCCGCGGCCTTCGCGCCCTTCACGCGGCTCGCGCGCGGGCCGTTGCGACGGCTGCTGAGCGCCGCGTCCGCCGACGGCCGCTTCCTGACGACCGGCGCCGTCGCGGGGCGCGCCGCCGCGGCGATTGCGATTGCGCTCGCCGCCGCGTTCTTGACGCTCACCGCGCTCGCCACGTTCACCGCGGGCGGGACGCACTGGCTGGACCGGTTCGGGTGCGCTCGCCGGAGCGGCTTCCTGAGCGCCGAACAGGCTCTTGATCCAACCGAAGAATCCGCCCGTGCGGGGGGCGGCGACGGCCGGGGTCGGCGTGCTCGCCGCTTCCGGACGCACCGGTGCGCTCGGCGCGGGCCGCTCCGGCGTGATGCCCTTGACCGCCGCTTCCTGCTTCGGCTTCACCTCTTCGGCGCGCTTGCTGTAAGCCGTCTCCGATTCGAGCTCGCGAGCGGCTTCCTCGGCCATCTTCCACGAGGCGCGCGGCTCGTCCAGGCGCGCATCGTCATGACGCAGACGCTCGAGCTTGTAGTGCGGCGTATCGAGGTGCTTGTTCGGGATGAGTACGACGCCCACCTTGAAGCGCGACTCGATCTTGTTGATTTCCTGACGCTTCTCGTTGAGCAGGAAGGCGGTCACTTCGACCGGCACCTGGCAGTGGATCGCCGCGGTGTTTTCCTTCATCGCCTCTTCTTGAATGATCCGCAGCACTTGCAGCGCGGACGATTCCGTATCGCGAATGTGGCCCGTGCCGTTGCAGCGCGGGCAAGTCACATGGCTGCCTTCCGACAAAGCCGGACGCAGACGCTGGCGCGACAGCTCCATCAGGCCGAAGCGCGAAATCTTGCCCATTTGCACGCGCGCGCGGTCGTGCTTGAGCGCGTCTTTCAGGCGCTGCTCGACTTCGCGCTGGCTCTTGGCCGATTCCATGTCGATGAAATCGATCACGATCAGGCCGCCGAGGTCGCGCAACCGCAATTGGCGCGCCACTTCGTCGGCCGCCTCGAGGTTCGTGCGCGTGGCCGTTTCCTCGATATCCGCGCCCTTGGTGGCGCGCGCCGAGTTCACATCGATCGCGACGAGCGCTTCCGTATGGTCGATGACGATCGCGCCGCCCGAAGGCAGCGGCACCGTGCGCGAGTACGCGGTTTCGATCTGGTGCTCGATCTGAAAGCGCGAGAACAGCGGCACGTCGTCGTGGTAGCGCTTCACCTTGCCGACGTTGTCGGGCATTACGATATCCATGAAGGCGCGGGCCTGGTCGTGGATTTCCGTGGTGTCGATGAGGATTTCGCCGATATCGGGCTGGAAGTAGTCGCGAATCGCTCGAATGACGAGGCTCGATTCGAGATAAATCAGCATCGGTTGGCCGGCCTGGCCGCTTTGCGACGCCGCTTCGATCGCGCGCCACAACTGCATCAGGTAGTTCAAGTCCCACTGCAGCTCTTCGGCGCTGCGGCCGATGCCGGCCGTGCGCGCGATGATGCTCATGCCGTCGGGCAACTGCAGCTGCGCCATCGTCTCGCGCAATTCCTGCCGATCGTCGCCCTCGATGCGGCGCGATACGCCGCCCCCGCGTGGGTTGTTCGGCATCAAGACCAGGTAGCGGCCGGCGAGCGAGATGAAGGTGGTGAGCGCCGCGCCCTTGTTGCCGCGCTCTTCCTTCTCCACCTGGACGATCAGTTCCTGGCCCTCGCGCAAGGCGTCTTGAATGCGCGCGGAGCGCATGTCGACGCCTTCCCTGAAGTACTGGCGCGCGACTTCCTTGAAGGGCAGGAAGCCGTGACGGTCTTCGCCGTAATTGACGAAGCACGCTTCGAGCGAAGGCTCGATGCGCGTCACGATCCCCTTGTAGATATTGCCTTTGCGCTGTTCGCGGCCGGCGGTTTCGATATCGATGTCGATGAGTTTTTGCCCATCGACGATGGCGACGCGCAGTTCTTCCTGCTGCGTCGCATTGAACAGCATGCGTTTCATTGAACGGCTCCAGAGCGGCGTCGCCGCGCGTCCGAACCGGATGACCGGCCGAACGACGCGAGGGTGCGCGCCGCGTCCTTATTGTGTTTTCACCAGCACGCTGGAGCGGGAACGATGGCGGGGAGAATTGCCTGAGAGGACTCGCTTGGCCGAACAGGGCCGCGAGCCGCATGGGCGCATGCGAACACGGCTTCAAATAACGGCGTCGCACGGGGCGCGCGCCGAGCGCTCGGGGATCCTCGCTTGGACCCGGCGCGCCTTTCTATGCGCGTGCCGGACCGGGGAAAGCCGCGCCGCGTGTGGCGGCGCGAAGCCCGATGCATGCTCGACCGCCGCACGGCGTGTCTCGCCAATTTTTTGACGTCGCCGAAAGTCCCGCTTCACGCGGAACGGACAGGGCGCTCGCCGTAGGTTTCGCAATCGGGAGCCCGGTTTCGCTCGACAAACGCGCGATGCCACCGAGGCTCACCTGATGAATTCTTTTTTACCAAAATTCCGTTACCGTCGGCATCGACCGCAACCGAACGCGCCTATGGGCGACGTCCCTGCTGCAATGAATGCCGTGCGTGCAACTCGTTGCTACTCGATTCAGGGCGAGCAACCAGCCCTTGGATACTGCCAAGCAAGTAAAATAACAGGTTCTTGCATCACCCTGGGCAATCCGGACGAACGGCAGCGAAAAAAACGCGCCGTGCACGGATGGCTGGGGCAAATTATATTCAGAATGAATGAGTTAGGCAAAATATCCCAGAAATCGGTCGCAGCCGACCAGGTCTCGATGATACAGGTGGACGATGGGGCCGCCGGGCAACGCATCGACAATTTCTTGCTGCGCGTCTGCAAAGGGGTGCCGAAAAGTCATATTTATCGAATCCTGCGCAGCGGCGAAGTGCGGGTCAACAAGAAGCGCATCGATGCGAAATACCGCTTGGTAGCGGGCGATGTCGTGCGCGTCCCGCCGATTCGCGTCGCGCAATCGGACGTCTTGGAGGCCGGTTTGGCCGCGATGGCCGCGCCTCCGGCGAATTTCGAGGTCATTTTCGAAGACGAGCACATGCTCGCGATCAACAAGCCCGCCGGCGTGGCCGTTCATGGCGGCAGCGGGATCGCGTTCGGCGTGATCGAGCAGATGCGCGAGGCGCGGCCGCTCGGCAAGTTCTTGGAACTCGTGCACCGGCTCGATCGCGAAACGTCCGGCATCTTGCTGCTCGCAAAGAAGCGGGCGGCGCTGGTTGGCCTGCACGAGCAAATTCGAGACAACCGGATGGACAAGCGCTATTACGCATGCGTCCATGGGGAATGGGCGAGCGACTGGGGGCGCAGGCGTGCAGTCAAGGAACCGCTTTACAAATACCTGACGCCGGAAGGCGAGCGTCGCGTGCGCGTGCAGCCGGACGGCCTGCCGTCCCATACGGTGTTCAATCTGGTCGAGCGCTGGCCAGGCTACGCGCTCATCGAAGCCGAGCTCAAGACGGGGCGAACCCACCAGATACGCGTGCATCTGGCCCATTTGGGGCTGCCGATCGTCGGCGACGCCAAATACGGCGACTTCGCGCTGAATAAGGCTCTCGCGCGCTCGGGCGCGCGCCCGTCGTTCAAACGCATGTTTCTGCACGCGTACCGCTTGCGTTTGACGCATCCGATCACGGGCGAGCCGCTCGAACTTAGCGCGCCCTTGCCGGACGAATGCCGGCGGTTCCTCGATCAACTCACCGACTTGCGCAAAGAGGCGCAACCCGATGCCCCGACAGCAATTTGACCTCATCGTCTTCGATTGGGACGGCACGTTGATGGATTCGACGGCGCACATCGCGCGCAGCATCCAGGCCGCTTGCCGCGACCTGGGCCTGCCCGTGCCCGCCGACGACGCCGCGCGCTACGTGATCGGCCTCGGCCTGCGCGATGCGCTGCAGATCGCCGCCCCTTCGCTCGACCCGGCCGACTATCCGCGCCTGGCCGAGCGCTATCGCTTCCACTATCTCGTCAAGGATGCGCACACCGAGCTGTTCGCCGGGGTGCGGGAGCTGCTCGACGAACTGCGCGCGCAAGGCTATTTGCTTGCCGTCGCGACCGGCAAGAGCCGCGTGGGACTGAACCGGGCGCTCGACGAGGTGCGGCTCACGAGCGTGTTCGACGGGACGCGCTGCGCCGACGAGACGTTCTCGAAGCCGCATCCCGCGATGCTGCACGAGCTCACGCGCGAACTCGGGCAGGACCTCCTGCGCACGGTCATGATCGGCGACACCACGCACGACCTTCAAATGGCGACGAACGCCGGCGCGGCCGGCGTGGCCGTCACGTACGGCGCCCACCCGGCCGATGCGCTCGTCAAGCTCGAGCCGCGTTTCGTCGCCGAAAGCGTCGCCTCCCTGGCCGGGTGGCTCAGGGAGCACGCATGAGCGCGGGCGAGCGCCAAGCGGTGCGCGTCTGCGCGAGCGAGGAACTCGTCGATGGCGGCAATGGCGTGCGTCTGGCCGCCCGCTATCTCGACGGGGACGCCGTGGTCTTCTTCGTGCGCTATGACGGGCGCGCCTACGGCTATTTGAACCGTTGCGCGCACGTGCCGATGGAACTCGACTGGGTCGAGGGCCAGTTCTTCGAATCGTCGGGCTTATACTTGATGTGCGCGACCCATGGCGCGATTTATGCGCCCGACACCGGGCGCTGCGTCGGCGGTCCGTGCCGCGGCGCGCGGCTGCGCCCCGTCGAGGTCGAGGAGCGCGAGACGCCCGTTGGGCGCGCGGTTTTTTGGCTGCCCGACGGCGATCTCCAGCCGGCGACGGCCGCCTCCCAATGACGAATATCGCGTTATCTCGATAACAACGAACGAAAACACATGGCCGATCAACACACGCCCGAACCGCAGGAATCCACCGAATCGCCCATTGAGCAGCACCAAGCCGAAACGCCTAGGGCGTCGCAGCCACAGCCGAATGCGGGCGGCCCCGCGCGGGAGGCCAATTGGGAGCGCGCGGCGCTCGAGCGGATCGCGCTCGCGGCCATCAACGAGCAAAGGGCCGCGCGCCGGTGGAAGATCTTTTTCCGGTTCGCATTTTTGGCGGTCGTGCTGCTTATCTTCATTAGCGTGTTCGCCGCGTCGCATAAGCAGGTCGCGGCAACGGGCCGTCACACGGCGCTCGTTTCCCTGGAAGGCGAGATTTCCGCGGATAAAAACGCTAACGCGAAGTCCATCGACCGTTCGCTGCGCCGCGCATTCTCCGATGCCGATTCGGCCGGTGTCATCCTCTATATCAACAGCCCCGGCGGCTCGCCCGTGCAGGCCGGCATCATGAATGCGGAAATTCGTCGCCTGCGCGCGAAATATCCGGCCAAGCCGCTCTACGTCGTGGTCGGCGACATGTGCGCGTCGGGCGGGTATTACGTGGCGGCGGCGGCCGACAAGATCTACGTCGATCGCGCGAGCATCGTCGGCTCGATCGGCGTGCTGATGGACGGCTTCGGCTTCACGGGATTGATGGACAAGCTCGGCATACAGCGACGGTTGCACACGTCGGGCGAGAACAAGGGCTTTTTCGATCCGTTCTCGCCCGAGACGCCGGCGATGGATGCGCACGCTCAGGCCATGCTGGATGAAATCCACCAGCAATTCATCGACGCGGTCCGCCAGGGACGCGGCAAGCGCCTGCATGAGACGCCCGATATCTTTTCCGGGCTGTTCTGGACGGGCGAGAAGAGCGTCCAGCTCGGTTTGGCCGACGGTTATGGCGACACAGGCTATGTGGCGCGCGACATCATCAAGGCGCCCGACATCGTCGACTACACGGAGAAGGAAAGCATTCCCGATCGCATCGCGCGCAAGTTCGGCACGGCGGTGGGCGAGGGAGCCGTCCACGCGCTCGTGCTCGGCGGCATGAAGCTGCAGTGAGCGCGAGGGCGGCGGTCGAGGCATCGGCCGCCGCGGCATCGGCCGCCGACCCAAATGCCTTGCCGCGGCTTGGTTTTCGGCGTCGTCAGCGCGCCAGCATCAAGAAGATCGCCGGCCGCTTATGCATATCGAACGCGCCGGCGTGTTTTTTCCAATCGACGGCGCTGCGCGTCGCGATTCGTTCCGATTCCAGCGTCAAATCCACGGCTACCGTGATGAGCGTGGAAGGGGCGCAGCTCGCGACGAGCGCATCGAGCAGCGCGCGGTTTCGATAGGGCGTTTCGATGAATATCTGCGTTTCGCGCCCTTTGCGCGAGCGCTGTTCGAGTTCGCGCAGTGTCTTGGCGCGCTCGCCCGCGTCGACCGGTAGATAACCATGGAATGCGAAACGTTGCCCGTCGAGCCCCGAGGCCATCAGCGCGAGCAGGATCGAGCTGGGTCCGACGAGCGGGACGACCTTGACGCCGCGCTCGTGCGCTCGGCGCACGAGCAGGGCGCCCGGATCGGCCACGGCCGGACAGCCGGCTTCGGACACCAGGCCGCCGTCCGCGCCGGCGAGGATCGGCGCGAGTAGGCGCTCGACTTCGGCGGGCGGCGTGTTCACGTTGAGCTCCCGAATCTCGATCTCCTGTATTGGCCGGGTGACGCCCACGCGCTTGAGGAATGCGCGCGTGCTCTTGGCGTTTTCGCCGACGAAGTAGCCGAGCGAAGCGGCGCGTGCGACGACGCTCGCGGGCAAGACAGTGGCGAGCGCCTCGGCGCTTCCGTCGCCCAGTGCGTTTGGGATCAAATACAGGACGCCGCTCATCGAGCGCCTCCGAATAAGGGGTACCCGGCGGCGCGCAGCATGCGCGTCAGGGCGATGAGGGGCAGGCCGACGAGCGCGGTCGGGTCGTCCGATTCGATCGTTTCCAGGAGCGCGATGCCCAGACCTTCCGACTTTGCGCTACCGGCGACGTCGTAGGGGGTTTCAGCGCGCAGATAGGCGTCGAGTTCGGCGTCGGACAGATCGCGAAACCGGACGCGGGTAACGACGTCCTCCGTCTGCGCGACGCCGCGCGCGCTCTCGAACAAGCATAGGGCGCTATGAAATTCGACCGTTCGGCCGCGCATGGCGCGCAGTTGCTCGAGCGCTTTCTCGTGCGTCCCTGGCTTGCCGATTTGGCGGCCGTCGAACGTCGCCACTTGATCGGACCCGATCACGAGCAAAGGCGCGGCCTGGCCGGCAGACTGTGGGCTCGCCTCGCGCTGCGCGACAGCGCGTGCCTTTGCCTGCGCGAGCCGCAGCGCCGTGGCCGCCGGCGCTTCGCCCGCGAGCGGCGTCTCGTCGAGCGCCGGCACGCAAACGTCGAACGCAACGCGCAACCGCTCGAGGAGCGCGCGACGGTAGGGCGAACTGGAGGCGAGAATCAAGCGAGGCGGTGCGGCGATGGAATCGGGCATGGTCGTGCGTGAGAAGCGGGATGAGATGCGGGATAAGATGCAGGGCCAGAGCGACGCGGTGCGCCGCGAATCGGGCCTCGCCTCGATCGTTTAAGTGATTGACTGAAAAAGATAAATCGAATATAGTTTCCGGCTTTTCACGGTGCCGCAATTTCGTTCTGAGCGTGCCGCCGCGAGCGGTGCCGGATGCGCGGCGAGAGTGTAGCGAAAGAACAGCGGCGTAGCGAGGAGCGAACCATGTCCCAACACCCGGGCAAGACTGGCGGGCTCATCGATCCGCACGCAATCGACGTCTTCGAATTCGCGCGCAGCGGTCGTCAGGCCGCCGGAGCGGTGCGTGTTTCGCAGTTGCCGCGCATGCTGGCCGAAGTGCCGGCGGAAGCGCCCGATCGCGACACGCTTTTCACGTGGCAGGCTGAAGGTTCGACGCAACCCGAGCTGCAGGACGACGGCACCGAGGCCGCGCAGCCTTACTTGCGGCTTGCGCTGCATGGCGCGGCGTGGCTCGAGTGTCAGCGATGCCTCGCGCCGTACGAGCAGGCCTTCGATGTCGAGGCCACCTACCGGCTCGTCGCCACGGAAGCGGAAGCCGAAGCGTTCCCGCTCGATGAGGACGAGATCGACGTCATCGTCGGCTCGCGCCAATTCGATCTCGTCGAGCTGATCGAGGAAGAGCTGCTGTTGTCGCTGCCGCTCGTGCCGAAGCATGAACACTGCCCGCAAGTGCACGAAAGCCTCGTGTCGGGCGCGGCCGGCGAGCATGCGAGCGAGCTCGGCGACGAAGAAGAACAAAGCGGCGGCGAACAACGGGCGCCGGGCGCCGGCGAGCAAGCCGATGCCGGTAAGCCCAATCCATTCGCCGCGCTCGAGACGCTCAAGCGTGGCGGCGGCGAGAGCGGCAAGAAGCATTGAGCCGTTGCATGACTAATGAGTAGCGCGATGCGGCGCGCCGGCCGTTTGGCCACTGGCGTTACGCCGATCGGGCTGTGTTAG
>NZ_JBQCHR010000128.1:0-77025 GCF_051954495.1 Trinickia sp.
CGAGCGAGCGCGCGTGATCGACCGAACGCAGCAAGGTCTGCTCGCCGTGAATCGATAGCTCGCCGCTCGATTGCTGATGAAAACCCGTCAGGATCTTGATCAGCGTCGATTTGCCCGCGCCGTTGTCGCCGAGAATGCCGAGAATCTCGCCGTCGTCCAGATGCAGCGACACACCGTCGAGCGCGGTCACCGCACCGAAGCGCTTGACGATGTTGCGCGCTTGCAGCGCCGGCCGCGATTCATTGTGCAGTTCGTTCGCAGGCATCATGACCTCCCTCGTCGGCCAAGCCGTGCCATGTGGATGTTGAAGATCATCGCGGCGAGAATCGCGGCGCCGAGAATGATGTTGAACGTGAAGGCATTGATGCCGATCAGCGTGAAACCGTCGTTCAACATGCCGAGCACGGCCGCGCCGATCAGTCCGCCGATGATCGTGCCCGAGCCCCCCGTGAGCGGCGTGCCGCCGATCACGGCCGCCGCCACCGCCAGGAACATGATCTGATTGCCGCCGGCTTGCGGGTCGATCGACGTGATCCGCACGCCTTCGAGGATGCCGGTCAAGCCGGCGAGCACGGCGGCCAAAATGAAGTTGCCGAGCTTGAGCCGGTTCACATGGATGCCCGCCTCCGATGCGCCGAGCGGGTTCGCACCGCTCGCGACCGTATGCAGGCCCCAGCGCGTGTGCTTGAGCATGATGTGCATGACGAGCGCGATCGCCACGGCCCAGATGATTTCGCTGTAGCCCCACCCGCCCATCACCGCTGTGAAGACCGGCCCGCCCGGCGTCGAGACGGGGGTGCCGCGCGAGATCGTCAGCGTAATGCCGTTGATGAGGAACAGCGTGCCGAGCGTCGTCACGAACGACGGCAAGCGCAAGAACACCGTCACGGCGCCGTTGACGAAGCCGACGAGGCCCGCGCAGGCGAGCCCGGCCAATACCGCCAGCCACATGGGCGCGCCGGCGTCCGCCGCGAACGACATCATGAACGGCGCAAAGGCGAACACCATCCCAGCCGACAAGTCGATTTCGCCGCCGATCATCAGCATGATTTCGCCGAAAGCGATGATCGCGGCGGGCGCGACGAACTGCGACAGGTTCTGCAGGCTCGCGCTCGTCAGCAAGAAGTCGTGGTTGGCCGTTTCGAAGTACGCGCCCACCAGCAACGCCACCAGCGCAATACGCCACTCCGCCGACCACGCAAAGCCGCCGAACCTCGCGCGCGAGCGCGAGGATACGGCGGTTCGGCTCGTTTCGTTCACGCTATCGCTCATGACTTGATCGGACCGGAGCGCGGCACGATCTGCGCCTTGGTGCTCTTGCCTTCATAGCGGGTGGATGTGCTCAGGTATGGATCGACGCTCGACTTCGTCACGAACTTCAAGCCCGTGTTGATGTTCGCGGGACCGACGAGCCCGCCCGACGCCAGATACGTGAAGGCCTCGACAACGGTATAGAACCCCTGCACATACGGCTGCTGGTCGATCGTGAAGTCGAGGAAACCCTCTTTGATCAATTGAATGGTCGTGGGCAGCAGATCGAAGCCGCCGCCGTGCACGCCCTTCTCCGTCAGCTTCGATTCCTTGATCACCTGCGCGACGCCTTGCGTGCTGCCCGCATCGACGGCGAACATGCCCTTCAAATCCTGATGGCCCAGGTAGAACGACTTGATCTTCGACAGTTCCTCGTTGACCGTCGCGCCCGTCGCGATCGTCTGTATGTCGATTTTCTTGCCGGATTTCTTGATCGCATCCGTCGCCCCATCCAGGCGCGGTTGGATGTTCAGTTGCCCCGGCGTAGCGATGAACAGCCCGACGAGGCCGCTGTCGATCAGGCTCACGATGCGTTCGCCCATTTGATAGCCGGAGAGATAGAGATCCTGGCCGATATAAGCCAGGCGGTTGTTCTTCCCGCCGCTCGGCGCGTCCGCGTTGTAGGAAAATACCGGGATGCCGGCGTCGAGCGCTTTTTGAACCGGGCCGTCGAACGCCTTCGGGTCGACGATCGGCACCGCGATCGCATCGGCCTTCGCCGCGATCGCCGCATTCATGGCGTTGACCATTTCGCCGACGTCCGCGTTGGCGGATCCGGTCCATTGATAATCCATGTTCATCATCGCGCAGGCATCTTGAATGCCATACTGCGTCGGCACGAAGAACGGATTCGTCGTGACGTGATTGACGAAGACGATCTTCCAGCGCTTGTGCGACGGAAACGCGGCCTCGGCCGCCTGCGCGGGCGAGGACACCATGCCGCCCATCATCGCCAGCGCGGCCCCCAGTCCCGCACCCTGCAACAATCCGCGCCGCATGCGGCTGCCGACTTCCCCCTCGGCGTGCCCTTGTTCGTCGCCGCGCGCATCGTCTCGCTCATTCGTCATCTCATCCTCCGCAGTTTTCGTTGGCTGAATGCTTCTATGCGAAACGGCGCGGACCGTCGATGGCTCGCGCCGGCCATGGCCCCGGCGAGTCCACGCGCGTCTATCAATCGTAGAACGCCGATCGCGCGATGGCCAAATCCATGAACGCAGCCATGCTAGCTCACCGGTCGGATGCCCTTAATACATGAATACCCTTAACTAGTCCGACTATTTAAGGACATTGTCAGTCATTTGAAATAAACCGACGAATTCGGGGGGATTCGCGCCCGATCTGGGATATGAGGTGAGACGGGAAGCGTTTCGGCGCTATCGGCGCACCCACCGGCTATTTATTTCTGTAGGCCGATTGGCGCGCCAATATAGTAAGTCTATTTATATCTGGGTCGGCGCGGGCGGACGTTCCTGTTGCGGCGGTTTCCATTGAGCCCGCGCGGCGCCGGTCACGGCGCGGTTCAATACGTCTCGAGATGCAAGCGTCCTTCGCGCTTGAGCCGCCCCCACAGTCCCGACCAATCGAGGCCGTGGCTCTCCGCGATTTCCTGCAGCGCCTGCAGCACGCCATCCTCCATGCCGCGCAGCCCGCAGACGTAGATGTACGTCTGCTCGTCCTTGAGCAATCGCGCGACGTCGGCAGCGCGCTCGCGCATCGCATCCTGCACGTAACGCTTCGGTTGCCCGGGCGTGCGCGAGAACGCCAGATTGGTATCGATGAAATCCTTCGGCAGCTTCGTCAACGGACCGAAATAAGGCAGCTCTTCCTTCGTGCGCGCGCCGAAGAACAGCATCAGTTTGCCCGTCGCGCCTTCGAGCCGTCGGCGCCGGCGATACTCGGTCATCGCGCGCATCGGCGCCGAGCCCGTTCCGGTGCAGATCATCAGCAAATGCGAGTTTGGATGATTGGGCATCAGGAACGTGCTGCCGAACGGGCCGATCACCGTCACCGTGTCGCCCTTCTTCAAATCGCACAGATAGTTCGAGCAGACGCCCTCGGCGAGATTGCCGTCGTGATCGCGCGTCACGCGTTTGACCGTCAACGACAGATTGTTGTAACCGGGGCGTTCGCCGTTGCGCGGGCTCGCAATGGAATATTGACGGGCGTGATGCGGCTTGCCGTCCGCGGTCGTGCCGGGAGCAAGGATGCCGATCGACTGCCCTTCGAGCACGGGAAACGGCATGGCGCCGAAGTCGAGCACGATGTGGTGCACGTCGTTGTCGCTCGCTTCGTCCGTCAGCCCGTAGTTGCCCACGACGGTGGCCGTCACGGGCGCCTTGTGCGCATACAGGTTCACGTACGGCTTGGCCGCCGACCATGGCGGCACCTGCGCGCCGCGCACCAGCGATTGGGGATCCGTTTCAAGTTCGACCGCGGCGCGCGGCGCATCGAGCACCGCGGCGGCATCGGTTTCGAGCGTGCCTGCAGCGGCGGCGATATCGCCGATCGGTTTCTGCGCGGGCAGTTCGTCCCAGCGAAACTGCTCGTCGATGCTATACGCTTCGAGCTTGAGCACCGTGCGCCAATTGTCGATCGCCCCCGTCGGACACGGCGATACGCATGCCCTGCAGCCGTTGCACACGTCGGCCTTCACGACGTAGTTGTTCTCGTCGTGCGTGATCGCGTCGATGGGGCACGTCTCTTCGCAGGTGTTGCAGCGAATGCAGATCTCGGGGTCGATCAAGTGCTGCTCGAGCACTTCGATAGGGGGCACAGGCATGTTCATGATTCCGGGCTCCGCGCGCCGGGCGACCCTTTTCTAGCGATCGACCCGGAGCGGATAAGCAGCGTCGTTCAGAGGTTCGTGTCGTACAAGGGCCGGTCAGTCGAACCGCACATACTCGAAATCGATCGGCTGGCGGTTGATGCCCATCGCCGGCGGCGCGATCCAATTGGCGAACTTGCCCGGCTCGGCCACGCGCCCCATCAGCGAGGCCACGTACGCGCGATCCTCGGCTGTCGGCAGCCACTTCGCTTCGTTCGCAGCCCACTGCGCCTCCGACAGCAGGCTGCCGTCCGGCGAAACGAACACGTTCGCGAACGTGCCGATCTGGCGATTGAACGCTTTGTGCGGCACCGTCAGCCGAAAATCGATTCCGGCCTTCTCGAGCACCTTGTTCCAACGGTTGACCCCCGCGACCGAATCCTTGATGTAGTCGTCGCGCAGCACCTCGTTCATGGCGTTGAGCATCGGCACCTCGCGCTCGACGAGCTTGCCGTCCTGCACGTCGAGCAGCTTGTAGCTTTGTCCCGTGAGGCGATGGTCGTCGTCGCGCTTCGATTCCTCGTAGCGGCCCTTCAAGCCGGAGTTGTAGAAGGTCGCCGCGTTCGAGGACTGATCGGCGCCGAACAGGTCGATCGTCACCGAGTAATGGAAGTTCAAGTAGCGCTGGATCGTCGGCAGATCGATCACGCCGGCCGCGCGCAGCTTGGCCACGTCGTCGGTCTTCAATTCGTTCATCGCTTGCGCCGTGCGTTGTACGACGCGAGAAACGCCCGATTCGCCGACGAACATGTGATGCGCTTCCTCCGTCAGCATGAATTTCGTCGTGCGTGCGAGCGGATCGAAGCCCGATTCGGCCAGCGCCGACAGTTGGAACTTGCCGTCGCGGTCGGTGAAGTACGTGAACATGAAGAACGACAGCCAGTCGGGCGTGCGCTCGTTGAACGCGCCGAGAATGCGAGGATTGTCGTCGTCGCCCGAGCGGCGCTCGAGCAGCGCTTCGGCCTCCTCGCGGCCGTCGCGGCCAAAGTAGCGGTGCAGCAGATAGACCATCGCCCACAAATGGCGGCCTTCCTCGACATTCACTTGAAACAGGTTGCGCAAGTCGTACATCGACGGAGCCGTGAGGCCCAAGTGGCGCTGCTGCTCGACCGACGCCGGCTCGGTGTCGCCCTGCGTCACGATGATGCGGCGCAAGTTGGCGCGGTGCTCGCCCGGCACGTCCTGCCATGCCGCCTCGCCCTTGTGCTCGCCGAAATGGATCTTGCGATCGGCCTCGCCCGGCGAGAGGAAGATGCCCCAACGGTAGTCGGGCATCTTCACGTGATCGAAATGCGCCCAGCCGCCCGGCTCGACGCTAACCGCCGTGCGCAGGTAGACATCGTAGCCGTGCGAGCCGTCCGGGCCCATGTCGCCCCACCACGACAGAAAGTTGGGCTGCCACTGTTCGAGCGCGCGCTGCAGCGTGCGGTCGTCGGCCAGGTTGACGTTGTTGGGGATCTTCTCGCTGTAATTGATCGTGGACATGATTGAGCGGTTCCTCGTACGAAGTCGTGATGGGTCGTGCGGTCAGACGCGGGCAATGTCGAACTGCGCTTTGCTGCCCTTCCCGTACACCTTGAGCGCACCCTTCTCGCCCACAGCGTTCGGCCGATTGAAAATCCAGTTCTGCCAGGCGGTCAATCGCCCGAAAATGCGCGTTTCCATCGTCTCGAGTCCGTTGAAACGCAGGTTCGCCTCGAGGCCCGTCAATGCGTCGGGCGACATCGCCGCGCGTTCTTCCAGCGCGATGCGAATTTCGTCGGCCCAGTCGATGTCGTCGGGCGCGGCCGTGACCAAACCGAGACGTTCGGCTTCGGTCGCCCGCACGGCCACGCCGATGCGCTCGCGCGCCGCCGCGATCGGTTCGGGCTCCTCATAAAATCGCCGTGCAATGCGCGATTGATGCGTCACCATCGGATACAGCCCGAAATTGACTTCCGAGAGCGTGATGGCGGGCTCTTCCTCTTCATTCGACGGCAAGGCCGCCATGTAGCTGCGATCGGCGGCGAACGCCAGTTCGGCGAAGGTGCCCGCGAAGCATGAACCGGGCTCGATCAGCGCGAACAGCGAGCGCGACGAAACGTCGATCCGCGCCAGCGTGCGGCGCAGCATGCCGATCGTCTCGCGCACGAACCAGTGATCGCGATGCTCGAGCAGCGTGGCGTCCGCCGCGAGGACCGCCGATGCATCGCCGGCCGTCTTGAAGACCCACGTGCCGATATCGAGCTCGTTCGTGCGCATGGACAGGATGGCGTCGTCGAGTTCGCGCGCAAACTGCAGCGGCCACCATCTCGCGCCCGCGGCGACGATCGCGTCGATCGTCGTCGGCTGCGCGCCGTGCGGCGCTTTGACGACGAACGTCGCTGTGCGTTTCGCGCGATCGATGGCGACTTCCACGGTCTCGTATTCGAGGCCGTCTTCACGGTCCGTGCGTTCGATGCGCAGGAGCGCGACGCCCTTCGCGTCCGACGGACGATCGCTTTGCGCGGCGAGTTCCAACGCACGCGCCTGCACGGCTTGATCGAATTGATTGGGCTTGACGACTTCGTCCACGAGACGCCATTGCTTCGCACGCTCGCCGCGCACGCCTTCGACCACCGTGCAAAAGATGTCGGCGCGATCGTGGCGAACCTTGCGCTTGTCGGTCAGACGCGTGAGCCCGCCCGTGCCGGGCAGTACGCCCAGCAGCGGCACTTCGGGCAGCGAGACCGACGAGGAACGGTCGTCGACGAGCATGATCTCGTCGCAGGCCAATGCGAGTTCATAGCCGCCGCCGGCGCACGCCCCGTTGACCGCCGCGATGAATCTGAGCCCCGAATGGCGCGAGGAATCCTCGATGCCGTTGCGCGTCTCGTTCGTGAATTTGCAGAAGTTGACTTTCCAGGCGTGCGTCGACAGACCCAGCATGAAGATGTTCGCTCCGGAGCAGAACACCCGGTCCTTCAGGCTCGTGACGACCACCGTTTTGACTTCCGGATGCTCGAAGCGAATGCGCTGCAATGCATCGTGCAGTTCGATGTCGACGCCCAGATCGTACGAATTGAGCTTGAGCTTGTAGCCGTCGCGAATGCCGCCGTCTTCCGCGATGTCGATGCCGAGCGTCGCGATCGGGCCGTTGAATGCCAATTTCCAGTGCTTGTATTGCGAGGGATCGGTGCGGTAATCGACGCGCACCGCCGTTTGCGGGGTAAGCATGCCTTTCTCCTAATGAGCTGCATCGTTTCGCTGAACGATAGTGCATCACTAGAAGCATGTAAAGCACTTTAGTGCATGTTTGCGCGCACCCTCGGGTAAACGCGCGCTGCGCGCCGACTCTCCGGCAGCGACGGCCGCCGTTCGTCCCGCCTCACTCCATTTCCGCGCCCAGCCGCGCCGCGATGCGGTCGCGCAGTTGCAGGTAAGCGTCGGCCAGGGTTCTGTCGCTCGTGTCGAACGTCATGTCGGCTCGCCCGTAAAGCTCGCCGCGCCCGGCCAGGATGCGCTTCAGATCGTCCATCGCCTCGCGGTTGCCCGACATCGGTCGCAGGTCGCCTTGCGCGACGACGCGGCGCATGTGTTCCTCGGGCGTCGCCTGCAGCCAAACGGTGAAGCAATGGGTCAGCAGCATGCTGAACGTCGAGGGTTCCGATACCAGGCCGCCCGGCGATGCGATGACGGCCCGCGGATGCTCGGCGATCACCGCTTCCAGCGCCCGATGCTCGTAGCGCCGGTAGGCGCTGGCCCCATACAGCGAATGAATTTCCGAGGGCGGGCAGCCGGCCAATTGCTCGATCACGCGGTTCAGTTCGACGAACGGCACTTTCAGCTCCTGCGCCAGCATGCGTCCGAGCGTCGATTTGCCCGCGCCGCGCAGCCCGATCAACGCGATGCGTTCGCGGCGATGCGGATCGGCGGGCGCCTGCTCGAAGAGTTCGGCCAGCGCGGCCCGCGCGCGCTGCAGCGCCGACTGATCGCGCCCCTGCAGCAACTCGCGGATCAGCATCCATTCGCTCGAGGACGTCGTGACGTCGCCGATGATCTCGGCCAGCGGACAGTTGAGCGTCGCGGCGATTTGCCGGAGCACCTGAACAGACGGATTGCCCATGCCCGATTCGAGATTCGCGAGGTGCCGCTCGGAGAGCCCCGTTTCCGCGGCCAGCGCCTTGCGCGTCATGCCGCGACGCGCGCGCAGGAGGCGCACCCGCTCGCCCATCGCCGCGATAAAGGGGTCGCGCTCGACGCGCTCGTGCTCGCCCTGCTCGGCTTCCGCCTCGACGGCCCCTCGCGCGGCCTCCTTTCCTTCGGCCACGACAGTGTAATTTTGCTTCATGTTTCGTCCATCGTTTTTCGTCATACACGCACTATAGTGCTTGACACATCGATTCGATACCGCTAATTTTCGCGGAAACGGTGGAGTGCGGCAAACGGTAGCGCACGCCGCGAGATTCGATCGGCGGCCAGAGCTGCACTAAGGTGCAGGCTCGTCGATCGGCATGGATAGGAGACGAACATGTCACCCGACGAATTCGAACGCCTCATCTCCGGGGTGACCGAACACCTAGCCGGACGGACGTTGGACGACGCACTCGAGCGCTGGCTCAACGCGAATTGGCCTGCGGGCAGCCCTACGTTCGAGGCGCTGGCGCACGCGTGCCATACCGGCGTGGAGGAAGGATGGCTGTGTAACCGCGAGGCCGGCGGCATTCGCTATGGCCGCATCGTCAAGCCGACACCGCGCACGCACGACTTTTCCGTCGACGTGGTGCGCATGGAGGATGTAGCCGGGCCGCACCACGTGCATCCCAACGGGGAAATCGATCTGATCATGCCCGTTTCCGCAGCGGCCACGTTCGACGGCCGGCCCGCCGGCTGGTGCGTGTACGGCCCGGGCAGCGCACACCGCCCGACGGTCGAGCACGGCCAAGCGCTCGTCCTTTATCTGCTTCCGCAAGGCGCGATCGATTTCACGCGTCCCTGATCGCCCTCTAGCGCCTCATTAGGAAATGTCATGACAGAACGACTGCAGAACTACGTCCACGGCCGATGGATCGCGAGCGACGGCCCCGGCTCGGTCCTGCGCGATCCTATTACGGGCGAGGCGCTCGTGAGCGTATCGAGCGAGGGGCTCGATTTGGACGAGGCGTTCCGCTTCGCACGCGAAACCGGCGGTACGCAACTTCGTTCGCAGCCCTATGCGATGCGCGCGGCGGTGCTGGGCGAGATCGCCAAGCTTTTGCAGGCCAACCGCGAGGCGTACTACGCTATTGCATTGACCAACTCGGGCACGACGCGCAACGACTCGGCCGTCGATATCGACGGCGGCATCTATACGCTCTCTTGGTTCGCCAAGAACGGCGCACCGCTCGGCGAGGCTTTCGCGCTGCGCGATGGCGCGGATACGCCGTTGTCGAAAGATCAATCGTTCCGCGTTCGCCATGTGTGGACCCCGACGCGCGGCGTTGCGCTGCTGATCAACGCATTCAATTTCCCTTCATGGGGACTATGGGAGAAAGCTGCGCCCGCCCTCTTGTCGGGTGTTCCCGTCATCGTCAAGCCCGCCACCGCCACCGCTTGGCTGACGCATCGGATGGTCGCGGACGTCGTCGAGGCCGGCATCTTGCCGGCAGGCGCGCTCTCCATCGTATGCGGAAGCGCCGCGGGCTTGCTCGATCGCATCGACGCCTTCGACGTCGTCTCGTTTACGGGTTCCGCCGAAACGGCGGCGGCGCTGCGCGCGCATGCAGCTTTCGTTCAACGGGGGGCGCGGCTCAACGTGGAAGCGGACAGTCTCAACAGTGCGATCCTCTGCGCCGATGCAGCGCCCGGCACCGAAGCGTTCGATCTCTTCGTCAAGGAAGTCGTGCGCGAAATGACCGTGAAGTCCGGGCAGAAATGCACGGCCATTCGTCGCGCGTTCGTGCCGCAAGCATGGCTTGGCGAGGTCGTTCAAGCGCTGACGGCGAAGCTCCCCAAGATCAGCGTCGGCAACCCGCGCAACGAATCGGTCCGCATGGGCTCGCTCGTGAGCCGCGCGCAACTCGACAGCGTCAAGGCCGGAATCGCCGCACTGTCGCAAGAAGGCCGCCTCGTGTTCGACAGCGCGCAAACGCCGCTCGTCGATGCCGACCCCGACGTGTCGGCCTGCATCGCGCCGCACCTATTCGTCGTCGACGACCCCGACCGCGCCACGCGCATGCATGACATCGAAGTCTTTGGCCCGGTCGCCACGCTTGCCCCGTATCGCGTGAGCACCGAGGGCTTGCCCGAAGCGCACGCAGTGCAATTGGCGCGGCGTGGACAAGGCTCGCTCGTCGCCTCGGTCTACTCGAACGACGATGCGCGCGTGGCCCGCATTGCGCTCGAGCTCGCCGACACGCATGGCCGCGTTCACTGCGTCACGCCCGCCGTGCGCGAAAGCCAAACCGGGCACGGCAACGTCATGCCGATGGCGCTGCATGGCGGGCCCGGACGCGCGGGCGGCGGCGTCGAACTGGGCGGACTTCGGGCGCTCGAGTTCTACCACCGGCGAGCCGCGATTCAAGCTTCGTCGCTGGCTATCGAAAGCATGACGAACGTGGCCGATTCAAGGCCATAGCGACCGGCGTGAACGAAGCGACATCGGCAAGCATGCGGGACGCTTGGTGCCAGCAAAACCGGCGAAGCGCCGCTTGCCGAAGTGACGACGGGCTAGCCCGGGACTAGGACGGAGACGAAGCATTCATGGATACGCGCACCACACTGACGGCCGAGCCGGCGCCGGGTTTCATCGCACCGCCCGCGCAACTGAATTTCGCGTCGCACGTTTTCGACCTGAATCGACCGAGAGCGGCCAAGGCAGCCTACATCGACGATTGCGGCGTGACGACGTTCGCGGACCTCGAAGCGCGTGCGCGTCGATTCGCGTCGGCGTTGCGCGCTCAGGGCATCCATGCCGAAGAGCGCATTTTGCTCGCCATGCACGATAGCGCCGATCTGCCCGTCTGCTTTCTCGGCGCGCTCTTCGCGGGCGTCGTGCCCGTCGTCGTCAATACGCTGCTGACCGCCCCCGACTACGCCTATATGCTCGCGCATAGCCGCGCCCGGGCCGTCGTCGCCTCCGCTGCGCTCGTGCCGACGTTCATCGAGGCGCTCGCGCAAACGCAATTCGATCCCTGCTTGCTGATCGTGTCGTCCGCGGCCGACGCCGACGCGCCCACCGTGGAGCACGCTCGTCTGCATACGCTGATCGACGAAGCGGGCCCGTGCGCCCAGGGCGCGAATACCAACGCCGACGATATCGCGTTCTGGCTGTACTCGTCCGGGTCCACGGGTAAGCCCAAGGGTACGGTGCATACGCATGCGAATCTCTATTGGACCGCCGAGATGTACGGCAAGCCGATTCTCGGCATTCGCGAAGACGACGTCGTGTTTTCCGCGGCCAAGCTCTTCTTCGCCTACGGGCTGGGCAACGCGCTGACGTTCCCGCTGTCGGTGGGCGCCACGACGGTGCTGATGGCGGAGCGTGCGACGCCCCAGGCGGTCTTCGATCGGCTCGTCAGGCACCGGCCGACGATCTTCTACGGCGTGCCGACGCTGTACGCGAACATGATGAGCGCGCCCACGCTCCCGTCTGCGGCCGACGTTGGGCTGCGCGTGTGCACATCGGCCGGGGAGGCGCTGCCGCGCGAGGTGGGCGAGCGCTTCACGGCGCATTTCGGCTGTGAGATTCTCGACGGACTCGGCTCGACGGAAATGCTCCATATCTTTTTGTCCAATCGCGCCGGCGATGTTCACTACGGCACCACCGGTACGCCCGTGCCTGGGTACGAGGTCGAGCTGCGCGACGAGAGCGGAGGGCCCGTGCCGGAGGGCGAGGTGGGCGATCTCTACATCAAAGGCCCCAGCGCGGCGCTCATGTATTGGACCAACCGCGAGAAATCGCGCGCGACCTTCCTCGGCGAGTGGGTCAAGAGCGGAGACAAGTATCGCAAGCTGGCCAATGGCTGCTATGCGTATGCGGGGCGCAGCGACGACATGCTCAAAGTGAGCGGACAATACGTGTCGCCGATCGAAGTGGAGATGGCGCTGATGGAGCACGATGCGGTGCTCGAAGCGGCCGTCATCGGCGTCGAGCACGATGGGCTCGTCAAAACCTGCGCATTCGTCGTGCTCAAACCGGGCCGATATGCCGACGATACGTTGGGGCAAGAGATGAAGACGTTCGTGAAGCAGCGGCTCGCGCCGCATAAGTACCCGCGCGAGATCATCTTCGTCGACGATCTGCCGAAGACGGCCACCGGCAAGATCCAACGCTTCAAGCTTCGCGAACGATCGCAGCAGCCGACTCAACCTTGATACCTGATGAATACGACCGCCCCTACAGGGATGACCGACAACGTTCGATTCGCACAGCTGCCGGCCAATGCGCGGCGCGGCGCGCTGACGATCGAGTATCAATGGATCGGCGCCGCTGATCCCGATGCGCCCATCGTCCTGTTTCTGCACGAAGGGCTGGGCTCCATCGCGATGTGGCGAGATTGGCCGCGGCAGCTGTGCGAGCGGCTCGGCATGCGCGGCCTCATATACTCTCGGCCGGGGTACGGCCGGTCCACGCCGCGTGCGCACGACGAGAAATGGCCCGTCGATTTCATGTCGCATCAAGCCTGCGATGTCTTGCCCGCCCTACTCGATGCGCTCGACGTCGGCGACGAGGCGCGCGCGCGCATGTGGCTCGTGGGGCACAGCGACGGCGGATCGATCGCGCTTTTGTATGCCGCCGCGTTTCCCACGCGGCTGCGCGCGGCCGTTGTGATCGCACCGCATGTTTTCGTGGAAGACATCAGCGTGCAAAGCATCGCCGAAGCGAAGCTCGCCTACGAGCAAACGGACCTGCGCAGGAAACTGAGCCGCTATCACGCCGATGTCGATTCCGCGTTCCACGGGTGGAACGACATTTGGCTGGACCCTGCGTTCCGGGGTTGGAATATCGTAGACCGCTTGAGGACGATCGAGCGGCCGCTGCTCGCGGTCCAGGCGATGGACGATCACTACGGCACGATGGCGCAGATCGAAGCCATCGAAGCGGCGCTGCCCGGCACGCAGTTGTGCAAGCTGCCCGAGGGCGGACACTCGCCGCATCGCGATGCCGCGCAGGCCTTGAACGACGCCGTGGCGGCTTTCGTGAATCGCGTGCGCGGCGAGTGTCGAGGTTAGCGGTATCAGGCTGCTCGAACGCTTCCTTCGCCGCTCATTCGAAAGAACGCGACTGCCCCGTTCAATTGCTGGCCTTGCACCTCGAGCGACTTCGACGCCGCGGCGGCCTCCTCCACCAGCGCGGCATTTTGCTGCGTCACCTCGTCCATCTGCGTAATGGCCACGTTCACTTGCTCGATGCCGCGGCTCTGCTCGCTCGAGGCCGCCGCGATCTCGCCCATGATGTCGGTTACGCGTGCGACGGCTTGAGTCACCTCCGCCATCGTCGCGCCCGCTTCGCCCGCCAGCGCCGAGCCGTCGTGAACTTTTTGCACCGAGGTCGCGATCAGATCTTTGATCTCCTTGGCCGCGCTCGACGACCGCTGCGCGAGGCTGCGAACCTCGCTGGCCACGACGGCGAACCCGCGGCCCTGCTCGCCCGCGCGAGCGGCTTCCACGGCCGCATTGAGCGCGAGGATATTCGTCTGAAAGGCGATCCCTTCGATGATGCCCGTGATGTCGGCAATCTTCGACGAGCTCGCGCTGATATCGGTCATCGTCTCGACGACTTGCCCGACGACGGTACTGCCCCGCAGCGCTACATCGGATGCGTTGGCGGCAAGCGTACTGGCCTGCTGCGCATTCTCCGCATTGAGGCGAACCGTGGACGTGAGCTCCTCCATGCTGGCGGCCGTTTCCTGCAAGGACGACGCTTGCTGCTCCGTGCGCGAGGACAAATCCTGGTTGCCCGACGCGATCTGGCTCGAGCCGGTGGCGATGCCGTCGGCCGCGGTTCGGACCTGACCGATCAGGCGCACGAGACTCCCCTGCATCTCGCCCATCGATGCCAGCACACTGCCTGGCGGGGCGGATTGCGCGCCCGCGACGGGACTCAAATCGCCCGCGGCCACGCGTTGCGTGACGTCGCACAGCGCTACCGGCTCGGCGCCGAGCGCACGCGTCAAACTGCGCGTGATCAAAGCGCCGGCCACGATGGCGACGGCTAGCGCAGCGAGGCAAATTCCGATCGACAGTGCACGGTGCTCGCTGTACTGCGCCGCTTCTTGTTCCGCCATCGTCCGTCCGCGCTGCCGGGTGTAATCGATGAAAGCGTCGGTCGCAGCGATCAGCTTGGCCAGCAACGGGCGACACTGCTCGTTCATCATGGCGACCGCCTTGTCGCGGTCCTTATTCAGCGCGGCATTCGTAATCGCCAACGCGACCGGACCGTATTCGCGCTCCACGTCGTCGATATTGGCGACGAGCTCGCGTGCACGCGCGGTAGCGTTCGCTGCTTGCGCGACGCTCTCCGTCAACGCTTTGAGCTTAGCCTGAACCGCGGCATGCGCATCCATGACCGCCGCCTTCTCGATGTCGATATCGGACTGCTGCGTCACGAGCACGAGATTACGGGCCGCAATGGCCCGGCGATCCACCGCCGCGCGTATGTCCACGGCAAGCGCCGTGCGTACGTTGATGCCGTTGACGTAGCCGGAGAACTGCGCGTTGGCGTCGCTTAGCGCCATGAGCGACAACCCCGACACCAGCATGACGAGCGCGCTCAACATCCCGAACGCCATCGTCAGTTTCGCTCGTACCGTCAGACGTTTGAAGTCCATTCCCGACTCTCCTTGTCGCTTCGAATTTGCAGGCGGCCTTGAAGCGAGCCTTTGTCAAAAAGGACCGCCGTGACCGCGCACGCCTGAAGGCTATATCGGCAGTTCAGGAGCGGACTAATGCGGACGAGTCGACAAGGAATCGGTTCCATCCGGGTAATGGAGCGATAGGACTAACCCGCCCTCGGTCGCGATGGCGTCACATCTTCACGATGCCAAATTGTCGGAGGAAAGCGAGGTTGTCCCCGGGTTTCCTGCGCCGTTATCGGCCTGAAGATGCCCGCTATGCGAGCATCAACCGCGCAGCTCGTCCACGGGCGATCGGCCGAACTCGCGCTGGTACGCGCGGGAAAACGCTTCCGCGCTGGAAAAACCCACGCGCCGCGCGACCGCCTTTACTTTGGCATTGCCCCGCCGCAACTCGCGCTGGCCGAGGTGCACGCGCCACCTCGTAAGGTACGACATCGCTGTCGTGCCGACGACTTTCGGAAAGAGCGCCATGAAATGGCTGCGCGACATATTGGCGCGTTGCGCGAGTTCTTCGATCGTCCATGCGTGCGCCGGCGCTTCGTGCAACGCCACCAGCACCGGATGCAGGACCGGATGCGCCAACCCCGCCAACAGACAAGGCCGCGTACTGCCGCGTTCGATAGCAGCGCGCAGCATCATCAGAACGATGACTTCACCGAGCCGATGCAACGCCTGTTCGTGGCCGCACCGCCCGCCCGACAATTCAGCGAGAAACGCGAGCGCGATCGATTTCAAAGCGCTTTGTTCGTCGTCGATGGGCACGGAGAGCATGTCGGGCAACGTATCGACGAGCGGGTTCTCCGCGCCGCCAAATGCGACTTCAACCGCCACCACCTTACCGGCAGGCAGATGGGCGCCGCGCACGACGAGAACGAGCTCCGTCAGCTCGCCGCTCGGCGCCGAAACCAGATACAGCATCGACGCGTCCGCCGACCGCGAGCCCGGGTGCGAAGGCGGCGCGACTTCGAGCGGAAAGGCGTCGAAAAATGCGGAGAGGCGGTCCATGGCAAGCGAGCAGAAGATTTTAAGTCATGATATTTGGACTTTCCTTGACTGTAAATATGGAAAACTGGCTTCCATCACAGAGCGAATGTGATTTACCAAAAACCTCATTCCAAGGAGTCGCCATGCTCGTCCCCCGCCAAGCCGCCCCCGATCTTTCCGTCGATACGCTCGCGCACGGGCGGTTCGATCTAGCCGATGAAAAGCCCGAACGCATGACGCTGGTCTGCTTCTATCGGGGCTTGCATTGCCCGATCTGCGCGACTTATTTGAAGGAGCTGGAACGGCTGACGCCGGCGTTCGCCGAACGAGGCGTGACGACGATCGCCATCAGCACCGACGACTCCGCGCGGGCGCAAGAAATGGCGCGCAAGGTGGGCGCATCGCAACTGCGCATTGGCTACGGTCTGCCGTTGGCGACGGCGCGCCGCTGGGGACTCTACATTTCAAGCTCGCGCGGCAAGACCTCGATCGGCGTGCAAGAGCCGACGCTGTTCTCCGAGCCCGGCGTGTTCTTGATCCGGCCGGATCGAACTATTTACTATCTCTCGGTACAGTCGATGCCGTTCGTGCGGCCATCGTTCGCGGAGATGGTCCAAGCGCTCGACTTCGTCATCAAGAACGACTACCCGGCACGCGGGGAGTACATCGGGGACGTCTAATCGCCGCCCCCCCGCTCACCGAGCGCTCAGCCTTTTGTCTTGGCGCCCGCGGCGCGCGCAGAGGGGACGTCCGTCGCATGCCGATCCGGCGATCGCTGCAACGCGCCAGGCGGCGCGCCGTGAATGCGCTTGAACACGCGAGTGAGATGCGCCTGGTCCGCGAAGCCCGTTGCCGCCGCGACATCCGCCAGCGGCATGCCGTCCGTGATCAAGGTCTTCGCTTTGACGGCGCGCCAATTGCGCAGCCATCTATCCGGAGGCAACCCGTATCGCCGCGCGAACTGCTTGCTCAATGTCGTGCGGTGCATGCCCCAGCGATGCGCATGGGCCGTGACATCGGCCTTGGGCAAATCATGCTCGTTGAACGACGCTTGTAGTTCGCTGGAGGCGTCGGCCGGGCCGGGCGCCGATCCCGCTTCGTTCGCCGTTGCCGCGTGCCGAGCAAGCAGTTCGAACAAGGCGGCGGAAATATCGAGCTTGCGCGCGGCTTCGTCGAGATCGCCGCGGCTCAGCGCGGCCGCCCAACGTCGGCACAAGGGTTCGTCGGAGATGACGACGTCGGGAAAGCGCACGCCCGCACCGTGCGTCAGCGATGCATGGGCGTCGAACCAGCTGGTCTGCAAGTACGCCATGCTGTAGACGAGCGGCGCATCGGACGAGCCGCCCGTGTGCACCGCGAGCGGCGGGATGACGACCAGATCGCCTTGCCGGGCGACGTGCGTCGCGCCCTGATAGGAGAATGTGCAACTGCCCGAAGCAATGGCGCCGATCGACCACGCATCATGAAAATGCGGCTCGAATTGATACGCCTCGAGCGCGGCCGTCATGACCTCGCCGGGCAGGTCGGCGCCGCAATACCACGTGAAACTCGTCGTTGCCATCATGTCTCCGGCCTGTTCGCCGTAGTTTAAGCCCTCGCGATCAGCGCCCTGGTAATACGTAGTCTTCGACCAACAAGAGATCGTCGACCGTCAGCGAAACGGACATCCGAAAGCCTTCGCCTACAGATACCGGCGTGAATGCAGCGAGTTCGAGCCCCGGATGATCGAACAGCGTAAGCGAGGCCTGGCCGATCATCGGGTTTTCGACCGCTACATCGCGCGCACGCAATTGCACCAGTTCGTGCACGGCGGGATCGTCGTGCCGGCCGGCCGTCAAACGCGGAAAGTGGCGGACATTGAAGGTCGAGGCGAAACCGGGGTCGGGCAATCGGTGGCTTTGTCCTTGCAGCGTAATTTGCGCTTCGACGGCGCGGCGTTCGCGAAACGTCAGCGCCGCGCCGAAGCGCCCGCCGGCAGAGACCGACGGCGCGGCCGGCGAACGCATGCCGTAGCCGCGCGTCATGCCGGTGCGCCCGAATTGCTTGGGCCAGCCTTGAATCAGCCCGCGCATCAGGGCGAGATCTTGATCCACCCAAATGTACGGGCAAAACGACGCGCTCGCGCCGTCTCGCTCGCAAGCCATCAACAAAATCGTTTCCCTATACTGGCTCGTCAGCGGATCGAGGTAGTCGAGGCCGTTTTCCGTCGAGAATTGCCAGTCGCAAAAGTAGAGGGCGCAGCGCCCGGCCCTCTCGCCGCTCGCGGGCGCGAGCCCGGCCGGCAAAAACGGCGCGACCGCTTGCGGGTCGGCAGTGAACTCGACGGCCAACACTTCGCCCGTGTAGTGCCACGGCGGTTGCGGGGCGAGCGAGGAGCGGCCCGCGGGCGTACGGGGGATCGAATAACCTTGCAGCATGAGGCCTCCTTGGAAACAAGGAGCCCAGTATCATGCGCTACGCCCCGCGACGTCTTGAACGCTAGTGACCGCTCGTCGCGTCGGTCGGCGCCTGCAGGCTATGCATGAAGGGCTTGAGCGCCGGATACAGTCCCTTATAGATCTCGAAACGCGGCGCGTATAGCGCGAGACGAGCCGCATCGGGCTGCGCGCGTTCGACAAGCTTGGCCCATCCGCCGCGCGCGGTTTCATCCGATACGAGCCCCGCCCCGATCGCGGCCAGCAATGCAGCGCCCATGGCAGCCTCCACTTCCTGCTCGATCGTGAACACCCGATAGCCCGTGATGTCGGCGATGATCTGCATCCACAGGTCGGAATAGGCCGCCCCGCCCACGACGATCAGCTTGTCGTCGAGAAACTGGGCCCCCTTGCGGCCCGCTTCGATGTTGTGCTTGAGCGCGAACGCCACACCTTCGAGCACCGCGCGGTACAGATGCGCGCGCGTATGCACGAGATTCAAACCGATGAACGCGCCGCTCGCCTTTGCATCCCACACGGGACTGCGCTCGCCCATCAGATACGGCAGGAACATGACGCCATCCGAGCCGGCGGGAACATTCGCCGCCGCCTGCTCGAGCAGCACGTGCGGATCGCCGTGCGGCAGCGCCCGCGCCGCTTCGATCTCGGCATGGCAGAACTGGTCCCGATACCAGGCGACCGATGCGCCCGCCGTGCTGGCGCCGCCGAACACGTACATGTCGCGCCGGCCGTTGAACACGTGCGGCATGCTGATGAGACCGTTGCGCGCATCGACGGCTTGATTGATATACCCCCAGCACATGCTCGTGCCGATCATCGCCACGTGCTGCCCCACGCGCGTGGCTCCGGCGGCGAACGTGGCCACCGCCGCATCGACCCCGCCCGCGACGATCGGCGTGCCCGCCGGCAGGCCTAGCCGCTCTGTCCACTCCGGCAGCAATCCGCCGACGATGTCGGTCGACTCGACCAGGCGCTCGGGCATCATCGACGCGGGAATGCCGAGCGTATCGAGCATCGCGCCCGACCAGGCGCGCCGCGCGACGTCGTAGACGCCGCCGATATTGCCGGCCGAACTGTGATCGACGGCGATTTCGCCCGTCAGCCGATAGATGACATAGGCATTCGGCGGCAGGAAGTAGCGCGTGTTTGCCCAGACATCGGGACGATGCTCGCGAAGCCACAGCATCTTCGTGAAACCGTAGTAGCTGTCGACGCCGTTGCCCGTGATCGAGTACAACCGGTCCAGATCGACGTGCGCTCGCACCCAGTCGACTTGCTCCGTCGCGCGGCGGTCCATCCAAATCAAGCAGGGATACAACGGCCGAATATCCTTGTCGACGGGGATACCCGAACCGCCATACAAGCTGCTCACGCACACGGCGCCGATGGCCGACGGCTCGATGCCCTGCTCGCGCGCCGCCTGAACGCAGCTCGCCATGCATTCGAGCACGGCGTCGAACCATACCGAGGGCCATTGCTCCGCCCAAAGCTGCTTCGGCGTATCGGGTTGATAACCGGCCGAGTGCTTGGCGACGATCGCGCCGTTGCGGTCGACGAGCAGCGCCTTCGTGCTCTGCGTCCCGATGTCGATACCCATCACGTATTGCATTAAGCCTCCGCGATCCACACAAAGATAGTGCCGTTTTCCATCTCGCACCGCTCGACTTCAGCTCGACGTCTCGTGGTCGAAATGTAGGGCTGTCGCCCATTCGAATCCGCCAACTTTACGCCGATTTTTATGTGCTTTTTGCGCGCGAACGATGAAGAGTCGAAGAACGGCAAAATTGTGCAATGCGCAAGAGGCGCCCGGACGACGCGCTACCTGCGCATCAGCCGCGTGACGAGACGGTTCAGCCAGGCGATCTGAGGCCCGTTGCGCGTATCGAATTGAGCGCCCGTGTACCCCCACCAGTCCCAACACCCGCCGAAATTGTCCGCGGTGGATTGCGTCTGCGGGTAAGCAACGATCAACCGGTAATCGTCCGCCCATCGATTGAAACCCGCACCGCGTACGAACGCCTGACCGATCATGCTGTCGTTCTGATTGCAGCCATGCAATGCAAGCAGCAAGCCGCACGGCTGGCCTTTGAAGCATGCGGACGGTGTGTACGTATAAAAATACTTTCCGATCGACGCACCGCCCGCCGGCGCGAACGTCTTCACCGGTATGACCGTGAGCATGCCCGGCGCGCCGTCGGGCTGCGCGCCGGTCTTGATGTCGGGGTACAGATGCTCGAGGATGTTCTTCGCACCGTCGAAGCCGCAACGCCCCAGATAGGGCGAGACCGATTTGTTGCAGTTGTCCCCCGCGCGCGGATTCGAGATCGGCAGCGGCGGCAGGTAGGTCGGAAACGTATGGCCGAAATCGTGCGTTCCGTCTTCGCTGACCTGCAAATTGGCCAGGGAACTACCGAGCGATGCTTTCAGCTGTCGATAAAACGCCGCGACAGAGCCTGCGATCTTCGGGCCGACGACCACGTCTTCGGTACCGTAGAGCGCATAGAACACGCCGTGATCGAGCTGCGTCAGGTCCCCCAGCAGGTGGTTGCCGGCATTGCGCGTCGCGCGGCTCACCATCGCGCCCAACTGTTCGCTGGTCAATCCGGACGGATAAAGGCAACCCGTCATTGCACCGGCGACGGCGAAACAATCGTAGGGCCCGCCGGCAAGCACCGCCGCGCGCGGAAAGGTCTCGGGATAAGCCAATTGCAGTTGCGTGGCCATGAATCCGCCGGAGGAAATCCCGGCCACCGCAATTCGATCCGGTTGGATGTTGAGCAACTCCGGCCGGAAATCCGTCGAGACATCGGAAGCCGGCGCGGCAAACGCCCCCGGCCACGCCGCTACGAACCCCAGCAGCACAATCAACACGCTCGTCACACGCATGAATTCACCTCGTCCGCCTTAGGAACCGGGCGCATAGGCCCGAGGACAATCGTCAAGGCGTCCAACGTAGCCTGCTCATGCGTGCTTCGCACCTGTGTCTTCTGGTAGGTGCGCCCTCGTCGTGCGCGGTATCCGCGATGTTTCCTATCTATCGAGCCGCGACGGCGGCCGGACAAGCACAGGTTTTCGAAGCCGTGGCCCACCGCTCATTCCTTCCTTGCGCGCCGGCATCGGAATGTCCTTGTGCAGGGGCGCCATCGGGAAACGCGAAAGATCGGGACCGGTGCCGGCCTGATCGCGCGGCAGTGCGAATTCAGTGGGTATCCGTTCACCCACCTCGAAAACCGCTACCCAGTTGCGAGCAATCCGTGACGGCAAAAGCATAGCGATGGCTTACCGCCGTTCGCAGCGGGTTTGAATCGACCCACTATTGCCGGCTTCCGCGTGTGCAATACAAATGGAAATCGCTGCAACGCTGATGCGACAACGCATGGCATACCTATTGCAATGATCCTCGCGCGAATCTGCCTAATCGTCCGTCCGCCCATGGGTCCGCATACAGGCCTGGATGAAGGCCGGATCGACAGCAGTACTAGTCCGCCATACGTAGGCCATGGCTGAGTTGCCGATTTCCAGCAACGACGGCGCGCTGAGCATGCTCATCGCCGAACAAATAGACCGTTTCAATAAAGTCAATATCGCGAGGTGAGATCATGAGTGAAAGCGTTCAGAAAAAGCTCCTGCGTGTGCGCCCTCCCCGGGTCAAGATCACATACGACGTCGAAACAGGCGGAGCGATCGAGAAGAAGGAACTGCCCTTCATCGTCGGCATCCTGGCCGACCTCCAAGGCGAACGAAGCGACCCGGCCAACTATCCGCCGCTCAAAGAGCGGTCGATGGTCGAAATCGATCGCGACAACTTCGACGACGTGATGGCGACGATCCTGCCGCGCGCCGTGCTCACCGTCGCCAAGCAAGCCGACGAGGCGCTCAAGGACTTGCTCAAGGACGAGAAGGACAACGACCTCACGTTCCCCAACATCGATGCTTTCGAGCCGATGAAGGTCATTCAAGCGTTGCCATCGCTCAAAGCGCTGTATCAATCGCGCAGCCAGATCCGCGAGCTGCAGGCCAAGGCCGAAACCATCGACCCCGTCAGCGCGCAACTCGACGCAATGATCGAGAAAGCCAACCCCGGCAAAGAGGGGGCGCCCGCGATCGACGATGCGAGCGTCAAGGCCGCCAACACTGCGCTCGCCAAGCCGCTCGGCATGTCGGAGGAACAGACGTCGACACTGCTCAATGCGTTCGTCGCCCAGTTGAACCTCTACTTCGTCGAAACGAACGCCGACGCCGCCCACCAGATCGACCAAGCGCGCAAGCGCGGCGCGATCGCGGTGATCGATGAACTCGTTTCGCTCATCGACGAAAAGCTCAGCAGCGCGCTCTCGAGCATCATGCATTGCGACAGCTTCAAGGCAATGGAAGCCACCTGGCGCGGACTGCACTATCTCGTGATGAACACCGAGACCAGCACGATGCTCAAGCTGCGCGTATTCAACGCCACCAAGGACGAGCTGCGCAAGGACATGCTCAAGGCCGTCGAATTCGACCAGAGCGCGCTGTTCAAACTCATTTACGAAGCCGAATACGGCACGTTCGGCGGCAACCCGTATAGCCTGCTCGTCGGCGACTACGCGATCGGAAAATCCGGGGACGACATCGACTTCGTGACGAAGATGTCGGAAGTAGCCGCGGCCGCGCATGCCCCGTTCATCGCGCAGGCTTCGACCGAGCTGTTCGGCCTGGGCGGATTCGACAAGCTCGACAAGCCGCGCGACCTGAAGAAGATTTTCGAAGGCGTGGATTCCGCCGGATGGCAGGCCTTCCGCGAAATGGAAGACGCGCGCTATGTCACGCTCGTGCTGCCGCGCGCCCTGCTGCGGCTACCGTACGGTTCGCCCAACAAGCGAAACACCACGGCCTGCGAAGGCATCAATTTCGACGAGCAGGTGGGCGGCCTCAATTCCGCGACGGTCTATTCGATGACCGGCGAGCCGCTCAACTATCCCGACCCGGAACCGAACCATTTCCTCTGGGGCAATCCGGCGTATCTGCTCGCCGAGCGCATCACCAACGCCTTCGCGCTCTATAGCTGGACCGCGGCGATTCGCGGCGTCGAAGGCGGCGGGCTCGTGGAAGGCCTGCCCAGCTACACGTATACGTCGAGCAACGGCAGCGTGGAGCTGCTGTGCCCAACCGAGATCGCCATCACCGACCGCCGTGAGAAGGAGCTGAACGACCTCGGCTTCATCACGCTGTGTCATTGCAAGGGCACCGGCAAGGCGGCCTTTTTCGGCGGACAAACCACCAACCAGCCCAAGAAGTATTTCTCCGATTCGGCCAACGCCAACGCGAAGATCTCCGCGATGCTGCCGTACATGCTCGCCGCATCGCGCTTCGCGCATTACATCAAAGTGATCATGCGCGAGAAGATCGGCACGTTCATGACGCGCGGCAATGTCGAAGATTTTCTCAATTCCTGGATTTCCAACTACGTGCTGCTCGACGACAACGCTTCGCAGGACGCCAAGGCCGGCTATCCGCTTCGCGAAGCCAAGGTGGTCGTGACCGATGTGCCCGGCGAACCGGGCGCGTACCGCGCCACGGTATTCCTCAAGCCGCATTTCCAACTCGAAGAACTGACGACTTCGATTCGACTCGTAGCCAACTTGCCGAAGTAACTCTCATTTTTTTTCGATCGAAGGAGTGGTCATGGATTTGATTCTTTTCCAGCCTGGCGACCAGAGCATCATGAATAGCGACGGCAGCCAGATCGACAATTCGTCGTGGGTGTCCGACGGCCCGGGCGGCCTGTGCATCGAAATCGTCTCGCTGCATCAGGGCATGAAGCAGCAGGTCACGACCGACGTCAGCAACAACGCGCGGACATCCGGTCGCCCCATCATCACCGAGTTCACGCTCGTCAAGTACGTCGACCAGACGTCGGTGAAGCTGTACGAATACTGCCTCGGCGCCAAGCTGCTCGGGACCGGCGCGGGCGCGCCCAGCACGATCTATATCGCACGCGAATCGGGCGGCAAGACGCAGAACATCATCAAGATCGAGATGAAGGATGCGCTCATCAGCGAAATCCAGCTTCAGACGCACCCGAACGACATGCCGACCGAGCAATTCAAGCTCAATTTCACGGAAGTGATCTGGACGTATACGCAGCAGATCAACGACATGTCGTCCAAGGGCGTGAAGACCGCCGGATGGAGTCTGGCCAAGAACATGCCGATCGCCGGCAAGTTCTCGTCCAACCCCTAGTCGACGTATCGCGCTCGTCCTCGTCGGGGACCGGCATTTTAATCGGTCAGGAGATCGCATGCAGTTCTTGCTCGAACGCCTCGCGCAGCCCCCATCGTTCGACGGTACGCACGCATTCGATGTGCGCGCCGCGATCGCCGCGCAAATCCAGCGTCTCGTCAGCGCGCGCATCGCACGCTCCGGCGGCGACCTCGATTTGCTCGATTTCGGCGCTCAAAGCGTGGTCGAGTTCGAGCTGTACAGCAAGCCGCAACTCGAGCAATACGCGCAGCGGCTGGCGCGCCTGATTGCGCGCTACGAACCGCGGCTGAAGTCCCCCCGCGTTCAGATCGAGTCGACCAGCGAAGCGCTCGGCCCCTATCGGGTCGCCATCTACGGCACCATCGACGACAGCAACGGAATGGACGTGTTCCATTTCGAGCTGCCTTCGCATTGAGGAACGGTATGCAACGCGCAAATGTCACGCTCAGCGACTGCTTTCGCGAGGAGCTGAGCGCCCTGAGAAGCGAATCGGTCCTGTTCAGCGAAAAGCATCGGGAACTGGCGCGCACGCTCGGCCTCAACGCGCGCGAGGCGACCGATCCTCAAGTCGAATTGCTGCTGCAGTCGTTCGCGTTTCTCGTCGCGCGATTGAGGCACCAGGTAGAACTCGACAAGGCGCGCTTGCCGGACGCCCTGCTCGCCTTTCTGTATCCGCATCTCGAAGCGCCGATCCCGTCGATGCTGATCGCGCAAATCGACGTGAAGCCAGACGGCGCCGACTTCTCCAAGGAGCAAACGCTCGCGCGCGGCCGTATGATCACCGCGGCGACGACCAATCATCTCGGTCAGAAGACGGAATGCCGTTTTCAAACCTGCTATGAATCGCCGCTGCTGCCGTTGCGGATCGACACCGTCGTGCTCGAATCCGCGCTCGAATATGCGTTCCTCGGCAAGACATCGTCGTCTCAATCGGTGCTGAGGGTGCGCGTTCGGCCCGACGGAATCGGCGCGCTCCAGGCAAAAGGCAAGGGCCCGCGCCGCCTGCGCTTTTACATCAACGACGCGCAAGCGAACGCCGTCGCGCTGTACGAACTGCTCGCGCTTCATTTGTCGGGCATTGCCGTTCTGCCCGCCGCCGCGACTCAGCCGGTGCGACAACTGCCGCCCGACACGCTGCGCTGGCTCGGCATGGAACCCGACGAGGCGGCGCTCAGGGCCAATGCGCACACGCATTCGGGGTATCGCCTGCTGCAGGAATATTTCTCGTTCCCCGAGAAGTTCTTTTTCTTCGAAATCGATCAACTGGATCAGCTCGACTTCAGTGCGGTGGACGACTACTTCGATCTGATTCTCGTCCTCGATCGCCCGTTTCAGCCGATGATGCATTTCGACGCGGCCTCGCTGCAGCTGAACTGCGTCCCGCTCGTGAACCTGTTTTCGCAACGCATCGATCCCATCGCGCTGAGTCACAGCGATTACGAGTACCACATGACGGGCGATCTGCAGAATCACCGTTACTGCGAAATCCATTCGATCGAAGAATTGGAGTCGATTTCGAGCGAAGGCAAGCCTCGTCCGCTCGCGCCGTATTTCGCTATGGACAATGTCCGCCGCATGGAGGAGCAGGACTACTTCTATTTGTGCCGACGCATGCCGGCGACTGCCCATCACGTCGCGGGCAGCGAGATGTTCGTGTCGTTTCTCGATCGCCAGTTCAACTTGAGCCAGCTCACCGACGAGGTGGTCGGCGGCCGCGCGCTCTGCACGAACCGGCGCTTGCCCGAACGCTTGATGTCGGGCAGCCCGCTACACCTGGAAGGCGCGGGGCCGGTCCTGCGTATCCGCGCACTGACCAAGCCGACGCCGCATCACACGCCGCCGCAGATCGGCAACCGTCCATGGTCGCTCGTATCGCAATTGGCGCTGAACCACCTGTCGCTCGACGGCGGTCCCATCGCGCTCGGCGCGCTCAAGGACATTCTGCGTTTGCACGTCGGGCCCAATCAGGAGAGCGGCTGGAAACAAATCGACGCCATCAAGGCGTTGCGCAGCCGAAGCATTGCGCGACACGTCGGCAAGGACGCGTGGCGCGGCTTCGTGCGCGGCTGTGAGTTGACCGTGGTCATGGAGCCTAGCGATATCGGCGCCAGCAGCGCGGTCCTGTTCTGTTCCGTGCTGCGTCATTTCCTGCGCGGCTACGCCAGTGTGAATCACCTGGTGGAAGTCGCGCTGGAAACGAGCAGCCTTAAGGGGAGCCCCAAGCAATGGCGCGCATCGGCCGGCACCGCTATCGCACTGTAAGTGAGTATCTGCTCCGGCAGTACGGCGACTTCAACGCGTTCCAGTTGATGCGTCTGCTGCTGTCCGACACGGACCACGGGCTGCCCATCGAACGGCGCCTGCGTTTTCGCGCCGATCTTTCGGCTGCGTTTCCGATTCGCGAGTTCACGCAGTTGAAGCTGCCGCCGCCCGGAGCGACCGACCCGAATGAAGTAGGCGACACGCGTGCCGGCGAGGCGCCCGTCGAAATTCGCACGGCCAATTTCTGCGTTGCCAGCGTGACCGGTCCATTGCCGGAACCGTTCACCGAATGGGTGCGCGAGCTGTCGGCGGAGCGCGAAACGGCCATGGCCGACTTCTTCGACATGTTCAACCAGCGCGCGAACGTCGTGCGCTATCGGTTCAAGCAGGCGTTGACGCCCGGGCTCGACGACACCGCGCCCGCCGAAACGGAGATCGCGCACTGCCTGGCGTCGCTGATGGGCCTCGCAAACACGAAGCTGGCCGCGCAAGTACCGTTGCCGGCGCGCGGCTGGCTGGGGATCGCGGGCTTGCTGGCGAACCGTCGAAGGCAAGCATCGACGATCGTCGACGTGCTCGGCGTCGCCCTCGGCGCGCAAGTGTCACTGACCGAGTATGTCGGCGCCTGGCTCGACATCGACGAGCGGGACCGATGCTCGCTCGGCCGCCGCAATCACCGGCTCGGTCAAACGTGTGTCGTCGGCCGCCGCGTCTGGGATCAGCACGCGAGGCTGCGCCTCGATATCCATACGGTCGATTACGATGCGCTGCGCCGCCTTTTGCCGCCGGCGCCGCGGCCGCCTTCCGCGCAAGACGCCGAGGCCTTTGCCGATCCCGTTTCCACGGGCCAATCCGATTACGCCATGTTGAGCGGACTGGTGAAATTGCTCGTCGACCGCTTGGCCGACTGCGAAATCGTGCTCCACGTCAGAGACGACAGCATCACGCACACGCCGCTACCCCAGCCCGCGCGGCGCGTCGACACGACCTCGATGCGGCTCGGCCAAAGCGCCTGGCTTGCCGGCAGGCCCGCGCAACCGCGCGCCACGCGCCCGGTTCGGTACCTGATCTCGACCTACCACTTAGCGGGGACGGCATGAGCGACACGCAAAGCGTCGATACGACCCGCGCATTTTCGGTAAATCGGCTGGCTTCGCCGGAGCCGGCCGTCTTTCTGCATTGCGCGATCTTCGTCGACCGCAACACGATATTAGGTGCTGAAACGTTCCGCCTGGAACGCTTCGAAGGACAGGAAAGCGTATCCGAACCGTTCGGATTTCAGCTCGAGTTGAGCGCTGACTCGGATGGAAGCAATGCCTTCTCGCTGCGCTTTGACCAGCTCATCGGCCGAAGCATCACGATCGGCGTCGGCAAGCACACCGATGCCGACGGCAGCGCCGATCAATTCAAGGCGGCGATCGAAGGCAGCGCCTCGGCGAGTTCGAGCTTGTCGCTCTTCAACGGCATCGTCACGAGTTTCGCCGTCAAGAACCGGGGCGCTTACAGCATTTCGATGAAGCCCGCGCTGCATCGGCTCACGCTCACGAACCACTACCGCGTGTTTCATCGCAAGACCGTGTGGGAGATGATCCAGGCCTTGCTCGACGAACACAACATCGCCTATGCGCCGCTCGCCCAGACGCAGTACAACCTCGCGGCGAATCGGCGCCAAGACTGGATGCAGGCCGGCGAGACCGACTTCGAGTTTCTCAAGCGGCTGATGAGCAAAGCGCTGCTGCACTTCTATTTCGTCCATTCGGGCACGGGTCAAACGCTCATTTTCTCGAACCAGGCGCAATATCCGGAAGTCGAGCCCGGCGGCAGGCGCGTGCGCTACACATTCACCGATACGCGCGCGCTGAGCTTGGAACAAGACGATGTGGTGACCGAATTCAGCATGAAGCAGTCGCTCGCCAGCACCGGCGTGCACGGCGTGCTCACGCAACAAGACGGAGCATGGCTGCACAATCGCATCGTGCAGTTCAATTCATTTGACGCGGACGCAGGCGAGGACGCGCGGTTGCTGCCGTTCAATTTGTATAAGAGCTACCAATACGGCTGCAGCAAGGACGAGGCGCAAATATTCTCGAGTGCGACGCAAAGCACCCTGGATGGCAGCCGCGGCGAGCTGAGCGGCACGAGCAACTGCGCCAACTTTCGCGTCGGGCACCGGTTCGCGTTGACGAGCGGCGCCGGTCCCACCAACCCGAGCGTCCCCTTCCTCGATAACGGCGCCTTCGTTCTGACGATGGTCTCGCATCAAGCGACCGCAGACGGCGAGTATCAAAACCAGTTTCAGGCCGGCGACGCCGCGTTCTCCATTACGCCGTACTCCATTCAGTCCACGCAGCAAGGCGCCGTGCTGGCCGAAGTCGTGTCGGGCGCGACCGCGCCCGTTCAAAATCCGGTCGACTTCGGATCGACAGCCTCGTTCGACACCGGCCAAAGCACGTTCACCGATTCGTTGAGTTCGGCGCCGTTTCCGCAGATCGGCGTCTACGTGCGCTTTTCGACCGCCGCCAAGGACGACCCGTCCGTATGGATCAAGCTGTCCTCGTCGATGCAAACGGCGCCTACCATCGGCTCCATCGTCGTCGTGGCGCGCGCCCAAGACGAATCGGAGCTGCCGGAAATTCAAAACATCATCCAGACCAACGGCAGCGAGCTCGTGGTGCCGTCGGGATGGCTGTCCAACACGCATGTCGGCAGCAATTATTCGACGAGCTATGGCGACAATCAAAACATCAGCTACGGCAAGTATTCGATACCGGACTTGAGTCAAGCCACACGCATCGTCACGAACGCGTATCAAACGGGCTGGTTCGGCAACGCGAGCTTCTCTCAAGGAGCGAGCTACAGCTTCAGCGCAGCCGACAGCGCGGCGCCCGGGGCGAGTTCCAATCCCGGCGAGCTTTACGGATCAAGCTCGCCGGCAGGCGATGTCCTCAGTGCGTCGGAGTCGTTCGGTTCCACCTACGGCCGTCAAATAGGCACCGTCAGCTACAACCATTCGCACTTCGAGCAATCGATCAGCAACAGCTGGATCGAAACCGAGGAGTCGACGCGGTACACGGGCAACAGCGTCAGCGTGAGCACCGGCGTCACGAGCACCTCCACGACCACGTTGGCGGCGTCGACCACCAACACGAACATCGGCGTCAACACCAATATATCGACGACGGGCCAAACGTTTACGACGAGCATCAGCGGCGACGTGGTCGAAAGCATCACCGTCGGCAATACGACGCGCACCACGACGAGCGGCGACCTCATCGAAACCAGCATCGCGGGCAACACGACGCGCACTTCGACGAGCGGCAACATCATCGAGACCAGCGTGATCGGCAACACGATACGCGATACGACGTCCGGCAACGTCGAGGAAACCTCGCTCACCGGCGACACGATCCGCAATTCCATATCGGGCGATCTCGAGGAAACGATCGTCACCGGCGCAGTCACCCGCACCGTCACGAACGGCATGACCGTCGAAGATCACGTCAATTGCGGGGAGACCATCACGAAGGTCAACGGTGTCGTGCAACAGGACGAAACCAAGGGCGCGGCGACGATCGTCGTGACAGTGGGCGACACCACGCGGATCGAAACCAGCGGCGCCACCTCGAACATCATCACCATGGCGGAGGCGACGACCGTGGAGACGGCGGGCCCCGGCGCCAAAGTGTCGAACAACGACGAGACGCCGCACGTGGACAACATCGTCACGCGAATCCATATGATCGAAGCCACGATCATCTTCATGTGAGCCAAGATGAAGATCATCAAACCTCAATCGCTCGGCGTGCTGAACAAGCCCTACTCCTACCTGGGCCGGCACTACCTGTCCGTCGCGGCGATCGGATTCTTTCCGCTGGGCGCTTCGACGGAACGCTTTCTCGCCGAAAGCAAACAATGGGCGCACGTCGTCGCGAGCCTGCCGCCCGGGCAGCCGCTCGACGAAGCGATGTCCAAGCAAGGCGGCGAAGTTTTGCTGGTGGGGTCCGCCCACGCTCCGGATCGAAAGGCGTGCACCAGCTTGACCGTGCAATTGCAAGTGGACGACATCGCCGGGCAGCCGAGCATCAGCAAGTGCCTGTGCGTATGCGGCGATCGCGAATGGCGCTCCCGCATGTTGCGCACGCCGCGCGTCGGGCACTCCAAACCATTCCTCGACATGCCGCTGACCTACAGTCGCGCTTTCGGCGGCGAGCGCAATCCGGTCAACCCGGCCGGATGCGGCAGCCGCGTACGCGGATTGGGCAAAGCGCGCGGCGCCATGCCCAACGTGTCCTATGCGCCGAAAGCGGTGGACGATGTCTGGCGGGCCAACGTACCGGCCGGCTTCGGGCCGATTCCCGTAGGCAACGCGGCGCGTCGCTCGAAGTTCGGCAGCTACGGCCGCACTTGGTCCAAACACGACGCGCCCGGCTTTGCACGCGACATCGACTGGAGCGTCTTCAACATGGCGCCGCCCGATCAGTGGACGCGCTCGCCGTTCCAAGGCGGCGAACGATACGCGCTGCGCAACCTCCACGCGATGCATGCTGAACTGGAAGGGGCGTTGCCCACTCTGGCCGCCCGAGCTTTCGTGCTGAGCCCCGAACAAGCGCCCGAGCTCGCTCGCGAAGTGCCGCTTCAAATGGATACGATCTGGTTCATGCCCGAGCACGACCTGGGTGTCGCGATCTACCACGGGCATATCGAGATCCAAGACAGCGACGGGCTCGACGTCGGCGTGCTGATGGTGGGCTACGAACACAAGGACGCACCGAAGAGCGCCTCGCACTATCGCGAAGTGATGCAACTGCGTCTGGACCCGCGCACGGCGTTGCTGCACGTGTTCAACGACAGCCAGCTGGCGCCGGAGCGCTCCGAGGCCGAGCGGGCCCGGCGAGCGATAGCCCAGCACGAGGCCGAACAGGCCGCGCTGCAACGCAGCCAACAGCGGCTCGATCTGCTGGACGAGGAATATTGGGCACGGCGCGGTACCCCGCCGCCCTCCGACCATCAGCCGGCGCGAGCGGCGCTGCCCGCCCTCGGATTAATGACAGCGGAGACGGCGGCCGAAGGCGACTTCGAGCTGTCGGAAATCGTGACGAAGGCCAAGGCGCTCGCAGCCGAGGCCGAACGGCGCGGCAAGCAAGCGCTCGCCAAAGTGCCGCCAATGCCGCCCGCCACCGTCGATTCGATCAAGCTGCTGGCCGCGGCGCTGGAGCGCGCCGCTAAGCCCGCTCACGATCTGCTGCCGCCTGAGCAAGCCGGGACGGATCCTCAGGTGGACGCCATGCTGGCGCAGTTGCCGAAACCCGGTAGCGATGCGAGCGGGAAGGAACGCGCGCAGTACGAAGCATCGCGGGCCGCAGTAGCGAAGATTCCTGCGCTGCGGCGCCAGGCACGCCGGGGGGCGCCGAAAGTAACGCTGCCTTCGTTGCCTTACCCGTCTGAAACCGCGACGGGGCTCGGCGCGCAAATTCGCCAATGGCATCGGGCGGGCGTACCGCTCGCCGGCCGAGATTTCGCGGGCGCGGACCTGAGCGGGATCGACTTGTCGGGCGCGGACCTGCGCGAAATCATGCTGGACGGCGCCGATTTGACCGATGCGCGTTTCGTCGGCGCCAACCTGCAAGGCGCGGTCCTCGTGGGCGCGCGGTTGGAGCGGGCGGATTTCTCCGCGGCCGATCTGACGGGTGCGAACCTGTGCGAGAGTCAAGGACGCGACGTCTCGTTCGAGAAAGCGGACCTCTCCCGCGCACACGCGCTCGGTGCGCAGTGGCCTCACGCCAACCTGCGAGGCGCGCGCTTGCGCCGCCTGCTCGGGATTGCGCTCGCCTGCCCCGCCGCCGTACTCGACGAAGCCGACGCGAGCCGCGCAACCCTGTTTGACTTGGAGGCCGGCGAGAGCAGTTGGCAAGCATCCACGCTCGAAAAAACGGTGTTTCTGCGCGCGCATCTGCAGCGCGGCGACTTCCGTCGCGCGTCGCTCAAAAAAAGCGTATTCAATCTCTCCGAACTGCAACATAGCCGCTGGGACGACGCCACGTTGGACCACGTGCAAGCCGGAGGCAAAACGAATTGGCGCGACGCGGCGATGGTCCGCGCCGTGGCGAGACACTGCGGCTTCCACGGCGCCGACCTATCGCACGTCGACCTGAAGGACGCGCAGTTTCTGCGCTGCGACTTCGGGCAATGCGACATGCGTGCAGCCTTGCTGACGGGCAGCGCGTTTTCGCACTGCGGCCTCTACCGCAGCGACCTGCGCAGCGCGGAAGCGGCGGGCGTCGAGTTCTTTCGCTGCCTGTGCCGCAAGACCGATTTCACCGGGGCCCGCTTGCTTGGCGCAGCATTCGTTCAATCCGAGCGCGGCGGCTCGATTCCCCCGGAAGGCGCCGCGCAGCAAGCGAGGAGCTCGGCATGACGATATGGGACGACATCGCGCGGGCGATTCAGCTCGATCAGCCGATACGCCAGCGCGACCTGCACGGGCTCGATGCGCGTCACCGCGTACTGGCCGGCGCAACATTCAGCGAGGTCGACTTCTCGAACGCCTCGTTCGCCGATTGCGCGCTCGCGCGCGCCAAATTCATCAACTGCGACTTGCGCGGCGCCGACTTCACCCACGCCGATCTGGACCACGCCACGTTCGTCAAATGCACGATGTCTCGAGCCCGGCTAGGCGCGCGCAACATGCGGCACGACTGCTGGGTGGATTGCGACCTCAGCGGCAGCCTGTGGGACCACGCTCGGCTTCAAGTCAGCTCGATCGTGAACAGCTCCCTGCGATCGGCCAGCTTGAACGCCGCGGCTTTGGAGCGATGCACGTTGATCGACGACGACTTCGACGATGCGAGCGTTTCGGACGCGCAGCTCGATCAGTGCGTGATCAGCCCAGCGGATTGGCGCACAGTCGACTTGCGAGGCATGCGCGCGAAAGGGGTGGTCTTTTCGAACGCGAACTTCGAAGGGCAAGTCATGAGCGGCCTTCAACTCAGACGCTGTTCGATGCAGGACGCCGATCTGACGCAGGTCGATCTGGCCGCGGCCGACATCGCCGAATCGAATTTTTACCGGGCTCGCTTGCAGCACGCGAATTTGAGCGGGGCAAACGCCTCGCATGCGCTGCTGCTCAAAGCGCGGCTGGACGACGTGAATCTGTCGGACGCAACGTTGGAAGGCGCCATCTTCCAACACGCCGCGCTGCGCGATTGCCGACTGGACGGCGCACGGCTGAAAGCGAGCATCTGGAACAAAAGCCAACACCGAAACGTGTCGTTTCAAGGCGCGGACCTCACGTACGCCCGCATGGAACACATCCAAGGCGATGGCGTCGACTTTTCCGGCGCCACGCTCGATCACGCTCGATTTCACAACGCGAAGCTGTGCGATGCGCGCTTTCGCGGAGCCAGCCTGCGCCAGGTCGGCAAGACCGATGCAGCGCGCCTGTCCGCCGAAGCACGCACGCTTGCCATGGAGAAGGAATGATGGGCTCCTTGAAAACCACCAGCAAACTTCCCCCGCCTCTGCCGCTGCATCTGGTCGAGGCGAAGATCGTCGTCGCGCTCGAGCAGCACGCCTATCTGCTCAACGACGGGCGCATGGCGCACCAAGCGTTGAGCTGCCTCGTCCGCCCCGAGGTAGGCGATCACGTGCTGACCGCAACCTGCCAAAACGACTCCAGCTACATTCTTCACGTTCTGCATCGAAGCGAACCCAAGCAAGTTCGGCTGGGCGTCCCCGGCGCATCCGAAATGCGCATCGAGCAAGCGCGAATCACGCTCGACGCGACCGAAAACATCGCACTTCAGAGCCTCACCGACGTCGAGGTGAGCGCCGCCACCGGCGTGCTGAGCTTGAACGGCCGCAACTTGTTCACGACGGTTCACGAGAGCCTCGTGCAGAGCGTCGGGCATTTCGTCGGCAAGGCCGAGCACTACCTGCTCGAAGTGCGGCAACTGCTGCGCATGCATGCGCAGCAAGCGATCGTCACGGCCGAACAGGACGTGAAGGTCGACGGCGAGCGCATCAGCATGGGCTGAACAGGCCCGACATCGAATGCATCGCACCCGCATCAGCACCCGCATCAGCATCAGCATCAGCATCAGGAGAAGCCCATGTTCGCCACCAACAGTCTTGCCGCCATGTCGATGATGACCATACCGGACGTCTGCAAGACGCCCATCGTCGTGCCGGTGCCGATCCCCTACCCGAACATCACGATGTCGACAGCGCACATACCGTCGGTGTTCAACGTGATGTTCGGCACGGGGCTCGCCGAAAACTTGATGACGGAGGGGACCATCAGCATGGGCGACGAACCCGGGGTGGAAGGCGGGGTGGTGTCGCAAGTCTTCATGGGCCCGGATACCTATGTGACCGGCAGTTTCAAAGTGATCGTCGGGACGGCGTTCGCGACGCGGCTCACCTCGCTCGTCGGCATGAACGGCATGCCGTTCAACACGATGGGCATGTCGATCGTGCCGGCGCAGTTTCGCGTTCTGTTGCTGAGCTAGCTATGAAAGCCTCTTCGAGAACAACGGCTCGCCCGTCTCTCTCGCCCCGAGCGTCGAGGCTGGCCTGTATGGCCGTCTTGAGCGCGACGTGTCTGCTCGCCGGTTGCAGCTGGCTCGGCTGGTCCAAGTCCGCCGCGGTGTCGCAAATCAAGGTCGTGGCCGAAGTCGGCGCCAACCAGAATGCCGCGACCCAACTCGATATCGTGTTCGTCTACGACAGCAACGTCGTGGCGATGTTGCCGACCACGGGACCGGACTGGTTTCAGAAGAAGGACGCGCTGATGGCGGGACTGGCCAACGGCCTCGACGTCGTGAGCCTGCAGGTGCCGCCCGCGACGCTCGCGAGCGCAAGCCTGCCCAAGCGGCACGGCAAGGCGATCGACGTGTACGTGTACGCGAATTACCTGAGCGCCGCCGGACAACCGAAGGGCAACATCACCCCTTACAAGAACGTGACGATCTGGCTCACGCCGACGACCGTGATCTACAAATCGCAGTGACCGCAGTGACGCCAGCGAGAGCAACGAGTACCGACATGACCAGCCCGATGACACAAGCCGCCCAGCTCCCCGACGCGATTCAGTGGTCGGAAGGCATGATGCTTTCCCCGCAGCACCTCCAGCAGAACGATCGCTACTGGCACGCCCATTTGCGTCATCGTCTGCAAGCGGTTGCGCCCCACTACTGGGGCGTGTTGAAGCTGCACGTCGACATCGTCAAGGAAGTCTTGATTCTCAGCGAACTCGAGTGCATCTTACCCGACGGCCTGCTCGTGTCGTTCCCGGGCGCGCTGCCGCGCAACCCGCCCGGAAACATGGAGCTCGAGATCGGCTCGGCCTGCAAGAGCGGCGAAGCACCGTTGAAAGTCTGGTGCTGGGTCAATCCGCGCGGCGCCCACGCCGCATGCCAGGACAGCCAGGAGCGACGCTACGACTCGATCTTGGACGAACCGAGCGCCGACGAGAACACGGGCGAGAACGGCCTGGCATTGCCGCGCCTTCAGGTGCGCTTTCACCTTCACCTCGGCGCCAGTACGCCCGCGGTGCACAGCGCCGTTCCGATTCTCGAAGTCGCACGCGGCGAGAACCAACAGCTTCAGATCACGGCGTACCACCCGCCCATGCTGCATATCGCGTCGGCGGAGTGCCTCGGTCCGTCGAATTTGTGGCGGGCTTTGCATGAACTGCACGAGAGCCTGTGGGACAAGCTCGCGCAGCTCGGCGAAAACGGCAAGACGGGCGATCCCGAAGACAACATGGGCAACGAACGCCGCCAGCACCTGACGGCCGCGCGCCATATCAGCGCATGTCTGCCGCCTCTGTCGACCCTGCTGCACGGGCGCACGCACCCGAGCGAGCTGTACCAAGCGCTGGCCCAGATCGTCGGCGCTGTCGCGGCGATCGGCCCCAATCCGTTGCCGTTGTTGATGAAGCCGTATCAGCACGACGATTGCATGCCGCAGTTTCAGCAGGCGATCGATTTCATCCTGGCGCGCATGGATACGGTCGACACGCGCTATGAAACGTTGGCCTTCCTGCGCACCGACCAGCACGACCCGACCTTGCCCGATGCCTGCTTCGAGCGGCGCCTGCCCGCGGGCGCGTCCGACGAGCTGATCGTCGAGCTGGAGCCGCGCGAAGGTCAAACGGCGACGCAGTTGTCCGCGTGGTTGAACGAAGCGGTCGTCGCCGACGCAGCCCTCATGCCGGCGCTGCGCCGCGCCCGCGTTGGCGGCGCTTCCGTTCGTGCATTGCAGGCGCATGAAATCGAGCGCGAAAAGCTGCGTCCGCAAGCCTGCCTATTCTTCGTGAAAAACCAGACGCTCGCGTTGGACGATCACGGCGCGCAGGAGGCATTCCGCGAAAACGAAGTGCTGCAGATCGTGGGCCGCAAGAGCGACGCGCTGCCGGCATCGATCACGCTGTACCGCAGAAAGCAAAAGGCCGGGGCGGCCGCGTCCCCCGCCACGCCGCCCGCGTCGTCTTCGCCGCCGGCCCCGCCGGCGCAGTCCGAGCACGATCATGCGTGAGGCGCCCGAGTGGCTTGAACCGCGCCGGGGCAGCTTCGAACTGGTCGCGCGCTTCGCCGACTTCTACCAAGAGGTCGCCGCCATCAAGCAGGCGCAAGCAGACGGCTGGCTCGGGGCCTATTTGGCGGGCGAGCATGCCCCGCAGCCCAGCACCGGTGCGGAATTCGCCCAGCGCGTAAGCGCACGTCTGCTGGCCGCGCTGCAGCGGCAGGAACGCCGCTGCGCGGACGAACAAGCTTCGGAGGCGGGACAACTGGAACGCAAGGCGCTCTATCTCATGGCTGCGTTGGCCGATGAGATTCTCATTTTCGAACTCGAATGGCCGGGGCGCGATGCGTGGCTTGCCGTACTGCTCGAGCAGCAGATGTTCGGCTCGAGCCACGCCGGCTCGCGATTTTTCGCGATGGCCGAGCAACTCGTGCGCGACGATCTGCGCACGCCGCTGCATGTCGATCTGGCGGCAGTATTCCTGCTGGCGATGGAGCTCGGCTTCAAGGGACGCTACCGCGCCCGCCAGGCCCAGCCTCAGTTGGACAAGATACGCGGCCAGCTGTACCAGCTCGTGTCATCGAGCGCCAGTGGCACGCCGAGCGAAAGCGAGCACGCGTTCGCCCAGGCCTATGCCTACTCGCTCACGGGCCACCGAGACGAGCGGCTCGCCCCCGTTTCCCCTTGGCGCAACCTCGGGCTTTACGGATTGATCGGTTATCTGTTGTTGACGACGGCGGCATGGATCGTATTGATGCACCCGTTCGAACGATATTTGAATAGCTAGCTGGCTCGAGCAGGAGCGCATTTGTGGATGGACTGCAAAATTCGATTGCGTCGCTGAAGGCCCAGACCGGGTGGGCGTTCGATCCTCGTATGGTCGAACTCGCGCTGCTCGCCGTCTCGGCGGTGGTCGCGCTCGCCCTCGTCGCCGGCCTTGCCCGAAAGGTATGGGGCAAGGTCAAGCCGCTCATCAAGGCCCCGTCGGTCCCAGCCCTGTGCGGTTGCGCACCGCCGTCCGAGCCTCGCGTGGCCGGGTGGATCGAGCGCGCCTCGCTCGCGATCGACTATCTCCGCACTCGGCGCGAGTGGCGTTATGCGTCCCCCTGGCTGATGATGGTGGGACAGGCGGGCGCGGGCAAGACGAGCCTGCTGGAGTCGATCGGCCCCCAGCACAGGCAGCCGCTCAGCGAACGCCAACGATCGCTGAGCATCGACGGTTCGACATGGTATGCGCTGGACGAGGCGCTGGTCCTCGATCCGGTAGGGAAACTGTCAGACGCCGCGGCAAGCGCGGCGCTGGACGGCGGTGCGCAGGAAGGACCGGAAGCGCGCGCCTGGCAGAAATTTCTCGATCAACTCGACGCGCTGCGCCCGGAACGCGCGATCGACGGCATCGTGCTCGTCGTGTCCGCCACGACGTTCTTGCAGCGCGATCCCGTGCGATGCATGGCCGCCGCGCAAAACGCCAGACAGCAGCTACGCACGCTCGAGGAGCGGCTTGAATTCGCGCTGCCGGTCTATCTCGTCGTGACCGCTTGCGATCATATCGACGGCTTCAGCGCGTTCTGGCGCTCGCAAAGCACGCCGCGGCGCGACGAAATGGTCGGCTGGTCGGCGCCGAGCCAATCGCCCGAAGGCCCCCCTTCCGAATGGGGCGCGTCGATTTTCGAGGAAATCGGCAGGCAGTTGCGGGCGCTGCAAGTCGAATCCGCCGCGCATTGCGAGCGCATCGCGCCCGGCGATGCGGATCCGCTCTTCCTCTATCCGCATCGATTCGCGCAAATGCAGGCGCCGTTCGAGCAATGGCTGTCCATCGTGTTCCAAGTCTCGGCGTGGGAAACGGCGTTCTTCCTGCGCGGCGTCTACTTCACCGGAATCGTCGCCGAACATGGAGACGAACACGGAGACGAACGCGCGCGCCCGATCGGACCACGACAAGACGTCTCTTTCGTACGCGACTTGATGCTGGAGAAGGTGCTCGCGGAAAGGCGCCTCGCGCGCCCGACACGTGCGGGCGTCTGGTCGCGCAATCTGCTGATTCGCCGCGTCCAATGGCTATGCGTGTTCGTGTTCTCGACGCTCTTGATCGCCTGCGGCGTGCGGATCTACCAACTCGATCGGCAAATCGGGCGCGTGGTGCACGACCTCGAGCGCATGCAGCAATTGCAAGCGCCCGATTCGGGCAGCAACGGCAGCTGTATCGCCCAGGCGCCCGTCTATCAGCTGATCGAACAAGTGGCGCAGATCGATGCCGATGCGCAAAGCTGGCTGCTGCCCGTCTCGCTGTTCGATTCGAGATTGAGCCGTCAAAGCGCCCGACGTGTGGTGGACGACGCATTCAAGAAGGTCATCCTGCCCGGCCTCGCCTGCCAAATGTCGCAACGTGGCTACGAGTTGAGCGCTCAGGCCACCGCGGGCGTGACGGCCGGGCTCGACTATACGCAAGCGCAGAGCCAGTTGAAGAGCTTCATCGCGCTAGTCGACAACTATGAGCAAAACGCTGCCCGCTTTCAACGGCTGCTGGGCAAGACCCCTTACGCCAAGGAGCGCGCGCCCTTGCCCGACTTCATCGAGCTGGTCGCCTATGCCTATCGCGCGCCGCTGCCGGCGTTCGTCCGCACGCGGCCGGGCCTCTTGCCGGCCGCGCTCGAAAGCCTGACGAGTCGGGATTTCGGCGCGGACATCGCCACGCCGCCCCGGCTCAAGCGAAACATCAGCGACCATATCGTCGCCCTAGCCGCGCAGGCCGGGTCACTGATGCAATCCGAACTGCAAGCCGGCCCCCTGCTTCTCGCGCAACTGCAAGCGAAGAAGCTGCCGATTCTCGCGCATGTGCAGCAATTCACGCGATGGCTGACGTGGGTCCGCACGTCATGGCTCGGCTCCAGCGCAACGGCGAACCCGTTGTCGTCGGCCCAGAGCGAACTCGCGGCCAGCCTACGCCCGCTGACGGTCGACTTCGGCTACCCGTCTTACATGCTGGCGCAAGTGAGCGCGCAGTTCGACGCCGCGCACCAGTACCCGCTCGCGATGCAAACGCTGAACGGCATGTCGCTTCCGGGGTACGGGCCGCTCTTCGTCACGCTCAACGGTCAAGTGACGCTGAACCCGGCGGTGCAGAGCGAATTGACCGGCCTGAACGCACTCGGCGGCCTTGGCTACATGGCGATCGATCCGGTTTCCAACTTCACATGCCAAGGCAACCTCGCCAATTGGAGTTCGACTTTAGTCAAGGACGCCAATCAATACGCGCTCGACTATCGGAAGTTCATCGCGCAGCCCACCTTGAAAAACGCACAACCCGACGCGCTCTATCGCAAGCTCGCTTGGTACCAGCTCGAACTGGCGATGAATACGAGCCTGCAATCGGCGCAAGCCGCAGCCAACGTGGCGGCGAACGGTTCGAGTTCGGCAGCGACGAGCGCCGAAGCGCAGCAAAGCGCCGACAGCGGCAACTTCGCCGTCATCGCTCCGTTGCTGATCGCGGTGGAAAAGCAATTTAGCGCCCTGGGCATGAACGGCAGCGCGACACAGTTGACGCAATGCGCGCACCAGTACGCCAACGGCCAGTTGAGCCGCATCGCTTTGCTGGCCGATCAGAGCCAGTTGTACCAGCCGGCCTTCCTGCCCGCATCGTCGGACCCGGACGCCTACTTTTTCGACCTGGGCAGTACGCCCGTCATCACCGACATGCTCGCGCGCCAAGTCAGCCGCGTGCAGATTCTCGTCGGCTATGCGCAGCCGATCCTGAACTACCTGAACCAAGCGGAACCGTCAGCGCCGAATCCCAGCGCCAACACCTCGAACGCGGCCTACTGGAACAATACCGCCAACGAACTGAAGCGCTACGCTCAAGGCAAGGATCCGACCTCGCAGCCGTCCCTACTCGACAATCTTTTCCTGAAGCAGCTGCCGAGCCTGCAAAACGGCACCTGCGCGACCGTGCTCGCGAGCTATCAGTCCGCCCCGCTCGGCAACGATCTTTTCTCGAATCACCGCGAGCAATTGGAACAGAGCGTTCAAATGCGCTGCAAGGGAGAGCGCTATGCGCAAGCTCAGAACGCCTACCAGCCGATCGCCAGCCGCTTCAATCGCGATCTCGCCGGACGCTTCCCGTTCGGCGCGATCGACGCGGACGACGCGAGCCTCGCCGCGGTGTCGAGCTTCTTCAGCGACTACGAAAGCACCCGCGCGACACTCGAGAAGCAGATCGCAAGCCTGACCGATCCTTATTGGAAGAGCGTCCGGCAGTTCCTATCGCAACTCGATCAGGTCGACGCCTTCTTGCACGGGAACGTCGTGCCGAGCAGTACGACGAGCGCCGACGCCAATCCGCTCCTGAATCTGAACGTGAACTTCCGCGCACTGCAAAGCGCGGCGAACGGCAGCAATCAGATCAGTCAGATGAACCTGATGTCCGGCGCGAAGGGCGTGGCCTTTCCGAACGGCGGCAACAGCATGGACTGGCAATATGGACAGCCGCTCGTGCTCGATCTGTCCTGGGCCGATCTTTCGCTGTGGCGCCCAGCCGCCACCGTCGACGTGCCCGATCTGCAAGTGGACGGCAACACGGCGTCGTTCGCCGCCGCCGGCAATTGGGCGCTGCTGCGGATGATCGAACGCCACCGGCCAACGTCCGCGCCGGCGAACGACCCGTCGCGCGCGCTGCTGCAGTTCGATGTCCGCGTGCTCGACTCGCATGGCGCGGGCACGCCCGCCGGCGACACCGCGCACGTGTTCCTGAGCTTGAAGCTATCGAACGCGAATGCGAAGACGCCCACGCCCTTGAGGCTACCCGCGGCGTTCCCGACCGCCGCGCCCCAATGACAGGATGCCAATGAACAATCCGCTCTTTCCGGACGCCGACCGGCATTTTCGGCAATGTTTGGGGGTGGGTCTGGACGCCCTGCTCGCGCCCATCGATCCGTCCGCCCCATGCGGGCAGCCTGCACGCCGATGCCCGAGCTACGCTGCCCTATGCGAGGCGAGGCGCCAGGACGACCCCACCCTGCCGCTGGGCGCGTGGGAGCGCGAACTGAAGCGTGCCGATTGGAGCGCCGTCAGCGTCCTCGCGAGCCACGCGCTTCAGTACGAAAGCAAGGACATGCAGCTGCTGGCATGGTTGTACGAGGCGCAGGTCAAGCAGTACGGCGTTGCGGGCATCGGGCCGACGCTCGTGCTGATCCGCGAAACATGCACGCGCTATTGGGACGATATTCATCCGAGCGCGGCGGACGGCGATGTCGAGCACCGCGCCAACATCGTCGGCTCCATCGCGGAAAAAAACCTGCGCGCGATCCGGCTCGCGCCGCTGATCGGCGTCGAAGGGGCGCGCCCCTACTGCTGGGCGGACTGGGAGCAGGCCTATCGCAACGAACAGCTGAGGCCGGCGCACGGCAAGGCCGAGATCGAACTCGAGGGCGTTAGCCTTCAAGAACTTCAAAGCGCGCTCGGCGCCGCAGCCACAGAAGGATTCATCGACTTGCGGGCCAGCTTGTCGGCGGCCTTGGAGGCGATCGAAGCATTGAGCGCGGCGCTCGACCCGCTGTTCGGCGACCAGGCGCCCAGCATGAGCAATATGGCGCAGTTGCTGGAACAGATGCGCCTGCTCGTCGACGGCGAATTGCATAGGCGCGGAATCGCGCCCCGGGACTCGCCGCCCGAGTCCACGCCCGCGACAGCCGATTCGGCGCGTGTCGTCCACGCCGAAACGATGCCTGAACGCTCGGCGGCCGCCGGCGCGATACGGGACCGCGCCGATGCGTACGCCAGGCTTGCGGAGACCGCCGACTATCTGATGCGTTTGGACCCGCATAGCCCCGTGCCGTACCTCGTGCGTCAGGCGACGATATGGGGCCGCCTGAACACCGCCGAGCTGTATCAAGAGCTGTTCCTCCGGCTCGGAGGACAGATCAACATCTTCGAAGTGCTTGGAATCCAGAGTCCCAATGCCGACAAATAGGCATGCGCATTCAAGCCCGGCAATCAGCTGGCCGTGTTTTCCAGAAAAAGGCGAAAGGCGAAAGGCGAAATGGCGACCACCCACCTCGCGATGCAAGCGCGCGGCTCACCGCGCATCCATGACGGCCCCCGCTGCGAGCCGTGCGCGAGCGTCGGGCTCGATGACGCGTTGAGCCGCTTGACCCATTGCGACTGGCATCCGGCAGCACTCGTGCGCCGCCTGCCCGAGCTCCTTCGACAAGCGCCGACGCTTGCGCCGTCCACCCGCCCGGCTTGGTTGGAGGGCCTCGAGCGGGCTTGGGTGCTGCACCGAGAGGCGCTCGACGTCGACGCGAAGAAGCTGCTGCTGGAATTGGCGGCCTGCTGGTCGTACTGGCCGCTCGTCGTTGCCGTCGGCGATTCCTTCGATGCGGCGGACCGCCTCGACGATCGCGTGTTTCATTGTCTATGCGACGCCTATTGCATGATCGGCGACACCGAGCCGGCCATCGATCTTGCCGTCGCGATGCAGCTTGCATTCCCCGCTCGGCAAAGCTACGCGGCGGCCTACGAGCGCGTGGCGGCTTGGCGCGAGTGGCGCGCGGGTCGGCTGCCGACGGACTCGTGCGCGAGTACCAACGGCGCCGTATCGCTCGAGCCGCTCAGTCATCGACATGCGTCGGACTTCCGCTGGCAGTACTACGACCCTGCAATCGCGCAACTGTGCTGTCTGCCTCGCTTCGAGGATGACCGTGGTTGGCACGCCTGGCTCGACGAGGCATACGCACTCGCGGAGCAGCACCTGTTCGCCGTCATGCACCGACGGTGGGGATTCATCGGCAGCGTGGGCCTGGTTCTGCACGGCGACGTCGGGCTCGTCTATTACTGGGTCGGCCACGACTACCGCGGACGAGGATACGGGCCCGATGCGGCCGCGCAGTTGCTGGCCGCCGCGCATCGTCACGCGGGCATGCGCTGCTGCTACGCCAAAGTCTTCGACTATAACGCGCCGTCTCGGCGGGCCCTGCAAAAGATCGGCTTCGTCGCCACGGGAATTCGCGCGGCCGCGCCCCATCGCGACGAGCTGTTCTACCGCATCGGCCACGACGATGACAGCGCGCGTATCAAGCAGGAACTGCATGCGTTGATGGCGTACTTGGGATCGGAGGTCAATGTCGCGCCGTCGCTGATCGTCGATGGGTACGGCGACGCCACGGCGCACCGTTCCCGCCGCACTGTCTCTCCCTCGTTCCTCAATGGGTGATCGCGATGTCATATTTCTTCAAGAACAATCGGAACCTCATTCTGGCCGGCACCGCGCTCGCTTTCGGCGGGGCCATGCTGCTTGCGCATCGATACCGCTCCGGACAAAAGGCGCAAGACGACAGCACAGGCAGCGCTACCAACCTCAACGCGCCGAGGCCGATCACCGGTCATTGGATCGGCACGGATCCCGTGTTGCCCTCTCACATTCCCACCGGCCTGGATACGTGGCAGCACACCGCGGTCTCGGATTACTTGACCAAGACTCATATGAACATGCAGCACGGCAATATGGAGACGCTGCAAAAGCGCGCCTTCGCGCATCAGATGTGGAGCGGCGCGGAAAACACGATCTTGGATAACACGCGCGAAGCACTGTCGCACTACGACAGCCCGCATTTCCAACTGAGCAGCCACATGGTGCATAACGAGCGCCGCCTGCTTGCCGATCGCGCCGATCACATGCGCGAGAGCATGCAAGACGGGGCCGACAGCGCGTTGTCGAAAGAGGTGACGCGCATGACGACGGAACGCGCGCAAGGCATGGGCCCGGCCTACGACAGCCTCACCGACATGATCGTGCACGGAAAACGTGGCCCACTCACGGTCGACCAGTCGGCATTGGGCGTCGAAGCCACCATCGTGGGGCACCACGTGCTCGACAAGACGCGCAAATATGCGCAAGACAATCCGCGCATGCAAGCGACGCGGCCTACCGATCCGTTGAACAACAAGCCGTCGCATCCGACCACGAGCCGCTACGGCATGGACCTATCGCAAGACCCGGGCACACAGCTGCGGGAAAGCCTGGGTCTGCCCGTCATGACGGGCACCTCGGGGTCCGCGTCGGACGTCGTCCGCTCGTACGACTTCACGACGCAGGCGCTGAGCAAAGCCATGCCGGACGTCGAATTCATGTCCGCCAAAACGCACCGCGACGTACTCCAAGACCTCGCGTTCAACTGGATGAGACGAGGCGTGCCCATGGAAAACGTTAGGACGTTGATCAGCAAACATCAAAGCGAGAATCAATTTCAAAAAATGACCACGCCGCTACCGACGGCGACGCAGACGCACACGTACCCCGAGATCGCGGCCGGGGTCGATCTGACGCTCGACGGCAATACCACGGAAAACCTGCGCGGCAGCACTCACCGGGCCATGGACAAAATGAAACAGCATCTCTGAGGAGCATGTAGCACCCACCCGCCGCGCATCGGTTCGCGCCCGTATTTCCTTTCATGAGAGACCAAGATGTCGAACCCATTCAAGATCACGAACGGCGTCCTTACGGGCAACCGTGGACGCGTCATCGTCGACGAACTCGATATTCCCTCGCCGCACACGCGCGCGTATCAAAAGATGGAAATGGACATCCATGCCATGAGCGACGATCAAGCCGTGCAGTTCGCGCAGGAGTTGAGACAAGACATTCATCACTTCGACGCGAACGACTCGCTGAACGCCGCCCGTAGCGAGGGCCGCTTGGCCTATCGTTCCTGGCCCGCGGGCCCGAACGCGAGCAGTGTGGTCGTCGGTGGCACCGGGTCTTACACCAGCGGGTTTGCGAGCCTCACGACGAGCCGCAACGCCGTCGCCCTGCGCCAAGCTCACCGCGATTTTCAGCTTGGCACAACCCACGACCCATTCACATCGGCGCCTTCCACGGTGCTCGGACGCGACGACACGCATGAGGAAGCGCTCTGGTCGGGCGATGGCCCGGGCATGGTCACGACACTGCTGCCCGAGCATCACTACGTCGCCATGGACGCGTTGAACCGGCGCGCACAGCATGCAACGGCCAGTCCCGCGCTGAGGGATGCGAACGAAACGTTACGCTCTGAAGTCACCCATCCGCATCTGATGGACAACATCGATCTCAGCTCGATGGTCATGACCATGGACGGCAGCACCGAACGGCGCGGTAAGCCGTCCATGAAATCGAGCAAGTGGGGGTCCGACTTCAAGCTGCGCGAAAACGCGACCCGGTATCAATCCTTCATGAACGCTCACGGCGCGGAGCAGACCGAAATCCACAACGAAATGGCGATCAACTACCGCGGAACAGGTCATTCGACGCCTGTCGTGGAAATGAAGAATCAGATGATTCAGCCGACCAAGCGAAAGGAGATCACGGCTTTCGGCAGAGTGATATGGCGAGGCAAGGAGGAGCCCGATCTCGACGCGCCGCAAGTACAAGTGACGCGGCCCGAAAATCCGACCCGGGACACGCATGCGCTCGGCACGGTCTTAGGGCAGCCGCATGCGACCTATCCGGTATTAAAAAAATAGCGAGCGACGCGCTAGGATTCGCGCTTCGGATGCGCCACGACCAGGGTGTGCGCATCGCCCTGCGCGCCGCCGCTATCGCGTGCCGACGAAAGCTGGGGCTCGGCGCCGTTCAGTCGATCCTGAACCTTCCGGGGCAAGCGGTGCGTCAGAATCGTTTGCGTGCGCCGCGGCAATGGCAAGTCGATCGACTCGAGCGGCGGCTGACGCGCGGACGGCCCGGCTCCGCCGGCGTGCTCGATCGTGGCCGCGCGCCGGTCTTCGTCCCCGGGAGCGCGGGTTCCGAGCTCGGGCCTCGTGGCGCCGTTCGGAACGATGAGCTCGACGCGATGCGCGTCCTCGCGCAAACGCAGCGTGGGCGTTTTGAATGACTTGTCTTTTTGCATGGCGGACTCGTCGAAGTTCGAATGGCGATCGGCCCCTATACTATGGCCTTTGGCGCTTATGTTGCAAAGCGCTTCTCTCAACACCCGCTTCACTCGACGCGAAACGGTGGACCACACATGGCGCGGATCTATCAAACACCGAGCATGGGCGAGGCGCACGTCAGGGTCAATTTGTCGGACCGTGGCAACGCCGATCTGCTCGTGCATCGCGTCGCGAGCTGGGGCCTCGCACGCGGCGACGCACTCTGGTTCATCACCCGAGACAAACAAAGCGCCGACGTGTGGCTCTACTTCACGAGCCCCGGCATGGCCGAGGTAAAAATCTGTTTCGTCGACAGCATCGGCGAAGCGGGTTGGCAAAGGTCTCATCGGCTTCAAGGCCGCTTCGGCCGCTGAAGATCGCCGCATCGCCACGCTCGGCCCCGCCGCCGACGCGCTCCTTCAGTCGCGATCCCGTGTCGCTCTCCACAATACCCGGTTGCCGATCGGCACGTTCGCAATCGCGCCGCGTTCGAGCAGATACTCGAGGGCCGCCTGCGTGACGTCGATGGACTCCTGCGCACACTGCGCACCGATCCAGAATGCATGCACGCCTTCGACCGTGTCGGCGGCGGCGGGATTACGCTCGAGATAGCGGGCAATATAGGCGGCGACGTGTTCAATCAGCTCGTCGTTCATGATGCGCACCCGCCGTCAAAGAAATGTAAAGCTGTGAGCTTACCTCAATGGCCGACGATCGCTTAGCTCGAGCGGTCGCGCGCGAGTCCGTGCTTGCGGACAAGCTTGCCGAAGGCGCTCCGCTCCTCGCCGGCCAGCCGCGCCGCTTGCGAGAGGTTGCCGTTTGCCTCGACCAAGAGCCGCCGAAGATAGTCCACCTCGAAACTCGCGATGGCCGCGGCGCGTTCGGTCTTGAACGGCCGCGCGCTTGCGAGCGCATCGGCCTGCCCGTCCGTGACCGGCGCCTCCCCCAGCCGCACGAAGCCGTCGTCGGCCAACAAGAATGCCCGATGCACGGCGTTCTCGAGTTCACGCACGTTGCCGGGCCAGCAATGCTCGCGCAGATGCACGAGCGACGCGCTGTGAAAATGCATCTCCTGCTTCGCGTAGCGCGTGCGCAAGCGCTCGAGAAACGCTTCGGCCAGCTCGAGCGCATCGCCGCCTCGTTCCCGCAACGGCGGAATGCGCAGCGTCACGACATCGAGCCGATACAGCAAGTCTCGCCTGAACTGCCGAGCATCGGCCAGAGCGTGAAGATTCGCGTTCGTCGCCACGACGACGCGCACGTTCGCGTGGCGGATCTTGGCGCCGCCGACGCGACGATAGCTCCCATCCTGCAGAAAGCGAAGCAACGCCGCTTGAGCCTTTAGGCTCAATGCGTCGACCTCGTCGAGGAACAGCGTGCCGCCTTCCGCTTCGCCGATGAGCCCGGCGCTCTCGGACTTGGCGTCGGTAAATGCCCCACGCTCGTGCCCGAACAACTCGCTCTCGACCAGGGCCTCGGGCAACGCACCGCAATTCACGGGAACGAACGGCGCCTGCCGACGCACGCCGAGATAGTGGATCGCTCGCACCGCGAGTTCCTTGCCGGTGCCCGTATCCCCGAGCACGGTCACCGGCACGTCGACGCTCGCGATCTTTTCGATCTGCCGCCTGACCGCATCCATCGCGGCGGACGAGCCGATCATGCTATGACGGGCGAACTGATTCATACGCACTCCGAAGCTGGTCTTTGATCCGTGGCGTCGCGCGGCCGGCAGCGTCGCGGCAGATCTGTTTATGGTCAAGCGGTACGGCGGGCCCAATACAACATGCGCAACTCGACGATCGATCGCCGTCGGCCTCGAACGCTCCCCGGAACGGCGCCGTGCGACACGGCGCCCAAGCGTCCTACGCGGACCTAATCCTAATTTCAATCTTCAGATGTGAAAAGACGTATTTGCAAAATACTCGTGAAATAGGTTGGATTGCAAATCCTTACATGCGGATAACTCGCCGAATGCGAACAACGACAGTTCGTGGGATATGGGCGAAAAAGCCCACTTTAGGTCGAAACATACCCAATCAGTGAATTCCCTAATTTCGGCGCGCTCACCCCCGCCGGATAAGCAATTCTCGCATCCGCGGCGCGCGGCATATGGGCAAAAAACGACCCAGCGAAGGAAAGCAAACGAAAACAGCCTCGCATTCAAGGGATTGCGCGCCCTCTTCTCGTATGGCATGCACATTGCTTGAGCCAAGGCGGCGAATGCGCCCGCCTCTCAACCTGGTCATTCTCGAGTGGGTACGGTGAAGGCGATTCGCACTCCAGACGCCAGGGCTTTGCGGGTCTGGGTAAAAAGCGTCTAAATCCATCTTCGAAATCGATTCATGCCGCCGAAATCCGCCAAAAAGCAAGACGATCCCAAAACCGCCGGCAAGAAGACGGCGAGCGGTTCGCAGCAGGATTTTCCCGACGCGAGTTCGGTTCTAGGAAAACGAAATCGCGACGCAGACGTCGCCAGTCGCGGCGGGCAATTGTCCGCATTCAATCACACCGGTCCCATCAAGTCCTCGGTACTTGCAATGGGCCAAGGCAAGAAGACGACCAGTAAGCAATTCAGAGACGATTCGGCCCGCTCGCCGGAATTGCCCACCGATATGGGCCGCGGTCGGCACGAGATTTCGTCGACCTCCAAACGGGACGTGTTGATCGGCAATCCGGTCGCCGTCAACGTCGCTGCGACAGCACGCATTTCCACCGCGCTCGCCCCGCTCGTCAACGCCAGCGGCGAGGTGGTCGGGCACACCGGTGAATTCGCGCCCGAAATGACGTCGGGCCAGTCGGGCGCGCATCAGATCTTTCACAATTTCGGCGCGACCCTCGCGACCCAGACCGACCCCTATGTCGCTAGCGCACTCGCGATCCACACCGCCTTGCAAGGCACCGCGACGCCGGAACAAATCCGCGCCTCGGCCTCGTTGACGGGCGCTAAATGGGTAGGCGGAAGCGCGCCCATGGAGGCGCCCGACACGTCCCGAGGCACTGACGACGGCTACGACAGCGACACCGAGCGAGGCCGTTACGCTCGCCGCGTCGGCGTGGGACGAGAGCATTTGAAGGATTCCCTTTCCGCGATCAGGGCCGCTTCGCAAGAAGCCTTCGACGCGGTCCCTCCACCTAGTCCAAGGCGGTCGCGCGGCGGCAGACCCGACCCGACCGTGCTGGGCCCTCGAGCGACGCTCACGCTGCCCGACGTATCGGCCGATTCGCCCGAAGACGCCGCGGCGAAGCTCACGACGTTTGCGTTCGCAGGCTTTCAAACGCTCAAGCACAAATAGCCGGCGGGCTTTCCTACCGCACGGCGCCGTCGAAAATTTCCGCCGCCGATCGCCCGACGATACGCTCGTAGATTGCGGGATCGGTCGCGCCCTCGAGACCGAACAACAAAACCTGACTGCATGCATTTAGACCCAATGCCTCGCGCAATCCCGTGCCCCCCTCGCCCGACTTCATCAAAACCGCAGCCCCGCCCGCCGCGGTTTCACCGCAAACGATCGGTGTATCGCCATTGCCGTCGGCCAGCAAACGCATGGCATCCTCGGCCCATGCGTCCGGAATCGTGACGAAATCGCTGCCGAGCCAATCGAGAATGGCCCATGCAGCCGGCGATACCTCGCGACACGCGAGGCCCGCCATGATCGTGCGCAGCGACCCGGCCGACGGCGTGGGCTGGCCGTGCAGCGCGCTTTGGTACAAGCAGTCCGCTTCGGCCGGCTCGACGATCACCATCCGGGGCGGCGTCTGCCCGCCGAGTTCCTGGAAAAAGCGCAGGAAAATCGCCGCGGCGATGCTGCCTACCCCGGCTTGGACGACGACATGCGTAATCGCACGCGGGTCGGGCAGTTGTCTCAGTGCTTCGTCCACCAGCACCATGTAGGCATTCATGACCTCGCGAGGGGAGCCGCACGCGTAGTCATCCCACGAGGTGCTCGAAACGAAATGCCAGTCGTTGTGGCGCGCGTCGCCGCGCGAACGCGCGACCGATGCCTCGTACTCGCCCGCCACGCGAACGACGATTGCGCCGAGCGCCTCCATCGCTTCCTTTCGGCCCGCGCTGACGTGCTCGTGGATGTAGATCACGCAGCGGCAGCCGAAGGCCTTCGCGGCATACGCCAGGCCGCGTCCTTGGTTTCCGTCGGTAGCGACCGTGACGGTAATGCGCTCCGTGATCTCGCGGTACCTTCCAGCACGAAGATCATCCGACGTGGGTCGCGTCCCGGTACTGCGCTCGACCGCATCGGCAAGCAGATGGAATACGGCGAACGGTGCGCCAAGCGCTTTGAAACTGCCCATCGCTCGGCCAAAGCGTCGACTCTCGTCCTTGTAGTAGACCTTCGACACTCCGGTGCTCGCCGCGAAACGATCCAGCGAATGCAAAGGTTGCGGCACATACTCCGGCCATCGGTGAATTTCCGCCACCGCCTGCCGCCAGTCACCGAGATTCGCTACGGCGCGCGCGGCCCGCTTCGCTTTGTCGGCCTGGAGCCAAGAAGTGTTCTTACAATGCTTGAATGCGCGGTTCATGCAACGTCCTTTCAAGAAGAAGTCAACCCCACGCGGAGCCCGCGCGAGCTATCTCATCGATCGAAACGAGGTTACGCCGACGAGTGGATTCGACGTGAGCGTTATGCGGCTTTGGAATATCATGCGTCGGAATCGGTATGGGGAACGCGATGCCTATGCCGTCGTTATCCGCGTTGCGTCGCAGCGCAGTAGACGCAGACGTCGGTTGGGGGTGCGATGGAAGCTAAGTGGTTGGAGGACTTTTTATCGCTGGCGGAGACGCGAAGTTTTTCGCGCGCAGCGAGCGATCGGCATTTGACACAGTCCGCGTTGAGTCGTCGAATCGCGGCGCTAGAGACCTGGCTCGACGCGAAGCTCATCGACCGCACGGTGAGCCCGATACGGTTGACCGCGACCGGCATGGTGTTTCGCGGCCAGGCGGCCGAGATCCTTCGTGGAATCTATGCCGCGCGCACGTTGGCGCGCGCACACGAGCTCGTAACCGACGGCGCTCGGGTCGTGCGCCTGTCGGTCGTGCACACCTTGCTCTTTACGTTTCTGCCGCACCGATTGAGGAAGCTCAAGGACGATCGTAGACACCTGAAGACAAAAGTCCAAGCCGTGAACGTCCCTGACGGCATACAGGCCCTGGTCGAGGGCGAAACCGATCTGCTGCTCGCCTACCACCATCCGCAGTTGCCGATCGCCGTCGACACTGACCGATTCCCCTTTTTGACGCTAGGCCACGAACGACTGATTCCGGTTTCGGCTGCCGATGTACACGGCAACCCTTCCTATCGACTTCCAGGCGACGATGAAGAACCGCTGCCATTCATGGCCTATAGCGCGGGAACGTTTCTCGGCAACCTCGTCGAAATGCTGATGCTCAACGCCCACCTCGGATGCTCGCTGCAACGCACATTCGAGGCGCATATGGCGGAAGCGGTAAAAGCCATGGTCGTCGCGGGCAACGGGATCGGATGGCTTCCCGAGAGTTGCATTGCGCGGGAACTGCATGAAAAATCGGTTGCGGTGGCCGGCGGCGATGCATGGGCCACGAACTTGGAAATCCGTCTTTACCGCGCTGCCGACAATCGCAGCGCGGCGGCGAGCGAACTATGGGACTGGATGAGCCGATTCGGCGCTGCTTGAGCGAGCGCGCGCATCGACCATGGGGCTATCGCTCAAACGCCCCGCCGCTCGCTGATCCACTCACTGAAGAGCGCCACCTTCGGCTGATGCGCCACGCAATCCGGATAAACGAAGTAGTAGCGCAAGCCCGTTTCGACGAACGCATCGAACGGCATGACGAGGCGTTTCGCGGCGACGTCTTCCGCCACGAGCATCGAATCGCCGATGGCCACGCCGAAGCCCTGCATCGCGGCGTTGGTCGCCATATCGAGCGTTTCGAAGCTCGGACCCAGGCTCACGTCCACGCTCGTCGCACCGACCCGATCGAGCCACAACTTCCAATCGCGATGATCGCGTGTGGGATGCAGCAGCGTGTGCCGAGCCAGATCCGCCACGCCGTTCAACGGCTTCTCGTCGAGCAGTTGAGGCGTACAAACGGGCGTCAGCCTCTCGTCGAACAGCGGCACGGCATGCACATCGGCGCCGGGCGACGAACCGTAGATGATCGCAGCGTCGAACGGTTCGACTTGGAAATCCACGTCGTGCTGCGACGTCGTCGTGATTTGAACCTGCAGGCTCGGATGCTCGGACTGGAACTGCATGATTTTCGGGAGCATCCAGCGCATGATGCAAGTCGGCACCTTCAGCGCGAGATCGGTGCGCTGGCGCGTGAGGCGAAGCGAGATTTCTTCGATACGCGCGAAGCTCTCTTTGACCGCGGGCAAAAGCAGTTCGCCTTCTGCCGTGAGCGTCAGCCCCTTGGCGTGGCGCTTGAAAAGCGGAAACTGATAGTAATCTTCCAGCGCCAAGATTTGCCGGCTCACCGCGCCTTGCGTCAGGCACAGATGCTCGGCTGCGCGAGTGAAGCTACGGTGGCGGGCAACCGTCTCGAAGATCTGGAGCGCGTTCAATGGGGGAAGGCGTCGCATGGCGATGATAGCGTTGGTGCAATCGAAATGAATTGATGCACCCCGGCCCACAGACGGAACTACCGGATGCCCTGCGCATTAAGATCAGAAATCCGGCCCGATTGTGCAATACGGAATTTCCCTTCCGTCCATGCAGCCCGCTCATGGCGCCTAATGCGGCGCGGGCGCGGTACGTCACGCACCGCGCCCGCGCATCGAGCAGCCAGGGCCGACGTACGTCCGGCCCGTCGGCAGTGTTCGCTTACTTCGCCGACACGTCGATATCGCCGAAATATTTCTGGGCGAGCGTCTTCACGGTGCCGTCCGCCTGCACCTTGGCGATCGCGGCGTCGAGTTGCTTCTTCAACGCCGCGTCGCCCTTGCGAATACCGAAAGCCACGCCGCTGCCGAGAATCTTGTCATCGCGCACGGGCTGCCCGACGAAGGCGAAGTCCTTGCCGTCCGGACGCGAGAGGAAACCCTTTTGACCGGCGGGGGCCAGCACGAGCGTGGCATCGAGGCGGCCCGTCTGCAGGTCCGAATACACTTGGTTCTGGTCTTGATACGACACGACCGTCACGCCCGCGTTTTCCCAATGAGCCTTCGCGTAGTTTTCCTGAATCGACGCCTGCAGCACACCCACGCGTTTGCCCTTCAACCCTTCAGGCGTCGGCAGCAGGCCGCTGTCGCGGCGAGCGATGAGCTGCGTCGGCACGCGGTAGATCACCGTGGTGAAGTCGATCGCTTCGCGACGCTTTTCCGTTGCGTTCATGGCCGAGTTGATCGCGTCGAACTTGCGTCCTTGGAGCGCCGGGATCAGCCCGTCGAACGACGTTTCTACCCACTTGCATGTCAGATGCGCCGCGCTGCATACGGCATTGCCGATATCGATGTCGAAGCCTTGCAGATCGCCGCTGGGGCCCTTCGACTCGAACGGCGGGTACTGGGCTTCCAGGCCGAAGCGCAGCACCGAATCGGCGGCGAACGCGCTAACCGATGCCGATACAGAGGCGAACGCGCACGCGAGCACGAGTAATTTTCCGAGCAACTTCATGGATGATCTCCCTACGTCTGTGATGTGGTTTTTCGCGACCCGCTCGATCAAGCCGTCGGCGCAACGTCCGAAAGCGTGGCGATACGCCGATGCTCGAGCACCGGCAACCGCGCCCGTGCCGCTCCTAGCGCCTCTACGCTCAGCGTCGCCAACGCCACGCCGGGCTCGTCCTCCTGACAGGCAAGTACCTCGCCCCAGGGCCCGACGATCATGCTGTGGCCAAACGTGCGCCAGCCATTCGGATGGGTTCCGCACTGCCCCGCCGCGAGCACGTAAGCTTGATTCTCCACCGCGCGCGCACGCAGCAGCAGTTCCCAATGCGCGAGGCCTGTGGTGTACGTGAAGGCGGCAGGGACGGCGATGACATCCGCTGCGGGCAGCGCGCGGAAAAGCTCGGGAAAGCGCAGGTCGTAGCAAACCGACATGCGTAGCGTGCCGAACGGACCTTGCGCCGTGCCGATCGCGTCGCCGCCCACCATGGTGTCGGCCTCGGCATGCTGCTCGGCGCCTTGGTTGAAGCTGAAAAGATGAATCTTGTCGTAGCGCGCGGCGCAAGCGCCCGTCGGATCGAACAGCAGCGACGCGTTGTACGCATGCGTGCCGCGCTTTCGCCCGCTTGCGGGACGGATAGGCACCGTGCCGCCGATCAGCCAGGTTCCGGTATCGCGCGCCAGCTGCGCGAGCGCCTGCTGAATGGGCCCGTCGCCGGCCGCTTCGGCAAGTCTCACGCGCTCATCCTCGCCCACGCCGATCCAGCAGAAGTACTCCGGAAGACACACCAGCGTCGCGCCTTGCCGGGCAGCTTCTTCCACCCAGCGGCGCGCTTCGACGAGATTGCGCGTCACGTCTTCTGTGCTGTTCATCTGCACCACCGCTGCCGTCAGCGTGCCTCGCATTGCGCTCATCGCATGCTCCTTCAGATCGTGCACAGTCGCCGTGCGCCTTCGAGCAGCGTGGCGTCGTCTTTCGAAAAGCTCAGGCGTATCAGGCCAGAGTCCGTGCCGTCGGTATAAAAGGCCGACAGTGGAATGGTGGCCACGCGCGCGTCGCGAATCAAGCGAAGTACGAAGTCGCTGTCGCGCTCGTCGGAGAATTGGCGGAAACGGGCGAGCATGAAGAAACTGCCTTCGCTCGGCAGCAATTCGAAGCGCGATTGCGCCAGCGCATTCGTGAGTAGGTCGCGCTTGCGCTGATAGAACGCGGCGAGACCCAGATAGCTCGCCGGATCGCCTAGCGCCTCGACGAACGCATACTGCATTGGGGTGTCGGCGGAAAACACCATGAACTGGTGCACCTTGCGTATTTCGTCCATCAGGTCCGCAGGCGCCAGACAGTACCCCACGCGCCAGCCGGTAACGTGATAGGACTTGCCGAACGACGAGACGATCACGCTGCGCTCGGCCAGTTCACGATGGCGCGCCATGCTGTGATGCAAAGCGCCGTCGAAGACCACATGCTCGTAGACTTCATCGGACAGCACCACGATCCCGGTATTGCGCGTGAGCGCCGTGAGCCGCTCGATGTCGGCATCGCCGAACACCGTGGCCGTGGGGTTGTGCGGCGTATTGACGATGATCATCCGCGTCTTAGGCGTGATGCTCGCGGCCACTTCATCCCAATCCACACGAAAGTGATCGCTCGACAGCTTGATGGCCACGGGCGTGGCGCCCTGCAGCCGCACGATGGGCGCATAGCTGTCGAACGAGGGTTCGAAGTAGATCACTTCGTCGCCCGGATGCACGAGTGCGCTGATCGCCGAATATAAGCCTTCGCTCGCGCTGGCAATGACGGTGACTTCCTTGGCCGGGTCGTAGCGGGCGCCATAGAGGTGCTCGACTTTTTGCGCAAGCGCATCGCGCAAGGCGCCGACGCCGGACATCGGCGCGTACTGGTTGCGGCCGTCGCGCATGGCGCGGGCCACGCCGTCGATCAGCTTCGCATCCGGGTCGAAATTCGGTGCCCCTTGCGAGAGATTCAGGGCGTCGTGTTGCGCGGCAAGCTGGCCGATGACCGTGAAGATCGTCGTACCGACATCGGGCAGTTTCGAGCGAATCCGCAAGGCGCTCTGCATCGGGTTTTCTCCATTCGGCGGAATCGGCGCCCTGCCCGGGCGGCAGGCACGGCTTCGATCCGATGGTAGCGATTAAGCCCGATAGGCGCCGCGCCTACAATCGAAACTTTGTCATGAAAGGCATGAGTTTTTGTAATGGCGCCGCCGTCAACACCGCTCGGCCTGCGCCGTCTTATCGTCGCTGCACGCCGGATCCGCGATAGGCGCACCGCCCTTTCCAGCGCCGGCCGCCGGTTGTGCATCCGCGCCGCCGCCATGCCCGCGCCGCAGCGACAAGCCGCCCAGCAACCCCGCCACCGCCGCGAAGAGCGCGCCGACCAGAAAGGCCGCGTGATACCCGCCGTTAAGCGCCGCCGCGGCGCTTTCGGCTGTCTGCAACGCGTCGCTGCGGGCGGCCGCGAGGCTTGCGAGCACGGCCAAACCGAGCGCGCCGCCCATCATGAACGACGTATTGACGATGCCCGAGGCGAGCCCCGATTCGCTCGGATCGACATCGCTCATCGCCGCCAGCAACAACGGATTGAACGCGATGCCCGCGCCGATTCCGAGCAAGGTCATGCCGGGCAGCACGTCGACGAGAAAGTGACCGTTCACCGGCGCCCGGGCAAACAATGCGAGGCCGCATGCCGCCACCAGCAGACCGAAGGCGAGCGGCGCGCGCAGGCCGAAGCGCATGACCACGCGCGCCGACAGGCCCAACGAGAAGCCGCCCATGATCAAGTTGGCTGGCAAGAACGCAAGGCCCACATGCAAGGGCCGGTAGCCGAGCACGCGCTGCAAATACAGCGCCGAAATAAAGAACCACGCGAACATCGCCGCCGCCCACAGCACACCGACCACATTGGCCGTCGCCACATTGCGCATGCGCATCAGACCGAGCGGCATCAACGGATGCCGCGTGCGCGCTTCGATCGCGACGAACGCGGCGAGCAGCGCCAGCGCGACGAACAGCAGGCCCAGCGTTTGCGTCGAAAGCCACCCCGCTTCGTTGCCGTTCACGACGGCGTACACCGCGAGCATCAGCGAAGCCGTCACGGTGACGGCGCCGGCGACATCGAGCCGTTCACCGTGCGCGTGGCCCGGTGCCGCCGGCAACAACGCGACGCACAGCCCATACACGGCGATGCCGATCGGCAAATTGACGAGAAAGATCCAATGCCAGCTGAGCAGGTTCGTCAGCAGTCCGCCGAGCAAAACGCCGATGCTGCCGCCCGCCGAACAGACGAAGCCATAGACGCCCATCGCCTTCGCACGTTCGCCTGGCTCGGTAAACAAGTTCATGATCAGCGACAGCGATACAGCCGAGACAACCGCGCCGCCCAAGCCTTGCACGGCACGCGCGCACACCAACACGACTTGTGAATTCGCCATTCCGCAAGCGAGCGAGGCCAGCGTGAACAGCGTGATGCCGCCGAGAAAGAGCTTGCGGTGCCCGTACAGATCGCCCAAGCGCCCGCCGAGCAGCAGAAAGCCGCCGAAGGTGAGCATGTATGCGTTGACCACCCACACCAGCGAGGTTTCGCTAAAGCCGAGGTCGGAGGCGATCGAAGGCAACGCGACGTTCACGATCGTGGTATCGAGCACGATCATCAGCACGCCGAGACACAATACGATCAACGCTAACCAGCGCTTGTTGCCCTGAATGGAATGCGTCACGCGGTAATCCCCTTTTTGATTCGACCCTTACCCGACGAGCCGATGCAAGAATACAGCCCGAAGCGTGTCAGCATATCGTAAAAATATCAGTTGAATTCCCGCATCGATGACCTAGAGTAATTCTGCGGTACAGCGCGGCAGACCGACCCTCCGGAGAACGACCATGTCAACAAAAGCTGAGCGCGGCAATTCCCCCACACTCAAACTGGCTCTCACCGAACAGCAGCGCGAGGAGTTAGTCCGTTTTATTGCGGAGACGGGGCAAACGAGTCTAAATATCGATATCGCATTTGAAGCAAACGTTCCATCAAAAACGATAGCGCCGGTCGCTGTTTTAGTCGGCAACGCGATTTGAAACATTTGAATCAGCCACCGTTGCCGTGACGGCCGCGGGCCGTCCTCGATATGCCGGGAAACCTCGAAGCGCGTTGCCGGCCGAGGGCTGTCCACGAATCGTTGCCGAACGACAAGGGGCGATAAATCGCTTTCGATTAACGAGCGCTTAGCGCCGGCGGGGGAATGATGAGCGTCCCAGATGTTCGTATCCGGCGGGAGTCCTTCGGCTTTACGCTCGCATTCGGCACCGGCGAAATCGGCTTTTATCGACATGACGCAGCCGGCCCACTCGTGCAGGGAACGACCCGAGCGGAACTCGAGCCCTATCGCCTCGAAAAGGTGCCGGTCCAACCCGGCTTCCATTTGAGCGCCCCTCTGATCGTCTGGTTCGAAATCACGCGCGCATGCAATCTCTCGTGTAGGCACTGCTATGTCGAGGCCGGCAAGCCGCGGGACAACGAGCTATCGACCCAGGAGATCTTCGATGCGCTCGATCAATTGAAGGAAGCAGGTGTATTCGCGCTCGTGCTGGTCGGCGGCGAACCGATGAGCCACCCGGATTTCTTCAAGATTCTCGCTCACGCGCATGCGCTCGGATTCGTCATTTCGATCGCCACCAACGGCATGTATGTCACGCAGGAGGCGATCGACAATCTCCCGCGCGAGGAATGCGTGGTGAGCATCAGCGTGGACGGCACATCGTTTCACAAGGAATTGCGCGTCCGCTCGTCATGGGACGACATCAGGAAGCGGATCGAACTGCTGCGAAGCAACGGCATCCCGACCGCCATCATGTCGACCCAAACGGACCGCAACGTCAAAGAGCTCCAAGCCATTCTCGAGTTCGCGCGCGAGACCGAATGCTTTTTCGGCTCGACTCCGTTCAGCCCGATCGGGCGCGGGAGATATTTCCCGCAATACCAGCCCCAACCGGATATCGTCGACGAGGCCGCGCAACTATTTATCGACGACAAGCGCCACGATCAATACATGAACGACACGGTCGGGCTATGCGTGGCGAAGTTTCTCGACGAATGTCATAACATCGCGCGCGCCACGCGCCGGGAATTCTGCGGCGTGGCGATGGCGTATCTGCTCAGCGACGGAACGCTGTATCCCTGCTCGATCTGCGCGTCGAATGCGAAGTTCGCCTCGGGCAATCTCCGCGAACGCCGCTTCGAGGACATATGGGAGAACGGCTTCGGGGACATCCGCGGCTTCACCTACGACGCCTTCACCGCGTGTCCTAGCTGCGAGCTTTCGCGCGAGCCCTACTATTGCTCATCCCGCTGCCCCGTCATGGCCGAAATCCATAGCGGCGATCCGCTAGGCTGCGGCGCCACGCCGTTCATCAAAGCGAGCCTCAAACGGCGTACCCAGTTGCTTACCCTAGAAACCGTCGGCAAGTAGGCCCACGACCGCCACCTCCTGCACGCGAGGCGCACTCATGAAGCGGCCCATCAATGTCATTCGCGCAATCGGACGCGGCAGTTCCGAACTGTCGGCCTACGACGATGCGCTTTTCGAAGCGGGCATCGGCAACTGCAACATCATCGCTTTGTCGAGCGTCATTCCACCGGGCTGGGAGCCCGACGAACAACGAACGGTCGCCCGCACGGCCAGCTGGGGCGATCGTCTTTATGTCGTGCAAGCCATGTCTTCATCGGGCGGCGCCGGCAGCGACGCCGCCGGTCTTGCAGCCGGTATCGGCTGGGTCATGTTCGACCACACAGGCGGGCTGATGGTCGAACATCACGCCGTGTCGGCGACGCCTGAACTCGCGGCCGCGGAGGTCGACAGGCAAATCGGCCTGTCGATCGACGATATGTGCTCGCGCAGGCAAGCCGCCCCGTCCAAAACGGGAAAAACCATTGCGTCCGCGCAAGCGCGTGGACCGACGTGCGTGCTCGTCGTCGCACTGTTCCAGGCCGAAGGCTGGTGAGCACCGCGCTGAAGATGGGAGGAAGCCATGAGCGGGAGTGACGAAACGCGGCTGTTGAGCAACGAACCTATCTCGTTCGACGAGCATGGCGACCTGCCGTTTTCGTTACCTTTCGATCAAATCGCGCCATCGCAAATCAGCCTCTACCTGCAACTGGATACGCGCGTGGGCAAACACACCTGCCGCCAAGCGTGCGTTCACTGCTTCTACATCAACCAGCCCGAAGCGGCGAACAGATCGATCGACCTCTTCGAGGGGCGTCGCATCATGGACGACCTGAGCGCGTTGGGGTATCGCGTATTTCCGATGATTTCGGATAGCCTTGCCAGCAACGGTGAATTCCTGCGGCTGTTCGGCAATACGCACAATCGCGATTTTCGGCAAGAGCTCGATTGTCGCGAAACCAAGACCATGCAGGCGGGCGATCTATGGACGAGCGGCGCGCCGCTGCTCGACGAAAACTGGATGGACTATCTAACCGAAGCCGTTGCACACGGCTTCGGCAATGTGACGATCACCTTTCATGGCGTCCTCGACAAGCATCTTCGCCTATTGCCGGAAGACACGTATCCGATCAAGGGCGTGTTTCCGGGGGTGCGCTGCGCGCAGGTGATCGAGCGTATTCGTGCATTCAACGATGCACTGCTTGCCGGCCGCATTCCGCTGGTCCGTTCGACGCCGGCGCGCGATCTAGCGCCGCGAGCGCTCAAGATCAATCTTGGCGTAACGATCGGCAAGCACAACCACACGCTCGCTCATCTTCTTCGGTATTCCGAATATTTCAACCGATGCGGCGTTTCCGTCGTCCGATTCAACGCCTTTCACGCGCATGGCGGCCGACTGCCCGAACTCGTTCTGAGCAAAGCCGAAATAGCCCATTGGTATCGCGACCTGAAGTGGGTTCATGACAATATCGCGCTGAATTTCCAGCTAGGCGTCGATGAAGATTTCGGCACGAGCGGGATCGACGTGATGGGCTTTCCCCCGCATGTGGGATGGTGCCGCGCAGGCCGCCAACTCTTTGCCATCGTTCCCGACGCGCCTGAGGACATCGAGCGGAATGCTCGCCTCAGCAAAGAAAAAATCGGCTCGATCGCCGCATGCGTCGACGCCTTCAAGCCCATCTGCGGCCGACTCATTCGCGAGACCACACCCGATGCGCGAAGCGTGCGGTACTACCCTGAGTTTTTCCCCGACGTGATCGACGCGCTAACACGCAAACGTATGGACGGGACCTATACCGACGGTTGCTTCGCGGGGGAAATGCTCGCCGAGCTGCATGCAGCGGCTGTCGGCGAAGCACAGGTTCGCGCGCCGCGTACGGCGGCGATATCCCTTTCCCGCCAGCGTTGATGCCAAGTTCGAAATCGTGACCTTCAACATGAACGGGAGCACGCTTGTGCGCGCCGTGTCGGCTGAATCAGCGTCCGCCGATCGGCCGGCAACGTCCGCACCGCCCGAGCTAGCGCTCGCAGAGGCCGTTCTCCGCGGCCGTCGAAGCGAAAAATGGTGGCGCGTCGAACCTCACATCCTGCCGGCGGACGTCGGGGAGATGGACTTCGCCATCGCCGAACCGATTCGCGCGGCGATCGCGCAGCACTGTGACGCCGGCGAATTCAACGCCCTGCCGTACGCCAACGACGTTTTGGCCCATGCATTCGCCGCGCGTATGCGTGCACGCTTCGATTGGGCGGTGGACACCCAGCGCATCCATGCGTTCGGCGACGTAGTACAGGGTCTCTATGCATCGGTGATGGCGTTTTCCGACCCGGAAGACGGCGTCATCGTTATGACGCCGACCTATGCCCCTCTGCGCGATGCCGTTCTCCGATTGGAGAGGCGGTTGCTGCCGTTGCCGATGCGGGACGATGGCGGGCGATACACATTCGATGTCGACGATCTCGATGCGCTGCTGAGCGGCGGAGCCCGTCTTCTGCTGCTGTGCCACCCGCACAATCCGACCGGTCGGGTCTTCACCCATGAGGAGTTGACGTCGATTGCAGAGCGGGCCATCGCGCACGATTTGATCGTCGTGTCCGATGAGATTCATGCCGACCTTGTCTTTGCCGAGCAAACGTATCGCCCATTCGCATCGCTCGGCCCTGAGATCGCCGGGAGGACGGTAACGTTGAGTTCGGCAAGCAAGAGCTTCAACCTTTCGGGGCTTCGATGCGCCCTTGCGCATTTCGGCTCGGCTGCGCTACGGCAGCGCTTCGAGCAGCGCGTGCCGTCGGCGTTGCTCGGCGATCCGACGCCGCTGGGCGTGCACGCGACGGTGGCGGCCTGGAGCGAGGGACAGGCTTGGCTCGATGCCGCGCGGGCTCAACTCGCCGCGTGTCGGGCTCGCCTCGCGGCGCAGTTGGCCGCTCGGCTTCCCGAGATCCGCTGGCATCCGCCCGACGCGACGTATTTCGCCTGGCTCGATTGCGAGGCCTTGCAGTTGGACATGCCTGCTTCCGAATTCTTTCGTTCCGCTGCTCGGGTCGCCCTTTCGCCCGGCGAGGCATTCGACACCCATGCCGATCGTTTCGTCAGGTTGAACTTTGCAACTTCCGATGTGCTGCTCGACGCTATCGTCGAGCGCATGGCGCTCGCGCTCGGCCGGGTTGGCTAGGGTAGGCGCCCGCAAGATTCGCATTGCCGAACAGACAGTGGCCGCATGGTCGTCGTTGCGGAAAACCACACGATAATCTTGGCAGCACCAGCGCACGCTGCCCCGCCGGCACACGCAAGCCCCCCCTAGAACCGATGCCGAAGACCGGCGACGATAACGTTCTGGCTACTGCTGCTCGACGGCGCATTCAAGTAGACGTCGGCCTCGGCATGCGCGCCCGACGCCCGCTGAAACGTATCATAGACGTAGACATCCGTCCGCTTCGAGAGGCTGTAATCGACACTCACCTGCGCTGCGTTCCAATGAGGGTTCGCGTCGACGCCATGGTATCGGCCGCTCGTGTACAGATATCCCGCACCCAGCGCGAGCGCAGGTGTGGCCAGCCACGAAACCGACACATCGTAGTTGTCGAGCGCAAGGCTGGTTCCATCCTTGTATCGATACCGCACGGCGTCGACCACGGCATTCAGGTGCAAACGACTACTGACGTCGTAGCGGGCTCCGAGACCGAAATTGCGCTGCCTCGACACGCCCACGCTATGGCTTAGCTGACTCGTGCGGAACAAGAAGAACGGCGCGCCGGCATAGTCGTCGCTGACCGCACCCGCCGCGTTGACCGTACCCGGATCGTCAAGTTCGACATAGGCTGCGGCAAGCTGAAACGGACCTGCGTTATAACGCGCGCCCGTGCTAAATGCGCGGTTGACGGAAAAATCTCCGGGTGCGTTGCTGAACGCGTACAACGCTTCGAAATCGAATCCCCGCATCGTCGGAGAAACGTACTTCACCGAATTGCTGTAGCGCCAACTGCCCATGAGGTTGTCCGCATCGCCCGGGGATGCGAGCAGACCGCCGATCGCGACGCCAGCCGAATAGGGGGTAAGGTAATCCCAGAACATGTCGTATTGGCGTCCGGCAGTCAGCGTACCCATCGTACTGTTCGAAAGCCCGACAAATGCCTGCCGGCCGAACATCCGCCCACCTTGCCCCAGTTTCCCGTTCGTCACGTCAAAGCCATTTTCCAACTGAGCGACGACTTTCGTGCCGCCGCCAAGGTCTTCCCCGATCTTGAAGCCGAGCCGGTTGTTCTGATTCGATCCGCTCAACAGTTTGACGTTGCGGGCGCCTCCTTCGTTGTTCACCCATGTCAGGCCCTCCGACACGATCCCGTACAACGTTACGCTGCTTTGCGCCATCACGGGCGATGCCACGATTGCCGATGCAACAAGCACGGCTGCCTTCACTTTCATCGATGTCCCCATTTATGTAGTAGTACTAAGTAACTTACGAAAAAGAAACGCCGATATACGCTACCTCGGCGGTCGAGCTGATTGAACCGAACGTCTAATGAGCTTGCTGAGGGGTGGCGGGCAAGGTCTCGGTCGCGGGCGCAACGGCGCCGGCGAGGAGCGTCACCGCCGACGCTGCCATCACATACAAGGCGGGCGATGCGAGCGAACCCGTTTCGCGGATGAGCATGGTAGCCAGAAGCGGGGCAAATCCACTGAACGCGACAACGGCTAAATTGTAGGCAAGAGCGATGCCGCTGTAGCGAACCTGCATGGGAAAGTGATCCGCCAGAACCGACGCCCAGGTACCGCTGGCCAACGAGAAGACGAGCGCGGCGAGGATGAACAGCAGCACCAGGTCGACGCTGTGAGCGCTCAGGGCGAGGTAGAACGGGTAGCTCAAAACAAGCAGCAGGGCTGCCGAGGCGCGGAGAATATATCGGCGCGGCACCTTGTCGCCGAGCCAGCCGGACGCGAGCAACCCGAAAGAACTCACTATGAGATAAGCATTTTGCGCCAGCGCCGCGGTGCGGGGTGCGTAGTGCAGTTGCTGCACGAGGAACGCCGGCATATGCCCATAGAGCACGCCGTTGACGCCCGCCATCACGGCGATCGCCATCACCGCCGATACGACCTGGCGGCCATGGCGCCGCAGCGTTTCTCGGAAAGGCTGTTTGACGACGGCCCCGCGCATACGCTCGAATTCGGGGGACTCCTCGAGGTTCCTGCGCATCCAGTACGACACGATCCCGCACAGACCGCCAAACAGAAATGCGATCCGCCAACCGTAGGCGGCAGCATCCGCGGCCGTCAGGTACGACTGGATAGCCACATTCACCAGCGTTGCAAGCAGCACACCCACGTTGACCGCGCAGATGATCGCGCCGGCGGCCAGCCCCGCGCGATGAGGCGCGGCTTCGACGGCATAAGTGATCGCCCCGGGCATTTCGCCGCCAACGCAAAAGCCCTGCACCATGCGCAGCAAAACGAGGATGATCGATGCGGCGATGCCCCAGCTTTGATAGTTCGGCAACAGCCCAAGGCAGATCGTCGCGGACGTCACGACCACGATGGAGGTGAGGAACACCGGTCGCCGACCGTAGCGGTCGCCCCAACTGCTGAGGACGATGCCTCCGAGCGGGCGGATGACATATCCGATCGCCAAGACAGAAAACGAGAACAACAGGCTGACCGTGGGTGACGAGTTGGGGAAGAACTGATCCGCTATGTAATGTGCGAAAAACCCATAGACGATGAAGTCGTAGAATTCGAGCGAACCGCCTAGGCTTGCCATCAGGATCATCTTCCACTGCGTGCGAGAGATCCCGCTCGGCGCGTCATGACTGAGCGCCGCCACACCTTGCGTTTGTTTCACCGACTCCTCCAGATAATGTTGTTTGGCTTCTGCGGCCAAATGCGGGTTGCGGGCTACGTGTGTGCCCGATTCATGCGTGTGCCGTTTGAAGTTGAGGGAACGCGCGGGCCATCAACGATTGAAGTTCGCCCCCCGCGTTGCGCGCCATGCCGTACACATAACGATCCGGCCTGACGAGAATCGCCGCCGCGCCAATTTCCGAGAGCCAGGCGCGAACCTCCGGCCCCCCATCGGCGACAATCGCAACCTTCGCCGATCCGGCCATCTCATCGATCTCGGGGTGCGCCGCATGCGTTTCCGGCGCGAGCACCAACGCGTAGCGGTAACCGACGCAATCATCCAATCGACGCCCGTCGCTCAGGCGCGGTTGCCGGGCAATGCTGCCGGCTAACGCATCGGAATGACCGAGGTGCGCGCCCTCGCCCAGCTTGGGCTGCGGCGTCACGAAATTGCGCATTGCCGCGGTTGCCGCCACGCTCGGTGGACGCGATTGAATGACGCTTCCGAGTTCGACGGCGGTCTCGATGAATTCGCGCACGTGCACCGTGCGCTCCGTTTCGTACGTGTCGAGCAGCGTGTCGGGCGCGTCGCCGCGAATCACGACCGACAGCTTCCAGGCCAGGTTGCCGGCATCCCGAATGCCGGCCGCCATCCCCTGCCCCATGAACGGCGGCGTCTGATGCGCCGCATCGCCGGCCAGCAACAGCCGTCCCTTGCGCCAACCTTTCGCCACGACCGAGTGGAACGTGTAGACCGCGGAGCGCTCGATCGTCGCATCGTCAGGTTGGATCCAGCGCGAGAGCTTGTCCCACAGCCATTCCGGCGACTGCAGCTTTGCCGGGTCGTCCGACGGCATGACCATCAGTTCCCAACGGCGCCGATTGCTGGGGCCCCGCGTATAGGTCGTGGGCCGCTGCGGGTCGCAATACTGAATCGAGTAGTCGCCCAGATCGGGACGAGGGGCTTTCAACAGCGCATCGACGACGACCCAACGTTCGTGGGACTTCAAATCGTCGAGCTCGGTCCCCATGAAACGCCGGACGATCGAACGCGCGCCGTCGCACCCGACAACGTAGCGCGCCGTCGTCGATCCGATTTTGCCGCAGCGCGTGTCCTCGAAACGAAGCGAGACGCCGCCCGCCGTTTGCTCGAGCGAAAACACTTCGTGCCGCAATCGAATCTCTACATTGCTGTGCTGCGCAAGCCGTGCACGCAACGCGCGCTCGAGGTCGGGCTGATGGAACTTGTAGCTTGCACACCAGCCCATCGGTCCGATGTCGGTAGGGCGCGGCCAATCGATCAGCAATTTGCCCTGCGCGTCGATGAACTTCATTCCGGGCCCGACGAACAGATTGGGCTGTAACGTGTCGGACAGTCCAAGCGTTTGAAATACGCGCATGCACTCCGCGTCGAAATGGACGGCGCGCGGCAAAGCAAAGATATCGGCGTCTCTTTCCAGCACGAGGACTTTGAGCCCGTCGAGCGAGAGAAGGTTGGCGAGCGTGCCGCCGGTCGGGCCGAGGCCGACCAGCGCGACGTCATACTCGCACGAGCGCGTGCGCGTGGAATCTATTGGAGGTGTCATCTTGGTGTACCGATGAACGGGGTGCGCGCACCCCGAACGTCTATGCTCAAGCCTCGTCGGCAATCGGATTGGAGAGGATGCCCACGCGGTCCACTTCGACCTCGACGACATCGCCGGCCTTCATGAACAAAGGCGGATTGCGTTTCGCGCCGACGCCGCCGGGCGTCCCCGTCACGATCACGTCGCCCGGAAAGAGCGGCGTGAACGTCGATAGGTAGGCGATCTGCTTGGCAATTCCGTGGATCAGCATGTCGGTCGTGGCCCGCTGAACCTCCTGTCCGTTCAAGCGCGTCACGAGCGTCATCGTCGCGCCCGGCTCAATCTCGTCGCTCGTGACCATCCAGGGGCCGAAAGCACCGGTTCGATAAAAGTTCTTGCCGGGCCCCCACTGGCCCGTATGGCGTTGCCAGTCGCGCACCGATCCATCGTTGTAGCAGCTGTACCCGGCGATGTGATCCCATGCCTGGGCTTCGGCTATGCGCCGGCCGCCCCGCCCGATGATGACCGCGATCTCCCCCTCGTAGTCGAACTGCGCCGACTCCGGCGGGCGCAGCATCGGCTCACGGGCGCCTACCTGCGATGCCGGCACGCGCATGAAAATGACCGGGTTCTCGGTCGTCTCACGATTCGTCTCCTTCACATGTTCGGCGTAGTTCAGGCCCACGCAAAAGATCTGCTCCGGATTGGGGATGACGGGCTCGAGCGTGACGTCGGCCAATGCGAAGTCCCCCTCGCCTTCGCTCGTTGCGTGGCGCGCTTGTGCGATTGCATCCGCCGCGATCAGGGATTTCAGGTCGGCATAGCGGCCATCCAGCCGCTTGCGAAGATCGAAGACCGCTTGCTCGCGGACGACGCCGAACGAACGCCCTTCGCGAGTACGAAAACTGACGAGTTTCATGATGCCCCAGTGATAAACGATGAGTTTTTCAGCTGACAAACGCCGCTCTTTTCTTGTGCGTTTATCGTGATTTGAGAATACACTAGAAAAAACGCGCCGCACAACGCGTTTCTCATAAGGGTTTATCACTAGGACAGGAGACGACATGACAGTCGCCAGCAACGGACGCAGTGGCCTTTCGTTCAGCCACATGGGCATCTACGTCAACGACGTAGCCAGAATGGAGGACTTCTATGCGCGCGTGCTCGAATTCACCGTGACGGACCGAGGCAGCTTGGAAACGCCGCACGGTCAGGTCCAACTAGTCTTTCTTAGCCGGGACCCCGCCGTGCATCATCAGATCGTGCTGGCGAGCGGGCGCCCTCAGTCGCTACCGTTCAACCCCATCAACCAGATCTCGCTTTTGGCGGACAGCGTCGCCACGCTCAGGCGTTTTCATCGCCGATTCGTACAAGAAAAGGCCGACGAGATCCTGCCCGTGACGCACGGCAACGCGATTTCTTTCTATGCGCGGGATCCGGAAGGCAATCGGCTCGAGATCTTCATCGACACCCCCTGGTACGTCGATCAGCCGATGAGGGTGCCCGTCGATTTCGATCTGCCCGACGAGGCGCTCATGGCGTCGGTGGAACGGCACGCACGCGCGCTCCCGGGATTTCGCCCGCGGGGCCAATGGGAAGCCGAGATGGCCAAGCGCATGGGCATCGCGTGAAGGCGAAGCGTCCGCGTGGGCGGTTTGCGGGAAGGATGGGAGAAACGAAGCGTTAGGCTTCGATCAACGCTCGCGCTCGCGCGGAGGTGCGCGCCGCAGCCTCCTTGATCGCTTCGACAAGGCGCTCGAGATTGAGGAGCTCGAGGCGGTGGCTCGGGACGACGAGCGCGAGTGACCCTACCGCTTCGCCCGAATCGTCGGTGAACAGCGGAGAGGCCATGGCGGAAACGCCCGTCTCGAGTTCTCCGCTCGACAAATAATAACCGGCACGCCGAATCTTGAGCAGGTTCGACCGAAAAGCGTCGAGCGAATCGCCCAGGCCACTCGCCTCGATATCCTCGGCATGCTCGCGAAACAGCGCGGCGAGCTTCGCCTTCGGAAAAGTCGACAGGATGGCCTTCGGCGCCGCGCCGCGAAATAGCGGACGCGGCCGCCCGCGGCCGTAGCGCAAATCGAGCGTTGCGTCGTGGGTCTCCCGATGCGTGTCGACCAGCTCGTCGCCATACCACCGCGACATCACGACATCGAAGCCGGAGTGTTCGGCCAGTTCTCGCATGATCGGCTGACCGGCTTTCAGCAACGGATCCGATACGCGAAGGTGGTAGTCCAGCTTGATGATGCGTGGACCTAGGCCGTATTCACCGCCGGCAAAACGCACCAGCATGCCCGATTCGACCAGTTCCCGCAGATACCGGTAAGCGCTGGGGATAGAACACGCCAGCCCCGAGGCCACCTGCTCGGCCGTGAGAAATGGATGTGCCTCTGAAAAGAGGTCGAGGATGGACAGCAGCTTGGCGATACTCGACATCGAAAGGGTAGCGCGAATGAGGTGCCCGATTATACCGAGCGGAGGATCGGAGAGCCGACTGATTCCCCCCGCACGGGCACGCGCGATGCTCACCTGCTTTCCTTGCCGGAGTACGGAGCAAACTCGCCAAAATGCCGCCGCTTTCGGACGAGCACCGTCGACCGGCTTCCGTGGCGCTATAGTCCGGCCAACGCTGGCGGCGTTGACAAAAATGGCAGCGATGGGAGACGTCATGAACAAAAATTTTGTCGGCCTCGACCTCGTACGCTTCGCGCTTGCGGTGTACCTCATGGTGTTTCACACCATTCATGACTACCCTCAAGCCAATGCGTTGCCGTTCATCGAACTGGCTGATCTAGGCGGCTTCGCGACGAGCAGCTTTTTCATTCTCTCGGGCTTCATTCTCACCCATCTCTACGTCGACAAGACGCGCGAGATGCGCGGCGGCGCGCGCAGCTTTCTCGTCAAGCGGCTCTCCAATCTCTATCCGATACACTGGCTCGGCTTGTTCCTCTTCGTGCTCGTTTCGCTGGCCAGCACGCGCTCCGCCGAAACGTTCCTGCTTCCCACTCTCACAGGCGGTGAGCAGCAGGTCGTGCAACTGAGCGCGGCGCCCGCTGCGTTCACGTGGCTACTGAACGTCTTCATGTTGCAAGCCTGGGATGCGCGCGTTTCATCGATCAACGGGCCGTCGTGGTCTTTGAGCTGCCTGCTGTTCTTCTATCTACTGTTCCCGATCTTGGGGCCGCGATTCGCCAATATGCGTCGCCAGGGCCTTGCGCTCGTTTCGCTGTGGGCGGTGTATCTCGCGCCGCCCATCACGGTCGTGTTGCTCGGCATGTACGGACCGCGGGCCGTCGGGACCATCGAGCACAATCCGCTCCTGCGCATCCCCGAGTTTCTATCGGGCTGCTTGCTATACAGCTTGTATGCGTCGGGGCGCTTGCGATGGATGACGCGCACGCCCTTGCGCAAAGCCGCGGCGATCGCTTTCATCGTAGCGTGCTTCGTAGTGGCATCCCACCTGGTCGCCATCGGGCCGCTGTCCTTTCATTACATCGTCCACAACGGCGCCCTGCTGCCCGCCGAACTCGCGCTCATTGCGCTGGGTGCGGACGTCGCCGTGCCGGAATGGGCGCACGGGATCAGCGCGCGGCTCGGAAACGCGGCGCTCTCCATCTTCGCAATTCACAGCGCGATATTCATGGTGATGTCGAAGGCGTTGAAACTGACGGCCAGCAGCGAGTCCGTCTTGCAGTGCGCGGTGCAATTCTCGGCTTGCGCCGCAAAAGCAAAAACCGTGACTCCTGCCATGACGTGGTATCCGCTGTATCTCCTTCTTACGGTCGCCGCATCCATCGTCTTCCAAGAGCGATGCGTCGTCCCCGTACGCTCGGCGATCCGGCGGCGGCTATTGAAGCCGGAGCGCGCCAACGGTGCGAGTGCATCCGAGCGCCCGAAGCCCCCCAAGCACTCGACCGTGAACAACGCGTGAGACCGCACGATATCGCGTGCGCGGTCTCGATCGATTCCGGCGCGTCACGGCCGGAATCGCCTGCCGGCGCCGGATTTTAATTGTCCGGACTATCGCTCGCATCGTCTACTTTCATGAGGGGGTTTTCCGAAGCGACAAACGCGCCGGTGGCCGTTGCCGCGGAGAAAACGATCGATCGCGTGCCCATGACGTAATACGCCGTCCCACTAGCCGGAGGGACACCGCCTGCATTCAATGCAAAGCTGGCTGAAGCATCCGTGAGGATGAACGAAGCCGATGCCCCCGGTGTCCATGCCGTCGCCGTGAGGGACGGCGTCGCGGTCGGCGTATTCTGCGTCGTAGATTCGAAATCGAATCCCCCTCGCACGGAGGTCGGGCTCGACATCGTCCACCCGCCCGCCGTCGGGACGACGCATTCGCCCAGCACGCCGCCACCCAGTCCCGGCACGAAGCCGCTCAAACGAATCGGCTGGCCCGCCGCGCAGGATACGCCCGCATCCTCGCTGCTTCCGGAGGCAACCGCTATACCGTTCCAGACTGGCGCCGCGCCGCTCGCCGCCAGCACCGCGGAGAAATTCGTCAGTACGTTGGTGCCCGTATTGACTCCGCCTCCTTGTACGGCGAATGCACTCCCGCCCGTGACGAGTGCGGTAGGCACTGTGCCGAGTTTTCCGCGCAATCGGTACGTCTGAGCGCCCGACTTCACCGACAGCGTGATCAAGCTGCCGTGAACGGCCCCAGTGACGTTCCCGTCCGTCGACGCGATCGTGCCGTCGTTCGCGACTGTCAGGGCCGTGTCGGTCACCACGCTGGCGGCAACGACGCTTGTCGGCGAGGAGGTCAGGTTTGCCGCCGTCAGACTCGCCCCAAGTCCTGTTTCCGCGACGAGCGCCTGCAGTTGATAGGCGCCGGCCGGCACGACGGACGTCCCCAGCTCCAGCACATCGCCAGTCGACAATTGCGGGCCGAACACATCGTCAGACGTGATCGCTTGCTGCAACGAAGTCAGCGCGGCGGCGCAGTTGCCACCCAGAGCGGCAGCGGCGGAGGCGAGCGTCGTCGAATTACCCGATGTCAAATTCGACGACGCGGCGATCGCAGCCGCGAGGTTCGTCGTGGACGTGATGCTCGCCGACGGGGTGCACAACCTGTCGCCCGCCGCCTTGATCGCCGATGCGATGACGAGAATGTCGCCGCGATACGTCCGCAGCGTGGTCCGGTACCCGCTGTGCGTCAAATTCGAATATGCCCCGCCGTTGACCTGAGCGTAGACCGCCAATGCAGCCGTCGTCACGGGGGTAACGTCGAGGTCGGGCAGGTCGGTCGCGCTGAGCGTCCCGGCCGCGGCGAGCGCTGCCCCGGTTCCCAGATAGCTGGACAACACCAGGGAGGTCTGATTTGGATCGGTTGCGTTCGCAAAGATAGGCGCGCTGGTGGCGGGCACCGCAACGCTGCCGGTGAACGAACCGTCGGCGCCGGCCGTCACAGTGCCGACCACGGTCGCGCCGGCGTCGCCTTGGGGTGCATTTGCGGTAAAGACGATTTGCGCGTGCGCGATCGGACTATCGATCGCTTTGCCCGATAACGAGGCCGCGGAAACGGCGGAACTCGTCGATGCGCTTGTGCCAGGGGAACTCCCCCCGCCCCCGCATGCCGCGATTGTCATGATCGCCGCTGCCACCGGTAGCCACATCAGGCGCCGTGAAGTATTGCGATCCAGCAAGCCCGACACCAAACGTTTGCGCTCGCTTGCGCATTGATTTGTCATAGTCATAGAGCCGCCCTCCTAGTGCGGTTACTAGCAGGTATCGGCACATAGTTCTAAAACTTCAATTCATCCGACAAAGAAATCGTGCAATGTTTAACAATAATTCTTTATATTTCGTTCTTAAGGAATCCTTAAGATTCAACCGCGCTATACAGGCTGGACTAGCCGCCCCCGTGACAGAGGAGCGGACAAATCGTATTTCTATTCGACGTCCTTTAACCTCGCCGTCAAAAGCGCGTATTTCTCCCGCGAGGTATCCGCCAACGCTTCGGCGCGGCTGGACGGCGTGTCGTCATACGGCACCGGTTCAGCGAATTGACTCACCGTCAGGTCCCACTTCTTTCCGTGGATGAGATTGTAGAAGTGCGTGCCGCCGGCTGTCCGCGTAGTCAGAATCTCACCGCCGAAATGGTCCTGCACGACGAGAGAGGTCACGCTGCAATGATTCTGAGCAGGGTTCGAGGGCGACCATGCGCCGGTGGGGCTTGACGTGTCTCCTGCCCAAACGCGCGAAAGCGCTCTGTACAGGTCGAGGGGTGTCGCAAAAGGCTTTGGCATAGAAGTCATCCGATTAGGCTCTCTGTAAGCCGACAGCCGAAGGGGGCCCCATGAAAACAAAAAGCCCCGTCGTTGCCGGCGGGGCTTCGTAGCGCAGATCGCTGCGAATTTCTAGCGTATGCACGCCCCCCACCGCAGTCCCCTATGGGAATGCGGATGATGGTGGTTCGCGAAGACGAAGGACGTGAACGTATGCATGATTACGAAGTCTGCCTTCGATGGCATGCCCCGTCAACCGCCGACGAATTTCTTTCATTTCCCCTTCATTGACGCGGCATGCCGCCCGACTGACCTAAATGCACGAAGGATTGGCGAGATCGCGCCGCCATTCTGCCGAGCACACAGCGTGTTCATCCGCCATCATTGATCGTTCGACATCGAGACGAACGAGGGCGCGCGCATGAGGCGCGACGCGACGCTAGGTCACGTCGTCAGCCGCGGCGCTCTCGATTCGGCAACGAACCGAAAAAGGATGCGCCAATGAATCGAGGCAATACGGTTGGGCAAATCGATCAACTGACGGGACTGCGTGCTTTTCTTGCATTGTGGGTCGTCACCCGGCACTTGTTTTATCCGTTCGAAAATGGCGCGTTCATCGACTTCGGCGTCCGCTCTTCCGCATTCGACCACGGCTACCTCGGCGTCGACGGATTTTTCATCTTGAGCGGATTTATCCTCGCGTATAACTATGCCAACGGCAGGCCGCTCGACTATCGGGCATTTCTCGCCGCACGGTTCGCTCGCATCTATCCGATCCACTTCGTGACGTTGCTGGGCGCTATCGGCCTCGTGTTCGTCAAGCTGTTCGTATTTCACAAGCACGTTATCGGCACCGGGCAAAACACTTATCCGGCGCTCGCAGCGAATTTCGTTTTGCTCAACGCGTGGTCGTTCAGATTCGTGACCGGCTGGAACGACGTCGCTTGGTCGGTCAGCGCGGAATGGTTCGCCTATGTCTTCTTCCCGCTCTTCGTGGCGCTGGCGCCCGCGCGTAACCGGTTCTTTGCCGCGGTCTTGCTGCTCGTGCCGGCCGCTGCACTAGCCATGCTCGAGTGGCGCTCGGGCGCCGCATTGTCGTTGCCCGGCGGCCTCGCGCGATTGATTCCGGAGTTCTATGCCGGCGTGTTGCTATTTCGGCTGCGCCGCGGTTCGAACTTCGCTTCGCTTCCGCGCGTGCTAGGTCTCGCGGCACTCGGCGTGATTGCGCTCGGCATCTTCGTGCAGCGCGATACGTTGACCGTTGTCGGCTTGGGCTTGTTGATCTTCGCGCTGTCATCCGACGCCGATGTCGTCGCGCCCCTGCTCGCGCTTCGCCCCATCGTCTACTTGGGCGAGATCTCGTACTGCCTCTACATGGTTCAACGTTTCCCGATGGAGGGCCTATCGCTCGCGCGCAAGGCCAGCGCCGCACTTGCCGGCTCGCCGCTTATGCAGTTGATCTTGCTGCTCGCGGTGCTGCTCGCGGTAAGCCACTGGGCGCATCGATTCATCGAACTGCCCGGCAGGAAATGGCTGCGGCGCGCGCTCTCGGCTCGGAAGGCCGAGCCTGACGCCATGGCAAACGCCGCCCCGCGAAGCGCGACCCGTTCAGAGCAAGAGCAAGCGGAAGAAGAAGGCGCCGCGATCTGACATCCGCCTTTTAGTCGAACGCCGCGCCGATTTCCTTCATCTTTGCGTGGACTCGCGCTAGCTCCTCCTGCGTCAAGACGAGACGAGCAGCCGCATAGAACAAGCGTTCTTCGCCCATCACACGCGGGCTCTCGCCGCCCGTGTATTTGCGCCACTGCTGCCCGCCGGCGAGGGCGAATAGCTCCGACATTTGCTCGCTGGTTTTACCTAGCTGTTCTTTGAGTCGCCGCAAATCCGCAGCGCTTGGTGGGGTATAGGGCATAAAAAAAGCCGCCTGATGGCGGCCCGAATTCAGTGCAGCAACTTAGCAAGGGCGATAACCGCACCCGCGAACGTGGTCGCCCATATGATCGGGTACCAGCGGTTCTCGCGGTTGATCTTCGTCGCTTCCGCGTGCAGTTTCATGGTCTCGGCCATCAACTTACCGATCTCGGCTTCGGTCTTGATTGTATCCAAGGTCTGTCCCATCGAACTCTTCCTCTAGGGGTTGCCGGGTTACGCGAAGTGCGTCGCCCATAGCCGGCATACTAGCCCCTTTTGGATCATATGGCAAGTATCGGAATCAAGCGTACACCGCTCCGCTTGGCGGCACTCGCCCCAAGGCCGAATGGCGTCATGTCGCACGCCCAAGCCTCGGAACCAACGCCACTTTCAATACCCCCGGCACTGTGCTACCGTGTACTACCCCCCAGTACCCAATCGATCACAGAAATGCCGCATACCGCCGAAGAGAAGAAACGTGTCCTGGCGCGCGTGCGCCGTGTAAAGGGTCAAATCGACGCACTTGAACGCGCGCTCGAGGAAGGGGCCGACTGCGGTCCCGTCCTGCAGCAGATCGCGGCCGTACGCGGGGCCGTCAATGGATTGATGGCCGGGGTGCTCGAGAGCCATCTCCGAGAAGAGTTTTCCCATGTCGCGCAAGCGAACGGCACACAGCAAGAGGCGATCGACGAAGTCGTCTCCCTCGTGCGCTCTTATCTTCGTTGAACCGATTCAGCGGCCATTGACGATGCCGGCTGACCCTCCCCCTTTTTTCGCCTAAAGGACTGACATGAAATCACGTGCTGCCGTTGCGTTCGGGCCCGGCAAACCCCTCGAAATCGTCGAGATCGATGTCGAACCGCCCCGTAAAGGAGAAGTGCTCGTCAAAATCACGCACACAGGCGTCTGCCATACCGACGCGTTCACGCTCTCGGGCGACGATCCCGAAGGCTTGTTCCCCGCTGTGCTGGGCCACGAAGGCGCCGGCATCGTGATGGAAGTCGGCGAAGGGGTGACGAGCGTCAAGCCCGGCGATCACGTGATTCCGCTCTACACGGCGGAATGCGGCGAGTGTCTGTTCTGCAAGAGCGGCAAAACCAATTTGTGCGTGGCCGTGCGCGCCACCCAAGGCAAG
>NZ_JBQCHR010000129.1:0-38193 GCF_051954495.1 Trinickia sp.
GCCCGTATTCCATTTCCGCCCACCAAAGAACCCATCAAGCGATTCACGCCGACGAAGGCGTGGATTTGTCGAGTGCGTCCGGCAAGCTGCACATCACTGTGCTCGCCGCCGTATCACAGTTCGAGCGCGCTCTACTCATTGAGCACGCGCGGGATTGGCCTGGGCGAAGGCCGGGGGAATCGAATCCGGCAACGGTCGGCGCGAAACCCCAAAAACATCACTTTTTCTGTTGGTCAGTGGGGCCTCAGCTACAGGGAAACCTCTGCTTTGACGCTATCCGCACCTGTCCGGTGCAGGTGGCGAAGCAACTCCAATCGCTTCGGCGTCAGTGCCGTCATCATCTCTTCCAACGAAAGAAACGTTACGTGCCGTTCTTCGAAATTCTCGCCGGCCATCGCCCGCTCGAAAGCCGCTGAGAAACGCCGCCCAACGTCCCGGGCGCTACCCGCGTGCGCGGTCAACTTGCTCATTTCACACTCCGTTGTTGCGATATCGCAATTGTCACGCAACGCGTGCACTACGACGAATCGTCGGACGCACACCTGCCCCACCTAGCCGATACTCGCGCCCGGCACAAACGTTGCGCCCCTCCTCCCAAGCGGATCGCGCTCGAACTCCCCTCATCGCACGATCCCGCCGCTTTCCGGAGGAACGACGATGGGCACCACCAAAGACACTTCCCTGCCGCAATTCGACCGGCCCTTCAGGTTGTTCGCTGCCGATTCGCGCGTACTCGCGCAAAACCCGGCCGGTAAAATCATCGACATCGGCGAACTCGCTTGCCTGCCCGATGGCGCATGCCAGATCACGCTAGACGTCGACGCCGTCGATTCCGGCCCGCAGCGCGATCCGCAAGCCGCCCTTGGCGCGCTCGCCGCTGTCCTGACGTTCGACTACCTCGACGGGTTGTTCACGAGCGAAGACGACGCAAAGTTCGAGGGCTTGATTGAAGCGTTGCCGCATGTCGAATTCACGCTACCTGAGACGATGCCGCGCGAACTCGTCGATCGCAGGCCACCCGAAATCTTCTAGCGCAAGCGCGAACCGCTGTCTAAAGCGGATACCTCAACCGACCAGTCACACAGTCGATCGCTCGTTTCTTCAACGACGCTTTCCGCGCAAACGTTTTTTCTTAGAAAAAAATAGGGCGCCGTCAATTCAACTCGCGTTTTTACTTCCCGCAACAGCATTTTTTTTGTAGATTCTCGTTCGCCATAACTATCCGATCGGGGCCAAGATCGAGGTTTCGGCTTAAGCTTACGATATCCATTCGTTTTATAACAAATAGATTACAATCAAATGAGAAACTACAAACACGTTGTTTTATCGATGGGGTTAGGGTTGTCCGCGTTGTTGGCGGCTTGCGGCGGAGGCGGAAGCAGCAGCACGACCGCCACCGCCCAAAGCAGCCAACCCACGCTTAGCGCGGACCAGCAAACGTTCGAGCAATTCACGCTCGGGTCCAATCAGGCATACCAGGTAAGTTGGTCGCTGCCGATTTCCGGAACACCCTCCGCGGGCTCATACCTCACTGAGGTGCACGCTTCGGTCGCCGCGTCCCCCTTGACCGCCGGCACGCAAGCATTCAACGCGACGACGCCCACTTCGCTTGCCAATACCTTGGCCGTTCCCTCGACTTCGATACCCGGGCGATATTTGATTAACGGCGCGATCGTCGTCGGCTCGCTGTCGCTCAATAACGTGAGCTATCAAGGCACCGCGATTAAAGTCGACTTGCTCTCCGCGGATGGAAGCACGGTCGTCGAAAGCAAATTGCGCAGCAATCTTTCAATCGTGCCCTTGAGCGGCCTCGTGAAATCCGCACCGACCGAGCTTCAACATTGGCTCAGCTTGCTCTACTTCAATCCGGCGCTCCTGAGCTCTTCAGCAAACTGGACGTCCGGCGCTGCCTATCTGCAATATACGGCCACGCAGGCAGCCGACACTTATACGGTTGTCGACTACACCGGCGCCACGACCGGCAACGCGCCGAATCCGGTTGCGACGGGTACGACGATCTCGGCGTTGATGACCGCCGGGGGTATCACGTCGAGTTCGGACGGCACGACCTACACGCTCGGCAACGGTACGGTGTCGACGATCAACGGCGTGAAGACCTATGTCGCCACGGCGGCTCGGCCGAATCTGACGACCACCGAGTACCGGACGTATTACGAGCTCAATGGAAACGTGTACACCGGTAGTCTCATCAAGGCGGGCACGGTCGCCGGAGGCACTGCGTACTGGGTCGCCTCGGGTGGGGGCAACACGGTCAACTACTCGCAGCAGGTTCAGATCCGTCTGAACGCGGCGGCCGTTGCGAGCCTGAAGGCAGCGGTCACGTTCTAAAGGAACGGCTCGCGCCGCAGGTGTCCACGCGGCGCATCAAACGGGAATCGGCCACTCGGCACGGGGGTTGCTGCGAGCAGCGTAGCCCCCTTTTCGAGCGATTAGGCCGTCGGACGTCCGGCGGTCCGACATGCAAGCCATGACGCCTCCTTCCCGCCGCGCACCGGCGGCGCGCGCCGCTCCCGAGTTCGATCTCGATCAGCATCCGCACACGCTCGACGAATGCCGTCGCTGCCCGCTATGGCACGATGCGACGCAAGGCGTGCCCGGCGCCGGGCCCGCGCACGCACCCATCATGCTGGTAGGCGAGCAGCCGGGCGATAGCGAAGATCGCGCCGGCGAGCCGTTCGTCGGCCCCGCCGGTCGTCTGCTCGACGATGCTCTGCGCGAAGCCGGCGTCGCTCGTGGCGCCGTGTTCGTCACCAATGCCGTTAAGCACTTCAAATGGGAACCGCGTGGTAAGCGCCGCATGCACAAGACTCCGGCGCAGCGGGAGGTCGATGCCTGTCGCTACTGGCTCGACCGCGAGCTAACCGCGGTCGCTCCCGCGGTAATCGTCGCGCTCGGCTCGACCGCGCTCAAGGCGCTGCTCGAAGATTCCCGCGCGAGGCTGCAGGATCATCTCGGCAAACGCACCCGCCTCGACGGACGTACCGTGCTCGCCACCTGGCACCCGTCCTATGCGTTGCGCGCCCCCGATTCCGACACGCGCGATCGCGCCTATGCCGACATCGTGCGCACCCTGGCTCACGCCAAGCGAATCGCGCATGCACCGAGTCCGAGCGAACCGGACTGACAAGGGCTGCGACGTATTTCGCATTACTGTTCCCGCGATCGTTTGGCAGTCCCCTGCGAGGGGGCGAAGCAGTCCGAATTCACATCGCATTTCGTCCGCCCACGCGTTTAACAGGCGACCATCCTCTTCCGCGCTTATTTCCGCGACCGGCATGAGGGCATCGATCGATCGCCCTATCACGCAGCGCGGCGGTCGCCTCCAAGGAGAAGAACGTCATGACCGATCCCGTCGTGCGCGTGATCAATCACGCTACCCAAAAGCTCTGCATTGCAGGCGACCCAAACTGGGATGATCAAGCCCTGCTCATCGACGGGCGCGCCACCCACGGCACACGCTGCTTCTCGCCCGGTTCGCGGGCCGAGGTCAGCATTCGCCTTGGCGCCGATACCGAGCCCGAGGAGCAACTCATGGGGGTCATTTTCGCGGATGGAAAAGACTTCAACTACGGGCGCGCAGGCGCCTATCAAACAACGATCGGACATCACTCCGAATCAGGCTTGATGGACGTGACCGATGAACATACTATTCGTACACCTGCCGTGCAGTATTCCGTCGCGAATCAAACGCAGTGGTCGATGGATATGACCTTCACCGATTCCTGACGCATCTCGCACATTCGGCATAGGCTCCGCACGGTTAGGCAAAACGCTTGCTTTCGCTTATCGCATAAGGCGTCGTTGCCCGAGACGGAGGCATTATGCGAATTCGCCGTTTGGCGGCCGTGCTGCTCACTTCGCTCGCGGCCGATGGGTGCTTCACGTTCGTATGCGTGGTGGCTCGCGCAGCCGTGGCAGCCACCACGCAGCCGACCAGCGCCGCCGCCGCGCCGGGGGCGCTGTCACCGGCAATGGATACCCCGCAGCGTCAAGCGGCGGTGGACGGCTTGGCGTCGTTAGCGGTGCATTTACCCGCCGTTGCACCGCCTAGCCGAGCGCGCCGAATTTTCGATGTCGACGACTACCGCACGCTACGCGATGCGACGATCGGCGACGGATTCGAAACCTTTCTCGTCGATCCTCATGCCCTGGTATCGGGCAAGCGACTCGCGCAAGCGCTCTACGGCAGCGGCGTGTGGCGGTTCGTGGTCATGGCGAACGGCAGAGGCGTCGGACTCATTACCGTTGCGCGAATGAACGGCAAATGGTCGATGGTCGAGGCCGGCGCGAGCGAGCTGGCGAACGAAGTCGAATCGGTCGCTGGCCGGTATGCTCGGCAAAGCCCACAGGCGCAGTTGCGTTTCGTCCGTAGTCCGCAAGCCGTCGCCGATTTCATTCAAGTGTCGGCGGCGAACGCGGCCACGCCGGCGAGCGAACCCGTCTACGTGCCACTCTCCAGCGCGAGAGCGCTGCTCGCCCGCGCACGCACCCAGGCAGCAACGCCCGAATCGACCCTATCGGATACCGCGCTCGGCGACCTGCTGCGGCCAAGCGTAGAGCGCGGTCTGAGCGATCCCAAGTTTGCACATTGAGGAGCGTTCACCGTGAACATCAAGACCTGCGCCCGAATCGTTTCTTCCGTGACGCTTGCGGCGTCCCCCATCCTCGTTACGGCTGGTGGACGGCAAATCGACCTGCCGCTGGTGACGCAAACGCATAGCGAGTGGTGCTGGGCAGCGGCCTCGAAGGCGATCCTCGCTTACCGCGGCGTGGCGAGCACGCAGTGCGGCATCGCGAATTGGGTAGGTTCGGTCCGGTATGCCTGCCGGAGTGCGCCGTTCGACTGGAACGACCCAGCCAATTCGCCGAACACGATCGCCGGCACCACCGGCATCAGCGGGATCCTTTGGTCGCTGGGACGCCACGACTCGCGGTACTACAGCGTCCCGCTGTCTTTCGGCAGCGTCGTAGCGGCCGTTGATCGCGGCGACCCCGTGGTCATTCTCTGGACGTGGTGGGGCGGCGGCGGCCACTTCATCGTCGTGCACGGCTACGACGATCGGTACGACACGCTCTTCTTCATGAATCCCTGGCCCGGAGAAGGCGAAGGGTACGGCGACTACCAATGGATGCGCTACGGTTCCGGCAACATGGGCACGCACTCGTGGGCCGAATCGCTCGTCGTCTACTGATCGGCAATCCGGAATCCGCCGCTCTTGCCGCTGCCGATTTCTGCAACGCATGCAGACATGCCTTTGCCTAATTGCCTCCGAAAGTCCGTGCTGTGTGCCGACGTACGATCGCAAGGCAAATCGGGATGCACCGGCACGCGCCATTGACTACGCTGGAATGCATATCGCCTCGCGCTCGACCTAGCGCGCAAAGCACAACGTCGTCAACACCGCCATGGAACGCTATCTCGCGTGCTGTCCCGCACTGCGCGCCCGCTCGCTTGCGCGCCTCGCCGCATTCGGTGCATTGCTCGTCGCATCGGCGTGCACGATTACGCCGCCCTCGCGCCCCCCCGCGGCCGCGCTTCCGCCGCCCGCCGCAGTCAACAGCGTCACGCTCGACCAATATCGGCAAGCGATCGCTCAACGCATCGCAGAGCGCAACCCCTCCTACGTCGCGCATCGTGCGCCGCAAGCGATGCTGCGCTCGCTCGTCGTCGTCGCCTTCACCGTCAACCGCAACGGCGAACTCGTGCGCTCGTCCGTCTACAGGACCAACGGCGACGACGAGGCCGAGGCGACCGCGCTCGCCTCATTGCGCCGCGCCGCGCCGTTGCCCGCGCCGCCGGCCAAGTTGCTCAACCGGCTCGGCCAGGTCGAAATCATGGAAGACTGGCTGTTCAACGACGACGGCAGGTTCCAGATGCGGGAGCTCGCCGCGCCGCAAGCGCTCACATTCGATTGAGGCGCCTCCGCGCGGCGCTGCTCGTTGGCGTGCGCCGCGCACGCTCGCTATAATTTTTCCCACCGCGCCGCCGGCTCTCCGGCCCATGTTCGCGGCGCGGCGCCTATCCGGCCCCGCGCCGCGAACTCGAGCTTCATCCACTCCCTACGCACCTCTGCTTAATCACGGGCCTGCCAGCGCTCCCCGCGCGAGCGCGCAGCGACCACCATCCGGAGACCCGTTATGTCCGTTTCGCCGTCATCGCCTTCTATGACATCCACGCCCGACGCGGCTACCGCTTCGAGTCGATCGCGCATCGTCTTCGCCAGCTTCATCGGCACGGCGATCGAGTTCTACGATTTCTACGTCTACGCCACCGCCGCCGCGCTCGTCATCGGTCCCGTGTTCTTTCCGCACGGTTCGGCGATGGCGCAGGCGCTCTCCGCGTTCGTCACGTTCGGCATCGCCTTCGTCGCCCGCCCGATCGGCTCGTTCCTGTTCGGTCACTTCGGCGATCGCATCGGTCGTAAGTCAACGCTCGTTGCCTCGCTGCTCGTCATGGGACTCTCGACGACGCTGATCGGCTTCTTGCCCGGCTATGACGCCATCGGTTCGCTGGCCCCCGTGCTGCTCTGCATCTTGCGCTTCGGCCAAGGCATCGGCCTCGGCGGCGAATGGGGCGGCGCCGCCCTGCTCGCGACCGAGAATGCGCCGGCTGGCCGCCGCGGGTGGTTCGGCATGTTTCCGCAGCTCGGCCCGTCGGTGGGCTTCTTGGCGTCCAACGGCCTCTTCTTCACGTTGGCGCTCACGCTTTCGGATGAACAGTTCCGCTCCTGGGGATGGCGCGTACCGTTCGTCGCCAGCGCCGTGCTCGTCGCGCTTGGGCTATACGTGCGCCTCAAGATCGCGGAAACGCCGGCGTTCCGCGCCGCCATCGAACGCGCCGAGCGCGTGCGCGTCCCGCTCGTTTCGTTGATCGCGCACCACAGCCGCGCAACGATCGCGGGCGCGTGCGCCATGGTCGTCTGCTACACGCTGTTCTACATTTCGACAGTGTTCACGCTGTCGTACGGTGTGTCGACGCTGCATTTCTCGCGCCAAAGCTTCCTCGGCATGCTCTGTTTCGCGGTGCTGTTCATGGCGCTCGCCACGCCGCTCGCCGCGTGGGCCAGCGATCGCTTCGGCCGCAGGCCCGTGCTGATGGTCGGCATCGTTGCGGCCATCGCATCGGGCTTCACGATGGCGCCGCTCGTCGGCAGCGGTTCGCCCGCGCTCGTCACGCTTTTCTTGACGCTCGAGCTATTCCTGATGGGCATCACGTTCGCACCGATGGGCGCACTGCTGCCCGAACTGTTTCCCACCGCGGTGCGCTACACCGGGGCGGGTGTGGCCTACAACCTGGGCGGCATTCTCGGCGCCTCGGTCGCACCCTACATCGCCCAAATGCTCGCCACGCAAGGCGGCCTGGCATGGGTCGGCGGCTACGTGTCGGCGGCGGCCGCCGTAAGCCTGATCGCCGTGCTCGCCATGCGCGAAACGCGAGACGTTCCGCTCGCCTGAGCGCGATCGATCACGGCCCGCGGCGCTCGCGCGGCGCCCTCACGTCCGACGTCGCGCGGGCGAGCCGCGCCGCGCCGACGGAGCCTGGCGCCATGGCCCGCGGGGCCTTCCATGCCACAGCCACACGCGCAAGCAGCAGCAGGGCCGACACGGCGACGATGTCGCCGAGGAGTCTGACGAAGACGTTCGTTTCGGCGTGAACGAGGCGAACGCCCGTATCGATTGCAATCGACACGACCGTGCCGCCGACGAAACAAACGAGCCCTTGCCTGCCCACGGTTACGACAGCAGGCAAGCGTTCGGCCAGCGTTTTCAACCATCCCACGCGCGCCGCCTGCGCACACAGCCAAGCCAGCGCGAAAAAGCTGACGACGCGCACGCTCGCGAGGTTCTGCTTCATGAAGCCGGGCGTCGGATGCGTATCGATACACACCTTCACGAACGTAAACGCGAGCGCCACCGCGAAGGCCGCGCCCGTCAATGCATGGCCGATGTTCGACGTCTGCATTTGCAGCGGTACCGGATGGAGACGGCACAGTACGCCGAGCATGAACAACAACTGCCAGGCGAACGGATTGAACGGCCAATCGGCCACGCCCGGCAGGCTCGCCGCGAACCACGGCGCTCCGAGCCAGATGGCCAAGCTGAGCGCAAACAACGCCACGGGCATGCGACGAGCAAGCGGCACCGCGAGCGGAACGCTCAGTGCATAGATCAGGTACATCGGCAGTACGGCCGATAAAAACGGCTGGCGACGCAATAAAGCGATGTCGACGATACCTTTCATCGGCCGGTGGACGAACGCGGCCCATCCCGAATCGGCCGCAAGCGGCGAGACGACGGGCAACGAAGCGAGAACGGCGCCGCAGCCGAGCATCAGCGCGGCCGTGAGGAGATAGGCGCGATAGATTTCCCACGTGCGCTTGAGAAAACGCAGCCGTGCTGCCGGCTCGCCTTGTCGAGCCGCGATACCGGCGTAGCCCGCCGCCGATGCATAGCCGCCCAGGAAAACGAATACCTCGGCCGCGTCGCAGTACGCGTAGTTGTGCAGCATCGCGTGAGCGAGCACGCTTACGGGAATATGATCGATGGCGATGACGAGCAGCACGATGCCGCGCAGCAAATCGACTTCGACCGATCGTCCCTTGGACGAAACCATCGGAAGCACCTCCTTTCTCCACGGCTGACGCACACGGCGGTATCTTTGGTCAGCCCCGCCGATTGGTTCACCCGGACGGCGAAAAATTCCTCGCTCCGAAAACTTTTAGTCGCATGCTGCGGCGTGGCGGGCCACCCTGAACTGCGGACACATGGGGGCTTTCACGGACTTGCCCCCGAAAACCGCACGCTTATACTGCCCCTAGATGCACACATCGAAGACATTTTGTGCACATCATCTCAAGGGGAAAACGGCGATGAACATCCGCATCGAGAACGCCGATATCGTGGCCATTCTTGCGCTGGCCCTGCTCATCGGGCTGCTGCTTGCTGTACGCTTTCGCCCCAAAACCTGGGCCGCCATCGTTCTCGAAGCCGTCTTGGCGAACGCCGCGGCGTTCGGCGCGGTCCTCGCCGTCGAAGCGCTGCTGGCCTGAACCCATGCGGCGCGACCGCGCCGTCGCCGACGGTCAACGTTCGTAGTAATAGCCGTCGTGATGGTGGTGGTAATAGCCACCGCCGTAATATCCGTAGTAGCCGGGCGCGGGCGCGATCACGCAGCCACCGAGCAGCAACGCGATCAACGTACCTGCAATCAATAAACCGGTCGAGCGTTTCATTTTGTATCTCCTAGCGTCGCTGTTCATAGGTTCGACAGCAGGTCGAACGATTGCGATTGAACAGCACGGCAGGCATGCCCATCGTTGCAATTTGTAAGCATCGGACGGCCGTTATTACAACGTCGAGCCATTCGCTCGGCCGGTCCCGCGCCGGGCGGACTGCCTGCCGGTCGACGCGCAATACGCGGCGACAGATTTAACAGAGTCGTAATCCAATTGCATCGCTCGGCATGGGGTTCCACGAGGCGACGGATCGTCGGCATTTTGGGGCACGGCCATTGCGCACTTATAATCGTCGCTTTAGCCACCGAGAACCATGGTCCGGACTACGCTTTTCCAACCTGCCGGCGTCGTCCGACGCGCCCGCCAGATTTGGCGCCGCTATGGCGTTTTTTGGCTAGGCGCGATTGCCGTCGGCCTCGTGGCCGTGTTCTACGCCAAGCTGATCGACTGGGGTTACGACCAGTTTCGCGTCATGCAGCAAGGCCATGCATGGCTGCCGCTGATCGTTACGCCGGCAATCTCCGCCGCATGCGTCTGGCTCACGCGGCAGTTCTTCCGCGGCGCCGAGGGCAGCGGTATTCCTCAGGTCATCGCCGCCCTGCACGAAGGCACCGCCACGCTAGGGCCGCGCACCCTTTCCCTGAAACTGCTCGGCGGGAAAATTCTCGTTTCCCTGCTCGCTATCCTGGGCGGCTTCACGATCGGCCGCGAAGGGCCGACCGTCCAGGTCGGCGCCGCCCTCATGTACAACCTGCGGCGGCTTTATCCGCGTTCGAATGCGCTGATCGAGCGCCAGCTGGTTTTGGCCGGGGCGGCCGCGGGACTATCGGCGGCCTTCAATACGCCGCTCGCGGGCATCGTCTTCGCCATCGAGGAACTGACGCGCAGCTTCGAAGCACGCGCGAGCGGCGTGCTGATCACGGCCATCATCATCGCGGGCGTGATCGCGCTCGGGCTGAATGGCAACTACACCTACTTCGGCACGATCGAGATCGGTGCGCACTTCCCCGACCTGCTGGCCGTCGCCGTGGTGCTCACGGCCGTCGTGACCGGCATCGCGGGCGGCATCTTCGGCTGGCTGCTGCTGCACACGTCGCGCTGGTTGCCGGCGCCGCTCGTGCAAATGCACCGCGAACGCCCCGTGTTATTCGGCGCGCTTTGCGGCCTCGCGATAGCGGTCGTCGGTCTCGTTTCGGGCGGAACGACGTTCGGCAGCGGCTACGCCGAAGCCCGCGGGCTGCTCGACGGCCGCGAGCAATTGTCGTTGTTCTACCCATTGCTGAAAATGGCGTCGATGGTGGGCTCGTATCTGCCGGGCATCCCAGGCGGGATCTTCGCGCCGTCGCTGTCTATCGGCGCGGGTTTCGGCAATGTGCTGCATACGGTTTTCAGCAGCATGCAGTTGCCGATGCTCATCGCGCTCGCGATGGTCGGCTATCTGGCGGCGGTGACGCAGTCGCCGATCACGTCGTTCGTGCTCGTCATGGAAATGATCAACGGGCATGCGCTCGTGATCTCGCTCATGGCGACCGCGCTGATTTCGAGCCGCGTCGCGCGGCTGTTCGCGCCGCCGCTTTACGAGGCGCTCGCCCTTCGCTATATGACGCCGCCTGCCGCACAGCCTGCGCCCGTGCAGCCGGAATCGCCGAAGACGCTCGAGCCGTTGTTCGAAGACGAAAACGACGAAGAAGGCGAGCGCGCGGCGCAACCGGATGCGCCGCGCGATTGATCGCCACAGCCGAAGGCGCGGGCGTTAGCCGGCATGAGTTCGGCTCAGCGCGCCCAGTGCCCCGGCACCCAGACCCAATTCGGCCCGCGCCGCGCCCAGTGGCCGGGGCGCCAAGCGTAACCGACGCGGACGCGCTGCCAGTGACCGGGTACCCAGACGTAGCGGCCGCGATCCCAGCGCCAATGGCCGCGATCCCAGACATAGCCCGTGCGCGGCGCGGGGACAGCCTCGTAACGGATGGGGGGCGGTGCGCTCGGCGCGACGAGGACGACCTCGGCGGCGGATGCCGACGCGCTGACGGCAAACGTGCCGGCGCAGGTCAGCGCGAGCTGAGCGAGCAGTAAACGGGTGGTTGTTTTCATGATGACCTCGCGATTCTTGGTGAGTAACGTCGCGTCATGACGTTACTTCCAATAATGCGCCAGGTCGCGATTGCGACGACAACGGCCGCATTACCGAGGGGCCGAAAGTGCAACCGAATATTTTCTAGCCCGCGCGGAAGTGGCGGGCTAGAAGGATGTGCATCAACGATGGGCGCAGCGCCTGCTAAGCCTGAGGGATTTCGATCTTGACCTCGAGCACCTCGAGATCGTCCTGCCGCTCGAGGCTGACGCGAATATCGTCGTCGGAGATCTTGACGTACTTCGAGATCACGGCGACGAGCTCGCGTTGCAACGCGGGCAGGTAATCGGCGGGCGGATGGCCGCCCGCTCGCTCGTGCGCGATGATGAGCTGCAGGCGTTCCTTCGCCACCGCCGCAGACTTCTTCTTCTCGCCGAGCAAGAACGACAAAATCGACATAGCGTGCGTCCTCCTTAGCGGGTGCCGAAGAGGCGCTGCAACAGGCCCGGCTTCTGGTAATCGGTGAAACGCAGTTCCTTGTCCTCGCCCAAAAAGCGCGCGACCACGTCCTTGTACGCTTCGGCCACATCGGTGCCGTCCATGTGCACGGCGGGCAGCCCCTGGTTCGATGCGTGCAGCACGGCCTCCGACTCGGGCACGACGCCGATCAGATCGATACGCAGGATTTCTTGGATGTCCGATAGCGAGAGCATTTCGCCTTCGCTGACGCGCTTCGGGTTGTAGCGCGTAATGAGCAGGTGCTCCTTGATGGGATCCTTGCCCTCGATCGCGCGCTTGGTCTTCGACGAAAGAATGCCGAGGATGCGGTCGGAATCGCGTACCGACGACACTTCCGGATTCGTCACGACGAGCGCCTCGTCGGCGAAATGCATCGCGAGCAGCGCGCCCGATTCGATGCCGGCCGGCGAATCGCAGACGATGTAATCGAAACCCATGCCGGCGAGATCGTTCATCACCTTCTCGACGCCTTCGAGCGTGAGCGCATCCTTATCGCGCGTTTGCGAGGCCGGCAGGATGAACAGGTTTTCGCACTTCTTGTCCTTGATGAGCGCCTGATTCAGGTTCGCTTCGCCCTGGATCACGTTGATGAAGTCGTACACGACGCGGCGCTCGCAGCCCATGATGAGATCGAGGTTGCGCAGCCCGACATCGAAGTCGATCACGACCGTTTTGTTGCCTCGCAGCGCGAGACCCGACGCGAAGCTCGCGCTCGTGGTCGTTTTGCCCACGCCGCCCTTGCCCGAAGTCACCACAACGATTTTTGCCATTTCCCCTTACCCTGTGTTCGTCAATTCCGTCAGTTCAGTCCGGCGCGCTCGGCCTATTCGGCCTATTCGGCTTACGTGAGCCGCAGCGGCTCGATCATCAATTTTTCGTCGGCGAGGCGAATTTGCACCGACTTGCCGATCACGTCGGCCGGCAACGGATTCTCCGTCGTGCGATAGATGCCGGCGATCGAAATCAGTTCCGGCTCCAGGCACGTGCAGAAGATCCGCGCGCCGTGATTGCCGTGCACCCCCGCGAGCGCCCGACCGCGCAGCGGCGCATAGATATGAATGTTGCCTTCGGCGATGACCTCGGCGCCGTAGCTCACTAGCCCGAGCACGACGAGATCGCCTTTCGCATAAACCTGCTGCCCCGAGCGCAGCGGCTTGTCGATGACGAGCGTCTGCGCGGGCGCGGGGACGACCGCTGCCGCGACTGAATTCGCTCCGGCGCCGGCCGGTTGCTCGGGCGGCGTCTGCTCCGCCGGCTGCACCGCATCGGTCTTGCCGCCGGCCGCTGCGCGCCGGTCGCGTGCTTCGACGAGCGGCAACCCGCCGTCGGCGGCCCATTCGCGCTGCGCTTGCGCCGCGACGACCCCGATCGGGCGCATGCGCACGGCATCGAGCAGTTGCGCGATGTCGGCGATCGACGCGCGTTCGTTCTCGCCCAGACGGCGCACGTCGATCGTCACCACTTCGCCCGAAAAGAACTCTGGCGTCGCCTCGAAGCGACGCGTGAGCTCGCTCTTGAGCGCGTCGAGGTCAGTGGTTTTGACGACGAATTGGAGCGCGTCGACGGAGCCGCTGCGAAGTTCGAAGAATGGCGTTTTGTTCAGCGACATGGGGCGTTGCAGCAAAAAATTTTGCGTATTTTACAGGGGTCTACGCGCCGAGCCAGAATTTTTCCGATTGAGCGCCACCGCCTCGCGGGCGCGAGGTGTGCGAACGCGAGCGATGCAGGTAGCTGGAAATAAATGCAAACTACGCTTGCTTGACGTGCCGAACGAGCAGCGTTTGCCACTCTTGCGGCGCCCGGGCGATCGATTGATGTTCGCCGGTCGGGCCGAAACCCAGCGCCTCGTAAAAGCGCATGGCGTTGCGGTTGGCGTCGGCCACCCATGCGTAGATCTCGTGTGCGCCTCGCTCGGCCAGCCACGCGGCCGCCGAGTTCACGAGCAATTCGCCGCCGTGCAGATGACGCACGGCCGGCGCGACCCACAGGGCGCAGACGAAGCCCTTGCGCTCGGGTGTCTCGTCGAAGTACGCGCCGACGAGACCCGCGGGGTGCCCTTCGGTGTACAGAATGAACGACGCGGAGGTGTCGGACACGGCATGACGCGCCGCGGCGGCATTGAACGTTTCTGCCTGTTCGGATAGGGCTTCTTCGAGCGTTTCGTCGAAGGCATAAGGCGCGTCGCGCAACGCGGCGGCGCGCAACTCGCGCAGCATGGGGCCCTGATCGGCGGCGATACGGCGAACAGTCAGCGATGAACTCATGAGACTCCGATTGTCGCAGTGGATTGCTAACGCGTAGCTTCGTCCCAACGGGCGGGCGAGTCAAATCGATATTTAAGCGGTAGGCGAAAAGCGCGTCTACGGCACGGCATTGTGCAAAGCACAATCGAAGGCGCAAGTGCGCTCACCCCTTCGCAGCGTAGATGTCCGGGCGCACGATTTCCATGTGCCGCTCCGGACTTGCGAGCGCGGAAAACCCGTGCGGGCGATACAGGTCGTGCGCATCGTTCGTGACCAGCATGATACGACGCAGGCCTTTGAGCAGATCCGAATCGAAAATGTGCCGCATCAGCGCCTGCCCATAGCCGCGTTTCCGATAAGCCGGCAGGACGAACACATCGCATAGATAAGCGAAGGTGGCGCTGTCGGTGACGAGCCGCGCGAAAGCGACTTGCCGCCCATCGATATACGCGCCGAAGCAGGTCGATCCGTCGACGGCGCGCTCGAGCGTTTTTCTCGGGATGCCCTTGGACCAATAGGCGTGGTCGCGCAAAAACGTGTGAATCATGTCGATGTCGAGCGCTGCTTTGTCGCTTGAAATACGCAAGTCGTCGTGCTGCATGGCGTCCTCTTTCGTTATCGCACCGCTTACGCGGGATAGACCGCGTTCGGCTAGCGACATGAACTCGGACCGGTGATTATCGCAAATTCGCGCGGGCGTTCCTTGTTCACAGCCAGCCCGTTTTCTTGAGCTTTCGGTAGAGCCATGCGCAGGCGGCGACAGTCACGCCGAGCGTCACCGGATAACCCCATGCGAACTTGAGTTCCGGCATGTTCTGGAAATTCATGCCGTAGAGGCTAAACACGATGGTCGGAACCGCGAGCACGGCGCCCCATCCGGCCAGTTGCTTGACGATGTCGTTCTGCCGCACGGACACGAGCGCGAGGTTCACGTGCATGGCGTTCGTCAGCATTTCGCGCAGGTCGTCCGTCGCGGCAATCACACGGTGGGCATGATCCTGAATGTCGCGCAAATAGGCGCGCAACTCCTTCGGGATGATCTCCTCGTGAAAGCGAACGAGCTGATTGCAAATGTCGTCCATCGGCACGGCCGCGTTTCGCAGTTCGATGAGACTGCGGCGCAATTCGTAACTCTCTTGAATCACCTCGAGATCGAAGTCGGCCTTGAACATACAGCCTTCGATGCGATCGAATTGCGCCTCGTAACTGCTCATGATCGGCTGATAGTTGTCGACGACGAAATCGAGCACCGAATAGAGCGCGAAACCGGGGCCCTTGGCGAGCAGATGCGGATTCTGTTCGACGCGGGTACGCACTTCGGTATAGCTGGACGAGGCACCATGCCTGACCGTCACTAGAAAGTTGTGCCCGACGAACACGTGCGTTTCGCCATACTGCACCTCGCCCTCGATGAGCTGCGCGGTCTTGACCACGATGAACAAAGACGCGCCGTAGGTTTCGATCTTGGGGCGCTGATGGGCCTTCAGGGCATCTTCGATCGCCAGATCGTGCAGATGAAATTCCTGCTGCACTCGCCTGAGCAAGGCCTCGTCGGGATGGTAAAGGCCGACCCAAATGAACGAGTCGGGCTCTCCCACCACTTCGCTGATGTCGTCGATTTCGATATCGCGAACCCGCTTGCCGGCGCGATACAGCACGCTTTTCACCACCATGTCCATCGGCGTTCCTCCTGTCCCATTGTTCTAGCCGCGCCAGCCTAGCCGGGCCGGACGGTCAGGCAATGATGCCTCAGCCGCGCGAGGAATCGGACGGATCTTTTTCATCGCCTCCCATTGCTCGTGCAAAGATCCGCATGGCGATTTGCCATTGTCAAACCGGTATTCAACGCGGCCGGCGCGGCTGCTTCGCGCGCGTAGGCGCACTCGCCTACAGCGGCTTGGCCGCGCCCGCTTGCGACAACAGCGAGACGGCGGCTTGACTGGGCATTCCGCTAGTATCGGTCACATCTGCGTTCGCCAGCGCCCTAAGGTCGCTGTCTACGCCCGGCTGGCCGACCACGAAGGGAGTCGTCAAGAACGCGGGCACCGTCAACGTGACTTGATAGCGCTGCTGGACGTTCGTGCCCACTGCCGTTTCCGCGGCGAGGACGTCGGTCGCATTGCCCAACGCTTGCTGGAAATGCCCGTTGCTCGGGAAATTTGCAACGAGGTGAGTCACATCCGTGCCGAGTTGCGAGGCAAGATACACCATCATCAACTCGGTTTCAGGCGTCGTATTGAACGTGCCGCCGGCGAAGGCCAGCGAATGCAGCGTCGTATTAGCCGACACGGCTGTGATCACGCAAGGGAGAGTCGCGGCGAACGTGAGGCTGTAGTTTCCGCTGCTGTCCGAGACGGTGGTACCCCACCCCTGCGCACAGTCTGCACGGATGGTTGCGCCTGCGATCGCTCGCCCTGTTGCGGCCGTGCCGGATAAGGTCACCGTTGGCGGTTCGCCGTCGTCGAAACATCCGTCGACACCGACGCAGACGCTCCCGTGGCAAGCGGGCAGGGTTGCAAGGGAAGCGACGCACATCGCACGTACGGCCGTGCGAGCAGAACCTAGGTAGTCGATGTTCATAGCGACCACGGCGGATGCCGATCCAAGAAAGAGACGACGGTCTGCACGCCGGCAGCCGGCGCGACGTTTCTCATTCTAGGTACAAAGCACGACCCCAAGCAAAAACCCCCGCAAGCTTTCGCTTTGCGGGGGTTTTTAAATTCTGGCGGAAAGGGTGGGATTCGAACCCACGGTACGGTATAACCGTACACCGGATTTCGAGTCCGGCGCATTCGACCACTCTGCCACCTTTCCGACTTCTCGAATTGGGTTGCCCCGTATTCGCTTCGCCAAGCTGGTCGTCGTTTGGCGAAGCGAAGATTATAGAACAGTCCACGCCGCTTTCCAAGCTCTTTTTCGCAAAAAAGCTGAAGCAGCGGCCGGTGCGCTCACCCCGCCGTATTCGCTTCCAGCCGCTCCACGCCACCCAAGTACGGACGCAACACCGCCGGCACCGTCACCGAGCCGTCCGCGTTCTGGAAGTTTTCGAGCACGGCCACGAGCGTGCGCCCCACGGCCAGTCCCGACCCATTGAGCGTATGCACGAGTTCCGGCTTGCCCTGCGCGTTGCGATAACGAGCCTGCATGCGGCGGGCTTGGAATGCCTCGGTATTCGAGCAGCTCGAAATCTCGCGATACGTATTCTGCGCAGGCAGCCAGACCTCGAGGTCATACGTCTTCGCCGCGGAGAACCCCATGTCGCCAGTGCACAGCGTAATGACTCGGTACGGCAACTCGAGCTTCTGCAAGATCGCCTCGGCATGGCCGACCATCTGCTCCAGCGCCTCATACGAGGACTCCGGCGCCACGATCTGCACCATCTCGACCTTGTCGAATTGATGCTGCCGAATCATCCCGCGCGTGTCGCGGCCGTAGGAACCGGCCTCGGAGCGGAAGCACGGCGAATGCGCCGTCAACTTGATCGGCAGCGCCGCGCCGTCGACGATGCTCTCGCGCACCGTGTTCGTCAGCGAAATTTCCGATGTTGAAATCAGGTACTGCGTCACCACGTTCTCACCGCCGCCCTTCTCGACGCGGAACATGTCGTCGGCGAACTTCGGCAGCTGGCCCGTGCCGTACAGGATTTCAGGGTTGACGATGTACGGCGAATAGATTTCGGTATAGCCGTGCTGCTGCGTATGCGTGTCGAGCATGAACTGCGCGAGCGCGCGATGCAGTTTCGCCATCGGGCCACGCAGCATCGTGAAGCGCGCGCCCGAGAGCTTCGCGCCCGTTTCGAAGTCGAGGCCAAGCGGCGTGCCGACATCGACGTGATCCTTCACTTCGAAATCGAACCGACGCGGCGCGCCCCACCGGCGCACTTCGACGTTGTCCTTCTCGTCGCTGCCCGCCGGCACGCTCTCGTGCGGCAGATTCGGCACTTCCAGCAGCAACGCGGACAAGCGCGATTGCACGTAGTCCAGCTGGGTGGCCGACGTCTTCATCTCGTCGCCCAAGCCGCTTACCTCGGCCATCACCGCCGTCGTGTCCTCGCCCTTGCCTTTCATCGCGCCGATTTGCTTCGACAAGCTGTTGCGCCGTGACTGCAATTCCTCGGTGCGGGTTTGAATGGCGCGGCGTTCAGCTTCGAGCTGGCTGAACGCGGCCACGTCGAGCGTGTAGCCGCGGGCGGCGAGGCGCTTGGCCACGCCGTCGAGATCTTTGCGCAGCAACTGGATGTCGAGCATAACTAGGTGCGGGTCGTATCGTGGTTGAAGTGGCGATTTTAACGCACCGGCTCGCCGTGCCGCGCGGTCATCCGAACAAAGCGACGGCGGCCGGCGCCAAGCGCCGCCGCCCTCACTCGCCCTTCGTCTTGTTCTCGCGCCGCCAGGCCGCATCGAGCTCCGACAAACGCGCCAGTTTCTCGCCGATCTTGCCCTCGAGCCCGCGCGGCGTCGGCTCGTACCAGTGCGGCTCGCGCATGCCGTCGGGCAAGTAGGTCTCGCCCGCCGCATAAGCATCGGGTTCGTCGTGCGCGTACCGATACTCGTGACCGTAGCCCAGTTCCTTCATCAGCTTCGTCGGCGCGTTGCGCAAATGCACGGGCACCGCGCGCGATCGATCCTTGCCGACGAAACGCCGCGCTTCGTTGTAAGCCATGTAACCGGCGTTCGACTTCGGCGCCACGGCCAGGTAGATCAATGCCTGCGCCAAGGCCAATTCGCCTTCGGGCGTGCCCAACCGTTCATAGGTCTCGGCGGCGTCGAGTGCAATGCGAGGCGCACGCGGATCGGCAAGGCCGATGTCCTCCCACGCCATACGCACGATACGGCGCGCCAGGTAGCGCGGATCGGCGCCGCCGTCGAGCATCCGGCAAAACCAATAGAGCGCGCCGTCGGGGTTGCTGCCGCGCACCGATTTGTGCAGCGCACTGATCTGGTCGTAGAACGCATCGCCGCCTTTGTCGAAGCGACGCAAGTTCTCCGTCAACGCGCTCGCGATCAATGCGCCGTCGATGCTCTCCGCCTTTTGCGCCGTGGCGGCGCGCGAGACGATCTCGATATTGTTGAGCAGCTTGCGGCCGTCGCCGTCGGCCGAGACGATCAGCGATTCCTTCGCTTCGTCGGTCATCTCGACGCTGCCCAACGCAGCGAGCGCCCGATCGAGCAGTTCGCGCTGCTCGTCGTCGTCGAGACTCTTGAGCACATAAACAGCCGCCCGGGACAGCAGCGCGCTGTTCACTTCGAACGAGGGGTTTTCCGTGGTCGCGCCGATGAACACGAACAAGCCCGATTCGACGTGCGGCAAGAACGCGTCCTGCTGACTCTTGTTGAAGCGATGCACTTCGTCGACAAAAACCAGCGTGCGACGCCCGTGCGCGCGATGCGCTTGCGCAACTTCAACGGCTTCGCGAATGTCCTTCACGCCCGAGAGCACGGCCGATAGCGCAATGAACTCCGCATCGAACGCCGTGGCCATGAGCCGCGCGAGCGTCGTTTTGCCGACGCCGGGCGGCCCCCACAAGATCATCGAATGCGGTTCGCCCGATTCGAACGCCACGCGCAACGGCTTCATCGGCCCGAGCAGATGCTTTTGGCCGATGACGTCGTCGATCGTGCTGGGCCGCAGCCGCTCGGCGAGCGGCATGCCGGCGCGGGTTTCCTCAAACATGGCTGGTTCCGAATCGTAACGGCGTCAACGGAAGGCAACGCCTGGCGCCGGTGCGGCGTCGTTACCGCAGCACCGCTGAAACCGGCGCTCGACGCCTTATCCGTTGATCACATCGGCGCCCTTGGGCACCGTGAATTTGAAAGCACCCGGTTTCAACGCCGGATTCTTTTGAATGTTCGAGAACGTAAGCAGCGTCACGTTGCCGAACACGTCGTGCAATTCCATCGCCTGAAGATTGCCGTCCCGAAAGCCGATGCCGACGCGCTCGAATTGCGTGTCGCGCGATTTCGGAATCAGTTCGAGCCAGTCGATGCCTTCTTTCACGCCCGCATCGCGCAGCGTGAAGTTCTTCTCGAGATCGTTGCTGCCGAACAAGATCGCGGCCGGGCTTGCCCCCAATGCACCGCCGAGCTTGCGGATCGTGACCTGGTTCAAATCCTTGTCGTACACGTACAGATTATCGCCGTCGGCCTGGAGCACTTGCTCGTACGGCTTCTCGTACGACCAGATGAACTTGCCTGGACGTGCGAATACGAACGTCCCGCTCGAGGTGCCGCCCACCGTCGGCACGACTGAATCGCTCGCCTTCGCGTTCTTGGGCGGCGCTTTGACTTCGCGCTGGACGAAATCGCCGCGCGCCGCATGCACTTGCGCGACGAACGCCTTCAATTGCTCGGCGCCGCTCGCGAACGCCGCGGGCGCGCAAACCAGCAACGCCGCGCCCACCGCAATCGCCCCAATGCCGCGCGTCAGCGCGCTCAAGCGCGAACGCATGTCTTGTCGAAACGAGTCCTGCATCGAATTCAAAATAACGCTCCGTGATGGATCGGAAAAAGAATCGGAAAACGCTCGCCGCGAGCCCGGCCGGCTATGCGTCATGCACCCACGGTCGATCTCGAGCGCTCAATCGCCCTCGCGCGATGGAACGAGAATCTCACGATTGCCGTTCGACGACATGGCCGAGACAAGCCCCGATTGCTCCATTTGTTCGAGCAGCCGAGCCGCGCGGTTATAGCCGATGCGCAAGTGGCGCTGAACGAGCGAAATCGACGCGCGCCGATTCTTGACCACCACCTCGACGGCCTGGTCGTAGAGCGGATCGGATTCGTCGCCCCCCTGCCCGCCGCCGGCCGCCGCCTGGCCTTCGTCGCCCTCGCCCGCCAAGCCGCCCTCGAGCAACCCTTCTACGTAGTTGGGCTCGCCCTGCTCTTTGAGCTTTTCGACGACACGATGCACTTCGTCGTCGGACACGAACGCGCCGTGCACGCGCACCGGCAACCCCGTGCCCGGGGGCAGGTACAGCATGTCGCCCATGCCGAGCAGCGATTCCGCGCCTTGCTGGTCGAGGATCGTGCGCGAGTCGATCTTCGAGGAAACCTGGAACGCCATCCGCGTGGGCACGTTCGCCTTGATGAGACCCGTGATCACATCGACCGAAGGCCGCTGCGTGGCAAGGATCAAGTGAATGCCGGCCGCGCGCGCCTTTTGAGCGATCCGCGCGATGAGCTCTTCCACCTTCTTGCCCACCACCATCATCAGATCGGCCAACTCGTCGATGACGACGACGATGTGCGGCAAGCGTGTAAGCGGTTCGGGCGCTTCGGGGGTGAGGCTGAACGGATTGGGCAGCTTCTCCTCGCGCTTGGCCGCCTCGTCGATCTTGTTGTTGTACCCGGCCAAGTTGCGCACGCCCAGCTTGCTCATCAGCTTATAGCGGCGCTCCATTTCCGCCACGGCCCAATTGAGCGCGTGCCCGGCCTGGCGCATGTCCGTCACGACGGGGCACAGCAAGTGCGGAATGCCCTCGTAGACGCTCATTTCGAGCATCTTCGGATCGATGAGGATCATGCGCACATCTTCAGCGCTCGCCTTGTACAGGAGCGAGAGGATCATCGCGTTGATCCCCACCGATTTGCCCGAACCCGTCGTACCGGCCACGAGCAAATGCGGCATCTTCGCCAAATCGGCGCAGACGGGGTTGCCGCCGATGTCCTTGCCCAGGCCCATCGTCAGCTTCGACGCGGCCGCCGCGTACACCTCGGAGCCGAGGATTTCCGACAGGCGCACCGTTTGCCGCCGCTGGTTCGGCAACTCGAGCGCCATGTAATTCTTGCCCGGAATGGTTTCGACCACGCGAATCGAAACGAGCGAGAGCGAACGCGCCAAGTCCTTGCCCAGATTGACGATCTGGCTGCCCTTCACGCCCGTGGCCGGCTCGATCTCGTAACGCGTGACGACAGGCCCCGGATACGCCGCGACGACGCTGACGTCGACGCCGAAATCCTTGAGCTTCTTTTCGATCAGGCGCGAGGTGAATTCGAGCGTATCGGCCGAAATGGTCTCTTGCGCGGGCGGCGCAGGGTCGAGCAGCGCGATCGGCGGGAGCGTGGAATCGCCGGGCAGATCGGCGAACAGCGGCACCTGCTTTTCCTTTTCGACGCGCTCGGATTTGGGCGGCGTCGCCATGGCCGGCACGATCGTGACCGGCTCGTGATCCTCTAGCCGCACGCGGTTTTGCACGACCTTGCCTTCCCGTTTGACGGCCGCGGCCTCGCCGAGCTTGCGGTCGCGCCCCGCCTCGCGGCGCAACTTCGCGAACGTGACGGCCGAAATGATCGATTCGCCAACGCGCTCGGCGACGGACAGCCACGAGAAGCGGAAATAGAGCGACAGGCCGATCGCCAGCGCAAGCAGCAGCGCGAGCGTGCCGCCCGTAAAACCGAGCGCATGGGACACGCCGCGCGCCACGGCATCGCCGACGATGCCGCCCGGGGCCCGCGGCAGCGGCACGCGCAGCGACCACATCCGCAGCGCTTCGATACCGTCGCACGCAAGCAACACGAGCACGAAGGAAAAGGCGTCGGCGATCCAGGCGCCGTCGCGAGGGGTTTCGTCCTCGTCGGCGGCATGGCGATTCAAACGCCGATAGTTGGCGGCGATGCGCCGTGCCAGCAGCACGACCCACCAATAGGTGGATAAGCCGAACAGCAGCAACAGGATGTCGGACGTCCACGCGCCGACGCGCCCCGCCCAATTGGAGATGCGCTCGACCTGCGCCGCGTGCGTCCAACTGGGGTCGTGACGGCTGTAACTGACGAGCGCCATCACGAGGAACACGCAGAGCGCGACCTGCAAGATCCAGCGAATTTCGGTGAAAAGGCGCGACATGCGATGCGGCAACGCTTGCGCAGGCGCCGAATAAGGAGCTTTGGCCATGAATCCGTAGCAGCGTGGCGGGCGCACCCGCCAGGGGTTCGATGCGGGCTATTGTAAACGCTGCGTCGCGCGCCCGGCTGTAAATGACGGTAACGGCCCCGACAGCGCGCAAAAGCTATCGCACCGATTGAGCGCGCTGTCAGCGGCGGCGGCAAGGCCCCTTTATAATCATGGGCGTATGCCCAACTTACGAAACGAAAGCGCCGCGCCGTCGAACGGCAAGACGCGCAGCGCTTTCGCCGGGCAGCCTTCTTGCGGCATTTTTTCTTACGGAACGAACAATCATGTCCACGCGCAAACACGCCAAAGTGCTCATTCTCGGTTCCGGCCCCGCCGGTTATACGGCTGCCGTCTACGCCGCGCGCGCGAATCTTTCCCCGGTGCTCGTCACGGGCCTCGCCCAAGGCGGCCAGCTCATGACGACGACCGACGTCGAAAACTGGCCGGCCGACGCGGGCGGCGTGCAAGGCCCCGAATTGATGCAACGGTTTCTCGAACATGCGGAGCGGTTCAATACCGAGATCGTGTTCGATCATATCCATACCGCCAAGCTGCATGAGAAGCCGATTCGGCTGATCGGCGATTCGGGCGAGTACACCTGCGATTCGCTGATCATCTCGACGGGCGCTTCCGCCCAGTATCTGGGTCTGCCCTCGGAGGAAGCCTTCTCCGGCCGCGGCGTGTCCGCCTGCGCCACTTGCGACGGCTTCTTCTACAAGCAACAGCACGTCGCGGTCGTGGGCGGCGGCAACACGGCGGTCGAAGAAGCGCTGTATCTGGCCGGCATCGCCAGCAAGGTGACCGTCATCCACCGCCGCGACAAATTCCGCGCGGAACCGATCCTCATCGACCGTTTGCTCGAAAAGGAAAAGGAAGGCGTCGTCGAGATCAAATGGAATCACGTGCTCGAGGAAGTGACGGGCGACGACTCGGGCGTCACGGGCGTGCGCATCAAGCACACGCAGACGGGCCAAACGTCGGACCTCGCCCTGCAAGGCGTCTTCATCGCGATCGGCCATAAGCCCAATACCGACATCTTCGAAGGCCAGTTGGAGATGAAAAACGGCTACATCATCACGAACGGCGGTCTGAACGGCAACGCCACCGGCACGAGCGTGCCGGGCGTGTTCGCGGCAGGCGACGTGCAGGATCATGTGTACCGCCAAGCGATCACGAGCGCAGGAACGGGCTGCATGGCCGCGCTCGATGCCCAGCGCTATCTGGAAAGCGTGCACGAGCTTCATCAGGATCACGTGATGAGCGCGGAAGCCGATCGGTAAAATAGCGTTCGTCGGCTCGCCGCTCGGCCTGCGCCGAGCGCCTTATCGAGCGTAAGAGGAAAGGGCCGGGGCCGCCATGCCCGCGGCCCTTTTTGCTTAGCGCGTCGGCATAGTCGGGCGCGTTCGCCGTTGTCGTTGTCGCAGTCCCCGTCGTCATCGCCGTGACCGTCATGTCCAAGAATCGTCCCCGTTCGAGCGCCAATCAGCGCCCCGAGGCCGCGCAACGCGCCTCCGGCCTCACCGATCTTGCCGCCTTGCGCGACGCGCTCAAGCAAAGCGCCGCCGAGCGAGAGCGCGAGCGGGCCGCCGCCGCCAAAGCCGCGCGCGAAGCGGCGGCCGACGCCGAGATCTTTCGGCGCGAAGTCGGCAACGTCTCGCCGATCGCGGCGGCGGCCCGCGCCACGCCCCACCGCGCTCCGCCGCCCGCCTTGCCGCTGCAAACCAAGCGCGACGAGCAAGCCGTGCTGAACGAGGCCATCTCCGACGAGTTCGATCCCGAGGTACTGCTCGACACCGACGAGTCGCTGTTCTATTGCCGGCCCGGCATCAGTCACGAGGTCGTGCGCAAGCTACGGCGAGGACATTGGATCGTCCAAGCGCAGCTCGACTTGCACGGGATGCGGCGCGAAGAAGCGCGTGAAGCACTGGCCGAGTTCATCCGCGAAACGGTCAAGCGCGGGTTGCGCTGCGTCCGGGTCATTCACGGGAAGGGCTTGGGGTCCGTCGGCAAGGAGCCCGTACTGAAGGGAAAAGTGCGCGCATGGCTCGTGCAGAAGGCGGAAGTCATTGCGTTTTGTCAGGCCCGTCCACACGACGGCGGCGCCGGAGCGGTGCTCGTGCTGCTGCAGCCGAGCCCCGGCCGGCAAGGCGCCGCACGCCCGGAGCGGGAGAGCGGCAGTGCATCCTAGGCTCACGTTCGCGCTCGCCATCATCGAGGGCCTCGCCATCCTCGCCTATGCGTTTTCCGGTTTTATCGAGGCGCGCAAGCGCCGGCTCGACGCGGTCGGCACCTTTCTCGTCGCCCTCGCGACGGCATTCGGCGGGGGCACCGTGCGCGACGTCCTGCTTGAACGCCGGCCGTTTTACTGGGTCGAGCACGAAGCGTACGTCATCGTCATCTTCGTCCTCTCGCTGTTCGCGCCGGTCGTGCTGCGCATGGCGTCGCGCGTGTTCAACGAACGCGCGCTACTGATCGCCGACGCGATCGGTCTGGGCCTGTTCAGCATTTCGGGAACGTCGATCGCGCTCGACGCGAACATGCCGGCGTTCATCGCCGTCATGATGGGCGTCGTGACAGGGGTATTCGGCGGCATCATTCGGGACGTCGTCTGCAACGAGGTGCCGCTGCTGCTGCGCGATTCGCGCCCCTACGCCACGTGCGCGTTCGCCGGGTGCTGGCTGTATCTTCTGCTCGACCATCTGCAGGTCGACTCGGTCTACAGCGTCATCGCCGCGACCAGTTTCATCCTCATCGCGCGGCTCATCACGTTCAAATTCAACGTGCGCCTGCCGCATTGACGGCATCGCGGATGGCACCACACAGGGGCGGCCGAGCGCCGCCCCTCGTTCCTTCGCGCTTACGCGATGCGTGCTTCGGTCTTCGGGTCGAACAACACGGCTTTCGACACGTCGGCGAGCAGCGTCATGTTCTGTTGCGCCTGCGGATTGGAGGCCGGGTGGACGCGGCTCACGGTGCGTTTACCGTTGATCTGAGCAAAGACGAGCGTATCGGGCCCCGTCGGCTCGATCACGTCGACGTTCACCTTCAGCGGCTGCAGATCGCTGCTGTTCGCGTCGTGCGCGCCCCGCGCGTCGGTAATGCGCTCGGGGCGCAGGCCCAGAATGACGCTTTGCCCGACATGCGACTTCACGCGGTTCGCCTCGAACGGCAGCTTCAACACGCTGCGCTCGACGCCCGTGTCGATCTCCATGCCGATGCCGGCGCCTTGCTCGACGAGCTTGCCTTCGATGAAGTTCATCGGCGGCGCGCCGATGAAACCGGCGACAAACAGGTTCGACGGCGAATCGTAGATCTCCTGCGGGGCGCCGAACTGCTGCACGACGCCGTCCTTCATCACGGCGATGCGGTCGCCGAGCGTCATCGCCTCGATCTGATCGTGCGTGACGTAGACGATCGTCGTGCCTAGGCGTTGATGCAGCAGTTTGATCTCCGAGCGCATTTCGATGCGCAGCTTCGCATCGAGATTCGACAGCGGTTCGTCGAACAGGAACATGACCGGATCGCGCGCGAGCGCCCGGCCCATCGCCACCCGTTGGCGCTGACCGCCCGAGAGCTGGCCCGGCTTGCGGTCGAGCAAATGATCGATCTGCAGCATCGACGACACGCGATCGACGATCTGCGCCTGCTCCTTCTTCGGCACTTTACGGATGTTCAGGCCGAACGAGATGTTCTCGCGCACCGTCATCGACGGATAAAGCGCGTACGACTGGAACACCATCGCAATATCGCGATCCTTCGGCGAGAGATCGTTGACGACCTTGCCGTCGATGCAGATCTGCCCCTTGGTTACCGTTTCGAGGCCGGCGATCATGTTGAGCAGCGTCGACTTCCCGCACCCGGAGCCGCCGACGAGAATCAGGAACTGACCGTCCTCGATCTCGATGTCGACGCCCTTCAAGACGGGCACGCCATTGGGGTAGGTCTTGTATACGTCGCGGATGGAAAGGCTTGCCATGCTGAAATCCTCTAATCTGCTTACTGCTTTCGAGTCTGTCGAATAGGCGTTGCGCTCGTTCGGCCGCGCGGCGCTTCGCGCCCGCGCCGCGCCTGGCGGAACGCCCCTACGTGTTAGCCCTTCACCGCGCCTGCCGTCAGACCGCGCACGAAGTAGCGGCCCGCGATGACGTAGACGAGGAGCGTCGGCAACGCCGCGATGATGGCGGCGGCCATATCGACGTTGTATTCCTTCACGCCTGTCGACGTATTCACGAGATTGTTCAAGGCCACGGTAATCGGCATCGAATCGACGCCGGAAAACACGATACCGAACAGGAAGTCGTTCCAAATCTGCGTGAATTGCCAAATGACGCACACCATGAAGATCGGCAGCGAGACGGGCAGCAAGATGCGCGTGAAGATCATGAAGAATCCGGCGCCGTCGATGCGCGCCGCCTTCACGAGTTCGGCCGGAATGCTCACGTAGAAGTTGCGGAAGAACATCGTCGTGAACGCGATGCCGTAGACGACGTGCACGAGCACGAGGCCGCCGATCGTGTTCGAGATGCCGATGAACCCGAGCAAGCGCGCCATCGGCAGCAGAATCGTCTGAAACGGGATGAAGCAGCCGACCAGCAGCATCGTGAAGATCGCATCGGCGCCGCGAAAGCGCCAGTGCGTCAGCACATAGCCGTTGAACGCACCGATGATCGACGACAGCAACACAGCCGGAATCACCATGCGCACCGAATTCATGAAGAACGGACGCATGCCGTCACAGCGCACGCCCGTGCAAGCCTCGCTCCATGCCTTGATCCATGGCGCAAAGGTCCAGTGAGTGGGCGGCGTCAGCAGATTGCCGGTACGCAGTTGATCGAGATCCTTGAACGACGTGGACAACATCACGTACAGCGGAAACAGGAAGTACAGCGCGAACAGCACGAGCGCAGCGTAAATGAACGCGCGACCAAAGGTCATCTTAGGCTGCATTGCGGGTGCTCCTCGACTCCAGGTACATGAGCGGCACGAGTACGGCGACGACGGTGGCCAGCATCATCATCGACGATGCGGCGCCCACGCCGAGTTGCCCGCGGTTAAACGAGAACGTGTACATGAACATCGCCGGCAGCGACGAGGACGTACCGGGCCCACCGGCCGTCAGCGCGACGACGAGGTCGAACGTCTTGATCGTGATGTGGCACAGAATCAAGAGCACCGAGAAGAACACGGGACGCATGCTCGGAATCACGATCTTGCGATAAATGGTGGGCAGCGTCGCGCCGTCCACCTGGGCGGCCTTGAAAATTTCCGAATCGACGCCGCGCAGGCCGGCAAGGAACAGCGCCATGACGAAGCCCGTCGATTGCCAAACGGCAGCGATCACGATACAGAAGATGGCCTTGTCGGGATCGTCGAGCCAAGTGAACGAGAAACTCGTCCAGCCCCAGTCGTGCAAGACTTTCTCAAGCCCGAGGGAAGGATTGAGAATCCACTGCCAAGCCGTCCCCGTGACGATGAACGAGAGCGCCATCGGATAAAGGAACACCGCGCGCAACGCGCCTTCGTTGCGAATCTTCTGATCGAGCAGAATAGCGAGAAAAAGCCCGAGCCCGATGCAGATCGCGATGAACGGAATGCCGAACCAACCGAGGTTCTGCGCCGACGTCCACCAGACATCGTTCTCGAACAGTTCGCTGTAGCGCGTGAGGCCGGCGAACGTGTAGTTGGGCATCAGCCGCGAACTCGACAGCGACAGATAACCGGTGACCAGAATAAAGCCGTACACGAAGACGACGCTGATCGCCACGCTGGGCGACAAGACGAGCTTCGGGATCCAGCGATCGGCAAACGCCGACATCGACGAGGTGCGGTGGGATACGGGCGCCACGTTGTTCCCCTTTCCGCTGAGAGAGGCAGCCACTACTCGACTCCTGAGTGCTTGCGGACCGGCCTTGGCGTTTCGAAAGTCCGATATGCCCGGCCGGCTTGAGTGAAGCAGGCAGACGCCGCACGCAGCGAGCGCCCGCCCCTTTAACTACAGTTGCGCTTACTTCGTCTTGGCGGCCTTGGCGAGCGCGGCCACTGCGTCTTGCGACGATTCGCTCGAGTTCATGAACTTCGTGACGACGTCGCTCATCGCGCCGGCCGTGGCATCGCCTTGGGCCATGCCGTGCGCCAGCGACGGCACATAGCCGCCGGCCTTGATCGCCGCTTGTTCGTCGGCGTACGACTTCTTCGCGCAATCGTCATAGCTGCTCATGTCGACGCCCAGACGCACGGGGATCGAGCCCTTGTACAGGCTGAACTGCTTCTGGAAGTCGGGGCTCATGATCGTCTTGGCGAGCGCAAGCTGGCCCGGCGTCGCGGCCTTTTGGCCCTTCTGCTGGAAGAACACGAACGAGTCGACGTTGAACGTGTAGGCCTTTTCCGTGCCTGGCACCGCCGTGCAGACGTAATCCGTGCCGGCCTTCTTGTTCGCGTTCGCGAACTCGCCCTTCGCCCAGTCGCCCATGAACTGCATGCCGGCCTTGCCGTTGATGACCATGGCCGTGGCGAGGTTCCAATCGCGGCCCGTGCGCGAGCTGTCGAAGTAGGTCGTCAGCTTGCGAACCGTATCGAACACCTTGACCATCTGCGGCGACGTGAGCGTCTTTTGATCGAGATCGACGATCGCCTTCTTGTAGAAATCGGCGCCTTGCGACAGCACGACGTCTTCCCACACCGTGAAGTCTTGCCACGGCTGGCCGCCCATCGCGACCGGCTGGATGCCCGCCGCCTTCATCTTGTCGGCGACGGCGAAGAACTCGTCCCACGTGGTCGGCACCTTGCCGCCGGCCTTATCCAGCGCGGCCTTGTTGATGTAGAGCCAGTTCACGCGGTGCACCGAGAACGGCGCGGCGACGTAATGGCCGTCCGCTTGCATGATCTTGTCGATCTGCGGCGGCAGGTTCTTCTTCCAGTCTTGTTCCTTCGCGACCGAATCGATGTTCACGAGCACGCCCTGATCGGCCCATTCCTTGATCAGCGGTCCTTTGATTTGCGCGGCGCTGGGCGCGTTGCCCGAGATCACCTGCGTCTTCAGCGCCGTCATGGCCGCGGCGCCCGCGCCGCCCGCCACCGCGAAGTCCTTCCACGTGTAGCCTTGCTTCGTCATGTCGTCCTTGAGGACGCCGATGGCCTTGGACTCGCCGCCCGAGGTCCACCAGTGCAGCACTTCGACGGATTCCGCCGCCTGAGCCGCCGACACGCCCATCAACAGCCCCGTGGCGCACAGCGCAGCCATGATCGCGCGAACTTTCATTCTTTATCTCCTCCAGACTACTGACCAAGTAACGATTGGATCCCCTCTTCGACAGGCCGGGGAACGGTGGTTGGGTGCAACAGACAACAACACTGGATAGGGCCGAACCGCGTTGGCGCGCGCTCGCGTGCATCTCGGGCAAGCCCGGCCGCGGTGGATCGTCAGGAAACGGGTGCTTCCAAGCTCAACGACTGTCTCCTCATTCGAATTCGGCTTGCCCGCGTCGCGCGTAGCCAGCTCGGGGAGGCAGCGCTGCGCAAACGGCGCTGCTAACATGCACGCGCGGTATGTATCGAGACACTGACCCATACACGGAAACACGCGGCGCGTTGCCGCCGATCGGCCTCGAAAACGTCCGCCGCCCGCGGCGGCCAACAACTTTTTTCGTTCGATCGACGTTACCTCTTGATTTGGATTGTAGTTAAACTACAATTCAGTGTCAAAAATATTTTTATCGCGCTACAAGACGTCGCAACTCGAGCAGCCAGCTAGCCTAGACCCGTTTCTCGAACGCGCCCGCAACCCTTTGACTTCGGCTCACGACTCATGCAAATCGACTCAGGCTTCACTTTCGTTCTCTTCGGCGGGACTGGCGATCTGTCGATGCGAAAGATTCTTCCGGCGCTCTTCGAGGCCCATCGCGCGGGCATGTTGTCCGAGCACGGCAAGATCGTCGCCGTGGCGCGGCACGCGGCCGACCGCGACGGCTACATCGAGTGGGTCAACAGCAACGTCAAGGCTCATGTTTCCAAAGGCGGCGGCCTAGATCAGGCGGCGTGGCAGCGCTTTCTGGAGCGCATCGCCTATGTCAAGCTCGACCTGGGCAAGCCCGAGGATTTCGTTCTGCTGCGCGATGCGATCGACGGCCATGCCGGCACGCGCGTGTTCTATCTAGCGACGGGGCCGTCGCTGTTCGTGCCGATCTGCCGCGCGCTGGCTTCGGTGGGGCTGAACGAAAATGCGCGCATCGTGCTGGAGAAGCCGCTCGGCTACGACTTGCGTTCGTCCAATGCGATCAACGACGCCGTGGGCGAGATCTTCACCGAAGAGCAGATCTATCGGATCGACCACTATCTCGGCAAGGAACCCGTGCAGAATCTGCTGGCGCTGCGCTTCGGCAACGCGCTGTTCGAGCCGCTGTGGCGCCGGGAGTGGGTGGAAAGTATCCAAATCACCATCGCCGAAGAGCTGGGCGTCGAGGGCCGGGGCGACTTCTACGACAACACGGGCGCGCTGCGCGACATGGTGCAGAACCACTTGCTGCAGCTGCTGTCGATCGTCGCGATGGAGCCGCCGCATTCGATGGATTCCGATTCCGTCCGTGACGAAAAACTGCGCGTGCTGCGCGCGCTCAAGCCGATCGATACGCGCGACATTTCCAAAATGGCCGTGCGAGGCCAGTATCATTCGGGCGTGATCAAGGGCACGTCGGTGCCGGCGTATGCAACCGAGCACGGCGTCAAATCCCAAAGCACGACGGAAACGTTCGTCGCGCTGAAGGCTGAAATCGAAAACTGGCGTTGGGCCGGCGTCCCGTTCTTCCTGCGCACGGGCAAGCGCTTGGCCGAGCGGGTGGCGGAGATCGTCGTCAATTTCCGGCCCGTGCCGCATTCGGCGCTCGGCGCACCCGCGCTGCGGCCGGGGGCCAACCGGCTCGTGATCCGGCTGCAGCCGAACGAATCGATCCGCCTGTACTGCCTGGCCAAGCAACCCGGCGAAGGGATGAACCTCTCGAGCGTGCATCTGGACCTCGCCTTCGATCAGTTCTTCAAGGAAGGACAGATGGAGGCGTATCAGCGGCTGCTGCTCGATGTGATCAATGGCCGCCTCGCGCTGTTCGTGCGGCGCGACGAGCAAGAAGCCGCGTGGCGCTGGGTCGAGCCGATCCTGAACGAGTGGCAAGGTTCGAACAAACCGCCCAAGCCGTACGCGGCGGGTACCTGGGGCCCCGCCGCCGCAAGCGCGATGCTCGCGCAGCACGGCACCTGCTGGCTCGAGGAAGAGAACTGAGCGCCAGGCGAATCGCATCGATGTGACGAATAGACGGTTCGGCGGCGTTACGCTTCGCATTGCAGCGCGCAAGGCGTTCGGGGAAAGCGCGATGCCTGCCGACCATGTTGGACATACAAAAAGCAGTCTGGAGGAGAAGTGATCGAGCTTCACGCTTTTGACGACCCGCGCGCCCAAGCCGGCGCGCTGGCTAAAGCGGTCGGCGGCGCCCTCGGTGCATCGCTGGCCGCGGCCATGGGCGCGCGCGCCACGCTAGCCGTCTCCGGCGGGACGAGCCCGCGCCCGTTCTTCGAGGCGCTGGCGCTCGAACCGCTCGAATGGGACCGCGTCGACGTGACGCTCGTCGACGATCGCTGGGTGCCCGAAACCGACGGCGCGAGCAACGCCCGCCTGGTGCGCGATACGCTGCTGACGCACGCGGCGAGCGCGGCGCGGTTCGCCCCGCTCGTCGACGTGTCCGTCTCGCTCGACGCGCGCATTGCCGCCTTGAACGCCGACTCCTCCTACGCACAGCCGAACGTCGCCGTGCTCGGCATGGGCGAGGACGGCCACACTGCCTCGCTCTTCGCCGATGCGCCCTCCCACGAATGGGCGCATGCGCTGCAAACGCCCGAGCGCTACGTCGCTGTCCATCCGGGCGCCGCTCCGCACGCGCGCGTGAGCCTTTCGATGTCGGCGCTCAAGGGTGTCGGCAAGCTGTTCCTGCTGATCTCGGGCGAACGAAAACTCGACGTACTGAAAGCGGCCGCATCGTCGCCGCAAGAAAACGCCATCTCGAAGCTGGCAAACGACAAGGGAGTCAGACTCGATGTCTACTGGTCTGCAAAATAAAACTGTTTCGGTACCCGGCGCACGCCAGCACGCCGATGGTCCGCGTCTGCTCGCCGATATCGGCGGCACCAACGCACGCTTCGCGCTAGAAACGGAGCCGGGGGAGATTACGCAGATTCGCGTCTACCCCTGTGCCGACTATCCGACGATCGAAGACGTGCTGAAGAAGTATTTGAAGGACACCAAGATCGGCCGCGTCAATCATGCGGCAATCGCCATTGCGAACCCCGTGGACGGCGATCAAGTCAGCATGACGAACTTCAAGTGGGCGTTTTCGATCGAGGCGACACGGCGCGCGCTCGGTTTCGACACGCTGCTGGTCGTCAACGATTTCACGGCGCTCGCCATGGCGCTCCCGGGCCTGACCGACGCGCAGCGCGTTCAGGTGGGCGGCGGCTCGCGCCGGCAAAACAGCGTGATCGGCCTGCTCGGCCCCGGCACGGGGCTCGGCGTGTCGGGCCTCATTCCGGCCGACGACCGGTGGATCGCGCTCGGCAGCGAGGGCGGCCACGCGAGCTTCGCACCGATGGACGAGCGCGAGGACATCGTCCTGCAGTACGCGCGCAAAAAGTGGCCACATGTGTCGTTCGAGCGCGTGGCGGCGGGCCCGGGCATCGAGCTCATCTACCGTGCGCTGGCCGCTCGGGACAAAAAGCGGGTGGCGCCGACGGTCAATCCCGCCGAGGTGGTCGAGCGCGCGCACGCGGGCGAGGCGCTCGCACTCGAAGCGGTCGACTGCTTCTGCGGCATCCTCGGCACGTTCGCCGGCAATCTGGCCGTGACGCTTGGCGCGCTCGGCGGTATCTATATAGGCGGCGGCGTCGTGCTCAAGCTCGGCGATCTCTTTCTGCGCTCGTCGTTTCGCCAGCGCTTCGAAGCGAAGGGCCGCTTCGAGCCTTACCTCGCCAATGTTCCGACCTATTTGATCACGGCCGAATACCCCGCCTTCCTCGGCGTGTCGGCCATTCTTGCGGAGCAACTGTCGAATCGCGCGGGCGGCGGCTCGTCGGCCGTCTTCGAACGGATCCGCCAGATGCGCGATGCGTTGACGCCGGCCGAACGCCGGGTGGCCGATCTCGCGCTGAACCATCCGCGTTCGATCATCAGCGACCCGATCGTCGACATCGCCCGCAAAGCCGACGTGAGCCAGCCAACCGTCATTCGCTTCTGCCGTTCGCTCGGCTGCCAAGGGCTGTCCGACTTCAAGCTCAAGCTCGCAACCGGCTTGACGGGTACGATTCCTGTCAGCCACAGCCAAGTGCATTTGGGCGACACCGCCACCGATTTCGGGGCGAAGGTGCTCGACAACACCGTATCGGCAATCTTGCAACTGCGCGAGCACCTGAACTTCGAGCACGTCGAACGCGCGATCGAACTGCTCAACGGCGCGCGCCGGATCGAGTTCTACGGGCTCGGCAATTCGAACATCGTCGCTCAGGACGCGCACTACAAGTTCTTCCGCTTCGGCATCCCGACGATCGCCTACGGCGATCTATATATGCAGGCCGCATCCGCCGCGCTGCTCGGCAAGGGCGACGTGATCGTGGCCGTGTCGAAGTCCGGGCGCGCGCCGGAGCTGCTGCGCGTGCTCGATGTCGCGATGCAAGCCGGCGCGCAGGTCATCGCCATCACGTCCAGCAATACGCCGCTTGCGAAACGGGCGACGGTTGCCCTCGAGACCGATCACATCGAGATTCGCGAATCGCAGTTGTCGATGATTTCGCGCATCCTGCATTTGGTGATGATCGACATTCTTGCCGTTGGCGTGGCGATCCGCCGCGCGGAGCCGACGACGGAGGTGGCCCAGGCCGTGGCCAAGGCGCGCACGGCGTCCACGGACGACGCGACGGCCGTGCTCGACTGGCTCAGCCACGGGGCGGCGTCGTCGGCGGCGGATTGATCCGAGCGCCTACGGGGCCTTTGAGAGCCCGGATGACGGCGGAACCGGGCGGCTTCACGCCCCGGCGCCGCCACCCGCTACCCGCTACCCACCCTGCCACCCCACTCCGCGACATTCAGGCGCGGTTTTTTTCGCCCGTACCCTCTATGCCGCCCCCGGGCGCCAGCGCGTTTTGCGGCAGGCTGCACCGTAAAGGTGCACGTGCGGACGCCGGTAATCGAGATGACGGCGGGATGCCGGGCGAAGCCGCGATCTTTCTTCAACGTATTCGCAACAACGGTGCATCAAAAAGATGTTGCGCTCTCACAACAGTCGGCGGGGTCAATTAAGCGGTTGCTTCCACTTCTTTCCTTGTCTGGCAAGGGTTTGCATCATTCATCAGCGGATATAGTCCTTTTCACTACACGCAACAATCTTCTGCAACTAGGGTTTGCACTAATGAGGGTACGGGGTCCAGATGCCTAGTATCGCCTCGACTGCCTGGACCCGCGGGCGAGCCAACTACTGAAAAAGTAGAGGGGTCCGCGGCAAGAAATTAACCAATCCGGGTTGCTCATACTGCAACTCTCTTCGTCTCGGAGACCTAGTTTGATGAAAAAGTCACTTCTCGCACTCGCAGCTTTGGGCATGTTTGCTGGCGCTGCTCACGCACAGAGCACCGTCACGCTGTACGGTATCGTCGACATCGGCATCCTGTACACGAGCAATGCCAACGCCGCAGGCAAGTCGGCATGGCAAATGGCTAGCGGTAACGAGTCCGGCTCGCGCTGGGGCTTGACCGGCGCCGAAGACCTCGGTGGCGGCACGAAGGCTATCTTCAAGTTGGAAAACGGCTTCAACCCGAACAACGGCACGCTGGGTCAAGGTGGTCGTGAGTTCGGCCGTCAAGCCTACGTCGGTCTGAGCAACAAGAGCTTCGGTACGTTCACGCTCGGCCGTCAGTACAACGCCGTGCAAGACTACCTGGCACCGCTCGACGTCGCTTCGACGCTGACGCAGTACGCCACGCACCCGTTCGATAACGACAACCTGAACAACACGTTCCGCACCGACAACTCGGTGAAGTACGTGTCGCCGACGATGGGCGGCTTCCAAGCTGAAGCGCTGTATGGCTTCTCGAACAGCACGGGCTTCGCGAACGACCGTAGCTACAGCATTGGCGCAACGTACGGCATGGGCCCGTTGAACGTGGCTGCAGCTTACGCCTTCGTTCAAAACCCGAACGTCGCCGGCGGCGCAGTCAATGGCACGATCGCTGGTCAGCGCGTTCACCAGTGGGGCTTGGGCGCCACGTACGGCTTCGGCCCGGCAACGGTCGGCCTGCTGTACACGGGCTCGCTGTACACGTCGTCGACGGCTGCTCTGACGGCGCCGGCAGGCACGATCCACTTCAACAACTACGAAGGCAGCTTCCGTTACAACCTGACCCCGGCTCTCGTCGTGGCGGTTGGCGAAACGTACACGGGCGTGCGTCAAGCAGGCGTGTCGGGCCACTACTGGCAGACCAACCTGGGCGCCGACTACAACCTGTCGAAGCGCACGGACGTCTACCTGACGGGCATCTACCAAAAGGCGACGAACAACCTGAAGGCTGCCATCGACGCGTCGGCTGGCATCGCGAGCGGTCAGTCGCAAACGGCTGTTGTTGCTGGTATCCGTCACAAGTTCTAATAAGCAACGCGTCTTCCGGCCGGGCTTCGGCCCGCCGGACGAGCGCGACGCGCAGTACCTTGAAAGCGCCCCTCGTGGGCGCTTTTTTCATGACGGCACCGTCCCTCCGCGCTACCTTCCCGCGCTACCTTCCCGCGATACCCGTCGCAGTTCGCTGCCGTCGTCTCCGCCCGCGACACCATTTCCCCGCCCCACCTCTTATCCGAACGGCCAGCTGCGGTCTGCCGCGCCCCGCTTTGGGTACAATCCCAGACATTACGCAGGCGGCGCCCACTTGGCGCGTTTTGTCGCCGGCGTCCATCGAACTTCAAGCTCTGCCCATGTCCAGCAACCAAGCCCTTTTCGAACGCGCGCAACGCACCATTCCGGGCGGCGTCAATTCGCCCGTGCGCGCCTTTCGCTCCGTCGGCGGTACGCCGCGCTTCGTCAAGCGCGCCCAAGGCCCCTATTTCTGGGACGCCGAAGACAAGCGCTACATCGACTACATCGGCTCGTGGGGCCCGATGATCGTCGGCCACGTCCACCCCGAAGTGCTCGAAGCGGTGCAACGCGTGCTGGCAGACGGCTTTTCGTTCGGCGCGCCGACGGAAGCCGAAATCGAGATCGCCGAGGAAATTTGCAAACTCGTGCCTTCGATCGAAAAGGTGCGGCTGGTGTCGAGCGGCACCGAAGCGACGATGAGCGCATTGCGCCTCGCGCGGGGCTTTACGCAGCGCAATCGGATCGTGAAGTTCGAAGGCTGTTACCACGGCCATGCCGACAGCCTGCTCGTCAAAGCCGGCTCCGGCCTGCTGACATTCGGCAATCCGACATCGGCCGGCGTGCCGAGCGACATCGCTAAACACACGACTGTGCTGGAGTACAACAACACGGCGGCACTCGAAGAAGCCTTCGCCGCGTTCGGCGGTGAAATCGCGGCCGTCATCGTAGAGCCCGTCGCCGGCAACATGAACCTAGTGCGGGGTAATCCGGAATTCCTGCAAGCGCTGCGGCGCCTTTGCACGCAGCATGGTGCGGTGTTGATTTTCGACGAAGTGATGTGCGGTTTCCGCGTCGGACTGGGTGGCGCGCAGGCGATGTACGGCATCGCGCCCGACCTCACCTGCCTCGGTAAGGTGATCGGCGGCGGCATGCCCGCGGCCGCATTCGGCGGGCGGCGCGACATCATGTCGCTGCTCGCGCCCGAAGGCGCTGTCTACCAAGCCGGCACCTTGTCGGGCAACCCGATCGCCGTCGCCGCCGGCTTGAAGACGCTCCAATTGATTCAGGCGCCCGGCTTCTACGAACGCCTATCGGCCCAAACAGCACGGCTCACGAGTGGCTTGACGGCCGCCGCGCACGAGGCGGGCGTACCCTTTTGCGCCGACGCCGTGGGCGGCATGTTCGGCCTGTACTTCACCGACCAAGTGCCGGCGAGCTTCGCCGACGTTTCGCGCAGCGACATCGCGCGCTTCAACGCGTTCTTCCACCGGATGCTCGATGCGGGCGTGTACTTCGCGCCGTCGGCATACGAGGCCGGTTTCGTCTCGAGCACGCACGACGAC
>NZ_JBQCHR010000130.1:0-49279 GCF_051954495.1 Trinickia sp.
ACGCTGCAAGAGCTCGGTCAAGCCAAGCGCATCGAAGTGGGCAAGGAAAACACGACGATCATCGACGGCGCAGGCGAAGGGAAGAACATCGAAGCGCGCGTGAAGCAAATCCGCACGCAAATCGAAGAAGCGACGTCCGACTACGACCGTGAAAAGCTGCAAGAGCGCGTGGCCAAGCTGGCCGGCGGCGTGGCAGTGATCAAGGTCGGCGCCGCGACCGAAGTCGAAATGAAGGAAAAGAAGGCACGTGTCGAAGACGCGCTGCACGCCACGCGTGCCGCCGTTGAAGAAGGCATCGTTCCTGGCGGCGGTGTTGCGCTGATCCGCGCTCGCACGGCCATCACGGGCCTGAAGGGCGCGAATGCCGACCAAGACGCAGGCATCAAGATCGTGCTGCGCGCGATGGAAGAGCCGCTGCGTCAGATCGTGGTCAACGGCGGCTTGGAAGCCGGCGTTGTCGTGGCGGCCGTTGCCGGAGGCAAGGGCAACTACGGCTTCAACGCTGCGACGGAAGAGTACGGCGATCTGGTGGAAGCCGGCGTCGTCGATCCGACGAAGGTCACGCGTACGGCGCTGCAAAACGCCGCTTCGGTGGCAGGCCTGCTGCTGACGACGGACGCAGCCGTTGCCGAACTGCCGAAGAAGGATGCCCCGATGCCTGGCGGTATGCCCGGCGGCATGGGCGGCATGGGCATGGACATGTAATTTCGGGTTCGAGCGGCCCCTGCTTTTAGGCCGCTCGCCGAAACGACATGGCGGGCGCGGTGAAAGCCGTGCCTCCAAGCCGAAAAAAACCCCGCAGCAATGCGGGGTTTTTTTATGCGCGCGACGGCTTCTGACGCGGGGCGCGCTCGCCAATCGGCGGCGATTCCTCTTCGTCGTCGCGCGCCCAGAAGAAGCGGTCGGGCAAATACGCGCCCATGCCGGGCCGGAACGCCTGCCGGGCCGCCTGATAGAGATATTCCTGCGCTTCGCGCACCGCTTCGGCCGGCTCCTGGCCGTTCGCGAGCAGCGCGGCGACGGCCGCGCCGAGCGTATCCGTGATGCCCATGAGCCGATACTGCGGCCGGTCCCACATATCCTGCCGTAGCTGGCCTTCCTCGCTGTAAAGCGTGTTGACGAGCCGATGGGTGCCCGTTTGCGTCGATAGCACGTATTCGGCGCCTTGCGACAGCAAATGCGCGATCGCGGCATCGAGGCTCGGCGCTTCGGCTTCGCCGTCGGGCTGCGCCAGCGTGATGAGCGTGGCTTGATCCGCGATCAGCACCGTCGTTTGCGGCGCCAGCAGATCGGCGATGGATTCGCGCAGTTCGTCGGCGGCAAGCACGTGTTCGTCGTCGACGGTGAAATCGGGGGCGAGGATCAGCGGAATACCGTCGTAGTCGGCCACGACTTCCGCAATGGCGCTGACGACTTCGGCGCGTGTGGCCGCGCCGATTTTGAATGCCGCGATGGGCATGTCCTCGAGCAACATGCGCGCTTGCGTGGCGACGACCTCGGGGTCGAGCCCTGTCACTTCGTCGCAGGTGGCCGAGTCGCGCACGGTATAGCCGGTCAGGACCGACACCCCGTGGCAGCCCATGCTGGCGAGCGTGAGCAAATCGGCTTGCAGGCCGAAGCCGCCGGTGGGATCGGACAAGCCGAAGGTTAGAACGATAGGGGGGGCGGCGCTGAGCATGGAGTGGAGCAATGTCGAGAAGAACGCAAGCGGCGAGCCGGCCGGCTCGCCTGCGCGCGCCTCATTATGAGGCTTAATTCGGTCCGATGGCGCGAAGAAAGGGCATTAGCGGGCTGCGTATGCGGCGTTGCTCGCATGTTGGACGCGAACTCGCGCGGCGACCCGGGTTTCCACGCAGCCGGAACGCCGACTACGCCTAGCCAGGGGCACCCCAAAAACGGTACCATCATGGCTCTTTGATCAATGGTTTTCAACGCGATACAAGAATGGAATATAAAAGCTGGATGTGCCTCATTTGCGGGTGGATCTACGACGAAGAGGCCGGGCTGCCGGAAGAAGGCATTGCGCCGGGCACGCGCTGGGAAGACGTTCCGATCAACTGGACATGCCCGGAATGCGGCGCTCGCAAGGAAGATTTCGAAATGGTGCAGATCTGATCGTTAGCCGGCCCGGTTCGTGCGCGCGTGCGTACGAGTTGCGTCGCATCCTCACGAAGCCATGACATCCGCCGATTTGCCAAGCCTCGAGGCGTTGCCGAACCCCCGCGGCGCCGCCGTGCGCGAGGCCGAGGCCGCGCTGCTCGAAGCCCGGCATGCCTGCGAGGCGCGGATGGCCGTGGTCGGGCCATTGCTGCGCGCCGCGCAAGCGCTGCGTCAGGCGGGGTGGCTCGCCTCGCAGCGGTTCACCGATGCGCTCGTGCTGGCTTCCCCCTTCGCGAACGGCGATTTTCTCGTGCAATTCGAAGCGGCGCTGGCCGATTTTCATGCCGCATTGGCCCGTCGCAACTTGCGCGAGCTGGCATGTTCGCCCACGCTGTTCAGTCATTACTGCGAGTTGAATGCCCAGGTGGCGCGCCATACGCAGGCCTACGCCGTCGCCCTCGAGGATCTCGCCCTGGCGGGGCGGCCTATTGCGCCGGCCGTCATGCGGGCGCATTCCGGCCCCGCGCACGCCGGTTTGCGCGCACGATACGAGCAGGCGCTGCTGCCCGTGTTGAAAGGGCATGACGACGGCGGGGCGGCGCTCGATACGCTCGATGCCTGCGTGGCCGAGCTCGCCGGCGACGACGCGTACGACGTTTGGCGTCTGGCGCGTGCATGCGCTCGCACGTTGCGCTTGAACGGCCGTTCGCAGGCGGGCGATCCGGACGCCAAGCGCTTCTATGCCCGCTGCAACTTGCTGCTGGCCGAGCAGGGCCATGGCCAGCAATACGCCCCGCGTTCGTTCGTGCGCGCGGCGCTTGCCTTGCTGTGGCGCGACTATGCGTTATATGGCGCGGCCGCCGAAGATGCCGACGCGGTGGCGCTGCTCAACGACTATGGGCTGACGGTCGACTGGCACGTCGCCGGCACGCAATCGTCGGAGGCCGCCTGGGAGCAGGAAGCGGCCCAGGCCGAAAGCGCGGGGGCGAGCGGTGCGGCCACGCGCGAACTCGGCGTGCTGTCCGTCAACGTTTATGCGTACGAGGATTTTCTGCAAACGGCGGATGCATCGATGGCGGCGCTGACCGTCGGCGCCGATGCCGCGTTCGCATCGGCAACGCCGGACGCCGCCGCGGCCGAGCATGCCGCCCAAGCGGCCTATCGGCTGGGCGCCGCGGCGCAAGCCCTTGGGCTCGGTCACGTCTCGCTGCTCGCCGATGCGCTCGGTTTGGCATGGCGCCGCCATGCCTATGCGGCGCGCGTCGCCTCGCCGCAGTCGGCGCCGCAGCGCAAGCCGATCGAGCAGGCAGGCGAAGCGTTGCGCGCGATGCTGCTGCGCGTCGCGGCGGGCGTCGCGCCGCCCGATTCGGCCGTTCCGCTTGCGCTGCTCACGCAGGCCATCGAGCGCACCCCAGGTGCCGCAGGGACCATACAGGCCGCGTAAGTGTCTTAAGCACTGCAAGACTTCCTTCTTCATCGCCGGCCATGCCGCGCGGCAAACCCTTGTCCGAACGGCTATGCGCCGGGCGACGGTGTGCATGCGTGATAGAGTGCGAGAAACATAGGGCCGCTTTAAGAAGCGGGCTCGAACGATGCGCCGCTTCCGGCGCGTGGCCGGCCATTGCGAGCCGGCGCGCACTTGTGGCGTCCAACGTGCACCGTCTTTGCTAAAATTCGAACCATGCCTAAGAGTAACGATCGCATCAACCTGACCAACCAGTTCCTGATCGCCATGCCCAATATGGCCGATCCCACTTTTTCAGGGACTGTGGTCTACCTTTGCGATCACAGCGAGCGCGGTGCGCTTGGCCTCGTCATCAACCGGCCGACCGACATCGATCTCGAATCGCTATTCAGCCGCATCGATCTGAAGCTCGAGATCGAGCCGCTGCTCCATGTTCCCGTCTACTTCGGCGGCCCGGTGCAAACCGAGCGCGGCTTCGTGCTGCACGAGCCGGTCGAGGGCAGCGCGTATACCTCGTCGATGGCCGTCACCGGCGGCCTAGAGATGACAACCTCGAAAGACGTGCTCGAAGACGTCGCGAGCGGCAAGGGGCCGCAGCGCTTCCTGCTTACGCTCGGCCATGCGGGCTGGGGGGCGGGGCAGCTCGAAGAGGAAATCTCGCGCAACGGCTGGCTGACGGTCGAGGCCGATCCGAAGATCGTGTTCGACGTGCCCGCAGAGGAACGCTTCCAGGCGGCGTTGGGGCTGCTCGGCGTCACGCCCTCCATGCTGTCGGGCGACGCGGGTCACGCATGATGAAGCCGGTCGGGCGTGAGGCGACGCTGCTTGCGTTCGACTATGGCGAGAAGCGCATCGGGGTTGCGGTCGGCAATGCGTTGACGCGGCAGGCCCGTGCGCTCGTCGTCGTCCAGAATCGCAACCGCGAGTTTCGTTTCGAAGCCGTGGGCAAGCTCATCGGCGAGTGGAAGCCCGATGCGCTCGTCGTCGGCCTGCCGTGCCATCCCGACGGCACTCCGCACGAAATGACGCAATTGGCCAAACGATTCGGCAATCAGTTGAACGGGCGTTTCAATTTGCCGGTCGACTGGGTGGACGAACGCTATAGTTCGGTCGAAGCCGATATCGACATGCGCGAACGAGGCGTCGGGGCCGACATGCGCGATGCAGAAGCCGCCCGCATCATTCTTCAACAGTATTTGGACGGACTTTCCAATGAGTGCCATTGATGCCGAAGCGTCCTACGGGGCGCTCGTCGCGCAAATTCGCGACGTCTACGGCGCGTCCTTCGCGGCCGCGGACGGCCCCGTGCTCGCGGGCATCTTCAGCGGCGGCGCCTGGCTGGCCGAGCGCCTAGCCGGCGATCTGGGGGCCAAGGTGTTCGGCGTCGTCAACGTCGCGCTGCATCGCGACGATTACGCTAAAAAGGGGCTGCACAGCCAAGCGTCGCCCACGTCGCTGCCGTTCGACGTCAACGATCGGCGCATCGTGCTGGTGGACGATGTGCTGCACACGGGGCGCACCGTGCGCGCGGCTATCAACGAGCTGTACGACTACGGGCGTCCCGCATCGATCGAGTTGGCCGTGCTGGCCGAGCGCAGCGGCCGCGAGATGCCGATCGAGGCGCGCTTCGTGGGCGCCCATGCCGAAATCGACGCGGCCACGACGCTCGTGCTGGAACAAGGCCCGGATAAGCGCCTGGCCTTCCGCACCGAAGCGCGAGGCGCGTAGCCCGTGCTTCGTGCTGTTTCTCCCGTAGGCCGCTATCGCATCACGGCGTATCGCGCATGCGCTGCGTCGAGGCGCCCGCGCGCCATGCGCGGCGCTTCGCTCATTCACGTTTGTATTAGACCGTCAGACCGACCATGAACACCGTCACTCCGGGCAGCGCCGAGCGCTTTCGCTACGGCTTCCTGAAGGGCAATCCGCAGCTCACGAAAAACGGCGAGCTCAAGCATTTGCTCACGATCGAAGGGCTGCCGCGCTCCATTCTCACGCATATCCTCGATACGGCGGAGCCGTTCGTGAGCGTGACCGACCGCGAGGTGAAGAAGGTGCCGCTTTTGCGCGGCAAATCGATCTTCAACCTGTTTTTCGAGAACTCGACGCGTACGCGCACGACCTTCGAAATCGCGGCGAAGCGGCTCTCGGCCGACGTGCTCAATCTGAACATCAACGCTTCGTCGACGAGCAAGGGCGAATCGCTGCTCGACACGATCAACAATCTGTCGGCCATGCATGCCGACATGTTCGTCGTGCGGCATGCGTCGAGCGGCGCGCCGTATCTGATCGCCGAGCATTGCGCCCCGCACGTGCACGTGATCAACGCCGGCGACGGGCGGCACGCGCACCCCACGCAAGGGTTGCTCGACATGTACACGATCCGCCACTACAAGCGCGATTTCACGAATCTGCGCGTGGCGATCGTCGGCGACATCCTGCACTCGCGCGTGGCGCGTTCCGACATCCACGCGCTGACCACGCTCGGCGTGCCCGAGGTGCGGGCGATCGGCCCGCGCACGCTGCTGCCGGGCGGCTTGGAAGAGCTCGGCGTGCGCGTTTATCACGACCTCGACGAGGGCCTGAAAGACGTCGACGTCATCATCATGCTGCGCTTGCAGAACGAGCGGATGAGCGGCGCGCTGCTGCCCTCGGCGCAAGAGTACTTCAAGAGCTGGGGGCTCACCCCCGAGCGGCTCGCGCGCGCGAAGCCCGACGCGATCGTCATGCACCCGGGCCCCATGAACCGCGGCGTGGAAATCGATTCTCAAGTGGCCGACGGGCCGCAATCGGTGATCCTCAATCAAGTGACGTTCGGGATCGCCGTGCGCATGGCGGTGATGAGCATCGTGGCCGGCAACAACGACTGAGCGAGCGCCTCGAATCGGCCGAACGGCAAGCTCGAGAGCGACGCAACGAGAACAAAGGCAGCACATGAAGATTCATATCGAAGGCGGCACGGTGATCGACCCGGCCGCGGGCGTGGAAAAACGCGCGGACGTCTACATCGCCGACGGCAAGATCGCCGCAATCGGCGCGGCGCCCGACGGTTTCGAGGCGGACAAGACCATCGACGCGAAGGGCTTGCAGGTGGCGCCGGGCTTCGTCGATTTGTCGGCGCGCTTGCGCGAGCCCGGCTACGAGCACAAGGCGACGCTCGACTCGGAAATGGCGGCGGCTGTCGCGGGCGGGATCACGACGCTCGCGTGCCCGCCGGATACGGATCCGGTGCTCGATGAACCGGGGCTCGTCGAAATGCTCAAGTTTCGCGCGAGCAAGCTTCATCGCGCACACGTTCATCCGCTCGGCGCGCTCACGGTGGGCTTGAAGGGCGCCGTCATCACCGAGATGGTGGGACTGACCGAGGCGGGTTGCGTCGGTTTTACGCAGGTGGACGAGCCGATCGTCGACACGAAAGTGCTGCTGCGCGCGCTGCAATACGCGAGCACATACGGCTATGCGGTATGGCTGCGGCCGATCGACGCCTACCTCGCCAAGGATGGCGTGGCCGCGAGCGGCGCGGTTGCCTCGCGCCTGGGTTTGTCGGGCGTGCCGGTGGCCGCCGAGACCATCGCGCTGCACACGATTTTCGAGCTGATGCGAGGCACGGGCGCGCGCGTGCATTTGTCGCGCTTGTCGTCGGCCGCGGGCGTCGCGCTCGTGCGCGAGGCGAAGGCCGAGGGGCTCGCCGTCACCTGCGACGTCAGTGCGAATCACGTTCATCTCATCGACGTCGACATCGGCTATTTCGATTCGCAGTTCCGGCTCGACCCGCGCTGCGCGGGCAGCGCGATCGCGAGGCGATTCGCGCGGGCTTGGCCGACGGCACGATCGATGCAATTTGTTCCGATCACACGCCTGTCGACGATGACGAGAAACTGCTGCCGTTCGCTGAAGCCACGCCGGGCGCGACGGGCCTGGAGTTGCTGCTTTCGTTGACGATCAAGTGGGCCGATGAAGCGAAGCTGCCGCTTGCGCAGGCGCTGGGCCGCATCACATCGGCGCCGGCCAACGTCCTCAAGCTGCCGGTAGGACGTATCGAAGTGGGCGCGGCGGCGGATATCTGCGTGTTCGACCGCGATGCGTTTTGGCGCGTGGAGCCGCGCGCGCTCAAGAGCCAAGGGCACAACACGCCGTTCCTCGGGTACGAACTGCCGGCGCGCGTGCGGGCGACGATCGTCGCCGGGCGCGTGGCGTACGCGCAGGCGTAACGCCAACGCCTATCGGGTCGATCGACATGAAGATCATGCTCGCCAAGCTGCGTCTCGTGCTGCATCTGCTTCACGGCATGTGGATCATTGCGACGCGCTATTCACGCTGGTCCGATGCGCGAAAGCGCGAGGTCAATCGCGCGTGGTCGCTGAAGCTGCTGCGCCTGGCGGGCATGCGGCTCGTGGTTCACCACGACGAGCATCGCCTCGATCACGGGGCGCTCGTGGTCGGCAACCATATTTCATGGGCCGATATCTACGTGATCAACGCCTGGCGGCCCACGCCGTTCGTGTCGAAGGCGGAAGTGCGGCAGTGGCCTGTGGTGGGCTGGCTGGCGCACCGGTTGGATACGATCTTCATCCATCGGGAAAAGCGCCGGGATGCCCAACGGGCCATGCACGAGATGGCGGCGCGTTTGGAGGGCGGTGGCGTGGTGTGCGTTTTTCCGGAGGGGACGACGTCCGACGGTCTGACGCTGCTGCCGTTCCATGCCAACCTGTTTCAGGCGGCCGTATCGGCGCAGTGCCCCGTGCAACCGATCTGCTTGCTTTATGAAGATGTGGCAGGGCGCCAGTCGACGGCGCCGGCGTATATCGGCGAGATGAGCCTGGGGCAGTCGCTCGACGCGGTGCTCAACGGTGGACCGTTTACGGCGCATTTGTATGTCGGGGCGCCGATCGAGCCGATGGAGGATCGGCGCGCACTTTCGGCGAAAGCGCGCGAGGCGGTGCAGGCGGGGTTGAGCGAACTGCAGGCAAGTGTGGCGCGGCCGCTCGAGCACGGAGCGCCGGCCGCGGACGAACGTGCTTCGGACGACGAAGGATCGATCGAGGGGACGCTGACGCCGCGGCATTGAGCATCGGCCGCCGGACGGTTTATTTTCCCGCGCCGCTCGCGCATTCCGCGCAGTCGACTTGCACGACGGTGCGTGCGCTCGGATCGCGCGCAAGCCTGACGGCCGATAGGCGGTTGCCCCATACGCAGCCCGAATCGAGCGCGACGAGATTCTCGCGCACCATGAGCCCAAGCGCGGCCCAGTGGCCGAAGACGACCGTGACGTCCGACGTGGCTCGATCGGAGGCGTCGAACCAAGGCATCTGTCCGGCGGGCGCCGAGTTGGGCCCGCCATTCGCTGCGAATTCCATGGTGCCGTCGGCGGTACAAAAGCGAATACGTGTGAGCGCATTGAACGCCACGCGCATGCGGTCCTTACGCTTCAGATCGGGCGACCAGCGGCGCGGCTCGTTGCCGTAGAGGTCTTTCAGCGTGTCCTTCCAATCGGGCGAGCGCAAAGCCCGCTGCAACTCGTCGGCGAGTTCCAGCGTGAGCGTTGCATCCCACTGTGGCAAGACGCCGGCATGCACCATCAGCATGCCGTTTTCGAAATGGGCGAACGGGCGTTGACGCAGCCACTCTAGGAGCGGTTCGGCGTCGGGGGCTTCGAGGATGTCGGCGATCGTATCGCTGTCTTTCATCTTGCGAATGCCAGCCGCCACGGCGAGCAGGTGCAGGTCGTGATTGCCTAGCACCGCCGTTGCTCGGGCGCCGTAGCCGGAGACTTCGCGCAGCGTGGCGAGGGAATCGGGGCCTCGGTTGATGAGGTCGCCGGCAAACCATAGCGGGGTGTCAGGTTCGAGCGGGAGCGCGTCGAGCAGGCGCCGAAACGGCGCGTGGCAGCCTTGGAGGTCGCCGAAGGCGAAGGGGGCGGATACGGCGAATGTCGTCATCGTTGCGCGAGGCGAGCCTGCTGGGGCTCGACTGATCGAATTGTTGCAGCGCCGCCGTATAATTGGCGGCATCGAAGCGGCCGACCTTGCCCATGGCAAGGCTATCGGTGCGGCGCGCGGTTGATTCAGTGATCGGGATTGTACGGAAAGTCCGTTTGCCTACCTACTTGCCGGTCACGCCTATCGAATAGGAACAGGAACCTTCATGATTCTCGTAACGGGCGGTGCCGGCTTTATCGGTGCAAATTTCGTGCTCGACTGGTTGCGCGACACTGACGAAGTCGTACTCAACGTCGATAAGCTCACATATGCGGGCAATCTTCGCACGTTGAAGTCGCTCGAGGGAGATAGCCGGCATGTATTTGTGCGTGCCGATATCTGCGACGCTGCCGCGCTCGATTCGCTGTTTTTGGCTCACCGGCCGCGCGCGGTGGTCCACTTCGCAGCGGAGAGTCACGTCGACCGCTCAATCCACGGCCCTGCCGATTTCGTCCAAACTAACGTCGTCGGCACGTTCGTGCTGCTCGAGGCTGCGCGCAGATACTGGGCCGCGCTCGATGACGCTGACCGTGAGGCATTCCGGTTCTTGCATGTATCGACCGACGAAGTGTACGGGTCGCTCGGTCCAGCCGATCCTCAGTTTTCGGAAACCACTCCTTATGCGCCGAACAGCCCCTATTCGGCGACGAAGGCAGGCTCCGATCACCTCGTGCGTGCCTATCATCACACCTACGGCTTGCCGACGCTGACCACGAACTGTTCGAACAATTACGGTCCATATCAGTTTCCGGAAAAGCTGATCCCGCTGATGATCGCCAATGCGCTGGCCGGAAAGGCGCTGCCTGTTTATGGCGATGGTCGTAACGTGCGCGATTGGCTTTACGTAGGCGACCATTGCAGTGCGATTCGACAGATCTTGGCGCGCGGCGAAGTCGGTCAGACCTACAACGTGGGCGGCTGGAACGAGAAGACGAATATCGACGTCGTGGAGACGATTTGCGCGCTGCTCGATGTTGCTAGGCCGAAGGCGGGCGGTTCGTACCGCGACCAAATCGCATTCGTGAAAGATCGCCCCGGGCATGATCGACGCTACGCGATAGACGCACATAAGCTCGAACGCGAACTCGGCTGGACGCCGGCGGAGACGTTCGAGACAGGACTCGCTAAGACCGTGCAGTGGTATCTCGACAATCAAGAATGGGTCGACGAGGTGGCGTCTGGCGAGTACCGGAAGTGGGTGGAAACCAACTACGCGAAACGCGCTTAAGGAGAACGAGGCATGGCGCGTAAGGGAATTATTCTTGCCGGGGGCTCGGGCACACGGCTGTACCCGATCACGAACGTCGTCTCGAAGCAATTGCTGCCTGTGTACGACAAGCCGATGATCTATTACCCGCTGTCGACGCTGATGCTCGCGGGAATTCGGGAAGTGTTGGTCATCTCGACGCCGCAAGACACGCCGCGATTCGCCGCGATGCTAGGCGACGGAGGTCAGTGGGGCATGAACCTGCAGTACGCCGTGCAGCCCTCGCCTGACGGGCTTGCACAGGCGTTCATTATTGGGCGGGACTTCGTGGGCTCGGATCCGAGTGCGTTAATCCTCGGCGACAACATTTTTTACGGGCATGACCTGGCGGGGCAACTTGAACGTGCGGACCAGCGTGAAGCGGGCGCCACCGTCTTTGCATACCACGTCAACGATCCCGAGCGCTATGGGGTCGTGGAGTTTGATCGCGGCTTTAGGGCAGTCTCGATCGAGGAGAAACCTCTCGAGCCCCGCTCCAACTATGCGGTAACGGGCTTGTACTTTTACGACCAGCGCGTGTGCGATATTGCCAGTCAGATCAAGCCGTCGGCGCGCGGCGAACTCGAAATCACCGACGTGAACTCGCACTATCTTCGCGAAGGCGCGCTGACTGTTGAAATCATGGGGCGCGGCTATGCGTGGCTAGATACGGGTACGCATGATTCGTTGATCGAAGCGGCTTCATTCATCGCGACGCTGCAAAAACGGCAGGGCCTCGTGGTGGCGTGTCCCGAGGAGATTGCATACCGTCGCAAGTGGATTACCGCGGAGCAACTCGAGAGACTCGCCGCGCCCCTGTCGAAGAACGCGTATGGGCACTATCTGCGCAACCTACTTTCGGATCCGATCGCCTGAATATGAGAGTCATTGCTACTTCGCTGCCCGACGTCAAAATTATCGAGCCGAAGGTGTTTGAGGACGCCCGCGGTTTCTTCTTCGAGAGCTTCAACTCACGCGTTTTCGAACAACAGGTCACTGCGGGCGTGCAATTCACGCAGGACAATCACTCCCGTTCATCCAAAGGCGTTTTGCGGGGCATGCACTACCAAATTCAGCACCCCCAAGGCAAGCTTGTGCATGTGCTGAGCGGCGAGGTGTTCGATGTCGCCGTCGACATGCGTCGCAGCTCGCCGACTTTCGGCAAGTGGGTAGGGGCGTTGCTGTCGGCCGAAAACAAGCGCCACATGTGGATTCCACCCGGATTCGCGCATGGCTTCGTGGTGCTGTCGGACACTGCCGAGTTTTTCTATAAAACGACAGACTTTTGGTATCCGGAGCACGAGCGTTGCTTGCTTTGGAATGACCCCGACGTCGCGATCGATTGGCCAATCGATTTCGAGCCCACTTTGGCGAAGAAGGATGCAGCTGCTCAGCGCTTGCGCGATGCAGAGGTCTACGAATGAAATTGCTCGTGATTGGTCGGGGCGGCCAGGTGGGATGGGAATTGACGCGAAGCTTGGCGCCGCTAGGGCACGTGGTGGCGCTCGGCCGTGAAGATGCAGACCTATCGCGGCCCGACCGGCTACCTGGGCTCATCGGCGAAATCAAACCGGACATCGTAGTGAATGCCGCGGCATATACCGCGGTCGATAAAGCCGAAAGCGAAGCGAAGCTTGCCTCGACGATCAACGCGGACGCTGTAGGCGCTCTCGCTGAAGGGGCGCGAGATATCGGCGCGCTTTTCGTTCATTTCTCCACCGATTACGTGTTCGACGGCAAAAAGGCCGGTCCCTATGGGGAGACCGATGCGCCCAGGCCTCTGAACGAGTATGGACGCGGCAAGCTGGCCGGGGAAATAGCTATCGAGGCGGCGGGCGGTGACTGGCTCGTGTTCCGAACATCGTGGGTTTACTCCGCGCGCGGTGCGAATTTTTTTCAAACGATGCTTCGGCTCGCACAAGAGCGCGAAACGCTGCGGGTCGTGGCTGATCAATACGGTGCACCGACCGCGGCACGGATGATCGCCGATTTGACGGCGCACGCAATTCGACAGGCGGCCGCAGAGCGTAAGAGCGGCCTCTTCGAAAGCGGTCTGTTTCACATGACTGCTAACGGAAGTACGAGTTGGTTCGGCTTCGCGTCGCGGATCATCGACGCGTTTGCCTCCGCCTGTCCGGGGCGAGTCCTGACGCGCTCGATCGAGCCCATTGCGTCCAGCGAATACATGACAGCGGCGGAGAGGCCACGCAACAGCTTGCTCGACAACTGCAAATTGGAGCGGCGATTTGGCCTTTTTCGTCAAGACTGGGACGCATACCTGCAACTGGTGTTCGACGAAGCGCTAGCTAGCGGCTCGCGATAATACGGGCGGATGAAGCGGGCGACGCTCGGCGGCTGCGGGGATATCCACCCCGCACCGGCGCAGCGGCGTTCGCCCCGTTACGCTGTCTACTTATGCCAAACAGTGCGGTTGACGTAATCGGTATAGCTCAGCACGATTCGGGCGATTTGCTTCGATACGTGCGGATTCTCGTAATCGGCGACGGGCAGGACGGGCGGATTCGCCGCGTCATATTGGCTAGTGACCATTCGAACGGCGTCAATGACCCGATCTTTCTTGAGCCCACTCATGACGAGCGTGCCCACATCCATGCCCTCCGGCCTCTCATGTGCATTGCGAATGGTGATCGCGGGCAGATTGAGCAGCGAGGTCTCCTCGGTAATCGTGCCGCTATCGGACAGCACGCAGAAGGAATCCTTTTGTAGTCGGATGTAGTCGAGAAAGCCGAAAGGTTTCGCGAACTCGATTCCGTGTTCAGGCAATCGCTTATCCAGATCCGCCAAGCGCGCACGTGTGCGCGGATGTGTCGATACAAGTACGCGATGACCGAATTCGCCAACCAAGGCTTCCAGTGTGTCGAGCAGATCGCCGAGCGCCTCGGGCGAGTCCACGTTCTCTTCACGATGGGCGCTGACAATGAAATATTCTCGCGGCTTAAGTCCGAGCCGCGCCAGCACGTCCGACTTCTCGATCTTAGGCGCGTAATAGTCCAGCACTTCGCGCATGTGCGACCCTGTCCGAAAGATCGTTTCCGGGCGAATGCCTTCGTCGAGCAGGTAGCGCCGCGAATTTTCCGTGAGCACGAGGTTGATATCGGACAGGTGATCGAGCACCTTGCGATTGAGCTCTTCGGGGACGCGTTCGTCGAAGCAGCGGTTTCCGGCCTCCATGTGAAACACAGGCACCTTGCGCCGCTTGGCGGGAATGACGGCCAGGCAAGAGTTGGTGTCGCCGTATAACATCAACGCGTCCGGCCGTTCGAGCTCGATAACTTTATCCGCGCGCTCAATGACTCGGGCAATCGTTTCGGCCGGCGAGGCTCCGGCTGCGTCCAAGAAATGGTCGGGGCGCCGAATTTCCAAGTCGTCGAAGAAAACCTGATTGAGCTCATAATCGAAGTTCTGACCCGTGTGGACCAGCACATGCTTGGTATGGCGCTCCAACTCGGCGATCACGCGGCTCATCTTGATGAGCTCCGGCCGCGTACCGACGATGGTCATGACTTTAAGCACGCAATGCCTCCTGCACGTAGTCGAGTTTGCCCAGCAGCGTCTTGACCTGCTCGACATTCAAACGCTCGGTATTGTGCGAAGTGTAGTCCTCGGCTTGCGAGATGCTCGTTTCGCCCTGCACGAAGTATTTGTTGTAATTCAAATCGCGATCGTCCGAAGGGATCCGATAGTAACGCCCCATGTCTTCCGCCCGGGCCATCTCCTCGCGTGAGACCAGCGACTCATAGAGCTTTTCGCCGTGCCGTGTGCCGATCACTCGAATTTTGCTGCGGCTTTGGAACAACTCTATCAGTGCCTGTGCAAGATCGCCGACGGTCGACGCCGGCGCCTTCTGCACGAAGATGTCGCCTTGTGTCCCGTGCTCGAACGCGTGAAGTACGAGATCGACGGAATCTTCCAGGGACATCAAAAAGCGCGTCATCGTGGGATCCGTCACGGTCAAATCCTTACCTTCGCGAATCTGATCGATAAAGAGAGGAATGACGGAGCCGCGCGAGGCCATGACATTGCCATACCGCGTGGCGGACATGACCGTGTCGCCGGGCCCTTGAATGCGAGACTTTGCAACCATGAGCTTCTCCATCATCGCCTTGGAGATGCCCATAGCGTTGATGGGGTACACCGCTTTGTCAGTGGAAAGCACGACGACCCGGTCGACCCCGCACGCGCTTGCCGCGGTCAAGACGTTCTCGGCACCGATGACGTTCGTTCGCACGGCCTCCATCGGATAAAACTCGCAAGAAGGCACTTGCTTGAGGGCCGCCGCGTGAAAAACGTAATCGACGCCTTTCATCGCGTCGCGCACGCTATCGGCATTGCGCACATCGCCGATGTAAAACTTCAGTTTGGCATCGGCCAAGGCGATGCGCATGTCTTCCTGCTTCTTCTCGTCTCGGCTAAATATGCGGATTTCGCGGACGTTCGTATTGAGGAAGCGTTTGAGCACGGCATTGCCGAACGAACCGGTACCTCCGGTAATCATCAAGACTTTATCGTCGAACATGGATGTCTTCCTCAGCAATCAATTAAACCGGTGCATGGTTTCGATCAACGCCGGCCACGCCGGCGGGACGTAGCCTGTTGCGTCTCGAAAGCGCGCAGCATTGAGTGAGCGATCAATGGCGAGCGCATCGTCGGCTACGATTTCGATCGACTTGCCGTACGTCTTCGCCACGAGCGTCAGCAGATCGAATTTGGCGATCGGATCCGCCGCCACGTGATAGAGGCCGCGTAGATCGCGGTGCGGCAGGACGAACTCTTTCATGATCCGGGCGAGTTCGACCGTGGGTACGCCCGAAAATATTGCTTTACGAAATCCCTTCACCTGACCCGATTGACTCAAGAACCAGTCGACGAGTGCACTTGCTCGGCCAAACTCGTGACCGATGATGGAGGTTCGAAGCGTAACAGCGTGCGGATAATCCACTTCGCCCAGGAGCTTGCTGCGCCCGTATAGGTCGGTGGCGTCGGGGGCGTCTGTTTCACGATAATTGCCCTTGTCGCCCGCGAAGACGCAGTCGGTGCTGACGTGGATCATGCGGGCGCCAGCCACCTCGCACAGACGCGCGATGCGATGGGGCAGCAACGCATTGATCGGCAACGCTTCGAGTGGGTCGTTGACATGCGCAAGCTGCTTAATGAGGCCAACGCAATTGATGACGACATCCGGCTTCGCTAGGCCGAACGCTCTGACAAGCCCGTCGGCGTCGAGCACATCGATGCCGCAAATTAGTTGGCTGCGTAGGGCCGGATCAAAGTGTTGCAATGCAGCCGCCTGACGCACCGTACCGAAGGTGCTCATGCTCGAATCGGCTGAGAAATATCGAAAGACCGCGTTTCCGAGCATGCCGGAAGCGCCGAGAACGAGAACGTTCATACGATCGCCTGTTGTCATCTGTTAAATGGTGCGCTTAAGTGCCGCTTCTGTCCGATCGGGATGGGTTGAGCGAACGAACGTGCTGTTCGAGCCAGGCGTTCAGGACGCGCTGGTCGTAGTGCGTATCAAAGAATGCCTTGCCGTTTGCCCCCAGCGTATCTCGTTCCTGAGGACTCATTTCGTACAAGTCCAGAATGCGCTGGGCAAGCATGGGTGCGTTCTCGCTGGGGCAAGTCACGCCAGCCCGCGCCTTTTCGACCACGCGCGCTCCTTCGCCGTTCAGTGCGGCGATGATAGGGCGGCCCGCGGCCAGGTACGCTTGGACTTTGCTTGGTACCGTGTAACTGCCCAAGGCCACGTCCTTGAGCGACACGAGCAGTGCGCTGGCCCGCGCGAAGATAGCGGGCATTTGCTCGACCGGGAAATGACCCGGCATCTCGACGTTGCTCAGCCCGCGCCGCTCGATGTCTTCGCGAAGCTTCTGCGCCAACGCGCCAGCGCCAATCAGAAAAATACGAATATCGGTTCGATCGCGCAGCAGCTCCGCGGCATCGAGTACCGTGGGCAATGCTTGCACGGTTCCAAGGTTGCCTGCGAACACCACACTGAAACCATCCGCGATGCGCGGTATGGGGAGCGGCTGAGCGAGGCCATCTTGCCGAAACAATGCGTCCGCACTATTGGGGAACACGGCAATCTTGTCCGGCTTGCAGTACCGCGCGACCGGTTGTACAAAACCATCCGATTGGACGAGCACGGAATCGGTGTGGCGGTAAATGAACCGCACGACGCCGCCGACGATTCGCAAGATATGGCGATTCTTGGCGAAGCCGGTTGCCTCCAGCGATTCTGGCCAAAGGTCCTGCACCCACACCATGAGCGGTGCACGCTTGATCCATTTCAGCCATATGGCGGGAATGGCTTGCAGGAGCGGTGAAGGAGCATAGACGAACAGGGCATCGAAGCGTTGCCTCCGCAGCATCCAGGGGCCGAAAACGATGCCCGAGACGACGAAGCTCAAGTAGTTCAGGATCAGGTGCAACGCGGAACCCTGCTTGCGAGGGTAAAGCGGAACCCGCACGATCTCGATCTCGCCCAGTTGCTCCCGCCGAAACGACCACGCTCGATAGCCGTCGGCGATCACCCCGCTCGGGTAGTTTGGCTGGCCCGTCAGCACCGTGACCCGATTGCCGTGTTTAGCCCAGTCGCCGCAAAGTGTGGTGATCGGAAATGTCTCTGGATGGAAGTACTGCGTGACGACCAGCAGTCGCGCCGCTGAGGCGCGCGCGTCGTCGGTGGCCTGCGTATTGCTAACGGGGCCGCCAACCATTTCCGCCGGGGCGCTAGGCTGCGCTTGGCTGCCCGATGCGGATGAGCGACGGCAGAAATAGCTGGAAAGCATAAGACACAGCAACAAGCCGTTGCCGAACAGCATGCCGAGCAGACCGCCGACGAAAACGGTGTAGAGCACCAGCGGCAAGGTGCAGCGCAGCGCCCGATCATTGGAACGGCCGATGTAGCTGATGAGTGCGCCAAGCAGCAAACTGAAGACGATGACACCGGGCAAACCGAAGTTGACGTATGCCTCGACGAAGTAGGCGGCATTCGAAGAGCCGGTGCCCGTTTCGGAGGCCCCCCACTCGTAGACGAAAACTTGGCGTTCGAACTGGATGCGATGCAGGCCGAACAACGACGAGATCAACAGATTCGTCGCACCCCACAGTGGCATGCCGCGGTACGTTTTCCACCAGTAGTCGAGCGAATCGGTCACCGTGCTGATCGGCACCGAGAACGCACGGAAAATCAGAAAGCCTCCGACGCTCGTGCCGGTTGATTTACCGAAACCCGATAAGAGGATATTTAGCGCAAGCAAGCCGATGGCTGCGGAAAGCAGCCAAGTCAAGCGCAGGCGACGAGTTTTCGATACGACCACTACCGCCATCAGCGGCAAAAAGATCCGCAAAAAGAACGCCTTCTCCATGAAGATCATCGAGTAGGCGAAAAATATGGCGATGATGATCCATCGATACTTGTACTTGCGCAGCAATGCGACGCACATGCAGTACGGCAGAATCGTGGCCGTCAGAAAGCCGTTCAGATAGGGCAACACCGCGGCCCAACCCGTGCGGGCTTTGAGAAATTCCTCGCGCGCAACGGCGATGTCGGCGGGCGACGCGCCCTTGAGGGCGGCGATAATCGGAATCGACCCCGCGGATGCAATAGTCACCGCGCAGAACGCGACGAAGACCAACGTGACCGCAGCCACCACCGGTTTCGCCCGGACATCGTCAAATTCGATTTGAGCCGGGCGTTGAAAGGCTAACGACCCCAGGACCACGCAAACAGCGCTCAGCCACGGAATCAATGCGATACCGTTTTTCGTCTCTGCGAGCATGCGGGTATCAACGAACCAAGGACCGACGCCGTAGAAGAGCGCGATCGCGACCGCAAAGACGATCGCGCCCGAGAACGGATCCGCCAGTGTCCTAAGTAGCCTTTCCATGGTCTGTCGCTCTATGCCCGGGTAGCCGAAACGCCAAGCGCGATTTGTTCGAACTGACGTGCCTTCTCACGGCGGGACAAGCTAGTCACGAACGCCTCGTCCTGGCTGGCGGCCGGCCAACCATTGGCCAGTTGTTCGAGCGCGGCGGCGAGCGTCTCGACGTCGCGCGATACAACGTGAGACTTCGAAGCTCGCTTAATGTAGCTCGCCGCGAGCGTCTGCTCATCGATTTCCGCGACGATAGGGCGACCCGACGCGAGATATTCGAACAGCTTGGTGGTGAGGACGCCGCGCGCGCTCAGGCTCGACATGTTCGACGTTTCCATGAACAGCAGGGCATCCGCGGTCAGCATCGCCTCGATCGATTTGCGGTACGGTACGGCAGGAAGAAAGTCGATCCACTGCTTCAGGCTCGGGTGCCGTGCGTCGATGAAGTCTTCCAAGATACGTGTGTCGCCGAAAAGCTCGAGCCTGACCGGTCTTGTCGCCCTGCCGGGCGCGTTGACGCGCTCCAACGCCCCCAACAGGTTATGTGGAATACGGTCGCGAGTGATTGTACCCATGTACCGAATGACGATCGGTCTTTCGGCTGCTTCGGATGTGACGGGCCCCAGTGCGGCGTTCACAGCCTGGAACACTTCGCTGTCGTATCCGTTTTCGACGCAATGGACCGTCGGATGCATGGCCTCGTAGTATGTCTGCATCGGGCCGGAAATGACGGTGACCGCCGTTGCACGCTTGAGCAATGCTCGATCGATCGCTCGCTCCATCCAATCGGACAGCCACGTGCCGTTCATGACGTGATTGCCGCTGAACTGATCGCGGTAGTCGGCGATCCACGGCTTTCCAAAACGTCGCGCGGCCACGAGCGCTGCGAGGTGGGCCGGCCATGGAGGGCATGAACTCACGAAGATGTCAGCGCTCTGCAGTTCCTGCGCGACCTGGGGATCCAGTTTTTTCGAACGCAGCGCCAATGCAAACACAAGCCGATGATCGATCAACTGGCCGGAGAGGCGCATTATTTGTTGCCGCAATCGTCGCGTCCAGTGGATGCGCTTGGCGGCGGGGCGGTCGACTTTCGCCACGACGCTCGGTGCATCGCTTTTCACGCGGCGGCCGCTTGCATCTAGCTCGTAAAGCCGGACGTACGGCGGCACTTCCTCCGTGAGAGGACCGTCGCGCAGCGTCTTTCGCGTCGTCACGACGACAATCTCGTGCCCGTCGCGCGCAAGATATTTGGCGAACGACTCTACGCGGCGAGAACCCGTAGAGTTGAGCGGCGGGAAGTAATGAACAAAAAATACGACCTTCATATGCGCGATTCCGATGGCCGGTTTAGCCTGCCAATGCGGGCAAGGTAAGGACCCTAGCGACGATCTTGTCCGAGGCATCGCCTTCGCCGTACAAGGAGGGCCAAGCGGTCGGGGCGGCCGCCGAAGTGACGGCCGCCGCGATGGCTTGTGCCTTCGCACCCACGAGGGCGTTCCATCCGCAGTCGACAAGCTCCGTCCATTCGGTTTCGTCGCGCAATGTCACGCAGGGCTTGCGCATGAAGAAGGCTTCCTTCTGCACGCCGCCCGAATCGGTGACGATGCATCGGGCGTGGCGCTCCAACTGCAACATGGCGCGGAAACCTACTGGCTCGATGAGACGCACATTGGCCGGAACGTCGAGACCAAATTCGGCAAGCTTGCCCCGCGTTCTGGGGTGCAACGGCAGCACGATCGGCTGCCCGACCAGGCGAAAGCCTGTAAATATGCCTTCGAGTCGTTCGCGGGAATCGGTGTTTTCGGCACGGTGGACCGTTGCGAGTGCGTAGCTGCCCGGCTCGAGGTTCAGTGCGTTCAAGATGTCCGGCGCATTCTCCGTTGCCCGCGAATACGTGATGGACGCATCGAACATGACGTCTCCGACGATGGAAATCTTCGACGCGGGGATGCCTTCGGCCATGAGTTGATCGGCGGCCGCGGCATGTGGCGCGAACAGCAAATCGCTAACGTGATCGGTCGCGATGCGGTTGATCTCCTCGGGCATGGCCCTGTTCATCGAGCGCAGCCCGGCTTCGATATGGGCGACGGGAATGTGGATCTTGACGGCGGCTAACGCTCCGGCGAGCGTGGAGTTCGTATCGCCGTAAACGATCACGGCGTCTGGACGGTCTTTCAGGAAGATGGCTTCCATTTGCTCGAGCATTCGGCCCGTCATGGCGCCGTGAGACAGACCGCCGATTTCCAATTGATGGAGCGGAGCGGGAATCTCGAGTTCGTCGAAGAACACGCCGCTCATGTTTTCGTCGAAGTGCTGCCCCGTATGGATGAGGTGATGTTCGACATTTTTTTGGCGCGCAAACGCGTGCGCGACGACCGCCGCTTTGACGAACTGCGGGCGAGCCCCCACGACTGAATATACTTTTTTCACGAGCCAATCCTCACATTTGAACGCCGAACGTTTTGAGCCAGGTGCCGAAGCAGATGACTCGCCACGTGTGATAGCTGAACGGGGCCTTGCCGGCGGCGACGCGGGCCAACACGTCTTTCATTCGGGGCGAAATGATCCCCGCCGATACTTGCACGGCATCGTCGAGCCTCCGTTCGAACTGCGCGGTGTGCTCGCCTTTCATCCAATACTCTTCAGCCGTCAGAAAACCCTTCTTATCGACGCGGTCGAGCACCTTTCTGGGCACCAAGCCGTCCATACCGGAGCGCAGGACGCGCTTGGTCACGCCGTCCTTCACCTTGAAGACTTCGGGAAGGTTGACGACGTATTCGACGAGTCGATAGTCAAGGAACGGTACCCGGGCTTCGAGCGAATGCGCCATCGAGCTACGATCTTCCCAATGCAGCAGCATTTGCAGGTTTGCCCCCGCCATTTGCGCGAGGGATAGGTCCCGTACCGACAGCGCTCGGGCGCCGAGCGGCACGAAGGGATCTCTGTCCCGCGCACCCAGCTTGGCAACATCGAGCCAATCGCGTCGCATCGCCGTCATGCCGCGCGCGGCCCCAAGCGGACGAATCGAGCGCGGCATCAAGTTGGCGACCAGATACTCCGCGAACTTGACTGGACCATACCCGTGCATCCTTCGCATGGCGCCAAATTCCGACCCGAAGTCTCGAATCTGTCCATGCCGAGCGAGACCCGCCAAACGGGCGCCCAGAAAGCCGTGATAGCCGGCGAGCTGTTCGTCCGCGCCTTGGCCGTCGAGCATGACGATGACGCCCTTTTCACGGGCAGCGCGGAACACGCACCACTGCGCGAACACGCTCGAGGAGCCAAACGGCTCGTCCTGGGTCCACACCAGTTCGTCGAGCCGATCGAACATTTCATTCGCGTCGGGAAAGACGAACGAGCTTTCGATATTGGTATTGCGCGTGACGGCCTCGATGTACTCGCGCTCGTCGACCTGCGCGAACTCGGAGCATGACGAAAACGTCTTTTGCGTGGGTGCACCCTCGATCGACTCCAGTGCGGCTCTTACGGAGCAGACGATCGACGAGGAGTCGAGCCCGCCAGACAGGCAGGAACCCAGCGGTACGTCGGCACGCATCCGCAGTCGCACCGCATCGAGGAATAAGCGGCGGAATTCTTGTGCCGCATCCGCAAAATTGTCAGGGACAGTCGCGCTCGTTTTGGCCAGGTCGTACCAGCGGGTCGTTGCAATCCGCGGGGCGAGCTTGCGGGAAAGGCGATGCTGATCGTCTAGCTCTATCAGTGCGAAATGACCCGCGGGCAGATGGTAGACGCCATCGAACATCGTTTCGTCGCCGTGGTCCTGAATACCCCAGGCCAAGAAGTCGAATACGGGCTGTGCCGCCATCTTCGCGCGCCAATCCCCCTGGGCCGAAAATGCCTTGATTTCGGAAGAAAACGCGAGAGCCGAGCCGTCGGGCGCTACACGGTAATAGAGCGGCTTGACCCCGAATCGATCGCGTGCGAGAAACAGCGTTTTCCGGACGCGATCATAAATGGCCATCGACCACATGCCGTTGCACCGATCGAGTAACCCCGGGCCCCATTTGTCATAGCCCGCAAGCAGCACTTCTGTGTCAGAGTGTGAACGGAACCGGTAGCCCTCGCGTTCGAGTTCGCTTCGCAACTCCAGGTAGTTGAATACTTCGCCGTTGTAGACGATCCAATAACGGTCGGCATACGACATCGGCTGGTGCCCGAACGGCGACAAGTCGAGAATGGCCAGCCGGCGGTGGCCCATCGCCAAGAACGACTGCGGCCGGCCCTCGAACCATTCACGGCGATGAGCGGTCGGCTTGTAGGGCAGAGCATCGAGCCCGTCGAACGAGGGCGTGTCGTCGCCGGCCAAACAAACAGGAGCGCCGGCGGGAAACAGCACGAGGCCCTCATCGTCCGGCCCGCGGTGACGAATCAGGTCCATCATGCCGGCCAGTTGCCGCACGTCGACGGGGCTGGATTGTACGATTCCTACGATGCCACACATGAGTTATCTCGCTACCTGATCGGCGATGTAAACATAGATCCCATAGCAGGTGGTTTCGCTGATCGCTACCGCGATCAGTAGCCGTTCCAACGGTACCCGGCCAGCAAGGGAGAGATAAACCGCACTCGTCACGCAGAAATACAGCACCTGCCACAACGCGCCTTGGCGCAACTTGTTGCGGACGATGAAAATTCCCGTCACCGGCGAGACGCAACTGCGCACCGCGACCGGCCAAAACACCAACATCAGAAACGTCGTATCCGTGCGCCAGCCGTGCCCGAGAAAGCGACCCAGGACCGGCGAGCCAAGCAATACGACCGCGAAAAATAGGAGCACCGCGCCGAGCAACAGATATCTGACGACGCGCCGCTGGAATGGGCGCGCCGACTGGTGAGCGCGCACGATGTCTCCAGCGCGCTTCAAATACACCTGTCCGACTGCGATCGCTAGCAGCATCAGGGGCGCAGAGAGCAAGCGCTGTACTTGTGCGTAATTACCAGCGTCCGCCGGCGAGTACTTCGACGAAATGAACCAGACGGGCATCGCCAACGAAACCGAATCGAGCAACGCGGTCGGTAGTGAAACGAGCGGAAACTCCCGTAGCCCTCGTGCAGTCTGTGCGATTTTCGCAAAGCCGCCCCAGGGCTGGCGCCGCCAGTGTACTGCGGCGAACGGCACAGATATCAAAAAGCCCACTAGACAACTGTTGATCAATCCGATGGGCAGTAATAGCGCGCAGGCGCTGAAGATGGCCGGCTGTGCCAGCCGCAGCATGCTCGAGTACGCAAAATGACCTTGGCGAATCGCGGTCGCGCCCGTCAGTTGGAACATCCCGCATGCAAGCGCCGCCACGGCCACGCGTCCAGCACTCGCTTCCGGCCCGACGACGCGATGCAGGAGTTCTCGACCCGGGGGCGTGACCGCGAAGCAAGCGGCGACTAATGCTGTCGTCCAAGCTGCGATGAACGCTGCCCAGTACGCCGGAGCGACGTGCTTTTCATCAGCCGCGTTCAGTGCGGCGTCGTAGCGAAAGCATGCGATCGTGATAAACACCGAACACAGCGATAGGAATGCGGCATAGTGGCCAAAGGCCGCGGGGGCGTACATCCGGGCAAGCCACGGTGTGGTGGCGAATACGATGAGTTGCCCGGCCGCGGACCCTCCCGCGACCGTCGCGATTTGCTTGAGCAGCGCCAATTAGCTGCCCTTCAACGCGCCGACTATTCTGTCCTGATCTGCTTCGGTGAGATCCGCGCTCATTGGAAGACTGAATACCTGGCCGGCGTTTGCCAGCGATGCGGGGCAACCCTCCTGCGAGGCATAGCGCTGGTACGCCGGCTGATGATCGATCGGCGTCGGGTAGTGGATCGCGTAAGGAATGCCCGCATCGGACATTCGCTTCAGGAACATGTCGCGCTTGCCCGCAGCGGCGCGGACGGTGAATTGACCGTGCACGCTCGTGCGATCGCCACGTACGGCGACGGGCATCAAACCGTCCACCGATTTGAGCGCCCGATGATATCGATCCCCGAGCGACAGTCGACGTTCGATTTCCCAATCGAGGCGGCTAAGCTTGGCAAGGACGATCGCACACTGCAACGTGTCCATGCGCCCGCCAACACCCACCCGCGTATGGTAGTAGCGCTTCTCTTGCCCATGGGTGCGAATCTCGCGCATAGCTTGCGCCAGTGACGCATCCGTCGTGAAAATCGCACCACCGTCGCCATAACAACCAAGCGGTTTGCTCGGAAAGAAGCTCGTGCAAGCGATCGTCGAAAGATTGCAGCTACGCTTGCCCCGGTAAGTGGCGCCGAAGCTTTGAGCGGCATCTTCGATAACCAGCAGGTCGTGGCGAGCCGCGAGCTCGTTGATCTCGTCCATATCGGCCGGCTGTCCGTACAGGGATACCGGAATGATCGCGCGCGTCGCCGCGGTGATCTTTGCTTCAATCAGACGAGGATCGATATTGCAGGTATCCGGTTCGATGTCGACGAATACCGGTGTCGCGCCCACCAGCACGATGACCTCGGCGGTTGCCACGAACGAGAACGGCGTCGTAATGACTTCGTCGCCAGGACCGATTCCAGCCGCCATCAATGCGATCAGAAGCGCTTCGGTGCCCGAGGCTACCGTAATGCAGTGCGGGGCGCCCGTGTACTCGGCCAGCGCTTGCTCAAGTTCTCCGACTTCCGGCCCCATGATGAAGCGACCATGTTCGAGCACACGCCGCATGCGGTCGTCAATGTCTTGCTGCAGGGCGCGGTATTGCGCCTTGAGGTCGATGAATTCCATGCCTGGTTCTCTTCAGTCGGATACGGCGCGGCATGCGCCGTCTTGCAGCACGTAGCGCTCGCCGGTTTGCGGGCATGCGGCTTCGCCGGAGCCCGTGAGGGGTAGCTCGAGACGTTCACCGAACCGGCTCATCCAGCCGATCTGGCGGGCCGGTACGCCTGCCATCAGCGCGTAGTCGGGGACGTCCCGGTTTACGACGGCCCCCGCGGCGATGAATGCATACGCGCCGATCGTCACGCCGCAGACGACGGTCGCGTTGGCGCCGATCGTGGCATCGTGACGGACGATCGTGCGACGGTATTCATCTTTGCGTGCAATGGCCGACCGTGGGTTGTACACGTTCGTGAACACCATGCTCGGGCCGCAAAAGACATTGTCCTCGAGCGTCACGGCGTCGTACACGGATACGTTGTTCTGAACTTTGACGTTATTGCCGATGAGCACATCGTTGCCGACAAAAACGTTCTGTCCGAAAGAGCAGCGTTCCCCGATCTTCGCCCCCGCGCAGATATGGACGAAGTGCCACACGCGAGACCCGTCGCCGATACTCGCGCCGGGATCGACGATAGCGCTCGGGTGAATATTGACGGCCATGTCAGTAGTCCAAGGGAAGCGCGACGCGCTTGCCGTCACGCGCCGAGCGATAGGCCGCGATAAGGAGCTCGAGTGAGCGCAAGCCTTCTCGGCCATCGGTCTCGGGCTCCGCTTCTCCTTGCAACACGCGAATGACGTTGTCGTAGTAGAGCGGGTGCCCGAACCCATAGACCGAGGTCGTTTCGTAGCTCGCCTCGGCGACTTTTCGATCGTCGTCGGTGCTGTCGGCGAACTCCCAGTGCTGAATCTCGTTGACCGCCACTCCGCCGATTCGAACGGTCCCTTTCTCGCCGAGGATCGTGATGCTGCCCTCGAGGTTCTTCGGATAGGTGAGCATGGTCACGCTCATCGAACCGAGCGCACCGCTGCGCCAGCGAAGGCTCAGGACGCCCGTGTCTTCCACTTCGATGTTGCGAGCGAGCGTGGCGGTGTACGCCTGTACGCTCTCGACGGGACCAACCACCCAATCGAGCAGATCGACGTAATGGCTCGCTTGATTCATGAAGGCGCCGCCGTCGAACTCCCACGTCCCGCGCCATGCCGCGCTGTCGTAATACTCCTGCGGTCGCGTCCAGAACACGTTCATGTTGACCATGTATATCCGGCCGAAACGCCCGTCTTCGACAGCGCGTTTAAGCAACTGCAACGTTGCGTTACGACGGTTCTGCTTAACGACGAAAAGACGCACGCCTGCCGCGTCGCAAGCGGCGACCATGCGCTTGCCGTCATCCCAGCGCGTGGCCATCGGCTTTTCGGTGATGACGTGGCGACCTGCTTCCGCAATTTGGACGGCTTGTTCAGCATGAAGCCCCGACGGTGTCGTGAGAATGAACGCGTCCGCGTCGCATTCTTCGAGCATCTGGGCGAGACTGCTGTAGCCTTTGGCGCCAGTCGATTGCACAGCTAGGGCGAGGGCGGCGGCATCGACATCGCAGACGCCGACGAGCTGCGCCCGGTCGGCGTGTTTCTCGATGGCGCCCATGTGGTTTTTTGCGATGCGGCCGCAACCGACAAGGGCGAAGCGAACCGGTCGTCCTGCGATCGGAGAAGGAAAGTGGCGCATCGATCAAGCCCTAACGACGTTAGCGAATTGCGTTTGATACACGCCGCGCGTATCGACGATGAGCTTCGCGTTTTGTTGAATCAATGCGTAGTCGAACGCGTCGTGGTTCGTCGCGAGCAGCACGAGATCATAGGACGCGATGGATTCCGCCGTGATTGCCACGCTTGCAAGGTCGAAGTGATGCTCGCGCATTTGCGGGAACGTCGGGACGTGCGGGTCCGAATATTCGACGTGAGCGCCCTTGTCGCGCAGCAACTCCATCAACTCGACGGACGGCGATTCGCGCATGTCGTCGACATTCTTCTTGTAGGCGATACCCAAGACCAAGATGCGGCTGTTCTTGATGGCACGCTCGCGGTTATTCAGCGCATCGGCGATCTTCGACACGATCCACTGCGGCATGTCGCTGTTGACTTCTCCCGCAAGCTCGATGAAACGCGTATGCAAACCGTATTCGCGCGCCTTCCACGTGAGATAGAACGGATCGATCGGAATGCAGTGGCCGCCGAGGCCGGGGCCAGGCCAATAGGGAACGAAGCCGAACGGCTTCGTTGCGGCGGCGCGGATCACCTCGAACACATCAAGCCCCATCCGGTCGCAGATGATCTTCATCTCGTTCACGAGGCCGATGTTCACGGCTCGATGGATGTTCTCGAGCAACTTCGTCATCTCGGCCACGCGCGTGCTGGACACCGGCACGACTTTGTCGATGATTTCACCGTATATGGCGACGCCGAGCTCCAAGCAATCGGGGGTGCGACCGCCTACGACCTTCGGGATCGTCCGCGTCGTGTAGTTGGGATTGCCCGGATCTTCACGTTCCGGCGAGAAAACGAGATACGCGTCGACGCCGACTTTGAGCCCCGTTTTTTCGATTCGAGGCAGCAATTCTTCGTCGGTCGTGCCGGGGTACGTCGTGCTCTCGAGCGAAATCAGCTGACCGGCGCGCAAGTGCGGCACGAGCGAATCGACCGTGCCGATCACGTAGGACAGATCGGGTTCGCGGAATTCGTTGAGCGGCGTGGGCACGCAAATGATGAGGACGTCGCAGTTTTTCGCTTCGCTGAAGTCAGTCGTGGACCTCATGCCTCGCGCTTTCGCGGCTTGCACGGCGTCACTGCCGATGTGCTCGATGTAGCTTTGGCCGTCGTTGAGCTTGTTGACCTTTTGAGCATCGATGTCGAGCCCGAGTACAGGAAAACCCACTTCGACGAACCGCAATGCAAGCGGCAACCCGACATATCCCAGCCCGACAATGCCGATTTGTGCCTGATGGGCGGAGACTCGCTGCTTGAGATTCATTTTCATACGTCAGCTTTGGCGATAGACCAGAATCAGAGGTTGCTTTGGAAGCATGTGAATGGTCGCCTCCACACTGGGGTGCGATCGACTATTTTTGGGAGGCGCCCCTCGCTAACGAACCGATGGTCCGCTGTTGCGCCATTGAGAGCATTCCAACTAGGGGCGAGATTATACCAGGCGCCTAGTCGATTCCAAAGCGCCCCCGGCGGACCTACCGCTAGCTCGGATCAATGCAGCCTAGCCCGAGCGCGCCGGCGGAGGCCAAGGTCCCGCGCCGGCCAGTCGCCAGCGCTGCGCGGTGCGGTCTCGCGCGAGCGCCGGAGCTACGTCCCACGTGTTGTGCTTTCGCCTTGTGCGGTCGATTTTGCGCTTGCACGTGCTAAACTTGTCAGTTGCGGACATTTTTTGCGAGGGTAAGACCTGTCCCTTGTTGGGTGTCGCTTTCGGTTCAGGATGCACGATGGAGCGTGCGTGTGGGACCGGCTACGCGGTGCCGCTACCGATTATCTCTTTGCATACCGCTCGGTTATCGCCGATAACGGGCCGAATGTCGTACTTTTGTTTTAAGCATCCATGAAGCGAGCCTTCGATTTTTGCGTCGCACTTGTCGCGGGGCTTGTCCTTCTTGCCCCGCTGCTGTTGATTGCCGCGGCAGTCAAGTTGACCTCGGCAGGGCCGGTGCTCTACTGGTCCGACCGCGTTGGGTGCCGAAATCGCATCTTCCGTATGCCCAAGTTCCGGTCGATGCGGGTTGGTACTCCGGCCGTCGCCACTCATTTGTTGAACGATCCAGGCGCATACTTGACGCCGATCGGAAGCTTCTTACGTAAGACAAGCATCGATGAGCTGCCGCAGTTGTGGTGCATTTTGACGGGCGACATGAGTTTCGTCGGACCTCGCCCCGCGCTGTTCAATCAGTACGATTTGATCGAATTGCGCACGAAGGCGGGCGTCGATGCATTGAAGCCCGGCCTGACGGGCTGGGCGCAGGTTAACGGCCGCGACGAGCTGCCGATACCGGTCAAGGTCGGCTTCGACGCGGACTACATGCAACGGCGGTCCTTCGCACTCGATCTGCGCATTCTATGGATGACGGCGTTAAAAGTTGCGAAGCGTGACGGCGTGACTCACTGATGATCGCCGCATTGATGAGCAGTGCTAACCTGGTCTCCCCATGCTCGAACGCCTTTTAAAGCTTCACCGGTCAGTCAAGATCGTACTGATGTTGCTGACAGACGCCATCATCCTGCCGCTGTGTTACTTCGCTGCGGTGGCGTTGCGCCTGGGAACCGCGGACGTCGTTCACAGAAATTCGATCTTCCTCGCTGCGGTGATGGCCTGCGTTGCCCTGGTGTTTTTTGTACGGGCAGGCTTGTATGGCGCGGTGATTCGCTTTATCGAGTTGCAGGTAGTGTTGACGATCGGCGTCGGGCTAGGCGTGGTCGTCATAGCGGCTTACTTGGTGATGCTGCTCTTCGGGCAGGCCGGCATACCGCGCACCTCACTCGCTATATTCTGGCTTATCGCGTTTGCTTACGTCGCCCTTTCGCGCTTTGGCGCTCGGTCGCTGTTGCAGCGGCTATCGAGCGGCCGGCGGCGGCTACGTCAGAAAGCACTGATCTACGGCGCGGCATCGGAGGGCGTGCAACTCGCGCAGGCCATGCGTCACAGTCAGGAGTATGAAACTGTTTGTTTCATCGACGACGATTTGACGCTGCGCCACAAGACAGTGGCAGGCATCCGCGTTTACGGGCCCGACGAGATCGAGTCGCTGCTCGATCGGTATGTGATCTCGATGATCGTGTTGGCCAAGCCGCGCCTGTCTCCATCGCAGCGTACGGAAGTCATTTCGTCCTTGGCGTCATTCAACGTGCCCGTGAGCGTACTGCCGAGCATCGATAGCCTCGTCGACGGGAAGATCAGTGTCTCGTCCATTCGAGAGATCGAACTCGAAGATCTGCTGGGCCGCGATCCCGTGCCACCGCGCCCCGATCTGTTCGCGCGCTGCATCACCGGTCGTTCCGTGATGGTAACGGGCGCCGGCGGGTCCATTGGCAGCGAACTGTGCCGTCAAATAGTCAGCCAACGGCCGCGAAATCTTATCTTGTTCGACCACTCGGAGTTCAATCTCTATTCGATCGAGCGCGAACTGTCGAACAAGTCACCCGGTACCACGCTGATCCCCATTCTCGGGAGTGTCTGCGACCAAGCGTTACTCAGCGAGACGTTGTCGAGCTATCCCGTCGATACCGTTTATCACGCGGCCGCGTACAAGCATGTTCCGCTTGTCGAGAGCAATATCGTCCAGGGTGTGCTCAACAATGTCATGGGTTCGCTGTCGGTCGCGCGGGCTGCTGGCCAGGCTGCGGTCAAGTCCTGCGTGCTCGTGTCTACCGACAAGGCCGTCCGCCCGACTAACGTGATGGGCAGCACGAAGCGAATTGCCGAACTGGTCTTTCAGGCCGCCTCTCGGCAATTCGACGCCACCTGTTTTTCGATGGTTCGATTCGGCAACGTGTTGGGGTCATCGGGATCGGTCGTGCCGTTGTTCAAGCGGCAAATTAAAGAGGGCGGCCCGATCACGCTCACACACGCCGATATCAATCGATTTTTCATGTTGATCCCAGAGGCCGCGCAACTTGTCATCCAGGCGGGCGCCATGGCCGAGGGGGGCGATGTCTTCGTACTGGACATGGGCGCTCCCGTGCGAATTATCGACCTTGCCCGAAAGATGGTGCACCTCTCGGGATTTTCGGAAAAGACTCCTGAGTTCCCGCACGGAGACATCGAGATCAAGATCGTCGGGTTGCGCCCTGGCGAGAAGCTTTTTGAAGAATTGCTGATCGGCGAGGACGTGACCCGCAGCGAGCATCCCAAGATCATGCGCGCGCGAGAGCGGATGATCCCTTGGCGCGATCTGCTGCCTCAGCTCGACGCACTCTGCGAGGCATGCAGGGCCTTCGATACGGAGGGGGTAGTGCGCATCATCAAGCAGCTCGTTCCCGAATATGTGCCCCAGGGCAGCGCGGAAGTAGAGGCGGCGTCGACTCACTGACGCGGTCGTACCGGATTTCGGGCGGTACCGCCTCGGCGGCGCGTATGGCTAATTTAAATCTCATAGGAATGGCGTGAATGGATCAACAGCGCTTTGTGCAGGCGTCGGCGGCTTTCGAAAGTGGCCTGAGCTTCGATCAGATTTTCTCCTTTGCAAAGCGGCGCATGCGTTCGATCGCAGGGTTGGCTATCTTGGGGGCAATCGCTGGGATCGGGGTTGCGCTCGTCCTTCCTGACGAATGGCAAGCGACTGACGTCATTCAGGTAGGTCAGATCACGCGCACGCTTATCACCAACGGAAACACGAACGTGATCGTACAGCCGTTGGAGCCTGCCGCGCGAACGGTCGATCGCATGTCGCTGAGGCAGTTCCAAGACGATGTACTTAAATCGCTAGGCCTTCCGCTCGAGCGCGGACGCAGTAGCGAGACGGCGTTGGTCCGCGACTACGCTCAAGTCGATCTACGACGCGACGGCGATCTCGTGACGATCACTGCACGTGGATACACGCCGGAGCAAGCCAAGCAGGTCGTGGCCGCCTATGAGAAATTGATCATCGACGCGCACCAGGCGCTGTTGCAGCCGTCGGTCAATCGGATGTCGGCGGAGTTGCAGCAGGCGAAATCGGCCCTCACTGCAGCCCAGAGGCGGGAATCCGTGCTCAATAGTCAGAGCACGGACATGTTGAAAGGCGCCGAGGGTCGTTTCTCCGCGGACGTCTTGCGCGATAGTCTCGTTCAGCGCAATGACGAGGAACTGCATCGTTTCGCGCAGCGCATCGAAGAAATCCAAGAGGATTTGAACCCGGCCCGCACCTTCAACACCCGGCCGCTAATGTCTAGCATCGAGGTTGGCGATAGACCGGTGTTTCCGCGCAAGAGCACGGCCGCAGAGCTAGGTGCGCTGATCGGGTTCGCTGTTGGCGTCTGCCTCGGCTTGCTGCTCGACAACCGCGCTCGGAAAGCATCCCGCTAGGCAGAGTCGGAGGTTACACGCGACAACTGAAGCGGGGCGCCGCATGGCCCCGATCTTGCGCCTCAGCGGCTCATGACGCTTGGCAGAAAAGAGATTAGGACATGACACAAAACGTTGTGATGACGGGCGCTAGCGGGTTCGTCGGCAAAGCGGTTTCGCGCTGCCTGCTTTCGCGAGGCGATGTAGTGCATGGTCTGGTTCGTCGGGCCGGCAGCGCAGTCGACGGCGTACATGAGGTGCGGCTGACTGGGGATGATTTCCAGCAGCTCGAGGACGACTGGCCGCGAACGTTGACGTGCGATGTCGTCGTGCATCTGGCCGCGCGCGTGCACGTGATGGGAGAGACGTCGCCCGAAGCGTTGCCTTCTTATCGTGCGATGAATGTCGAGGGGACGTTGAGAGTGGCGCGGCTGGCTGCGAGAGCCGGCGCCCGTCGATTCGTCTTCGTCAGCAGCATTAAGGCGGTAGGCGAGCGCAGTGTTGGCAAGCCCATCAGTGAACGCGATGAGCCACTTCCGCAAGACGCCTACGGCATCTCAAAATTGGAAGCGGAGAGGGCGCTGCTCGAGTTCGGCAGAACAGCAGGAATGGAAATCGTGATAGTGCGGCCACCGCTCGTATATGGTCCGGGTGTACGCGCTAATTTCTTCAACCTGATGCGAGCAATCGACAAAGGGATCCCTCTTCCCCTCGGGGCGATCTCGGCGCAGCGGAGCCTCGTCTATGTTGACAATCTAGCGGATGCGATTGCACGGTGCACGATCGCGCCAGCAGCCGCGGGCGAGACGTTCCACGTGGCGGACGAGCGGGATGTGGCGGTTAGAGAGTTGGCGGCGATGCTGGCTGAGTCCTTGGACGCGCCGCGCCGCTTGTTGCCGGTGCCGGCTGGATTGCTGCGACTCGTGGGGCGGTTGACTGGACGCAGCGCAACGGTGGATCGGCTAGTTGGCGAATTGCGGCTCGATTGCTCACATATCCGCGAAGTAATCGGCTGGCACCCCCCTCACAGCACTGAACAGGGCCTTAGTGATACCGCGGCTTGGTTTCGCTCAACGCACTAGGAAGTATTCCCCTAAACACGCCGAGCCCCGAGGCGGCGAACGGCCGGTCGACTAACGGGCGTCATTCCGCCAAAGGCATAGACGCGCCGCGGGGGACGGCGGAGATCACACGAGACGCGTCCTGAACGCGACCGTACCTATGCATGAGAACCCTGGATTCGCGAAAAAATGCTTAAGCCGTCGTTTTCGGCTGGCTTGTCTGGCGCTGTCGATTTTATGCCTCTCCCTCGCTGGAGGATATCAATCCGCTCGCACAGAGCCCGACCCAAATGCGGTCGATGCGCACGCCGCCGCCCATACATCCGAGTCTCCAACAACGAAGCACGTCGCGCCCAAGCCCAATGCCATACCCGAGGCCGTCTATAACGCGATTGCACGGGCCACGCTTCCCGAAGCCGCGACCGCCGATCAATTGGCTGCGCGGGAGGCCCAGGTAAAGACGTTCGTCGCATCGAACGGTGGCGATAGGATTTATGAAGGATACCTCGCGGAATACGGTCCGCCACCCGACAAGCGGCACTGGTATATCGCGGCGACTGAGGATACGACAACACGACAGCTAGGTTTCTATTACATCACGCATCCGCTCACGAACGGCCCGGACGTCGCTTTTATCGATTGCGAGGCGACGCCTGTTCAATTGTCGATCGATCCTACGCTCCGAGGTCTATGTGGGCTATCGCAATGGGACGCCTATCAAATGAGCGGAGACAAACGCTACGCTCAAGCAATGCTCAAGATGGCGGACGGCTTCGTTGCGGAATCCGCTAACGGCAAAATTCTGTGGAGCATGCCGGTGGTGCCAGCATTCGGCATCACCAAGGCCCCGTGGATTTCCGCTCTGACGCAGAGCGTCGCAATCTCGACTCTACTGAGGGCGTATCAGTACACCGGTAATCAGAGGTACAAGAACGCAGCCACCGCCGCGTTCCGGTGGCTGACGGTTCCCGTTAACCGAGGCGGGTTGCGATCTACCGACATCGGCACATGGCTGGAGGAATATCCGACGCAAGACTCAAAGATGAAGAACGGCCATGTCCTTAACGGGAACATCTGGGCATTGTTTGGCGTGTGGGATTATTACCGTGTCACCAGAGATTCCAAGGCGAAAGCCTTGTTTGACGCCGGCGTGCAAGCGATCAAGAGAAACATGGATTGGTTTGACCTGGGCTACTGGAGCGTGTACTCGCACCAAGACCGCGTCTCGACCGTCAATGGACTATATATGCAGTTTATCGTGCAGCAAATGTACGCAATCGCCAGAATTACCCGCGATCCGTTTTTTGATGCTATTGCGCATAAGTGGGAGCGGGCACAAGCGACTGACGCACTTTTTGTACATAACATCGCGCTGGCATTTCTGGCGCAAACCCCGCGTTGATGGATTTTTCATTCTACGACCGCCTAAGGCGAGTTGTAGAAGCGCGGCGCGGTCACGCGCGTTATATCTCACGGCCGCGAGTCCCGCCGATTCGACTTTGTCGTAATCATGGCCTCCGTGATCGCCGCACCACCAACCACTTCGGCGCCCGAAACCGCACGATACTCACATAAAGCCAAACATACGTCACTGCAAACAGCACGACGAACGCGAACAAATGCACCGTATGCTGCCAAAACAGCGTCGCCGGAATCACGCCTATCAGGCATAGCAGCCACAAATACGGCGACGTCAGCGAATTTCTCCGTGTAATTTCATGCGCGGTTTTCGTTCCCACGGCCCAGCGCATGAGCCGCTTGTACACGAGCATGTGCAAATGCACGCCATCGGGAATCCCAGGCGACATACCCCGCACGAACTTCTTCCGATAGATCGAAAAGCAGGTCTCGAAGATCGGATAAACGAACAGCAGCACCGGGTACCAAGCGGACACTTCCCGATGCCGCATGACGAGCGAGATGGCGAGCTCGGCCAGCATGAACCCGATGAAGTAGGCGCCGCCATCGCCGAGAAAAATCAACCCGGCCGGGAAGTTCCAGATGAAGAACCCGAGCACCGCGCCCATCATGATGAGCGACGCCGACAGCACGATCGGATCACCCAGCCTGAACGCGACGTAAGCGAGCGACGCAAACATCATCAACGCCACCATCGAAGCAAGGCCGTTGAACCCGTCGATGATGTTGACCGCATTGGCCAGCGCTGCAACGGCCAGCACGGTCACGCAGAACGAGATCGCCGCATAGGAAAGCAGAAAATCGAGCGGCGGCACGCTGATCCGAACCACGGCCACGTGCAACGTGAAATAGGTGATGGCCGCCGCGGCCATCGTAGCGAGCAAGCGTGCCGAAGGCGAAACCCGCTTGGTCAAGTCTTCGATGAGCCCCGAAGCAAACGCCGGCAGACCGCAAGCGACCAGTGCCAGGATGCCCGCGGCGACGGCCGGGTAGGGTCCGAACAGCTGCAGTGTCGCCGCAACTAGGCCGATCAAAATCCCCACGCCGCCGATGCGCGGCACGGGGCGCACATGGAATTTTTGAACGCCTGCCAAATCGCTGTCGACGGTGAACTTCTCGTGCAAATGCGCATAGCGCACGATCAACAGCGTCACGAGGAGCGAGATCAGAAAACCGAGGGCGAAGCTGAGCATGATGGTGGGGTAGGAGCGAACCGGCGAATTATACCGGCTGCTTCCACCGCGCCTCGCCCCTATTGCAATGCGCTACATCGGCGCTGCGCCTTGACCCGGCATGGGCCCGAAGTCCCTACGCGCCTAATCGAACCCGCGCGGATTCATCGCCTGCCAGCGCCAATGATCCTCGCACATCCGCGGCAGGTCATACTGCGCACGCCAGCCGAGCAGCGCTTCGGCGGCTTGCGTCCCCGCGTAGCATTCGGCCACGTCTCCCGGCCGGCGCGCGACGATCTCGTACGGCACCCGCCGGCCTGACGCCGCCTCGAAAGCGTGCACGACCTCGAGCACCGAATAGCCGCGCCCCGTGCCCAGATTGACGACGAGGCTTGCGTCGCGCGCATCGAGCGCATCCAGCGCCGCGATATGACCGCGCGCCAGATCGACCACATGAATGTAGTCCCGTACGCCGGTCCCGTCGGGTGTCGCGTAATCGCCGCCGAAGACGCGAAGTTTTTCCAGCTTGCCCACCGCCACTTGCGCGACATACGGCATCAAATTGTTGGGCACGCCGGCCGGATCTTCGCCGATGAGCCCGCTTTCATGCGCGCCAGCCGGGTTGAAATAGCGCAGCGTGGCGATGCGCCAGTGCGGATCGGCCCGCTCGACATCGCGCAAGATTTGCTCGGCGATGATCTTCGATTGGCCGTACGGGTTCGTCGCGGACAGCGGGAAGGTTTCCTCTACCGGCGACCGTTCAGGCGTACCGTACACCGTCGCCGACGAGCTGAAGACGAGGCGTTTGATCTCGCGTGAGCGCATCGTGTCCAGCAGCACGAGCAGGCTGTCCAGATTGTTCCGGTAATAGTCGATCGGCTTCGCTACCGATTCGCCCACGGATTTGAGCGCGGCAAAATGAATCGCCGCGCGGATCGGGTGCGCGTCGAAAACCTTCGCGAGCGCCAAGGGATCGCACACGTCGATCTCATGGAAGGGAACGGAGCGGCCGACGATCCGCTCGATGCGTCGCACGGCTTCGCGCTTGCTGTTGACGAGGTTGTCGACGATGACGACGTCATAGCCGCTCGACATCAGTTCGATCGCCGTATGCGAGCCGATGTAGCCCGCCCCGCCCGTGACGAGAATCGCGCCCTGGCGGCGCTCGGACGTTGTCGTGGATGTCATGTTTCTTCTTCCTATGCGGCGCTTCGCGCCTCGTCTTGCTCGAATACGGCCGCGCCGGTCAGCGCGAAAAGGGTTTGCCGATAACGTTCGACGACCAGCGCTTCGTCGAATTCGGTCGTCACCTTTTCTCGTCCTCTCAATCCCATTTCGCGTCGCGCGTCCTCGCTCATCTCGAGCACCTGCGCCAACTTCGCGGCGAGGCTTTGCGCGTTCTTGACTTCGCAGAGCAGCCCCGTCACGCCGTCGGCGACGACCTCGCGACAGCCAGGTACATCGGTCGCGACGATCGGCCGGCCCATGGCCGACGCTTCCATTAACGTGCGCGGCACGCCCTCCCGGTACGACGGCAATACGACGCAGTCGGCGCCGGCGATCGCGGGACGAACGTCATGGGCTTCGCCAAGATACTCGATGATGCCTTCCTTACGCCAACCGTCCACGTCGGTCTGTGCGATGGCGCTCGGGTTATCGACGCCGACGGGCCCCAGCAGTTGAAAGCGCGCTTGCGGATAGCGCCGACGCAAGATGCGGGCGGCTTCGACATATTCGGCCACGCCTTTGTCCCACAACAATCGTCCGATCAGAACGAACGTGAACGCTTGCGCGCGCGGCAGCGGCGTCAGCACGAATTGATCGATATCGACGCCTTCGCCATGCAGCAGCTTCGCCCGGTCGGGGTGCGCGAGCAGCCGTTCGTTCAAGAACGCCTGATGATCGTCGCGATTCAGAAACCAGACTTCGTTCGGGAAGCGGAAAGCGAAGCGATAAAGCGCTTTGGCGACGCTCGCCGCGCGGCTCTTCTGAATGAATACGTACCCGAGCCCGGTCGTGACGGCAATCGACGGAACGCGCGCGAGCCATGCCGCAACCGATCCGTAGATGTTCGGCTTGATCGTGTAATGGAACACGACGGCGGGGCGAATCGTTCGATAGTGCCGATACAGCGCAGCGAGCGTTCGCAAGTCGGCGAGCGGGTTCGTGCCTTTCGATGCGACGGGCAATTCGATGCACACACAACCCATGGCTTCGAGCAATGCAAACGTTCGGTCGCGCGGCGCCAGCACGATCACACGCACGCCCTTGGCGACGAGCATGCGAATGAGGCCCTGTCGATAGGTGTAAATGGCGAAGCCTGTGTTGCAGACGAGGCAGACCGTAAGCGGCGCGGCGTGCGTGGGGAGCGAGGGCGAGGTCGGCTTCATGCGATGCGATGCGAGTCGGGTCAGGCGGCGTGCGTGGCGAACAGCGCGCGTTTCATGGTTCTCAAAGCGGAGTAAGGCGTGACGATATGCAACAGGTTCTTCGCAAGCCCGAGCCAATCGTAGATGTTCGCCGCATTGAAGTAGCGCCATTGCAGCTTCAAAGTCGAGGCGATCTGCCGCCGCCGCTTCGTCGCGCTGATTCCACCCTCGTTCAGCTCGTAATACAAGCCCAGCTCCGGCAGATTGGCGCAGTCGTAGCGCTCCATGAGCCGCAAGAACAAGTCGAGATCCTCGGCCGCGCGATAAGCGACGCGGTAGTTCCCCACGGCGCGCACGGCGTCGACGCGCAGCATCATCGACGGATGCACGAGCGACGACCGAAAGAAGCGCAGACGGCGCACGGCGTCGGCCTCGGCGGGCGTGCGCAGCATGAACAGCGGCGCACCTTCGCGCGACACCACCTGCGTCCACATGCCGAGGCCCGCCACGTTCGGATGTGCTTCGAGATAGGCGCGTTGTTTGGCTAGACGCCCGGGCGCCGCCAGATCGCCGGCGTCGATCCGTGCCGCGTAGCGATAGCCGCGCACTGCAAGCGCTTCGATCCCCGCTTGCAGCGCCCGCTCGATGCCGCCGTTTTTCGGCATGCGCACGATTTCGATCTGCATGTTCGGTAGGGCCGGGGCGATGATCGGCGGCGTGCTGCCGTCGTCGACGATCAGCACGTACACGCGTGCACCCTCGGCTTCGGCGAACGAAGCGAGCGTGCGCTCGACGTCGGCTTGGCCGTTGTACGCGGGCATGAGCACGGCGACATCGCCGAGCGGGTCTTGCGGCGAGAAGCCGGGAGAGGACATCGTCATGAGCGCAGCTTGAAGCGAATGTAATAGACGTTGACGGCGACGGCCACGCAATAGCCCGCGGCGAGCCCCGCCAGCGCGCCATAGGCGCCGATGCGCGGAATGGCGATCAGATCGACGATGAACGCGGCTGCCAGCGCGAGCAGCCACTTCGTCAGGACGACGAATTTTGCCTGGTACTTGAGCAGTACGAGGTTGCCGATCGCTTCCACGCCGGCGGGCACCGAAAGCCAGACGCACCAGCGAAAGATCGGGATGGCGTCGGCGAAGTTCGGGCCGAACACGCGTGTGATGACGATCGAGCCGAGCGCATCGAGCACGAGCGCGCCCGAGATCATCAATATCGCCGCGAGCCCCATGAGCCGTGCGACGTTGCGCTTCAACTGCGCGCGTTCGTGCACGCGATAGACGAAGGCCGGCGCGATCGTTTGGGCGAGCATCAGCGCGAGCGCGATCCAATTCTCGTTGATTTGCTGGGCGGCCGAGTAGCGCCCGAGATCGGCGAACGAAATCGCTCGCTCGAGCATGAGCCGGTCCAGTTTCAGGAACAGATACATGCACACGAGGCCGACCCAGAAAACCGTGCCCGCGCTCGCGAAATGGCGCAACAAGCCGGGCTCCACGCGCCAGCCGAGCCTGCCGCCGTGGCGCCGCGCGTAGTAGACGAGCAGCACGGCGCCGATCACGCCCGCCTCGAGCGCCCAAAGCCAGGCGAAGCCCGGCGCGCCCACGGCCATGCGCACGAACGCATAGACGAGCGCGAGCTTCGCCAACGCCGTGACCATGCTCGTCACGAGCTGCGGCTTGCTGTAGGTCAGGCTCTGCAGCCACGAGTTGACGACGCCGATGAACGGTTCTCTAAAGATCATCGTGACGGCCAGTCCTGCCAGCATCGCTCCGACCATGGGATCGGTCAGGCCGGCCGCGATACCGGCCCACGTGGCGGCAAGGGCCAGCGCCGATACGGCGAATCGTAAGACGAACGCGCTTCCTAGCACCGTGCCGAGGTCCGCCTCGCCGCGGTGGACGATGGTGGGAACCAGTATTTCGGCCCCGCACACCCACGTCACAGGCGCGAGCACGAGCAGCAGCGTGTTCGCGTATTGCCATTTGCCGAAAACGTCCGGCCCGAAGTAACGGGCCAGCAATCCCGCGATAGCGATCGCGACGCCTATCTGCGTCAGCCGCTCGAGCCCGAGCCAGACGATGTTCGCGGCGGCTTTCGCGATATCCGGATGGGCAATGCGCCTCAGCATGTAACGAAAAGTAAGGGCAGGAATTTTGCTCGCCGTGTTCGCGCGGGCGCGGAAATGACGCGCTTTTCGGCCGTCATCTCGTACGGCCGGATCGCGAAAGAGCATAGGAGCATTAAAATGGGCGCAAGTCGCGCCGGCGGAAAAACCGCAATTATAAGTGGGTTGCCGGCGCCGGCACCTTTTCCAATCGCAGCCAAAAGAGAGTGATCCATGATTTCGCAATCCATCTTCAAGGCGTACGACATCCGAGGCGTCATCGGCAAAACGCTCGATGAGGACGTCGCGCGACTGGTCGGCAAGGCATTCGGCAGCGAAGTGCGCAAGCAAGGCGGCGATGCCGTCGTCGTCGCACGCGATGGCCGTTTGTCCGGCCCGTCGCTGATCAAAGCGCTGGCGGACGGTTTGCGCGCGGCCGGCGTCGATGTCGTCGACGTGGGCATGGTGCCCACGCCGGTCGGCTACTTCGCCGCCAGCGTCCCGCTCGCGCTCGAGGGCGGCGAGCGCCGCGTCGATTCGTGCATCGTCGTGACGGGCAGCCACAACCCGCCCGACTACAACGGCTTCAAAATGGTTCTGCGCGGCGCCGCAATTTACGGCGAGCAGATTCAGGCGCTCTATCGCCGCATCGAAGCCAACGACTTCGCGAGCGGCAGCGGCGGATACGAGCAATACGACATTGCCGATAAATACATCGAGCGCATCGTGAGCGATGTGAAGCTCGCGCGGCCGATGAAGATCGTCGTCGATGCCGGCAACGGCGTCGCCGGCGCGCTCGGGCCTCGGCTGTTCAAGGCGCTGGGCTGCGAACTCGTCGAACTGTTTACCGAAATCGACGGCAATTTCCCCAATCATCACCCCGATCCGGCGCACCCCGAGAACCTGCAGGACGTCATCCGCGCGCTGAAGGAAACGGACGCCGAGGTGGGCTTTGCGTTCGACGGAGACGGCGATCGGCTCGGCGTCGTGACGAAGGACGGGCAGATCATCTACCCCGACCGCCAATTGATGCTGTTTGCGCAGGAAGTCCTGTCGCGCAACCCCGGCGCGCAGATCATCTACGACGTGAAGTGCACGCGTAACCTGGCGAAGTGGGTGCGAGACAAGGGCGGCGACCCGGTGATGTGGAAGACCGGCCACTCGCTCGTCAAGGCGAAGCTGCGCGAAACGGGCGCGCCGCTAGCGGGCGAAATGAGCGGTCACGTGTTCTTCAAGGACCGCTGGTATGGGTTCGACGACGGCCTTTACACCGGCGCGCGCCTGCTGGAATTGCTCTCGCGCGAGCAGAATCCGAGCAAGGTGCTCAACGATCTGCCCAACTCGCTGTCGACCCCCGAGCTGCAGCTCAAGCTCGAAGAAGGCGAAAACTTCACGCTGATCGGCCGCTTGCAGAAGGAAGCGCAGTTCACGGGCGCGGATGAGGTCATCACGATCGACGGCTTGCGCGTCGAGTATCCGGACGGCTTCGGCTTGGCGCGTTCGTCGAATACGACGCCCGTCGTCGTCATGCGTTTCGAGGCCGACAGCGCCGATGCGCTCAAGCGGATTCAGGACGATTTCCGCCGCGTGATCGTCGCGGCCAAGCCGGACGCGAAGCTGCCGTTCTAAGCGGTCCCCGTAAGCGGCCCCCGTAAGCGGCGCAGGCGCGCGCCGCGCGCGTTACTGCGACGCGGCCTGCGCCGGCGCGGGCTGCGCGCTCGGCTGCTGCGCCGCGGGCGGCGTCGCGTCCGCAGGTGTGGCGGCTGGGGCCGATGCCGCCGCGGGCGCGGCCACGATCACGGGCGGCGGCAACCCCGGCAAGGCGCTCGTCTTGACCGGAGCGACCGGCACGGGCGCCGTCTTGATCAGCGTGCTCACGTAGTGCCCCACCGAATCGAAGAATCGATCGTAGAACGCGTTCGATTGAATCGTTTCGCTCGACACCTTCACCATGGCGTCGCTATTGGAGCGGATCGGCAGCGAGACCGACCCGAGCAGGCTCAAGCCGACGCTGGCCGACGTATCGCTCTTCTTCAGCGTGTAGCCGCTTTGAATCGCGTTCGCATAGACGATGCTGGAGCCGTCCGCGTCCACGCCCGGCGTGCAAACCACGTGGAATTCCACCGTGATGTGCGAGTCGCCGTTCGGCTGGAAATCCTTCGTCGCGTCGATGCGGTCGGTTTGCGTGAGCGTCGTCAGATAGCCTTGATTGAGCAAGGCGCGGCGCACGGCTTCGCACGCGTCGGAGCTGCCGACATGGAAGGTACGCGAGAACGGGCTCGCGCCCGTATCGAACATCTCTTGCTGAAATTTCGGCTGCGGCGCGCTGGAGCACGCGGCGAGGGCCGTGAGCGTCGCGAACGCGAGCGTCGCGCGCGCTCGGCGCACTAGGCGCACTAGGCGGTACGAACTGGACATGTTGCGTTGAGGTGCTGCGCTCGGCGAGCGCGTGATTCGAACGACGAGCATTGTAGTGCTTTCCGGCCCTCGACATGACGGGGGGACGGCATCGTGGCGTTGGGGCCTTGATTGTCCATGCGGCAAGATTGGGTCCAATCGGGCCGGCTGCGGCCGAATGCAACTCAAAATCGGCCCGCGGGCGCGGTAGAATCCCCTCCCTTCAGGCAGTGCGCGAGTGGGAAGGTTCATTTCCCCGCCGGGCTGCGATGCCGTACCTTTCTTTTACCTTTCAGCGTGCAAAAGATCCTGCTCGTCCGCGTGTCGTCGCTCGGTGACGTCGTTCACAACATGCCCGCTGTCGCCGACATTCTGCGTGTCTATCCGGGCGCGCAGATCGACTGGCTCGTCGAGGAAAGCTTCGCCGATCTCGTCACGCTCGTGCAGGGCGTCCACCGGGCCATTCCGTTCTCGTTGCGGCGCTGGCGCAAACGCCTGTTCTCGCCGGCCACATGGCGGGAGATCGCCGCGTTCCGGCGCGCGCTCGCCGCCGAGCGCTACGACCTCGTCATCGACTGTCAGGGCCTCATCAAGACAGCCTGGGTGGCGAGCTGGGCCCGCGGGCCGCTCGTCGGGCTCGGCAACCGCACCGATGGGGCCGGCTACGAGTGGCCCGTGCGCTTCTTCTATAGCCGGCGGGTGCCGATCGAGCCGCGCACGCACGTGGTCGAGCGCACGCGCCAGCTCGTCGCGCAGGCGATCGGCGCGCCGCGGCCACAACCCTCGGACGAAATCGACTTCGGGCTCGATACGTCGCGCGCCGCCCGTGCGCTGGCTGAAGTGGGGCTGAATCTGCCTGTGCCGTACGTCGTGCTCGTGCACGCGACCTCTCGCGCCGACAAGCAATGGCCCGACGCCTCGTGGATCGAACTCGGCCGCGCGCTCGTCACGCGCGGCGCTTCGCTCGTGCTGCCGTGGGGCAGCGAGGCGGAACGCGAGACGAGCGAGCGCTTGGCGAAGGAATTCGGCGCCGCGGCCATCGTGCCGCCGCGCCTGTCGTTGCCTGCCGTCGTCGGGCTGCTCGATGGGGCGGCGGCGACCGTGGGCGTCGATACGGGGCTCGTCCATATCGCGGCGGCCCTGAAGCGGCCCACCGTCGAGTTGTACAATTTCGCGACCGCATGGCGCACGGGCGGCTATTGGTCCGCTCGCGTCGTCAATCTCGGCACCGCCGGCGATCCGCCGACGCTGCAGCAAGTCAAGACCGCGCTGGCCGGATTCGGCCTGCTGTAATCGAGGCGACCCACCGCACCATGAAAGAATCGCAAATCCTGGAAGTCAATTGTTCGGATTGGGAAGGCTCCGACTTATCGGTTACGCGCGATACGCTGCGCGTCGCGCTCGAAACCGGCAAGGTCCTCTATTTTCCGAATTTGCGCTTTGCGATAGAAGGCGGGGAAACGGCGCTGCTCGATCCCTCGCTCGCCGATCCGAAACGCAAGAACATCAGTCTCGATCCGAACGGCGGGGCGCTGCGTGGGGTAGTCGGCGATACCGTCACGCAGTCGGCCGTGCGCGCGCTCATCGCGCGCTACCAAGCGCAAGTGCGCACGCTGATCGATCACCTGGTGCCCGAATATCGCGATGCGCTGCGCCCCGCGCCCACGAGCTTGCGGCTCATGCGCGTCGAAACGCGCCACACGTCTTGGCGCAAGGACGATAGCCGTCTGCACGTCGATGCTTTTCCGTCGCGCCCGAATCGAGGCGAGCGCATTCTGCGCGTGTTCGCCAACGTCAATCCGAATGGCGAGCCGCGCGTCTGGCGCGTCGGCGAGCCGTTCGAGCAGATGGCTAAACGCTTTTTGCCGACGATCAAGCGACAGACACCGGGCTCGGCGTGGCTGCTCAATGCGCTTCATATCACGAAGTCGCCGCGCAGCGCCTACGATCACTTGATGCTCAACCTGCACGACGGGATGAAGGCCAACCTCGACTATCAAAAGTCGTGTCCGCAAGAAACGATGCCGTTCCCGCCGGGCAGTGCTTGGATTTGTTTTTCCGATCAAACGTCGCACGCGGCCATGTCGGGGCAGTACATGCTGGAGCAGACGTTTTTCCTCCCCGTTCGCGCGATGGTGCAGCCCGAATGCGCGCCGCTAGGTATCCTGGAGCGGCTCGAAGGCCGCGCGCTGGTGTGAGGGCGATGCGAGGGGGGACGGCGGTCGGCCGCTCGGCGTTCGCGGTGGCGCGCTTCGGGTTCGAGGTCTTCGTGTCGAAAGCGGCAGAGCCGACATGCTGAGGCCCATTTACCGCGCGCTGTGGTGGGTCGTCGCACCGCTCGCCGTCTTGCGGCTCTTCATTCGGTCGCGCCGCGAGCGTGGCTATCGCGAGCATATCGGCGAGCGCTTCGGCTTCGCGCGAGGACGCGTGCCCGAGGATAGCGCGCCGCTCATTTGGGTCCATGCGGTGTCTGTCGGCGAAACGCGCGCCGCGCAGCCGTTGATCAATGCGCTGATGGCGGCGCGGCCCGATGCGCGCGTGCTCGTCACGCACATGACCCCGAGCGGCCGCGCAACGAGTACGCAGTTGTTCGGCGATCGCGTCTTGCGCTGCTACCTGCCATACGATCAACCGCATGCCGTCCGGCGATTTCTGCGCGCTTGGCGGCCATCGCTCGGCATCGTGATGGAAACGGAAGTGTGGCCGACGCTGATCGACGAATGCCGCGCGGCCGACGTGCCGCTCGTGCTGACGAACGCCCGTATGTCGGCTCGTTCGTTCAAACGGGCGGCGCGGTTCGGCGCTGCCGCCCGCGAGGTGTTCGGCGGTTTCACTCGGGTGCTGGCGCAAAGCCCGTCCGATGCCGAACGTCTCACGGCGCTCGGCGCGCGCAATGTCGCCGTGCTCGGCAATCTCAAATTCGACATGGCGACGCCGCCCGAACTCGTCGCGCGCGGCCGGGCCTGGCGCGCCGCGATCGGCCCGCGGCCGGTGTGGGTGGCGGCGAGCACGCGCGAGGGCGAGGAAGCGCTCGTGCTCGATGCATTCGCGGCGCTGTCGACCGAAGACGCGCTGCTCATTCTCGTGCCGCGTCACCCGCAGCGCTTCGACGAAGTGGCCGCGCTCGTCGAGCGGCGCGGCTTGCGTTGCGCCAGGCGTTCCGCGTGGGGCGGGGCGGCGCTCGCCGCCGCGGCGGCGAGCCAGGTGGCCGACGCGCCCTTGCGCTCGGATGTCACGGTGCTGCTCGGCGATTCGATGGGTGAACTCGGCGCGTACTACGCAGCGTCGGACGTCGCGTTCATCGGCGGCAGCTTGCTCCCGCTCGGCGGGCAAAACCTCATCGAGGCATGTGCGGTGGGCGTGCCCGTGCTCATCGGCCCACACGTGTTCAACTTCACGCAGGCCACGAAGGATGCCGTTTCCGCCGGGGCGGCCGTGCAGGTGAGCGACCCGCGTGATTTGGCGCGCGTGCTCGGCGAACTCTTCGCCGACAAGTCGCGGCGCGTGGCGATGGGGGCCGCGGCCTCGGCATTCGCCTCGAGGCATAGCGGCGCGACGCAACGCACGGTCGATGTCTTGACGACGTTGCTTCCGCAAGAGGAAGCGGCCGACGTTTGACGCCCGGGGTTCGGGGTTAAAGCGTCGGCTTGACGCCTAGGCTTATGCCGTGAGCAGTCCCTTGCGCTCGATGAACCCGATCACCTCGTCGAGCCCGCTTTGCGCCTTCAGGTTGCACATGACGAATGGCCGCTCGCCGCGCATCGTCTTCGCATCGGCGGCCATGATGTCGAGGTTGGCGCCGACGTATGGTGCAAGGTCGGTCTTGTTGATGACGAGCAAATCCGATTTCGTGATGCCGGGGCCGCCTTTGCGCGGGATCTTTTCTCCGCCTGCCACGTCGATGACGTAGATCGTCAGATCGGACAACTCGGGACTGAACGTCGCGGCGAGGTTGTCCCCGCCTGATTCGATGAACACGATGTCCGCATCGGGAAACTTCGTCAGCATGCGGTCGACGGCCTCGAGGTTGATCGAGGCATCCTCGCGGATCGCCGTGTGCGGGCAGCCGCCCGTTTCGACGCCCATGATGCGCTCGGGCTCGAGCGCGCCGGCCACCGTCAAGAGGCGCTGATCTTCCTTCGTATAAATGTCGTTCGTGATCGCGACCAGATCGTAGCGATCGCGCATCGCCTTGCAGAGCATCTCGAGCAGCGTCGTTTTGCCCGAGCCGACGGGGCCGCCCACACCAACGCGCAGCGGCGGCAGTTTTTTGGTCCTCATTGCATTGCCTTCGATTCAAAAAAACTCAAAACGTTTAAGAACGGAACAATCGCGAGTATTGCGTCTCGTGTCGCGCCGAAAACACGCCGAGCATCGGCGAAAAAGTATTGATTCGCTCGGGCGGCGTAGCGAGCGCGAGCGCGACGGCTTCGTCGATCGCCGCGCGCGCGGCCACCAGCATCCGCTGTCCCGCGAGTTGCCCGAGCGGGACCGCCTTGATCGCCGCCGCGACTTGATTCTCGGCCCAGGCGAACGCATAGGCGGCCAGCGCGGCATCCGTCGAGATCTCGTGCGCGGCCGCGGCGAAGGCGAACGCCGTGGGCTGCGACAGCGGCGTCAGTGCAGCCAATGTCGCCCGCCTTGGCCCGTCGCCCCATTCGAGCGATAGCGCAAGCTGCTTGAGCGACCATCCCATCTGCTCGGTTTCTCGCCGTAGCTCGGCGGCTTCGCGGCTGGCGCGAAACTGCCGATCGGCGGTGGTGAGGGCGGCCGCGTCGTGCGCTCGCCAGCGTTCGAGCTGATGGGCGATGAACGGCAATTCCGCCCGCGCGAGAACGTGCCGCAAGCCGTCTTCCATCCATGCACACGCCGTGTCGGCGTCGACGATCCATTGCGCCTCGACGGCGGCTTCGAGCCCCTGCGAATAGCTGAACGCGCCGATCGGCAGCGCCGGCGAAGCGAGATGGAGCAGGGCCGTCAGTTCGGCAAGGCGCATGGCTTCAGTGCTTGTGATTCGAGTGATGGGGATGGTCGTGGTCGTGGTCGCAATGATCGTGGCCGTGATCATGATCGTGCCCATGGTGATGACCGTGCGCATGGGCGTGACCATGTCCATGTCCATGTCCATCTTCATGCTCGTGCTCGCCGTGCCCATGGCGCTGCGCGAACACCTGCTGTGCGAGCGCATAGTCTTCGGCGAACGTCGCATCGTGTCCATGCCGATGGCCGCCGCCGTATGCGCCGGCTTCCGGGTGGAACGGCGCTGTTGCCCGCTCGACTTGCGCACCGACACGCGTCAGCATCGCTTCGAGCACGGGATCGGCTTCGAGCTTGAGGTAACCGGCGCCGATTTCGACGGGCGTATGGCGATTGCCGAGGTGATAGGCGGCGCGCGTGAGCGTGAGCGTATCGGGCGCGCGGACCACGAGCACGGCTTCGGCGGCGGCGACGATGCGAACGAGCGCGCCGTCGTCGGCCACGAGCACGTCGCCGTCCGCCAGCACCGTGCCGCGCGGCATGACGAGCGCGACTTCCTCGCCCGTGTCGAGCGTGGCGGCGAGCCGGCTCTTGCAGCGCGCATCGTAAGCGAGTGTGAGCGTGGGCGCACGCGCGACGAGCGATGCAGCCAGCTTCGCGGGCGGGGAAATGCGTTTATCGATCGTTCTCATCGCAATGTTTAGGACAACAAAACTTCGCGCCCATGACGCTCAAAACAAGAAATACCGCTGCGCCATCGGCAAGACGGCGGCCGGCGCGCAGGTGAGCGTTTCACCGTTCGCCACCACCTCGTACGTTTCCGGGTCGACGCTGATCGACGGCTGCCAGGCGTTATGGACCATGTCGGCTTTCGACACCGTTCGGCATCCGCGCACGGGGACGATGCGCTTTTTCAAGCCATAGCGCTCGGCCACGCCGGACTCGGCCGCGAGCTGCGAGACGAACGTGAGCGATGTCTGCGTCAGCGCGGCCCCGCGCGTGGCGAACATCTCGCGGTAATGCACGGGCTGCGGCGTGGGGATCGACGCGTTCGGGTCGCCCATCTGCGCCAGCGCGATCATGCCGCCCTTCAAGATCAGCGTGGGTTTGATCCCAAAAAACGCCGGCTCCCAAAACACGAGATCGGCCCACTTGCCCGCTTCGATCGAACCGACTTCGTGGGCAATGCCATGCGTGATCGCCGGGTTGATCGTGTACTTCGCCACGTAGCGCTTCGCCCGGAAATTATCGTTGCGCGTGCTGTCCTCGCGCAGTGCGCCGCGTTGCACCTTCATCTTGTGCGCCGTTTGCCACGTGCGAATGATGACTTCGCCCACGCGGCCCATCGCTTGAGAATCGGAGGACA
>NZ_JBQCHR010000131.1:0-10172 GCF_051954495.1 Trinickia sp.
ATCCACACGCCGCTCGACGTCGACGCGATGCGCGCCGCGGCGCAATGCCTGATCGGCGAGCACGATTTTTCGGCGTTTCGGTCGTCCGAATGCCAGGCTAAAAGCCCGGTCAAGCATCTCTATGGCATCGACATCCGGCAGGCCGGCGATTTGATTCATTTTCGGTTTCGCGCGAACGCGTTCCTGCATCATATGGTTCGCAACCTGATGGGCTCGCTCGTTGCCGTCGGCCGAGGCCGCTATCCCGTCTCGTGGCTGGCCGACGTGCTGGCCAGCCGGGATCGCGATCGCGCCGCGCCGACCTTCATGCCCGAGGGTCTTTATCTAGCCCACGTGGGCTACCCCGAGGCGTTCGCGGTGCCGCCCGCGTCCCTCGGCAGCGTGCCATGGAGCGGTATTTGGAGCGAATGAGCCTATGACAAGCATTGCTGCCCCCGATGCAGAGCCCGATGCACGCGCCGCCGGCCAGAACCCCCGACGCACGCGCATCAAGCTGTGCGGCTTGTCGCGCCGGGCGGACGTCGAGCTGGCCATCGAATTGGGCGCGGACGCCATCGGGCTCGTCTTTTATCCGCCGAGCCCGCGCTCGGTCGGCGTGGACGAAGCCATCGATCTCGCCGGCGCATTGCCGCCGTTCGTGTCCGTCGTCGGCTTATTTGTGAATCCCACCGCGGCATGGATCGGGGAAGTCACGAGCAACGTGCCGCTCACCATGCTGCAATTCCATGGCGACGAGACACCGGCGCAGTGCGAACAGCTTGCCAGCATTGCGGGATTGCCATGGCTGCGCGCCCTGCGCATCGGGGCAGATACACAGCCCGCCGATTTGGTAGAATCGGCCCTTAACTATTCGACAGCCGGCGGCTTGCTCTTCGATACCCTCGTCGAGGGCTATGGCGGCGGCGGGAAGACATTCGATTGGTCACTTATTCCAGCAGAGCTCGCGCGTCGGGCCGTTTTGAGTGGTGGGTTGAACGCGCAAAACGTCGGTGACGCCATTCGGCGCGTGCGCCCGTACGCGGTCGATGTCTCGAGCGGCATCGAAGTACCGGGCGCCAGGGGCGTGAAGGATCCCGCCCGAATGGCGGCGTTCGTACGCGCGGTGCGCGAGGCGGACGCCGAGTGAAGGCCAAGGCGGCGCGGCGCCGAACGAGAAGCGCGCTCCGCCACCGCTGCGAAGAGTGAGAACCATGTACAACCTTCCTGATCAACAGGGCCACTTCGGCCCGTATGGCGGCACGTTCGTCGCCGAAACGCTCGTGCACGCGCTCGACGAGTTGCGTTCAGCTTACGAGCAGTACAGCAAAGATCCCGACTTCATCGCCGAGTACGAGCGCGAGCTCAAGTACTTCGTCGGGCGTCCGTCGCCGATTTATCATGCGCGGCGCTGGAGCGAATTGCTCGGCGGCGCACAGGTGTTTCTCAAGCGCGAAGACCTCAATCACACGGGCGCGCACAAGGTCAACAACGTGATCGGCCAGGCCTTGCTCGCCAAGCGCATGGGCAAGCCGCGCGTGATCGCCGAGACCGGCGCCGGCCAGCACGGCGTGGCCACGGCCACGATCGCGGCGCGCTTCGGCATGGAGTGCGTCGTCTACATGGGCGCCGAAGACGTGCGCCGGCAAGCGGCGAACGTGTACCGGATGAAGCTGCTGGGCGCCACCGTCGTGCCCGTCGAATCGGGCTCGCGCACGCTCAAGGACGCGCTGAACGAGGCGATGCGCGATTGGGTGACGAACATCGAAAGCACGTTCTACATCATCGGCACGGTGGCCGGCCCGCACCCGTATCCGATGATGGTGCGCGATTTCCAGCGCGTGATCGGCGACGAGTGCCGCGTGCAAATGCCCGAGCTCACCGGTCGCCAGCCCGACATGGTGATCGCGTGCGTGGGCGGCGGGTCGAACGCAATGGGCATTTTTTATCCGTACATCGACGATGCCGCCGTCAAGCTGGTGGGCGTCGAAGCCGCGGGCGAGGGGATCGAAACGGGCCATCATGCCGCTTCGTTGATCGGCGGCAGCCCCGGCGTGCTGCACGGCAATCGCACCTACCTGCTGCAGGACGAAAACGGCCAGATCATCGAAACGCATTCGATCTCGGCGGGGCTCGACTACCCGGGCGTGGGCCCCGAACATGCCTGGCTGAAGGATAGCGGCCGCGCGCAATACGTGGGCATCACCGACGACGAAGCGCTGAAGGCGTTCCACGATTGCTGCCGGATTGAAGGCATCATCCCCGCGCTCGAATCTAGCCACGCGCTCGCGTACGCGGCCAAGGTCGCGCCCACGTTGCCGCGCGACACGCATCTGCTCGTGAATCTCTCGGGCCGGGGCGACAAAGATATGCACACGGTCGCCGAACGCACGGGCCTCGCGCTCTAAGCTTCATCGGCAATGCGCGATCTCATCGACGAATTCGACGCCCCGGGGCCCACGGCCGCGGGCGGCGCGCTCGGCAGCACGGGCGCGCCGCGCCTGCCTATTGCCTTGCACAACCGCGATTTTTTTTCGGATGCGCAGGCGGTGCCCGACGGCTCGATCGACTTGATCGTCGCCGATCCGCCCTACGGGCTCGGCAAGGATTACGGCAACGATTCCGACATGCGTTCGGGCGAGGATTTTCTCGCGTGGACGCGTCGTTGGCTCGAGCTGGCGATTCCGAAGCTGAAGGCGAGCGGCTCGCTGTACGTGTTTTGCACCTGGCAGTACGCGCCGGAGATCTTCTCGTTTTTGAAGACGAAGCTCACGATGGTCAACGAGATCATCTGGGACCGGCGCGTGCCGAGCATGGGCGGCACGACGCGCCGCTTCACGTCCGTGCACGACAACATCGGGTTCTTCGCGGTATCGAAGGACTACTACTTCGATCTCGATCCCGTGCGGATTCCGTACGACGCGGTCACGAAGAAGGCCCGCTCTCGCAAGCTGTTCGAGGGCAGCAAGTGGCTGGAAGTCGGCTACAACCCGAAGGATGTCTGGTCGGTGTCGCGGCTGCATCGTCAACATGCCGAGCGGGTCGATCATCCCACGCAAAAGCCGCTCGAGATCGTCGAGCGGATGGTGCTGTCGAGCTGTCCGCCCGGCGGTCGCGTGCTGGACCCGTTCATGGGCAGCGGTACGACGGCGGTGGCTTGCGCACGGCATGGGCGTGCGTTCGTCGGCTATGAGATCAATGAAAATTACTGCGCGATCGCGCACGAACGCGTCGCCGCCGTCAGTGGCGTACCGTCCGACGCGCCCGCCGTCGCCTCGTGAGCGGCGCGGCATTTCGCACTTATCGGTAGAGAAGACACCATGTCCCGTATCGAACACACTTTCGCGGCGCTGGCCGCACAGGGCAAGAAAGGCCTGATTCCCTTCATCACGGCCGGCTACCCCGACCCCGCCCGCACGGTCGAATTCATGCATGCGCTCGTGGCCGGCGGCGCCGACGTCATCGAGCTCGGCGTACCGTTCTCCGATCCGATGGCCGACGGTCCCGTCATCCAGCGTTCCTCCGAGCGGGCGCTTGCACGCGGCGTGACGTTGAAGCACGTATTGGCCGACGTGAAGCGGTTCCGCGAACAAGACACCAAGACGCCGGTCGTGCTGATGGGCTACGCCAACCCGATCGAGCGCATGGGCATCGAGGCCTTTACGCAGGCGGCGGCCGAGGCCGGTGTCGACGGCGTGCTGACGGTCGATTACCCGCCCGAGGAATCGGCGCAATTCGCGCAGCGCATGCGCGCGGCAAACATCGATCCGATCTTCCTGCTCGCGCCTACGTCGACCGAGGAGCGGATCGCCGCCGTCGGCCAGGTCGCGAGCGGCTACGTCTACTATGTGTCGCTAAAAGGAGTGACCGGCGCCGCAAATCTGGACGTTTCCAGCATCGCGAGTAAAATCCCGGCCATCAAGTCGCAAGTGCGGCTGCCTGTTGGGGTCGGATTCGGTATTCGGGACGCTTCGACGGCGCGTGCGGTGGGCGAAGTGGCCGATGCCGTCGTGATTGGCAGCCGTTTGGTTCAGTTGCTCGAAGAAGTGCCGGCTGAAGCCGCCGTCTCCGAGTTGACGTCTTTCGTCGCCGGGATCCGCAAGGCGCTCGACGCCGCCTGACGGCGGCGCGTCGTCCCTACGCCCGGCGAGTTGGGGTTCGCCGGCGTGGGACGGCGAGAAACCTTCGCGCGACGCGAACGAAACAACATCATTTGAAGGAATAACGATGAGCTGGCTCGACAAACTGCTGCCGCCCAAGATCAAACAGACCGATCCGAAAAGCCGCAAGGGCATTCCCGAAGGGCTTTGGGTCAAGTGTCCGTCGTGCGAAGCGGTGTTGTACCGCAACGACGTCGAGGCGAACTTGCACGTTTGTCCCAAATGCAGCCATCACATGCGGATCAACGCCCGCGCCCGTCTCGACGCGCTGCTCGACGCGGAAGGCCGGTATGAAATCGGCCAGGAAATCGTCCCCGTCGACGCGCTGAAGTTCAAGGACAGCCGCAAGTACCCCGACCGCATCAAGGATGCGATGGACGATACGGGCGAAACCGACGCCATGGTCGTCATGGGCGGCGCCATTCACACGCTGCCGGTGGTCGTGTCCTGCTTCGAATTCGCGTTCATGGGCGGCTCGATGGGGTCGGTCGTCGGCGAACGCTTCGCGCGCGGCGCGCAAAATGCGCTCGAACAGCAAGTGCCGTTCATCTGTTTCACGGCTTCGGGTGGCGCGCGGATGCAGGAAAGTTTGCTTTCGCTGATGCAAATGGCGAAAACGACGGCGATGCTGACCAAGCTGGCCGACGCCAAGCTGCCCTTCATCTCCGTGCTGACCGATCCGACGATGGGCGGCGTGTCCGCGAGCTTCGCGTTCCTGGGGGACGTCGTGATCGCGGAACCCAAGGCGCTGATCGGCTTCGCCGGCCCGCGCGTGATCGAGCAAACCGTGCGCGAAAAGCTGCCCGAAGGCTTCCAGCGCGCCGAATTTTTGCTGCAAAAGGGCGCGATCGACATGATCGTCGATCGCCGTAAGCTGCGCGAGGAACTGGCGCGGCTCATCGCCTTGCTCACGCGCCAGCCCGCGGACGCCGTCGCTTAACCGTTAAACGCTGCTGACGCGGGACGGCCCGCGGTTTTGGATGACCACTTTTAGCACTCTCGACGCCTGGCTCGCGCATCTCGAGTCGGCGCATCCGGTCGGCATCGACATGGGCCTCACGCGCATCGGCAAGGTGAAGGATGCGCTCGGCCTCAGATTCGATTGTCCTGTCATTACGGTGGGCGGTACGAACGGTAAAGGATCGACGTGTGCGATGCTCGAGTCGATTCTGCGTGCCGGCGGCTATCACGTAGGCTGTCATACGTCGCCGCATCTGCTCGAATTCAACGAGCGCGCGCGGATCGACGGCCAAAACGCGACCGACGATGAACTGCTGCCGCACTTCGAAGCGGTGGAAGCGGCGCGCACGAGCCTTGCCGAGCCGGTTTCGCTCACCTATTTCGAATTCACGACGCTCGCGATCCTGCATTTGTTCGCGTCGCGCGGGCTCGACGCCGTCATCCTCGAAGTGGGGCTCGGCGGCCGGCTCGACGCCGTGAACATCGTCGATGCCGATTGCGCGATCGTCACGAGCATCGACATCGACCATACCGAGTATCTCGGCGATACGCGCGAGAAGATCGCTTACGAAAAGGCCGGAATCTTCCGACCGGGGCGGCCGGCTATCTGCGCCGATCCGGCGCCGCCGCAGACGTTGATCGATCATGCTCACGCGATCGGCGCCGAACTCTGGCTCTTCGGCCGCGATTTCCGCTACGAGGGCCAAGCAGGCAGCGAGCGGCAGCAATGGAGTTACGTGGGGCCTACGCTCAGACGCTCGGCGCTCGCGTATCCGGCGCTGCGCGGCGCCAACCAGTTGATCAACACCTCGGCGGCCATGGCGGCGCTCGAGGCGCTGCGAGACCGGTTGCCCGTGTCGGCCCAGGATGTGCGGCTCGGCCTGGCCAACGTCGAATTGACGGGGCGTTTCCAGGTGCTGCCGGGGCGCCCGGCGGTGGTGCTCGACGTAGCGCACAACCCCCATGCCGCGGCCGTGCTGGGGCAGAACCTGGGCAGCATGGGCTTCTTCCGGTACACCTACGCCGTGTTCGGTGCGATGCGCGACAAGGATATCGAGGGTGTCGTGCGACACCTCGCGGGCGAGATCGATCACTGGTGTCTGACCGATTTGCCGCTCGGGCGGGCCGCCTCCGCACAAGATCTGGAAAAGGTTTTGCGCGCGAGCGGCGTCGAGGAAGGGCCTGACAGCAGCATCGCGCGCTTCGCTTCGCCGGCCGAAGCGTTCCAAGATGCGCTGAGCCGAGCGACAGAGGATGATAGAATCGTGGTTTTCGGTAGTTTCTATACTGTGGCCGGTGTGATGGCCTATCGGAAGTCGCGGCAACATTGACCGACGCGCGTCGAACGGATGCGCCGCCCCCTCGAAACCAGCGGATTCATGCGATTTTTCTCGTTCGGCAAAAAAGACGACACGCCGCGCCGGCGTGGCGCCAGCGCTAGATCCGCGCGCAGCGGTGGGACGTTCGAGGCGCGCGACGAACGTCGTAGCCGCCGCGGCGAGCGCACAGGCGACGCCGATGCGATGCTGCTCGATCCCACCCTGCCCGAAAAGCAGCGGGCGCGCCGGCGGCTCGTCGGGGCCATCGCCCTCGTGGTCGCCGCCGTCGTGGTCCTGCCGATGGTGCTCGATTCGCACCCGAAGCCCGTAACCGACGACATCGCCATCGATATCCCCAACCGCCCCGCCACGCCCCCGTCGCGTGCGGGCGGCGACAGCGACGACGCGCAAGACACGCAGGCCGGCGTCGCACCCGACCGGGCCGATATGTCCGATACGGCGGGCTCCGGCGCCGCGGCAGCAGGGGTGGCGTCCGCGCCGGCTCCCGAAGCGGGGCAGAGCAAGGCGGCGCGCGCGCTCGCCGGCGGCGCTCAGCAAGCCAATGGCAAGCAGAACGCGTCGAAGCAGGCGCCGTCGAATGCTTCGACGGACAAGGACAAGTCGGCGCGCTCCAACGCAACACAGTCGGCGCAATCGACTCAGTCGACCCAATCGTCGGCCAAGCCGACCGCCATGCCGGCGCCGAGCGCCGCGCAAGCCGATTCCGGTACGCCGGCCGCACCGCCCGGCGCGCGCTTTGCGGTGCAACTCGGCACGTTCGCCGACGATGCCAGCGCGCGTGCGTGGGAAAGCAAACTCAAGGCAGCGGGCGTGCCCGCTTACATCGAACACAGCAAGCAAGCCAACGGCAAGCCGCGCACGATGCTGCGCGCCGGCCCCTTCGCCGATCGTGCGGCAGCGTCCGCCGCGATCGCCAAGGTGCGCGAAGCCGGCTTGACCGCGAACGCGGGCAACGCGGCGCAGTGACGGCCCAGATGCTGACCGCGTTCGATTACGCCGTGCTTGCCGTGATCGGCCTATCGGCCCTGCGCGGCGCTTGGCGGGGTCTGCTGTCGGAAATTTTCGGCCTGATCGGCTGGGTCGTCGCTTTTTTTGTGGCTTGCCGCTATGTACAGCTCCTGGTGCCCTATATTCCAAGCGACTGGCCCGGCGGTGCGCTGACCCAGTGGCTTTTGGCGTTTGCTGCGATCATGGTGGGCGTGGTGCTCGTGGCGAGCGTCGCCAACGCCTTGATCGCACGGCTCGTTGCCGTGAGCGGCTTGGGCGGCGTGGACCGCTCGCTCGGCCTGCTGTTCGGCATCGCGCGCGGCGCGGTGTTCGTGCTGCTGCTCGTGGCGCTGGCCGGGCTGACCGAGCTGCCGAAACAACAGTTTTGGCGTGACGCGCTGCTGCGGCCTTACGCCGAGCAAGGCGTACGTGAATTGAAGCCTTTGCTTCCCCCCGCGCTCGCCGCGTACGTTCGCGTGTGAGGCGCGTGTGCCGGCCTAGCCGGCGCCAACGTTTTTCGTATCTTTGAAGGACCCTGCCATGTGCGGCATCGTAGGCGTAGTCTCCCACTCCCCGGTCAATCAGCTGATCTACGACAGCCTTCTGCTGTTGCAGCATCGCGGCCAGGACGCAGCCGGCATCGCGACGGCGAACGGCAGCACGTTCCACATGTACAAGGCCAACGGCATGGTGCGCGACGTGTTCCGCACGCGCAACATGCGCAGCTTGCCCGGTACCTCCGGCATCGGCCAGGTGCGCTATCCGACGGCCGGCTCGGCGTCGAGCGAAGAGGAAGCGCAGCCGTTCTACGTGAATGCGCCGTTCGGCATCATCCTCGCGCATAACGGCAACCTCACGAACTGGCAGCAGCTCAAAGACGAGATGTTCCGGATCGACCGCCGGCACGTGAACACGAACTCGGATACCGAGGTCCTGCTCAACGTGCTCGCGCACGAGGTGCAACTCGCCAGCTCGGGGCTGCAACTCGAACCCGCCACGGTGTTCAAGGCGGTGGCGGGCGTGCATCGCCGCGTACGCGGGTCGTATGCGATCGTCTCGCTGATCGCCGGCTACGGCTTGCTCGCCTTCCGCGATCCGTTCGGCATTCGCCCCCTTTGCATCGGCAAGCACGAGACGGAGGAAGGTGTCGAATGGATCATCGCATCGGAATCGGTGGCGGTCGAAGGCATCGGTTTCGATTTCGTGCGCGACGTGGCCCCCGGCGAAGCGATCTTCATCGACAACGAAGGCCGTTTGCACAGCCAGCAGTGCGCCGATACGCCCAGCCTGAACCCTTGCATCTTCGAATACGTCTACCTTGCGCGTCCGGATTCGGTCCTCGACGGCGTGTCGGTCTACAACGTGCGTCTGCGCATGGGCGATTACCTGGCCGAGAAGATTAAGCGCGTGCTGCCCGATGTACCCATCGACGTGGTCATGCCGATTCCCGATTCATCGCGTCCGGCGGCGATGCAGGTGGCGGCCAAGCTTGGCGTCGAGTATCGCGAAGGCTTCTTCAAAAACCGCTACGTTGGCCGCACGTTCATCATGCCGGGACAGGCCGTGCGCAAGAAGTCGGTGCGCCAAAAGCTCAACGCCATGGCGATCGAGTTCAAGGACAAGAACGTGCTGATCGTCGACGATTCGATCGTGCGCGGCACCACGTCGCATGAGATCGTGCAGATGGCGCGCGATGCGGGCGCAAAGCGCGTGATTTTCGCGTCGGCGGCGCCGCCCGTGAAGTTCCCGAACGTCTACGGCCTCGACATGCCGACGCGCGGCGAACTCGTGGCCCACGGTCGAACGGACGAGGAGGTGGCCAACATCATCGGGGCCGATCATCTCGTCTATCAAGACGTCGACGCGCTCAAGCAAGCCGTGCGCGACATCAACCCTGCACTGGCGCGTTTCGAAGCATCGTGCTTCGATGGCGACTACATCACGGGCGACGTCACGACTCAGTACCTCGACCGGATCGAACTCGCGCGGCTTTCGCCGCAATCGCAATCGGAGCGCGATTCGGCCGGCGACGCCGTCGACGGCACGGTCACGCGCTCGCAATTGCATCTGCAGTTGTCGGTGGAATAGACCGTTATCGTGTCGGTGTGGCGCTGTGGCGTGGTTCGACGCCAAGGCGCCTCTGAACGTGAAGCCCGCTTTTGCCGATGCAAAGCGGGCTTTTTGCTGGCCATTCCTCGCGTTGGATGGTGCGTCTTGCGACGACAGCGCGCAGGAGCGTTACGCGGCAACGAGGGCGCGCAGCGGGACTTATCGTAGCGCCGCCTCACGCGGCAATTGGGTTCGAGGATGTGGTCGATATTTGCAGGAATCTCGGTCGGGGATAGCAGGGGGCATAGCTGCAGGTCGAGCCGTAGCGGCGGGAAAGGGGAACGGGTGCTTATGTGGTGCTGCATTGGCAAGCTTTGCCGTCGTTTCCGTGGATAGGTCGGTGATCAGCCCGTCGTTCGCATCACCGCGGTCTGCGCAAAACGGTCTGATGAGGCTGAACCCGCGATGATCGCTTGATTGGAAGTACCGGAAGGTCCAATAGGCGACGATGTCCGCCATTTGAATAAGTCGCGAGGCTTTCGAGTCCAAGAATAGCGGCACTTCAATGCGTTTGTCGCTCGAAAACGCTGAAGCCGGCGACGACGAAAAATTCGGAGTTGGGATCGTCCGGATGTCCAGACTCGTCCAAATAGAGTAGATGCAATCGTGGCCCCCAAAATGAAAAACGGACCGCAGTGCG
>NZ_JBQCHR010000132.1:0-2926 GCF_051954495.1 Trinickia sp.
ATAGCGTCATGTTCACTCTCCCGCGAGGTTGGCCGAAGGCTGCGCCTGCGCGCCGACGCCCGGCGCGGCCTCTCGATCGTCCGGCGCCGTGGCCTGCGCACCGCCTCCGAGCTCCTTCGCCAAACGGCGATCGAGCAAGTAGAGCCGTACGCTGTGAATGACGAACGCCCCGAGCGCGGTCGGCATGCCCCAGACCGCCACGTGCATCGGGGCGACCACGATGCCGGCCTCTTTCAGGAACGTGACCATCAGCACGATGGCGCCGAACGCGACGAAAATGTCTTCGCCGAAGAACAAGCCAATGTTGTCAGTCGCCGCGGAAAACGCACGAAGCTTGTAGCGCACCGCGTCGGAAATCTTGCCGTAGCGTGTTTCGGTCGCCCCTTCGGCCATCGGCGCGAGCAGCGGCCGCACCATTTGCGGGTGCCCGCCGAGCCCGGTCAAGCCGACGGCGGCGGTCAACTCGCGCACGAGCAGATAGACGATCAGCAGGCGCCCGGCCGTCGCGGCCTTGATGCCCGCGATCCAGATCTGCGCGCGCTCTCGCAGGCCGTGTCGTTCGAGCAGGCCGATGACGGCTAGCGGCAGGAGAATGATGAGCGGAATGTTGCGCGTTTTCAGAAAGCCGGTGCCGATCGCGGCCAGGATTTTATCGAGCGGGAAGTGCGCGCAAAGCGGCGTGACGATCGCCGCGACCGCGACGATCAACATGGGATTAAAGCGTAAGAGGAAGCCGACGATGATGACGGCTACGCCTAGTAACGGCCATAGGTTGGTCTGCATAGGTTTGTCTCCTGGTTGATCTTGACGCTCGCTTATGGCGCTCGCGCCGGTCCGATGCAACATTCAATGCGCTTCGTGGCGCTTATCGTTTTGGTGAATCGATACGTTAATACGTCGATACGTCGATACGTCGATACCTCAGTGAGCCAACGCCGAGGCGGCGCTCACGCCGATCCCGTTCTCGTCGAGCGTGCGGCGCAGCTTTTGTGCGAACGCCAACGCGTGCGGGCCGTCGCCGTGCAGGCACAGTGTGCGCACGTTAAGCGACACCCAGTCGCCCGTCACGGCGCGCACGCGCTTGTCGCGCACCATCGAAAGCACGTGATCGAGCATCTCTTGTTCGTCGTCGATGAGCGCGCCGGGCTCGCTGCGCGGCACGAGCGAGCCGTCGTCGCGATACCCGCGATCGGCGAATCCTTCCTCGATCGCCACGAGCCCGGCGTCCCGCGCGATCGAAATGAAACCGCTGTTCGCGAGGCCGAAGACCGCAACCGACGGGTCGAAGTCGTGCACGGCCGAGATGACGGCGTGCGCGATGTCCGGATCGCGCGCGGCTTGGTTATAGAGCGCGCCATGCGGCTTGAGATGGGCGACCCGCACACCCTCGGCCTGCGCGATCGCCGAGAGCGCGCCGAGCTGATACAGAATGCCGGCGTAGATATCGTCGGGCGGCAGATGCATTTCCTTGCGCCCGAAATTGGCCGGATCGTGAAAGCTCGGGTGCGCGCCGATGGCCACGCCATGCCGCACGGCCAGGCGCACGCAATCGCGCATGGCGTTCGCGCCGCCCGCGTGCCAACCGCACGCGATGTTCGCCGAACTGACGAGACCGAGCAGCGCTTCGTCAGCGTCGCCGCCTTCGCCCAGATCGGCGTTCAAATCGATGTTCATGACTACCTCGTTCCCAATCTTCAAGCGGCGCGTGCGGCACGCTGCATCCGCTCTTCATGCATGGCGATCGCGGCATCGATTTGCCGCAGATACGCGTGTTCCTCCGCGAGCGCATGACGCGCTTCTTCGCGCGTCGAACGCACGAAGCGCACCGCGCCGCCTAGCCGAACCTGCGCGAGCTTCCATAGATCGGCCGCGATGACGACGCCGATGCGGGGATAGCCGCCCGTCGTTTGCGCATCGGCCATCAGCACAATGGGCTGGCCGTTGCCCGGAACCTGAATCGTGCCCGGCAGCACGGCGTGCGAGAGCAGTTCCGTTTCATGCTCGCGCGAGAGGGCTGTCCCGGCCAGCCGGTAACCCATGCGATTGCTGTTCGGGGTGACGCACCATTCATCGGACCAGAACGCCGCGCGCGCTTTTTCGTCGAACGCGTCGTATTCGGGCCCTCGCAGCACGCGAATCGACATGGCGCGTTCGGCGCCCGCCGCATGCCTGCCGCGGCGCGCCGGCTCGTGAGCGACCTGCGCGAAGCGGCACAGCTGCGGCGCCTTGACGCCGAACGCGGGCGCCCCGACGGCCAGTGCGCGGCCTTGACCCGTCGGGGCGGCGCCTGTGGGCAGGCGGTCGCCGTCTCGCAGCTGGCGGCCGCCGAGCCCGCCGAAACTCGCGCCCATATCGGTGCTGCGCGAGCCGAGCACCGGGAGGACGTCGACTCCGCCGCCGACACATACGTAGCCGCGCATCCCGCGTATCGGGCCCTGCAAAACCAATTCTTGCCCGGGGCGCACGGGCAGGCTCCACCAAGGGTGCACTCGCGCGCCGTCCAGCGTTGCATTGAATTGCGCGCCGGTGATCGCGATGCGCAGCGGCTGTGTGAAACGCAGCATCGCGGGCCCGACGGTCACCTCGATCGCCGCCGCGTGCGGCGCGTTCCCCACGAGCCGGTTGCCGACTTCAAGCGCGAGCGCATCGAGCGCGCCGGCTTGCGCGACGCCGAGATGCCGATACCCGGTGCGGCCAAGATCCTGAACCGACGTAAGCAGGCCGGCGCGCAGCACATCGATCATCGGTCGACCTCCGACACGGTAAATCGGACGCGGTCGCCCGGCTGCAGCAGTGCGGGCGGATTGCGGGCCGGGTCGAACAGCGTCGCGTCGGTACGGCCGATCAACTGCCAGCCACCTGGCGAGACCGCCGGATAGACGCCCGTTTGCGCCCCGCCGATGCCGACCGACCCGGCCGGCACTTC
>NZ_JBQCHR010000133.1:0-35927 GCF_051954495.1 Trinickia sp.
CCCGCGCGCGGCGGGCCGCCTTGGGCGGTGGGCTATCGCCAGCCGCATCTGCACGATCGGTGAGGGGTTCGTCGGCGGACGCCGGCTGCGGCGAGCCGGCGTCCATCTCGCCGAATAGGTCGAACTGCGTATCGTCTTTGCTTGCTGCCATCGGTGCCGGGCCCCAGGGTGTCCAACGCGCGGAGCCCGGGCGGGCGGCTCCCGCGCTGAGCGGCCGAGCGGACATGTAGCGGCGCGACCCAGGCCACGTGTGAGCGCTGCGTCCGGCTCGCCGGCATACGATTTGGAACAGCGAGACGTCGTCGTTTTCGAACGCATAGGCGCAGCCGGCTAGATAAACGCGCCAGATTCTGAATTTTTCGTCGTCGACGAGCGTTTTCAGTGTCTCGCTGTGCTTCTCGAAGTTCTCGGTCCAGATCTCAAGCGTACGGGCGTAATGGCGGCGCAAGCTTTCGATGTCGACGGGTTCGAGCCCGCCGCGCTGCATCGCTTCGAGCGCGAGGCTGATATGGGGCAGTTCGCCGTCGGGGAACACATAGCGGTCGATGAATTCGCCGCCGCCGAGCGCGGTTTCGCCGCTGTCGTAATCGGTGGACGTAATACCGTGGTTCATCGCGATGCCGTCCTCGGCGAGCAATTCGCGGATCTTGCCGAAGTACATCGGTAGGTTCTTGCGCCCCACGTGCTCGAACATCCCCACGCTGGTGATGCGGTCGAATTGCCCCTCGATTTCGCGATAGTCCTGCAGGCGGATTTCGATCTTGTCGGCCAGGCCGGCCGCCTTGACGCGTGCGGTGGCGAGATCGAATTGGTTCTGCGATAGCGTCACGCCGACACACTGCGCCCCGAACTTGCTCGCCGCGCGCAAGACGAGCGCGCCCCAGCCGCAGCCGATGTCGAGCAGGCGCTGGCCCGGCTCCAGCCGGATCTTCGTGAGGATGTGATCGATTTTCTTCAGCTGCGCCGTGGCTAGGTCTTCGTCGCCGTTTTCGAAATAGGCGCACGAATAGACCATGTTCTCATCGAGCCAATACCGATAGAACTCGTTCGAGACGTCGTAGTGGTACTGGATCGCCTTTTGATCCGATGCCTTCGTGTGATTGAAATAGCGTCGCACGCGCGCCAGCTTGCTCGCGCTGGTGACCGTGCTTTTGGCGAGCGAATAACCGATCGTAATGATGTCCGAGAGCTTGCCCTCGATGTCGATTTTGCCTTTTACATAAGCCTCGCCGAGATTGTCGAGGCTCGGTTCGAGCAGCAGCGGCAAGGCCGACGCCGAATTGACCTTCAGCGTGACTTGCGGCGCGGCGAAGCTGCCGAAGTCCAATTGCTGCCCATTCCACAACACGAGACGCGCCGGCAGGTTCGTCTGATTTCGCACTTCGTCCACCCACTGAGCCAGCTTTTTCTCCCAGAACATGCGTTTTCTCCGTGTACGTTGAAAATGCAAAGCAGAGCAAAGCAGCCGCCCGCATGTCGCGTGCGAACGCGGGCGGCGTGGTCTTGCAAAGACGTCCGAGCGACGCAGCCCCTGCGCGCGGTCGGGCAACCGCGCACAGGCAGCTCCGTTGGGCGCGTCAGCTCGCCGTCAAGGCGACAGCCGCGAGATGCGCCAGCCTTCGGCGCTCTCGCGCGTGTACAAAATGCGATCGTGCAGCCGCGAAGGGCGGCCTTGCCAGAATTCGATCAGGTCGGGCACGAGGCGATAGCCGCCCCAGTGCGGCGGGCGCGGGGGCGTTTCGCCGAAGCGCTCCGAGAATGACTTCTCGCGCGCTTCGAGCAGCGCACGGCTCTCGAGCGGCCGGCTCTGCTCCGACGCCCAAGCGCCGATGCGCGAGCCCAGCGGGCGCGAGTTGAAGTACATGTCGCTTTCTTCGGCGCTGGTCTTCACGACCGTACCTTCGATGCGCACCTGGCGCTCGAGCTCGATCCAATAAAAGAGCAGGCTGGCATGCGGGTTGGCCGCCAGATCCAGTCCCTTGCGGCTTTCATAGTTCGTGAAGAACACGAACCCGCGCTCGTCCACCCCTTTGATCAGCACGATTCGGGCCGACGGATAGCCGCGCGCGTCGACGGTGGCGAGCGTCATCGTATTGGGTTCGGGCAGCCGAGCGTCGAGCGCTTGCTTGAACCAAGCGTCGAATTGGCGGATGGGGCTCGCGTCGACGCTCGTTTCGTCGAGCGAACCGCGCGCGTAGTCTTTTCGGAGATCGGCTAGGGTAGTCATGTTCTTATGCGACCGCTACAGGGCGGGATCAGTATAGCCAACCGCGGAAAAACGTGCCGCGTGTCGCTCCGCCGCAAGGCGGGCGGGCATGGGGCAGGCGGCCCGACGCGGGCCGATGAGGCACAATACAGGTCTTGCTCGTTTGATTTTTACGCATCATGTCCAGCCTCGGCGCCAGCGCGACTCCCTCCGATCTTACTCTTGCTCCCGCGTTAGCGGACGCCGAGCAGGCCGACCGCGAACGCCGGTTCGGGGGGATAGCACGGCTTTACGGCCAGCGGGCGCTCGCAGCCTTCGAGCGGGCGCATGTGGCCGTTATCGGCATCGGCGGGGTCGGCTCATGGGTGGCCGAGGCGCTTGCGCGCAGCGCTGTCGGAAAGCTGACGCTGATCGACCTCGATAATGTGGCTGAAAGCAACACGAACCGGCAGGTTCATGCGCTGGACGGCAATTTCGGCAAGGCGAAAGTCGACGCGATGGCCGAGCGGATCGCGTTGATCGACCGCCAGTGCGAGGTGCGTCGAGTCGAGGATTTCGTCGATCCGGAGAACTTCGACGCGCTGCTCGGCGGCGGATTCGACTATGTCGTCGACGCGATCGACAGCGTGCGCACGAAGACGGCGCTGATCGCCTGGTGCGTCGAGCGCGGGCAGCCGCTCATCACGGTAGGCGGAGCGGGTGGGCAGCTCGACCCCACGCGCATCCGCATCGACGATCTCGCGCTGACCATTCAAGACCCGCTGCTCTCGAAAGTGCGCGCGCAGCTGCGCAAGCACCACGGCTTTCCGCGCGGGCCGAAGGCCAAGTTCAAGGTGAACGCCGTGTATTCCGACGAGCCGCTCATCTACCCGGAAGCAGCCGTATGCGATATGGACGACGTCGCGCAGCACGTGGCCAGCTCGGCCGGCCACGCGGGGCCCGTCGGCCTGAATTGCGCGGGGTTCGGCTCCAGTGTGTGCGTGACGGCGAGCTTCGGGTTCGCCGCGGCCGCCCACGTGCTGCGGGTGTTGGCGAAGGCTGCCGGTTGAGGCGGGCGCTCTCGCGCCCGCTTTCGTGCCTGTATTCCTGCTTTCGTCAATGCAGCATCGCGCTGAGCCGGCGGCGCCACTCGGATACGAGTTCCGGCCGGTGCGACGCCAAATCGAACACCGAGAGCATGGTCTTTCGGCCGACATCGTCGCGGAACGCCCGATCGCGCTTGACGATCTCGAGCAAGTGCTCGAGCGCCGGCTCGTAGGCGCGCCGGGCGATCAGCGCATTGGCCAGATCGAAGCGCGCCTCCAGGTTGCCCGGGTCGGCGGCGACGGCGGCCTCGAGCGAGTCGGTCGGCGGCAGCTCGGCGGCCGCGTCGAGCGCATCCAGGCGCGTCTTGAGCGAGTTGTAGCGCACGTCGATGCCTTGCGTCGTTTTCGGCGACAGCAACTCGGCCTCGCGGCGCGCGTCGTCCACTTGCTCTTCGTCGAGTAACAGTTCGATCAGGTCGAGCCGCGCATCGTCGAAGCCCGGATCTAGCGCGAGCGCCGCTTGCAGATGGTCGCGGGCGACGCCGAGCTGGCCTTGTTCGAGCGCATGGTGCGCGGCGCGCTGCTCGGCTTGCGCCGGGTTCGGGACGAGCCGCTCGATGAACGCGCGCAACTGGTTTTCGGGCAGCACGCCCGTGAATTGATCGACGGGGCGGCCTTCCGAGAACGCGACGACGTGCGGAATGCTGCGCACTTGGAAGTGCGCGGCGAGTTGCGGGTCGTCGTCCACATTGACTTTAACGAGCCGCCAGCGGCCCGCGTAGTCGTGCTCGAGCTTTTCGAGCAGTGGGCCGAGCGACTTACAGGGGCCGCACCAGGGCGCCCAGAAGTCGACGAGGACGGGGGCGAGCGCCGAGGCATCGATCACGTCTTTTTCGAATGTGGCCAGAGTGGTGTTCATTTCGTCCTCGCTGTCCTCTTAGGCTGTGACTTGCAGCAGATGGGGGGCATACGCGCCATTTCAACCGCCCGCCCGGCTGGACGGGCTTACGCCTGAAGTCAGTGCGCCGGCCGCTCCGGCAGCGGGATCCATTCCGTCTCGCCGGGCACCTTGCCCATGGTTTGCTCGGTCCAAGCCGTTTTCGCCTGAGCGATTTTTTCGCGCGAACTTGCCACGAAATTCCATTCGATGAAGCGCTCGCCGTCGAGTTTCGCGCCGCCGAGCAGCATGACCGTCGCACCGGCGCGGCTCGACAGCGTGGCCGTTTCGCCGGGTACGAGCACGGCCATATGCGCGGGGTCAAGCGGTTCGCCGTCGATCGCCAGATCGCCGTCGACGAGATAGACGCCGCGTTCCTCGTGCTCCGCATCGATCGCGAGCGCGGCGTCGGGGGCGAAATCCGCCGCAACGTAAAGCGTGGGGGAAAACGTGCGCGTGGGCGCCTGCGCGCCGAAGGCGCTGCCGGCGATGACCGTTAGCGTGACGCCGTTGCGCTCGATTCGCGGCAACGTGGCGGCCGCATGGTGCTCGAATGCGGGTTCCGCGTCCTCATGCGCGAGCGGCAGCGCCACCCAGGTTTGAATGCCGTGCATCACCTGGCCGTGGCGCCGCGCTTCGTCGGGCGTGCGCTCGGAATGCACGATGCCGCGTCCGGCCGTCATCCAATTGACGTCGCCGGGCGTGATTTTCTGCACGGAGCCGAGGCTGTCCCGGTGCAGCATGACGCCTTCGAAGAGGTACGTGACGGTCGCGAGGCCGATGTGGGGGTGCGGCCGTACGTCGACGCCGGTGCCAGGCGCGTAGCTCGCGGGCCCCATATGGTCGAAGAAGATGAACGGGCCGACGAGGCGGGCGGCAAGCGCGGGCAGCACGCGGCGCACCGTGAGGCTGCCGATGTCGCGCAGCGACGGTTTGAGGATGGCTTTGACGGACGGCGGCACGGCGCGCTCCCTTGGGGATCGTGGGCAGTCATTGTACTTCGCCCAGCCGATCGGTCGAGCCGGCGCGCCCGCATGACGAGGTGCGCGCCGACGCGCCGCGGCGCGCTTACGCCATGCGGTTCTTCGCGAGCGGCGGGTTGGCCGCGAAGTAGCGCTTGATGCCTTTCAGGATCGCGTTGGCCATTTCGCTACGGTATCCGTCGTCGTTCAGGCGGGCTTCTTCCTCGGGATTGCTGATGAACGCCGTTTCGACGAGGATCGAGGGGATGTCGGGCGCCTTGAGCACCGCGAAACCCGCTTGCTCGACCGAGCCCTTGTGCAGTTTGTTGATTTCGCCGACTTCCTTGAGCACGAACGAGCCGTAGCGCAGCGAATCGCGAATTTGCGCCGTCGTCGACATGTCGAACAGGGCGCGGTTCACCGATTCGTCTTGCGTCTTGACGTTGATGCCGCCGATGAGATCCGACGAGTTTTCCTTGTTGGCCATCCAGCGCGCCGCGGCGCTCGACGCGCCGTGCTCCGACAGCGCGAAGACCGACGAGCCGCGCGCCTCGGGCGTGGTGAAGGCGTCGGCGTGGATCGATACGAACAGATCGGCGCCGACGCGCCGTGCCTTTTGCACGCGCACGTTCAGCGGCACGAAGAAATCGGCGTCGCGCGTCATCATGGCTCGCATATTGGGCTGCGCGTCGATCAACGCGCGCAGCTTCTTGGCGACATCGAGCGCGATGTGCTTCTCGTAGGTGCCCGCGCTGCCGATCGCACCCGGATCTTCGCCGCCGTGGCCCGGATCGACCGCGACCGTCAGCAAACGCACGGTCTTGCCCGTCTTCGGCGCGGTGAACGCATAGGTGTCGCCGTCGCTCAGGCCGTCGTTGCTCGGGCCGGCGTGCGTGTCGGGTGCGCTCCTGCGCTGCGCGAGCGCGGGCGGCGCGGCGTTCGGCTTGCCCGGCTTGCGCCCGCTGCCAGGCACGCCGGGCGTGGGGCTCGGGCTGGCGTTTGCATTCGGACCCTGCGGGCCGGGCGGTGTGTTTTGCGCGTACCGCTCGAAGAAGGCGTCGCTGTTGTCGGTCGGCGAGGACGGCGACGCCGACGGCGGGCTCGCGGGGCCTGCGAGCGGAGCGGGCGGCTGCAAGGCGTCGCCGCCGCGCTCGCTGTCGGAGAGGCGCTTTTCCTTGCGCTCGGTTTCGGCCAGCAACTCCATCAGCGGATCGGGTGCGACGCTCGGATAGAGATCGAGCACCAGGCGATAACGGTAGGTCCCGACCGGCGGCAGCGAGAATACCTGCGGCTTGACCGAGCCCTTCAAGTCGAAAACGAGGCGCACGACGTGCGGCTGAAACTGGCCGACGCGCACGGTTTGGATTTGCGGGTCGTTCGGCGTGATCTTCGACACGAGATCGCGCAAAGCCTGATCGAGATCGAGCCCGTTCAAATCGACGACGAGGCGATCGGGCCCTTGCAGCAACTGTTGCGTCGTCTGCAGCGGCTGATCGGACTCGATCGTCACGCGCGTGTAATCGCGTGCGGGCCAGACGCGCACGCCCAGCACCGAGCTCGCCAGTGCGAGACGCGGCAGCGAAAGCGAAGCGGCCAAACCCACGACGAGCGACGACGCGCCGGCGCGCAGCATTTGGCGGCGGCGCCAGTTATGCGTTGCCGTGGCGGCCGATTCGATCGACTGGAACGGCTTGATCAACATCTTTCGAGACATGCTTTTCCTGATTCGCTGTACGCGCGCGCATCGATGAAGCGCCGCTCGTCCTCGCCGGGTTCGAGCGCGAAGACGAGATCGGGCGTGCCGAGCAGCGCGCCGGCTTTTTGCGGCCATTCGACGAGGCAGATCGCACCCGCATCGAAATATTCGCGAAAGCCAGCATCGGCCCATTCCGCCGGATCGGCGAAACGGTATAGATCGAAGTGATAGAGCTCGAGTTCACCATCCTCGCGCGCGAGGGCGTACGGCTCGACCAGCGTATAGGTCGGGCTGCGCACGCGGCCAGGATGGCCGAGGCCCGCCAACGTCGCCCGCACCAGGGTGGTCTTGCCGGCGCCGAGATCGCCGAGCAGCTGCACGTGCAGGCCGGTGAAGCCGGGCGTCGCGCGTACGAAGTCGATCGCATGCGCGAAGCGTGCGCCGAACGCGTCCGTGGCCGCGAGGTTCTCGAGCGTGAAACGGCGCTCGAGCAAGACGTTCGCGAGTGGAAAAAACGACGGATCGGGCGCGACGGGCATTCTCGTAAAATAGCGGGATGAAACGAAGTCCGGAACAGGCCGCCTCGGGCGCGCCCCCGTTTGGGCAAGCCGATACGGGCGGCGCGGCCGACTCGCAGGCGAAGCCCCTTGACGACGCCGCGCTGGCGGCGCTCGCGCAACGCATCAAGGCGTGGGGCCGCGAGCTCGGCTTCGGCGCCGTCGGGATCAGCGATACCGATCTCTCGGAAGCCGAAGCGGCGCTTGCCGCTTGGCTCGACGCGGGCTGCCACGGCGAGATGGATTATATGGCCAAACATGGCGCCAAACGCGCACGGCCGGCCGAGCTTGTGGCCGGCACGCTACGCGTCGTGACGGCGCGCATGGCCTATTTGCCTGCATCGTCGCTGACCGCGGCGCATGATGAAAGCCCGTTGTCAGCCGAGCCCGGCGCCGCGGTCGCTGCGGGAAACGCCGACTGGCGCGCGCGCGAGCTGGCGCGTTTGTCCGACCCGTCGGCAGCGGTCGTCTCGGTCTACGCACGCGGCCGCGATTATCACAAAGTGATCCGCCAGCGCCTGCAGCAGCTGGCCGAACGCATCGAGCGCGAAGTGGGCGCATACGGCTACCGCGTCTTCACGGATTCGGCGCCGGTGCTCGAAGTCGCGCTTGCGCAGAAGTCTGGGATCGGGTGGCGCGGCAAGCACACGCTGCTGCTCGAGCGCGACGCGGGGTCGTTGTTTTTCCTCGGCGAAATCTACGTCGACATTCCGCTCCCGACCGACGCGCAAACCGACCCGGCGCGTGCGACGCGCGAGGCCGGCGCGCATTGCGGGCACTGCACGCGCTGCATCGACGCGTGCCCGACCGGCGCGATCGTCGCGCCGTATCGCGTCGATGCGCGACGCTGCATCTCCTACCTGACGATCGAATTGAAAGGGAGCATTCCCGAGCCGATGCGCCCTTTGATCGGCAACCGAATCTACGGCTGCGACGACTGCCAACTCGTGTGTCCGTGGAACAAGTTCGCGCAGGCAGCGCCCGTCGACGATTTCGACGTTCGCCATGGGCTCGACGGCGCGCGGCTCGTCGAACTCTTCGCGTGGAGCGAGGACGAATTCGATACGCGTATGCAGGGCAGCGCGATTCGCCGCATCGGTCACGAACGTTGGCTGCGCAACTTGGCCGTGGCGATGGGCAATGCGCTGCGCGCGTCGCAGCCGGGGCCAAGCGACGAGGGCCAAATGACGGCGCCGGGCGCCGGCGACCCAGCGGGAGGCGGCACGTCCGCCCATGTCGTTCCGATGCGCGCGCTCGATGATGTGGCGCGTGCGCGCATCGTCGCCGCATTGCGCGCGAGAGAGCGCGATCCGTCGCCGCTCGTGCGTGAGCACGTGCAATGGGCGCTGCAAGCGGCGTAAGCTATCGCGCAACGCCGCCGTCAACCCTTGGAGATGAGAGCGATGTACAACGCCGTCGTGAGCGCGCCGTTCGGCAAGGTCGGAATCGAAGTCGATGCCGCGGCCGGCTTCGTGCGCGCAATTACTTACCTAGAGGATTCGATACCGGCGACGGCCCCCGATTCGGCGCTCGCCGAGCGAGCCGCGCGGCAAATCGAATCCTACTTGGCCGACGCTCACGCGCCGTTCGATCTGCCGCTCGCCGATGTCGGTACGCCGTTTCAGCGGCGCGTCTGGCAGGCGATGTGCGAAATCCCGCTCGGCAGCGTGCTGACCTACGGGACGCTCGCGCAAAAGGTGGGCGGCGTTCCGCGCGCGGTGGGGCAAGCGTGCGGCGACAACCCGTTTCCGCTCGTGATTCCTTGCCACCGCGTCGTCGCGGCGGGCGGGCTCGGCGGGTTCTCGCATCACGGCGGCGACGGCTTCTATCCGCGCGTCAAGCGCTGGCTGCTCTCGCACGAGAGTAGCCAACTGGCGTTGGCGTTATGAGCAACAACGATGGATTCGATGTGACGAGCGCATCGCAGACGGCCGAAGCGGGGCTTGCATCGGCGCGCCGTTCATCGGCAAGCGCACCGTCCGCCGATGTCGATCGCAGCGGCGAAACCGATACGTCCGAGCTGCAAACGGCCAACACGGGCGCGATCGACGCCTTCGGCGATGCGCTGTGGCTCGAGCACGGCCTTGCACGCAACACGCTCGACGCCTACGGACGCGACTTGCGTTTGTTCGGCGACTGGCTTGCCCGCACGCATGGTATCGGCATCGACGCGGCGACCGAAGCGCTGATCAACGGCTATCTCGCGGCCCGCAGCGACGGCAAACCGACGTCGGCCAACCGGCGGCTGTCCGTTTTCCGGCGCTATTACGCGTGGGCGCTGCGCGAGCACCGCATCAGCGCCGATCCTACGATGCGCATTCGCTCGGCCAAACAGGCGCCGCGTTTTCCGTCGACGCTGACCGAGGCTCAAGTCGAAGCCCTGCTCGCCGCGCCCGACGTCGAGACCGCGCTCGGGCTGCGCGATCGCACGATGCTCGAACTCATGTACGCGAGCGGTCTGCGTGTGAGCGAGCTCGTGTTGCTCAAGACCGTCGAAGTCGGTTTGAACGAAGGGGTCGTGCGCGTGATGGGCAAGGGGTCCAAGGAGCGCCTGGTGCCGTTCGGCGAGGAAGCGCACGGCTGGATCGCGCGCTATCTTCGCGAGGGGCGGCCCGCGCTGATGGGCGCGCGCGCCGACGACGCCTTGTTCGTGACGGCTCGCGGCGAGGGGATGACGCGGCAACAGTTCTGGAACATCATCAAGCGCCATGCGCGCGCGGCGGACGTGCAGACGCCGCTTTCGCCGCATACGCTGCGTCATGCGTTCGCGACGCACCTCATCAATCACGGCGCCGATTTGCGCGTCGTGCAACTGCTGCTGGGGCACGCCGACATTTCCACGACGCAAATCTACACGCACGTCGCGCGCGAGCGGCTCAAGACTTTGCATGCGATTCACCATCCGCGCGGCTGAGCGCGGCAGCTCGGACGCGGCTCGGCCCCGCCCCACGACGAAACGATATCGCCCATGCGCTTACCGCTTACAATGCGCCGATGAGCAAAACCAAACATGTCTCGGAGACCCCGGCCACGCAGTTTCTGCGTCGCCACAACGTCAGTTTCGGCGAACACCCCTACGAGTACGTCGAGCACGGCGGCACCACGGAATCGGCACGCCAGCTCGGCGTGGACGAGCATCACGTCGTCAAGACGCTCGTCATGGAGGATGAGCACGGCAAGCCGCTCATCGTCCTGATGCATGGCGACCGCACGGTGTCGACCAAAAACCTTGCCCGCCAGATCGGCGCGAAACGCGTCGAGCCGTGCAAGCCCGAGGTCGCGAACCGCCACTCCGGCTACCTCGTCGGCGGCACTTCGCCGTTCGGGACGAAAAAGCCGATGCCGATCTACGTCGAGTCGAGCATCCTAGAACTGGCTTCGATCTATTTGAACGGCGGGCGCCGCGGTTATCTCGTGAGCCTTGCGCCGTCGGTGCTGACGTCGCTGCTGAACGCCCGCCCCGTCCAATGCGCGAGCGTCGACTGACGCGCGCCGTTCTGTAAAATGACCCGCCCCGCGCGCTCTCGCGCACTGCCTGCCAAGCCGAACGAGTTCTGCCCATGCCACTTTTGATCGCCACCGTCGCCGCTTATTTGATCGGGTCGGTTTCGTTTGCCGTCATCGTCAGCGCCGCCATGGGGCTGGCCGATCCACGCTCCTACGGCTCGAAGAATCCGGGCGCCACGAACGTGCTGCGCAGCGGCAACAAGCTTGCGGCGATTCTCACGTTGCTCGGCGACGCGTTCAAGGGCTGGCTGGCCGTTTGGCTCGTCGCCCGGTTCGGGCCGCGATACGGCCTTGACGATACCGCCGTCGCGCTGGCGGCGATCGCCGTGTTCCTGGGGCACCTCTACCCGATCTTCTTCAAGTTCAAGGGCGGAAAGGGCGTCGCGACGGCCGCCGGCGTTCTGCTGGCCGTCAACCCGGTCCTGGGTCTCGCCACTGCGCTGACCTGGCTCATCATCGCGTTCTTCTTCCGGTATTCCTCGCTCGCCGCGCTCGTCTCGGCGGTATTCGCGCCGCTGTTCGACGTATTCCTGTTCGGCCCGAATCGCGTGGCATGGGCCGTATTCGCCATGAGCGCGCTGCTCGTATGGCGTCACCGCGGCAATATCGCGAAGCTCATTGCCGGCAAGGAAAGCCGGATCGGCGAGAAGAAGAAGGCGGGGCTGCCTGCGAGCGCCGAGCGCGACGCCGGCGCGGCGCACGCCCGCAAGCGTTGAGGCAGGGCGCTCGCGGCCGGCGCGTGGGTTACGTTAGTCGCGTCAGTCGCGGAAGTTGTTGAAGTCGAGCGGGGTGTCCGTCACATCCTTGCGCAACAGCGCGATGACGCTTTGCAGATCGTCGCGCTTGGCGCCCGTCACGCGTACGGCGTCGCCTTGAATGCTCGCCTGCACCTTGATCTTGCTGTCCTTCACGAGCTTGACGATTTTCTTGGCCAAGTCGCCCGACACGCCTTTCTTGATCGTCACGATCTGCTTGACCTTGTCGCCGCCGATCTTTTCGATCTTGCCGTAATCCAAAAAGCGCACGTCGACGCCGCGCTTGGCCATCTTCGACAGCAAGACGTCCTTGACTTGGCCGAGCTTGAAGTCGTCGTCGGCGAACATCGTGAGTTCCCGTTCCTTTTGCTCGACTCGCGCGTCCGATCCCTTGAAATCGAAGCGGGTCGATATCTCCTTGTTGGATTGCTCGATCGTGTTTTTGACTTCGACCATATTGGCTTCGCAGACTACATCGAACGACGGCATATTCATTTCTCCGAACTGTGCAACTGTGTAGGGGCGGCGGCCACGCGCGAAATGCAGCCGACGCCCGCGGGATGCTTGCGTGCCCGCGCGGACCGCGCGCTTCGGGCACTCGCTATAATCACGACCGATCGCCATTTTACCGACGCCTTTCTTCCGAGAAAACGCCGGGTCGTGGCCGTGCCGCACCATGCTTCGCATTGTGCGACGGCTAGCCCTAGTAGTCCTAGTAGTGCAGCGCCAGTGCGCTCTTTGCCGATGTCCGCCTCCGACTCCCACGCCCCTGTACTTGTTCCAGACTATTCGCTGCGCGCGCACAACACGTTCGGCTTCGAGGCGCGCTCGCGCTGGTTTTGCCGCATCGAAACGGCCGATCAGTTCGCGGCCGTGCTGCGCGACCCGCGCGTGGCCGGCCTGCCCCACCTTGTGCTCGGCGGCGGCAGCAACATCGTTCTCACGCATGATTTCGACGGCGTCGTCATGCTCGTGGCGCTGGCCGGCAAGCGTCTCGTTCGGGAAGACGACCAAACGTGGTACGTCGAGGCGGCCGCAGGGGAAAATTGGCATGCGTTTGTCGCATGGACGCTCGAGAACGGCTTGCCGGGGCTCGAGAATCTGGCGTTGATCCCGGGCACGGTAGGCGCGGCGCCGATCCAGAATATCGGCGCATACGGCCTCGAGATGGCCGAACGGTTCCATTCGCTGCAAGCCATCGAGCTGGCCACGGGCGCGCGGGTCGAACTCGACGCGGGGCAATGCCGCTTCGGTTATCGAGATAGTTTTTTCAAGCAGGAGGGGCGGGAGCGTTTTGCCATCACTTCGGTAACGTTCCGCCTGCCGAAAGCGTGGACGCCACGTGCCGACTATGCCGATGTGGCGCGCGTGCTGGAAGCGAGCGGGACCGATGCGTCGCCGCGCGCCATTTTCGATGCGGTGGTGGCCGTTCGCCGGGCGAAACTGCCCGATCCGGCCATGCTCGGCAATGCCGGCAGCTTTTTCAAGAATCCGGTCGTCGATGAAACGACGTACGAGGCGCTGCGCGCGCATGAGCCGCAAATCGCGTCCTATCGGCAGGCCGACGGTCGCGTCAAACTGGCGGCCGGTTGGCTCATCGATCGGTGCGGCTGGAAGGGGCGGGCGGTGGGGGGCGCCGCCGTGCATGATCGGCAGGCGCTCGTGCTCGTGAATCGAGGCGGTGCGACGGGCGCTCAAGTGCTGGAGCTGGCGCGAGCCATCCAAGCGGACGTGCTCGCGCGTTTCGGAGTGCGGCTCGAGGCCGAGCCCGTCGTGATCTAGATGCCGCCGCGGGCCTGACGCCCGGCGGCGTTCAATGATTGAGCTTGCCGAGCAGCAAGAACTCCATCAGCGCTTTTTGCACGTGCAGCCGGTTCTCGGCTTCATCCCAGACGACGCTTTGCGGCCCGTCGATGACCTCCGCGCTCACTTCCTCGCCGCGATGAGCAGGCAGGCAGTGCATGAACAGCGCATCGGGGTGCGCGCGGCCCATCATCTCGGCATCGACGCACCAATCGGCGAATGCGGCCTGGCGAGCCTCGTTTTCGGCCTCGAAGCCCATGCTGGTCCAGACGTCGGTCGTGACGAGATCGGCGCCTTCGCAAGCTTGATTCGGATCGTCGAATTCCTTGAAGAACGGCTCGCTGCCGGGCGCGACCAGCGCCGGGTCGAGCTTGTAGCCGGCCGGCGTGGAGATGCGCAGCTTGAACCCGAGGATCTGCGCGGCTTCGATCCACGTGTACAGCATGTTGTTCGCATCGCCCACCCACGCCACGGTCTTGCCCGCGATCGGACCCCGGTGTTCGTAGAACGTGAAGATATCGGCGAGCACCTGGCACGGATGGTATTCGTTCGTCAGGCCGTTGATCACGGGCACGCGGGAGTTTTCTGCGAAACGGCGCAGGATGTCTTGCCCGAAGGTGCGGATCATGATGATGTCGACCATGCGGGAGATGACCTGTGCGGCGTCCTCGATCGGTTCGCCCCGGCCGAGCTGGGTATCGCGCGTGCTCATGAACACGGCGTGGCCGCCTAGTTGGAAGATGCCGGCTTCGAACGAGAGCCGCGTGCGCGTCGACGATTTTTCGAAAATCATCGCCAGCGTGCGGTCGTGCAGCGGGTGATAGGTCTCGTAGTTCTTGAACTTGCGCTTCAGGATGCGGGCACGCTCCAGCACGTACTCGTAGTCATCCAGGGAGAAGTCGTTGAACTGCAGGTAGTGACGGATTTGTTTGGCGGCCATGAAACAAATACGGCGGGCTTGACCCGGTGCGAGCGCACCGGACGGCGCCGCCGTCGATGTGGTAACTCCAGGCAGCATAAAGGATTTTTTTCCGTTTGACGAGCCGCGGCGGGGGCGTGCCCCGTTTGTGTGCAGTGCGGCAAAAGTCGCTTCCGGTGTTATAATCGACGAGTTTTCCCAAGCCCGGCGGGCAGGCTTCGGGCACGTTTCATGGGTTTTTTACATGGCCGAAGCATCCCACACTGAATTCTTCATTCAAGGCATCACGAAAGGCGGAAAGAAGTTTCGCCCGAGTGACTGGTCGGAGCGCCTCGCGGGAGTCATGTCCTGCTATGGCCCCGGCGCTCAAGGTCCCAATGCGCGGTTGCAATACTCGCGCTACGTCCGTCCAACGCTGCTCGGCGATCTCAAGTGCGTCATCGTCGATTCGAGGCTGCGCGACATCGAACCGATGGCGTTCGATTTTGTGATGAACTTCGCGAAAGATAACGATCTCGTGGTGACCGAGGCTTGCGAGTTGCCCGACGATCACGGCGCGGTGCGCGCGAAGTAGGCGGATAGGCTCGAAAGGGCCGCTCCTGCCTTCTTGGCTTCCGGCTTTCTTGTTTTTTCCTTCTTTCCTCTTTCCTCTTTTCTCCAGGCCATGAGGCCTCGAGGTTCACTTCATCGCCTGAAAGGCATTGCGACCCGCCGCGCCAAAGCGCGGGGCGCGGGCCTTGTTCGTTCGCGGAAACCGACGCTCAAATGCAAAACGACCCGGCCGTTTGTACGGCGGGGTCGTTGCGGTCCAGCATAGGCGGCCCGCGCGGCGAAGGCCCCGCAGACGCTCGCGCAGCTTACCGTGCGGCTACTCTTCTCGTGACTTACTGTGCAGCAGCGGCTTGCAGACCCTTCAGGGCTGCAGCCAGGCGGCTCTTATGGCGAGCGGCCTTGTTCTTGTGCACGATCTTCTTGTCGGCAATGATGTCGATCGTCTTCGACGAGGCGCGGAAAACTTCCGCCGCCTTGGCTTGGTCGCCGGCTTCGATCGCCTTGCGGACAGCCTTGATTGCCGTGCGGTACTTCGAGCGCAGCGCCGAGTTGTGCGAGTTCGCCTTCGCGGCCTGACGGGCGCGCTTGCGTGCTTGTGCGGAGTTAGCCATGAGAGTTCCTTGTCCTGTACTGTTTCGGCGCCCGGCCGGAAGGCCGATCGAGTGCCGCTTTTTGGTCCGTACCTCTGGAAGCGATTGCCCAGAGGCGCAAAAAACATCGGCGAAGCGTGCTTGCGGTTTTTCGCGATATGCCGCCAACACCAGCGCCTAGTCACTGCGCGCCGCGCTCACCGTTCGGTCCTGAGCCGGCTTCTCGGCCGGCAACCTAGACCCGGCTTAAAACGAGGAAAAGCCGGGCGGCGGCCAAGATCGAGCTTGGAAACGCGCGAGTATAGCAACAAAATCAGGTACATGGCAAGCATGCGGGGCAACGGGCGTTGCCTGCAACCTGTTGCGGCGGCGAGAGTCGAATGGCCTGGACTGCAGCTCGAGCGGCGAGCTTGCGCCTTCCGAGGGCCGGCGCCGATGACGGCGCCGGTCAATCGCGCCGATCCGCGGCGAAGCGGTCGAGCCGTCCCTTATATCAAGGGGCGGGTCGCCGGTGTCCGTATAATAGCCCCCCCATGAATCTATTCCGAGCCCTGCTGACGGTCAGCGGCTTCACGCTGCTGTCGCGCGTGACCGGACTGGCCCGCGAAACGCTGATCGCGCGCGCGTTCGGCGCAAGCCAATACACCGACGCTTTTTACGTCGCCTTTCGCATTCCGAACCTGCTGCGGCGCCTGTCCGCGGAAGGGGCGTTCTCGCAGGCGTTCGTCCCGATCCTGGCCGAATTCAAGAACCAGCAAGGGCATGACGCGACCAAGGCGCTCGTCGATGCGATGTCGACGGTCCTCGCCTGGGCGCTCGCACTGCTGTCGCTCCTGGGCGTGGCCGGCGCCTCCTGGGTCGTCTATGTGGTGGCGTCCGGGCTGCGCGCGGACGGTCAGGCGTTCATGCTCGCCACGACGATGACGCGGATCATGTTCCCGTACATCATCTTCATCTCGTTGACGACGCTCGCGTCGGGCGTGCTCAATACCTACGGCAGCTTTTCGCTGCCCGCCTTCGCTCCGGTCCTGCTCAACGTCGTTTTCATCGTCGCGGCGGTTTTCGTCGCGCCGCTGATGAAGGTGCCGGTCTATGCGCTCGCTTGGGCTGTCATCGTGGGCGGCGTGCTGCAGTTTCTCGTGCAGCTGCCCGGGCTACGGAAAATCGACATGACGCCGCGCATCGGGCTCAACCCGCTCGCCGCGCTGGCGCACCGCGGCGTGAAGCGCGTGCTGCTCAAGATGGTGCCCGCGACGTTCGCCGTTTCGGTCGCGCAACTGAGCCTCATCATCAATACGAACATCGCCTCGCGCTTGGGGCCGGGCGCGGTGTCGTGGATCAACTACGCCGATCGCCTCATGGAGTTCCCGACGGCGCTCCTGGGCGTCGCGCTCGGCACGATCTTGCTGCCGAGCCTATCGAAAGCGCACGTCGACGAAGATCCGCACGAATATTCGTCGCTGCTCGATTGGGGGCTGCGCGTCACGTTTTTGCTCGCCGTGCCGAGCGCGCTCGCCCTTTTTCTGTTCGCCGAGCCGCTCACGGCCACGCTCTTCAACTACGGCCATTTCGACGGCCGCTCGGTCGTCATGGTGGCGAGGGCGTTGACCGCGTACGGCGTCGGGCTGATTGGGCTCATTCTCATCAAGATCCTCGCGCCGGGCTTTTACGCCAAGCAGGACATCAAGACCCCCGTGAAAATCGGCATCGCCGTACTGGTCGTCACGCAGCTGTCGAACTACGTCTTCGTGCCCGTCTTCGCCCACGCCGGCCTGACCTTGAGCGTCGGGCTCGGCGCTTGCGTCAATGCTTCACTGCTGTTCATCGGATTGCGCCGGCGTGGCATCTATACGCCGTCGAGCGGGTGGCTGCGCTTTCTCGTGCAGTTGACCGGAGCATCGTTGATATTGGCCGGCGCCATGCACTGGTGTTCGATCAACTTCGATTGGGTCGGGCTTCATGCGCGGCCCGCCGCCCGCATCGCACTGCTCGCCGCCTGTATCGTGCTGTTCGCCGCGCTATATTTCAGTATGCTTTGGGTAATGGGTTTCAAATACGCGTACTTCAGAAGGCGTGCCAAGTGACGGCCATGACATCGGTTCTCGACTTCTTCTCCACCCTCGTTGCCGACGACGACAGTCTGCCCTTGACGGAGACGGCGGTTGCGCTCGCCCAGGATGCGTACCCCGATCTCGATCTGGAAGCGGTGCTGGCCGAGCTCGACGAGCTTGCGCTGCGCTTGAAGCGTCGTTTGCCCGAGGGGGCGGACCTGACTGAAAAGATCGGCGCGCTGAACCGCTTCTTCTTCCGCGAGCTCGGGTTCGCCGGCAATCTCAACGATTACTACGACCCGGACAACAGCCACCTGAACATCGTCTTGAAGCGCAGGCGCGGCATCCCGATTTCGCTGGCCGTGCTTTATCTCGAATTGGGCGAACAGATCGGGGTGCCGGCGAAAGGCGTTTCATTTCCGGGGCACTTTCTCTTGCGCGTCACGTTGCCGGAGGGCGACGTCATGCTCGATCCCACCACGGGGCAATCGCTGTCCGAGGCGCAGATGGTCGATATGCTCGAACCGTACATCTCGCACACCGAGCAGTCGGTCGGCAATGCGCTGCGCATGCTGCTGCAGCCGGCCACGCCGCGGGAGATCGTCGCCCGCATGCTGCGCAACCTGAAGGCCGTCTATCTGCAGACGGAGCGCTGGCAGCGGCTTTTGGCGGTGCAGCAGCGGCTCGTCGTCTTGTTGCCGGAGAACATCGAGGAAGTGCGCGATCGAGGGTTTGCTTACGCGCGGCTCGACTACCTGCGCCCGGCGCTCGAAGATCTCGAACGCTATCTGGACGATCGGCCCGACGCCGAGGATGCCACCACGGTGGAGTCGCAGCTGAACGAGCTGCGTCAGCGCACCGACCACGGCAACGACTAAGCGGCTGCCTATTGCGGCGCGCCGGGCGAGCAGCCGCGCCCGCGCCAATCCCCACTTCGTTCTCCCAATGAAAACGCCCGCCTGAGCATTGACGTCAGGTGGGCGTTGTCCTATCGCGGGCGGTCGCGAGCGCGCGGCGGGGATGCCGGCGCGCTGCCATGCTTATTTCGGCTGCATGCGGATCGCGCCGTCGAGGCGGATCACTTCGCCGTTGAGCATCGGGTTGTCGAAGATCTGCTTGACGAGCATCGCGTATTCGCCGGGCTTGCCGAGCCGCGGGGGAAACGGCACCATCGCGCCGAGCGCGTCTTGGACTTCCTGGGGCATACCGAGCAGCATGGGCGTTTCGAAGATGCCGGGGGCGATCGTCATCACGCGGATCGCATTGCGCGAGAGGTCGCGTGCGATGGGCAGCGTCATGCCGGCCACGCCGCTTTTCGACGCCGCGTAGGCCGCCTGGCCGATTTGTCCGTCGAAGGCGGCCACCGACGCCGTGCTGACGATTACGCCGCGCTCGCCGTTCGCGTTCGGCTCGTTCTTCGACATGGCCGCCGCGGCGAGCCGAATCATGTTGAACGTGCCGATGAGGTTGATCTCGATCGTACGTTGAAATTTGTCGAGCGGATGGGGGCCGTCCTTGCCGACGGTCTTGACGGCCGGCGCGACGCCCGCGCAATTGACGAGCCCGACGAGCGTGCCGAGCCGCGTTGCCGCCTCGACGGCCTGCTGGGCGTCGGCCTCGCGGCTCACGTCGCATTTGACGAAGACGCCGCCGAGCTCGCTCGCGAGCGCTTTGCCGGCTTCTTCATTGAGATCGGCGATCGCGACTTTACCGCCGTGTTCGGCGAGAAGGCGTGCCGTTGCCGCGCCAAGCCCCGACGCACCGCCGGTGACCAAGAATGCGTTGCCGCGAATATCCATGCTCCATGCTCCTTTTCGTGTGTTCCAAGGGGGCGCTCCCGCTACCGCCCGGCTCGTGACCGGTTGGCGCGCGGCCAGCCGACGATTGTAAACGCTCGCGGGCATGAAAAAACCCGCCACGAGGGGCGGGTTTTGCAGAGTTGACCGCGCCTTACTTCAACGCTTCGAACACGCGCTGACGAATTTCCTCGACGCTGCCGAGGCCGGAGATGCGCCGGTATTGCGGGGCGCTGAGCCCGTTTTCGACGCCGCGCTGCGCCCATTGCTGGTAGTAGTCGATAAGCGGCTTCGTTTGCGACACATAGACGTCGAGACGCTTTTTCACGGTCTCTTCCTTGTCGTCCTCACGCTGGACGAGCGCCTCGCCCGTCACGTCGTCCTTGCCTTCGACCTTCGGCGGGTTGAACGTCACGTGATAGCTGCGGCCCGACGCCGGGTGCATGCGGCGGCCGCTCATGCGAACGATGATTTCGTCGAACGGCACGTCGATTTCCAGCACGTAATCGATTGCAACGCCTGCCTCCTTCATCGCCTCGGCCTGCGGCAGCGTGCGCGGGAAACCGTCGAACAAATAGCCGTTCTTGCAATCGGCTTCGAGCAGACGCTCTTTCACGAGGTTGATGATGAGTGCGTCGGGCACGAGTTCGCCCGCATCCATGAAGCGCTTCGCTTCGACGCCGAGCGGCGAACCGGCCTTGACGGCGGCGCGCAGCATGTCGCCGGTCGAAATCTGCGGGATCCCGAATTGTTCCTTGATGTAGTTGGCCTGGGTGCCCTTGCCGGCGCCCGGTGCGCCCAACAGGATCAAACGCATGCTATTTCTCCGAATCGTTTATCAATGCTGCGGCGCGAAAAGCAGGGCGCAAATACGCAAATACGCACAACGCCAAGCGCAATAGGCTTCCTCCGAAACGTGGCGTCGCCGGCGGCGCACAGGCGCGGCGGCCGGCCCTCTAGGCTTGCAAGCATCGTTCAGGACGACACGCGCAAGCCGCCGGCGGGCGACATGGCAGACGAACGGGAACCGGAAGCGAATCATGCGAATGCTCGCGCAATCGGCCCTGATTATGCCATGGCTCGTCAGGCCTTCGACCGGAAAAACGTCAGGTTTTCGACAGGAAAAGTGCGCGTACGCGCTCGAGATCGGCCGGCGTGTCGACGCCCGGCGCGGGCGCCTCATGCGTTACGCGTACCGCGATGCGTTCGCCATGCCACATCGCGCGCAGCTGCTCGAGCATTTCGGCCTGTTCGATCGGCGCCTGCGCGAGCGTCGGATACGTGCGCAGGAACCGCGCGCGATAGGCGTAGAGGCCGATGTGCCGAAGCACCGTACCGGCCGGCGGCGCGGGCATGGCGGCGATGTCGATGGCGCGCGCGCCGCAATGCGGCTGATAGGCATCGCGCAGCCAGGGGATCGGCGCGCGCGAAAAATACAGCGCGATCGCGCGTGCATCGAGCACGACTTTGACGACGTTCGGGTTGAAGACGTCGGCCGGATCGACGATCGGGTGCGCGGCCGTGGCGATCGCGCAGTCGGGATTCGCGGCAAGGTGCGACGCAACGTCGCGCACGAGCGCGGGGTCGATCAACGGTTCGTCGCCTTGCACGTTGACGACGATCGTCTCGTCGGATAAATCGAGCCGCGTCGCGACCTCGGCCAGGCGATCGGTGCCCGACGGGTGATCGGCGCGCGTGAGCAACGCCTCGATGCCATGGGCTTTCGCGGCGTCGAGCACGCGCGGGTCGTCGGTGGCGATCAGCACCTGCTTCGCGCCGGCTTCGCGTGCGCGCTCGGCCACGCGCACGACCATCGGTTTGCCGGCGATATCGGCGAGCGGCTTTTCAGGCAAGCGCGTCGAGGCGAGACGTGCGGGGACGACGGCCACGAAAGGCGGTGCGTCGAGACGGGCGGGTGCGGTCATCGTTCGGGTCGAAAGCGAAAGGCAATCACGGCGGGCGGTACGGGGGACACGCGGCGCGCCGCGCTCCGGGCGTTAGGCGCCGCCTGCCGGATCGACCGGATCGAGGGGCGTGCCTTCGACGGTCTGGCGCGCTTCGTCGACGAGCATGACGGGGATGCCGTCGCGAATCGGATAGGCGAGCTTATCCGCGTTGCAGACGAGTTCTTGCTGCGCGCGGTCGTACGTGAGCGGCCCCTTGCAAATCGGGCAAACGAGAATTTCAAGCAGGCGAGCGTCCACGGAGTTTCTCCACAACCAGAGCGATGAGGCGAGCGGGCAGCGTGGCTTCGACCGGTACGACCCAGATCCGAGCGTCACGCCAAGCGCTCAATTTTACTGCATCCTTCTCGGTCACCAGGATCGCGTCGACAGGCTCGTCGATGAACGGGTTGTCGCGAAACGCGTAATGATCGGGCAAGGGCCGTGTGACCGGCGCTAGGCCGGCTGCGCGCAACGTCGCGAAAAAGCGCTCGGGCGAGCCGATGCCGGCCGCGGCCAGAACGCGCGCACCGGCAAATTGCGCGAGCGGCCGCCGCAGGCTGGGATCGCCCAGATGCCATGCGTCGCCGGGCGTCAGCGTCAGCGCGTGCGTGTTCGGCCACGGCGGCAGCGCACGGTCGAAGGGGTTGTTGACGAGCGTCGCGTCGCGCCTGCGCGAAAGCGGTTCGCGCAGCGGGCCGGCGGGCAGCAGAAAGCCGTTGCCGCCCAGGCGCTGGTCGAACACGACCAGTTCAACGTCGCGCGCGAGCCGGTAGTGCTGCAGGCCGTCGTCGCTGACGATGACGTCGACGTCGTCGTGGGCCGCGCGCAGCGCTTTGGCGCAGGCGACGCGATCGGGCGACACCCACACCGGCACGCTCGTGCGGCGCGCGATCAGCACCGGTTCGTCGCCGACTTGCTCGGCCGAAGAGGCCGACGTGACGGGGCGCGGCTCGCCGCCTTTCGCGCCGTAGCCGCGCGAAACGACGCCGGGCGTGAAGCCGGCCGCGCGCAGCGCTTGGACGAGGGCGATGACCGTCGGCGTCTTGCCCGTGCCGCCCACGGTCACGTTGCCGACGACGATGACCGGCACGCCGATGCGCACGGGTTCGAGCCAGCCGAGCGCGAAGGCGGCGCGCCGCATCGCGGCGATGGCGCCGAATAAGCAGGCGGCAGGCGTCATCGCCCATGCAAAGGCGCCGCGGCGCTGCCACTCGCGCGTGACATAAGATTCGGCGCGGGCTTTGAGTCGTTCGGCGAAGCTGGGCATGGGGCTCGAGTTCGTCAGGGCGTCGAAAGATCGGAAGATGGACCCGGCACTGTAGCCCGGCAGGCTCTCGCGCCGCAAGCCGAGCCACGCGATAGGGCGATCGGCCTTCCTGTGGATAACTCTGTGAAAAACTTCGGTCGTCGTGGCCGGAAAAGCCGGTAAATCGGGCTTCCCATCGGTCACGACTAAAGTCCTACGAAAAAATATACGTTTTAAATCAAAAAGTTATGACGGGACATCGCGCTATTTCGCGGGTTCTATCGTCATTGGACGCCACGTTGCGCGGCGCTCCGCTATGTGGGAAACCTTGCGGCAAACACGCGCGCACTGGACGCCGGGCCCGCGGCGGTCTATCGTCTGACCGGCGAAAAACAAGGTACCGCATGCAATCCCGTTCTCCGTTTTCAGCCGGCGGCCCGGCAGCACCGTCCGGCCCCGGTTCGTTCGAGGCCGACGTGGCCGTTCCCGTATCGGTCCTGAACCGTGCGATCGGCACGATGCTCGAACGCTCGTTTCCGCTCGTTTGGGTCGCCGGCGAAGTGTCGAACTTCACGCGCGCCGCGAGCGGCCACTGGTATTTCTCGATCAAGGACGCGCAAGCGCAGATGCGGTGCGTGATGTTCCGGGGGCGGGCGCAGCACGCGGAATTCATGCCGCGCGAGGGCGACAAGATCGAGGTGCGCGCGCTCGTCACGATGTACGAACCGCGCGGCGAGCTGCAATTGAACGTCGAAGCGGTGCGGCGCACCGGCATGGGGCGCCTGTACGAAACGTTTTTGCGGCTCAAGGCGCAGCTCGAGGCTGAGGGGCTCTTCGCGCCCGAGCGTAAAAGGCCGCTGCCCACGCATCCGCACGCCATCGGCATCGTCACGTCGCTGCAAGCGGCTGCGCTGCGCGACGTGCTGACGACGCTCTCGCGCCGTGCGCCGCACATTCCCGTCGTGGTCTACCCGGCGCCGGTCCAAGGCGCGGGGGCCGCCGAAAAAGTCGCGGCGATGATCGCGGCCGCGAATGCACGGCGGGAAGTCGACGTGCTGATCGTGTGCCGCGGCGGCGGCTCGATCGAAGATCTGTGGTCGTTCAACGAGGAAGTCGTGGCGCGCGCGATCGCGGCGAGCGAGGTGCCGGTCGTGAGCGGCGTCGGCCATGAAACCGACTTCACCATCGCCGATTTCGCGGCCGACGTCCGCGCGCCCACGCCCACCGGCGCGGCCGAACTCGTGAGCCCCCAGCGCACGATGCTGCTGCGCGAGCTCGATCACCGCACGGCCGCGCTCGCACGGGGCTTTGGCCGTCTCATGGAGCGGCGCGCGCAGCAGCTCGATTGGCTGGCGCGGCGGCTCGTCAGCCCGGCCGAGCGCTTGCGGCGTCAACGCGTCCATCTGCAGCAGCTGCAGGCGCGCCTTGCGTCCGCCGGCGCTCGGCCGCTCCGTGACGCGCAAGCGCGTTTTGCGTTGGTGAGGCTGCGGTGGGCGCGCTGGCGGCCGGACGTCGCGACGCAGCGCGCAGCCGTGACGGCGCATGCTCGACGGCTCGACGCGGCGCTGGAGCGCCTGCGCGAGCGCCGCGCCGCAAAGGTGGCGACGCTCTCGGCTCGGCTGGAAGTACTCAGTCCCCAGCGCACGCTCGAGCGCGGATATGCCGCGCTGATCGATACGCAGACCGGTCGTGCCGTGCGTTCGCCGACGGCGCTCAAGCGCGACAAGCGGCTGACGGTGCACGTGGCCGAAGGCGCCGCCGATGTGACGCTCAAGGATGTGCAGCCACGCTTGACGGACGGGTTCTGATCGCCGCCGCTCGCGGAACGCCACGCCATCGTCGGCCAACTTCCGCGAACGCTGCGACAAAACGCATGTGGCGGAAGCATTTTTTACGCTGATTGCGGCGCGTGGCGGTCAATGCTGCACATAAAGGCTCGCGGTTTGCGGGGTTATTCCAACTCGCCTACAATCCAATGCTCTACAGCGTTAGCCGCCTACTTCCCCATAACACAGAAGGATCAGCACCATGGAACATACGCTCCCGCCGCTGCCGTACGCGAAGAATGCGCTCGCTCCGCACATGTCGGAAGAAACGCTCGAGTTTCACTACGGCAAGCACCATCAAGCCTACGTGACGAACTTGAACAACCTCATCAAGGGCACCGAGTTCGAGAACCTGCAACTCGAAGAGATCATCAAGAAGTCGTCGGGCGGCGTGTTCAACAACGCTGCGCAGATCTGGAACCACACATTCTTCTGGAATGGCCTGAAGCCGCAAGGCGGCGGCGCACCGAGCGGCGCGCTCGGCGACGCGATCAACGCCAAGTGGGGTTCGTACGACGCGTTCAAGGAAGCGTTCTCGAAGGCCGCGGTCGGCAACTTCGGCTCGGGTTGGACGTGGCTCGTGAAGAAGGCCGACGGCTCGCTCGACATCGTGTCGACGAGCAACGCCGCCACGCCGCTGACGACGGACGCCAAGCCGCTGTTGACGATCGACGTGTGGGAACACGCTTACTACATCGACTACCGCAACGCACGTCCGAAGTTCGTCGAAGCGTTCTGGAACATCGTGAATTGGGATTTCGCCGCGAAAAATTTCGCGTAAATCCGTCGATGTGCCGGGCGGGCGCTTGCATGGCGCTCGCCTTGAACGAAAAGGCTCTCCGCCCCGGGGAGCCTTTTTTCGTCTGGGCGCGCGGGCGAGCGCGCGCCTACAGCGACGTGCGGCGCGCGACGTCCGCGAGCGCCGCACGATCGGTCAAGACGTTGTCGATCAAGCCGTACTCCTTCGCCGCGGCTGCCGACATGAAATTGTCGCGATCGGTGTCCTTGGCGATCTGCTCGACCGATTGCCCCGTGCGCTCGGCCAGCACTTGATTGAGCCGCTCGCGTAGGAACAGGACTTCCTTCGCCTGAATTTCGATATCGGCCGCCGTGCCTTGGCTGCCGCCCGAGGGCTGATGAATCATGATGCGCGCGTTCGGCAGTGCGAAGCGTTTGCCTTTCGCCCCGGCCGCGAGCAGGAACGTCCCCATGCTGGCCGCGAAGCCCGTGCAAAGCGTCGACACTTGCGGCTTGATGAACTGCATGGTGTCGTAGATCGCGAGGCCGTCGTACACCGAGCCGCCGGGCGAATTGATGTAAAAGAAGATGTCCTTGTCGGGGTTTTCCGACTCCAGGAACAGCATCTGCGCGACGATGAGGCTCGCCGTTTCGTCCGTGACGGGACCGACGAGGAACACGATTCGCTCGCGCAACAAGCGTGAATAAATGTCGTAAGCGCGTTCGCCCCGACCCGATTGTTCGATGACGGTCGGCACGAGTTGGGCGTGCGGATAGGAAGTCATAGGCGCTCCTCGCATGGAATCGACGACGGCCGCGCCTCGAGCATACTCGCGGGCGGCCTTTGCTGTGTTGACGCGCTGATCGGCGCCGATGTGACGGTTTCCTCAAATATCCCAGCGCGAACCGGGAAAAGAGAAAAAATAAACGGATGAGCGTAACATCGGCGCTCGCTCGAACGTCATTAAGGTGAGGCGCGTGACGCGCCGCCAGCTCGACTTAAGGAGCCACTCCAATGAGGCAAGAAGAAAAAGACAAGATATCGAGTTTCGAAGCCGCCCGTGCGCGGCTCACGTCCATCGCCTATCGCATGCTGGGCAGCCGAGCCGAGGCCGAGGACATCGTTCAGGACGCGTGGCTCAAATGGCACGCCGCTGCGCAAGGCGAGCTGCGTACGCCGCTCGCCTGGTTGACGACGGTCACGACGCGCCTCGCGATCGACCGCATTCGCCGCCTGCAATCGGAGCAAACGGTGCGCACGAGCGAATGCCTTGCGCAGCCTTGGCTCGACGAGATGGCGCCGTCGGCCGAAGAAGAAGCCTTGCATGCGTCGTCCGTGTCGGAGGCGGTGGAGCTGTTGTTCGAGCGTCTTTCGGCCGACGAACGCGCGGCGTTCGTACTTCACGAGGCGTTCGACTACGACTATGCGCAGATCGCGCAGGTTGTCGGTAAAACGCCCGCCCACTGCCGGCAGCTCGCGCATCGTGCGCGGCGGCGCTTGATGAGCGAGCCGGCGGGCAGCGCTGGCCGTGCGGGCGCGCAGCGTCGCGATGGCGCGTGGGGCGACCCGGCGCGCGCGGACGGCTTCGAGCGGCTGCGCGAGGTCATTCGTCGCGCCGATGCGGCGGCCGCTCGGCAATTGCTCGCCGACCGCGCGGTCATGGCGCCCGTCGCTGCGAACCCGGCCGCTCGGCCTTCGCGCGTGGCCGAGCCGGCCGCGGAAGATGCCACAGCGTTTTCCGAATGCAGTGCGCTCGAAGCGCATGCGCTGCCCTGCGAGCACGGGGTGGCGTTTGCGCTCGTTCGTGACTGCGACGTCGTGGCGATCGTGCGCGTGACGATCGCAGCCGGGCGATGGCGCCGCGGGCTATACCGCGTCGAGCTCGTGAGAGACGGGGCTCAGATCGACGCGCTGAACCGCCGCTTCGGCTCGCACGCGATTGCGCAACGGCTTGCGCGTATCGCCGCGCCGACATTGGCCGCAAGCGCAGTTGCCGCTTGATGCGCCTTCCTTTCTAGCGCCTAGCTATGGCTCGCCGCGCAGGCGACGCCTCCGCCCAAGCTTGCCCGCATCACCGGACGAGCGACGCCGCTTCCCAATCGATGTCCACGCACAACACCTGCAACCCCAGGGCCGTCTGAGCCGCGATCGACGCCGTCACGCAAAGGTGCGCCTCGTTGAGCGAAAGATACGGCGCCGTGACGTGCACGGGCCCGGGCGCGCGCACGGCTTCGGTGAAGTAGGGCCGATGGGCCCAATTCGCGCCTTCCGAATGCAGCAGCGGGCTGAACCGCTTCGCGCGCCGGGAGACGACGCGGCCGATCGGCACGACGTTGTCGCCGATCTGCTTGCCGTCGGCGTCCAGCAAAAAACAGCGCGCCGTATCGGGCAGCGCGAGCAGCGCATCGCAGGCGGCTTCCACCGGGGTGCCCGTCACAAAACGCGCGCACGCTTCTTCCAGTGCCTTGACATACGGCGCCAAGCGCTCGGCCTGCGAGCGCTCGCGCGCGGCGACGCGTCTGCGCAGCGCCGCCGACAGCGCATCGATGAGCCCCGCCGCGGCTTGCGGCTGCACGGGTTCGACGCTCGGTTCGGCGAAGAAGCTGCCCTGCACGAAGTCCACGTTGCATTCGAGGGCGATCAACGCGTCGCGCTCCGTCGCAAGCCCACCCATCAGCACCAGTTGCCCTGATTCGTGCAGCAGCGAAACGAGCCCTGGCAACACGCGCTCGAAGTGCGAGTGCTCACTCGCTTGCGCGAGAATGCCGCGATCGAGCGAGACGATGTCGGGATGCAAATGCCAGACGCGGTCGATATTCGAATGCTTGGCGCCGAAGCCGCCGAGCGCGATCAGAAAGCCGGACTTGCGCAGGCTGTCGACGATCTCGGCGAACCGGCTCGTCTCCCCGCCTGCTTGCTCTGGCACCTCGAGCACGACGCGCTGCGGCGGCAGGCCGAGCGATTTCAGATTGGCGAGCAGGGCGTCGCCATAGCTCGTATCCATCAGCGCGGCCGGATGCAAGCTCAAAAACAGCCATTCGTCGTGACCGTCGATAGCGCTGAAGTTGCCCAGGTGAAGCGATTCGGCAAGCCGTCCGAGTTCGAGCAAATCCCCGCGCCGTGCGGCTTGGGCGAACACCTCGCGTGAAGGCGCAAGCCGTTCCTGTTCGTCGTGCGCGCGCAGCGATGCGTGATAACCGATCGCGCGGCGATGCGAGACCGAGAACACAGGCTGGAAGACGCTGAACACCGTGTAGCCGCCATAGACGACGGTGCGGCGGCTGCCCGCGTCGTCGGCGACGGGACGCGGCGGCTGAAAGCCCGGAGGATCGAGGTCGACCATGCTCATGGGTTTGGACGGAGATGAAAGACAAAAACGAAAGGCGGTCGCGTCGACGCGCCTTCGACGGCACGGCGCTAACTGTACAGCATATGAATGCAAGTTCTATGCGCGGCGTCAACGCGAGGCTCGCCGACGGCGCGGCGCGGCCCACAGCCCTTCATGTGCCACGCACACGCACAAACGTGGTGCCGCCGCCCCGTCGCGGCGCGCGCAGGCGCCGCATGCAGGCGCTCGCCCATCACGCCCGTCATGCGATCAACGCTCGCTCGCGCACGGGAGGCGTCGGCGCCTCGGCATCGAGCTGGCCCGCCCGCTCGAAGAACGCATGGGCGCGTCGGTCTTGCGCATAGGCCGCGTTGATCCGGATCCAAGGGCTCGGCTCGCCATGAGGCCGGAAGTAGCTCCCCGGCGCAATGATGACGCCCGATTCGCTCGCGCACGCCATCAGCCGTTGCGGATCGTCGATGTGCGGAACGCGCGCCCAGACGAACTTGCCGCCGACAGGTGGCGCGAACAACTGCCAGCCGTGGGCCTCGAGCGTGCTCGTCGTCGCGCCGAGCGCATCCGTCATGCGGCGGCGCAGCCGCTCCAAGAATTTTCGATAGGCGCCGCGTTCGAGCATGGTGAGCGCGACCGCTTCGGCAAAGGGCGATCCGCTGATGCTCGTCAGCATCTTGACGTCGCCCAGGTCCTTGACGATCTTGCGGCTCGCGGCGATGAAGCCAATGCGCAGCGATGAGGACAGCGTCTTCGATAACCCGCCGATGTACACGACGCGTTCGAGCTGGTCGAGCGCGGCGAGACGGTCCGTCGTATCGGCCTGAAAATCGGCATAGATGTCGTCTTCGACGATCGTGAAGTCGTACTCGTGCGCGAGCTGCAGCAAACGAAAGGCGACCGACGGCGCGACCACGGTGCCGGTGGGGTTGTGAAACACCGTATTGACGAACACGGCGCGCGGACGGTGCCGCTGCAGTTCGGCTTGCAGCACCTCGATGTCGGGCCCGGAAGCGGTACGCGGAATGCCCACCACGTTGACCCCATGCAACTTTAGGAGTCCGAATAAATTGTAGTACCCCGGATCTTCGACGAACATCGTATCGCCGGCGCGCAGCATGTAGCGCACGATCAGATCGACCGCTTGGCTCGCGCCGGACGTAATCAGGATCTGCGAAGCGTCCGCACGGATGCCGAGCGGCGCGATGCGTGCTTGCAAATGTTCGCGCAGGGCCGCGTTGCCGAGCGGCGTCGCGTAGTCGATCAAAGAGCCGTGATCGGTGCGCGCGACGTGCCGCACGGCCTGCGCGATGCCGTCCATGTCGCGCCATGCCTCCGGGATGAAGCCGCTGCCGAGTTTGAGCGTATCGCCCGGATGATTGAATTGCTGCAGGATGTAATTCGATTCTTCCTCGGCGCGACGCGGGTCGGATGCGCCGCAGCGTTCCAGCTTGGCGATGCGTCCGCTCACATAGAACCCCGACCCATGGCGCGATTCGATATAGCCGAGCGATACCAGCCGGTCATACGCTTCGATGACGGGAAATCGGCTGATGCCGCACTCCTCGGCGAGACGGCGAATCGACGGCAGCTTGGCGCCGGCGTGCGCCTCACGCGAGCGAATCCATTGCTCCATGGCCGACACGATCTGCTCGGTCATCGGCACGCTACTCTCGCGGTTGATCGCAATCTTCATCGTCGTTACCTCGGACTGTTCGCTATTTCGACTGAACAGTTTCGGCAAAACTGTTCAGTACTGTGCATGTGATTGTAGCTGCCTGCTCGCAATAATGCATGGACGAAATGTTTTTGAAGGAGTACGGCGATGCGTGAAATCAGAACGTTCGAAATGCGGCACGACGAGGCCGCGACCGCTTGGCGTGTGGCTGATCCGCTTATCGTGGAGGCGGCGCACGGCACCGTTTGGCTCACGATCGAGGGCGATGCGGAAGATTATTGGCTGGAGCCCGGGCAGACGTTTTTGTTGCCCGCGGGGGCGCGGGCATGGATCGGCTCGGGCCATGGCGACGTGCGCTTGACGGTGACCGGCGCGGGCTCGCAAGCCGCGGCTTGCCGCAACGAGACGCTCGCGTGCCCTCGGACGCTGCGCGAGGGGGCGATGAAAACGAGCGAGGCGCGTGCGCCGCGCTTGCGCCACGTTCCGGCGTGACGCAAGTTGGCGATTAGGGCCGTGTCGAGAACCGACCCGCAGCGGTACTAAGGGCTTTCTAGGACGCCATTTCGTCCGGCCCCACGTAGCGCGCCCGCGGGCGGATCAAACGGCCGTCCTCGAGTTGCTCCATCGCATGCGCGATCCAGCCCACCGCGCGGCCCAGCGCGAAAAGCGAGAACGCCGCGCCCGCCGGCAAGCGCAGCACGCGCTCGAGGGCCGACAACGCGAAATCGACCGTGGGTGCAAGGCCCGTCGCTTCGCGTACGGCGTGCGCGATTGCGTCGACGTCGGCCAACGCCTGGCGCTCGGCGCGGGTGCGCACGTGCTGCGACAGCATATCGAGCAGCAGAGCCGCGCGCGGATCGCCCGCCGGATAGAGCATATGCCCGAAGCCTGGCAGGATCGTGCGCTGCTGCCCGTCGCTGCGCGCGAGCCGCCCCGCGATATAGCGATCGATGTCGCCTGCATGCTTCGCTTCGTGGAACATGGCCGTCACGAGCATCGTCTCTCCGCAATGGCGCGGCCCCGCGAGCGCCGCGAGACCGCCCGTGACGGCGCCGAACAGATGCATGCCCGTCGACGCGATGCAGCGGACCGTGAACGTCGATGCGTTCAATTCATGATCGGCGCAGACGACGAGCGCGGCGCGCAGCAGCGAGAGACGCCCATCATGACGCACGCCCCAGACCTTGGCCAATTGCCGATGCAGCGGCTCGCGGGAGGGCGTGGACGCCACGAGCGCGGCGGCCAGAATGCGCAGCAGCGTCACGGCGGTATCGAGCTGAGCTGGTTTGCCCGCCGCGAACAGTCGCGCCATCCGCGCAGCCGCCGCGGGGAGCATCGCCAGCGCACGATCCTGCGGGGCGAAGTCGCGCGTCTCGTCGAGCCACGCCCGCCACGAGGCTGGATGAATCGGTGCATCCCATTGCGTCTCGAAGCAGGCGCCATCGCATTCCCACAGTAGCGACGCGGCCTGTTCGAGGGTAGCGTCCCGGGCGAACGCCATGGCGTCATGGCCTCGATAGAACAGCCGGCCGTCGGCAATGAGCGTGATGCGCGATTCGAGCACGGGCACGCCCCAGTCGAGCACCTTCTGCGCGACCTTGCCTGCGCGCTTGCCGTCGGCTTTGCGGCGCGCAAGGCGCCGTACTTCGTCGGCCGCGTAGCGCCGCCGCTTGCTGATCGCGTCGGGCGCCGAACGCAGCATGCCGCGGCTCACGTAGGAATACAGCGTCGGCAGGCTGATGCCGAGCGCAGCGGCCGCCTCGGTCGCGGTCAAATAGGCGGATACGGGCGAACGGGTCGTCGGCATAAAATCAAACAAATCGTTATATGTTGATTATTTGAATCAAGATTGATCGACATCGGTACCGATTCTAGACTCGTCGGCACCTTCCTTCATTCGAGTTCATTCAAATCATGACTGCATCTGCCGCGCTCGAACATCTGTGGTCTCTGGCAGGTTGCGATGCCGCCGCATTGGACGACATTCGGCTGCGAGGGGAAGATCCCGGCCTGCCTTCCGTATTCCGTGTCGGCACACTCGCAAGCGCGTCGATCGGCGCGCAAGCGCTGGCCGCGGCCGAATGCCATCGGATGCGCACGGGCACCCGGCAACGCGTCGAGATCGAGCAGCGGCGCGCGCTTGCCGTCTTTCGTAGCGAACGTTATCTGCGCATCGACGATGGGCCCGCCCCCGAACTGCGCGACCCGTTGATGGGTTTCTACGAAACGCGCGACGGGCGATGGATTCAGCTGCACACGAATTTTCCGCATCATCGGCACGGCGTCGTGAATGTGCTGGGCTGCGCCGACAACCATGCGGACGTCAGCGCGGCGATTCGACATTGGGACGGCGCCGCGCTCGACCAAGCGCTCGCCGATGCCGGACTCTGCGCGGCATTGATTAGGAATCCTGACGAATGGAGCGAGCTTGCGCATGCGAAGGCGCTCGCATCGCTGCCGCTGCTGGAAATCGAGCGCATCGAGGGGAGCGGCGTCGCGCACGCGCCGCCGATGCCGATCGGCCAAGGCGGGCGGGGCACTTCGGGCATCGGCGATGAGCGCCCGCTCGCCGGCGTACGCGTTCTGGAACTCAGCCGAGTCATCGCGGGGCCCGTCGCGGGGCGCACGCTCGCGCAGCATGGCGCGGACGTGCTGCTCGTGAACGGCCCTCATTTACCCAATATCGCGCCGCTCGTGATCGACAACGGGCGGGGTAAGCGCTCGGCGTTGCTCGATTTGCGCCGCGGCGACGAGCGCGACACATTGACGTCGCTCGTGCGGGAGGCGGACGTTTTTCTTCAGGCCTATCGGCCCGGGTCATTAGCGGCGCTCGGCTTTTCGCCGCAGGCGCTCGCACGGGCGAAGCCGGGAATCGTCTACGTCTCGATCAGCGCCTATGGCCACAAGGGCCCCTGGGCGCAGCGGCGGGGCTTCGACAGTCTCGTGCAATCGGCGAGCGGGATCGCATGGACCGAACGCGAGGCGGCCGGCGCTCGCGCGCCCAAGCATCTGCCGTGTCAGGCGCTCGATCATGCGACGGGCTATCTGGCCGCGTTCGGTGCGATGGCCGCATTGATGCGGCGTGCCGCCGAAGGCGGCAGCTGGCATGTGCGCGTGTCGCTCGCGCAGACGGGCCGCTGGCTGCAATCGTTCGGGACGCTCGCCGACGGCTGGCGTGCGCCGGATGTGACGCTCGACGATGTGAGCGATCTCATGCAAACGATGGACTCGCCCTTCGGCAAGGTGCTGGCCGCGGCTCCCGCCGAGCGGATGTCGGCGACGCCGCCGCGATTCGACTTGCCGCCCGCGCCGCTCGGCGCCGACGCGGCGCGCTGGGCTGCATAGGCGGCCGGCGCGCATCCGCGGGATTACGAGGCGGTCGTTAGCCCGCGAGCGCTATTTGCGCAACTCGGCCACGAAATCGTAGTAATCGTTGCGGCAATACGTGTCGGTCAGCTCGATGGCGCGCTGATCGGCCGTGTAGCCGATCCGGGTGATGAGCAGCAACGCGTCGTGCGGCGCAATCCCCATTTGATTGGCGATTTCATCGCTCGCGTTGACCGCGCGGAAATGTTGCAGGGCGCGCACGATTCCGAGTCCTCGCTGTTCGAGGTAGCTGTACAGGGAATCGCCGATCGCGTGCGGGTCGGGAATGACCGACGCGGGCAGCGTCGAATTCTCGACCGCCATGACGATGCCGTTGGCCAGGCGCAGGCGCTTCAGGCGCGTGACGGCCGCGGCGGGCGACAGGCCGAGTTGAATGACTTCATCGCGGCTCGCGGGCTGGATGTCGCGCGAGATCCATTTCGAGCTCGGAGTGAAGCCGCGCCGGCGCAGCATCTCGCTGAAGCTCGATAAGCGCGAGAGCGGGTCGTCGTAGCGCGGCGTGATGAAGCTGCCGGCGCCTTGCGTGCGCCGGATCAACCCTTGTTCGACGAGCAGGGCGATCGCCTTGCGGGCCGTGATGCGCGAGACGCCGAGCGCATCGGAGAGCACGCGCTCCGAAGGCAGCGCTTCGCCGGCGTTCCACCGGTTCTCATGGATCGCTTGGCCGAGCTTGCGTGCGAGTTGCAGATACAGCGGCGTGTCGTTGTCCGGGTCGGGGCGCAAATCGCGCCAGCGTTCTTCCGAGGAAGCGTTGTTCATGGAGTGTGCACGGCGAGGGGCAAGCGGCAATTCTAAGTCATCGCGCTATCGCTGTGCCGCCTATGCTCGCGCGGGCGACTAAACTGCACTGCATTGCCAATCGTTGAAGGGAGGCAGGCATGACGCGGGAAGACGCATCCGTCACGTTGCCGGATGGGGAGCGCATCGCCCGGCTAGGGCAGGGCACTTGGGAAATGGGCGAGCGCCCCGAGCGGCGAGCCGCCGAAACAGAGGCGCTTCGCCGGGGAATCGAGCTGGGGATGACCGTGATCGACACGGCCGAGATGTACGGCGAAGGCGCCACGGAAACGTGGCTCGGCGAAGCGTTGGCAGGGCTGCGCGACGAGGTGTTTCTCGTCAGCAAGGTATATCCGCACAATGCGAGCCGACGCGGGGTCATTGCCTCGTGCGAGGCGAGCCTTGCGCGGTTGAGAACCGATCGGCTCGACCTCTATCTGCTGCACTGGCGAGGCGGCGTGCCGCTCGAGGAGACGGTCGAGGCATTCGAACGGTTGCGGCGCGAGGGCAAGATCCGGCACTGGGGCGTGAGCAATTTCGACGTCGAGGATATGGCGGCGCTCGTCGATGCCGGTGGACAAGCGTGTGCGACGAACCAGATTCTGTACAACGTTGCCCGGCGGGGTCCCGAATTCGATCTGTTGCCCTGGATGAAGGCGCGCAATATGCCCGCGATGGCCTACAGTCCGATCGATCATATGCGTTTGCCCAAGCGCTCCGCGCTCGACGAGATCTCACGCGCTCGAGGCGTATCGGCGGTTCAAGTCGCGCTCGCGTGGGTGCTGGCGCAAGCGGGCGTCTGCGCGATTCCCAAGGCGAGCACCGTGGAGCACGTACAGGCGAACCGCCGCGCGCTCGACATCGTACTCAGCGAGCAAGAACTGGCAGCGATCGATGACGAGTTCAAGCCGCCGCGCAGGAAGGGGCCGCTGGAGATGCTCTGAAGGGCGCGCGTGACGATTGCGCTGCGTCGGTGGATGCGGGCGGCGCCTTGTCGGTGCGGTCGCAGACGGTTCTCGCGATCGCGCGACGAGCGCTGCGCGTGCCAACGATGATGCAATTTTGAGACGAATGCTTCTTGAGGCCGGTTGACTAAGGCAGCACGCCGTCGGGCGGTCGTCCATATCGACGACCGCCTGCGTGTCGGGGCTAGTGATTGCCGCCGGAACCGTGCCCGCCACCCGAGCCGTTCCCGCCGCCGGCGCCGTGCCCGCCACCCGAGCCGTTGCCGCCGCCGGCGCCGTGCCCGCCGCCAGAGCCGTTGCCGCCGCCAGAGCCGTGGCCGCCGCCGGAGCCGTTGCCACCGCCAGAGCCGTGGCCGCCACCTGAGCCGCCACCACATCCACAGCCGCCGCCGGAGCCGCCATGGCCACCCGAGCCGCCGGAGCCACCGGAGCCACCGGAGCCACCGGAGCCGCCGGAGCCACCGGAGCCACCGGAGCCACCGGAGCCGCCCGAACCACCGCCTGAGCCGCCGCCTGAGCCGCCACCCGAACCGCCACCCGAACCGCCCGAACCGCCCGAACCGCCCGAACCGCCCGAACCGCCCGAACCGCCCGAACCGCCCGAGCCACCACCCGAGCCGCCCGAGCCACCGGAGCCACCGGAGCCCCCCGAGCCACCGGAGCCACC
>NZ_JBQCHR010000134.1:0-22167 GCF_051954495.1 Trinickia sp.
CGCGTTTGCGCGATGGTCGGCTCGCTCTGTGCGCCGTTGCGCACCGACTGCTCTTGGTCGATCCTGGACGCACGGCGGCGCTCGGGTGTCGAACTAGACGGATGGGCGGACGATGAGGGCGAAGCATGCGAATGCGAGGAAATAGGCCCTTGTCGTAGAGACATGCGAGCTTGCGGCCGCGGTGCGGACGGCTCCGCAGTTATCACGTGCGGACGGTGCTGCGCTAACCTCAGCCGCGGCGCGGCCGATACGGTGCGCGGATCGGTCGTTCCTTCGAGCGGACGACGGCTAAGCACGACGCGCCTTCGAAGCGTCTTCCTCGGTGCGCGTTCGTGCGAGCACGGCGCTACCTTGTCGGCAACAGCATGCTTCCGCCGCGCGCTGGCGGCCAGTGTGCGAACGTTCGCACGGTTGCTTGGCGTGCCGGCGGATGAGTGAGGCCACGCTCGCTTACTCAGGCGATCGTGCTGTCCGCTGTCGGCTCGCGGGTTCATTGCCGGAACTGCCAACGCGCCGCGGTGCGGCCGGATGCGGCTGTGCTCGGCGGCTCGGTGTGCAGCGGCCACGAAACGCCGAGGTGCATGCGCGGGGCGCTCAGTCGTGGCGGCCGTAGACGTCGCAGCTCGCGTTCGGCTGCCCCCTACGGAGCGCGGGGTAGCTCGCTCCTCTTGACCCCGGGTACGGACCGGGCCACCTGTTTGCGGCAATGCAGGCGTCGCTCTAGTGCGGACGACAGAGCGCACCGTTGCGCGCGCTTCGCGACCTGCCGTGGCGCGGTTTGAGCCTCGGACCTGTGGCGCAGCCGGCATCGCTCGCGTGCGGACGTAAGACCGTAACGGGGCAACCGCTCGACGAACCGGCGTGACGCCGACAGTCGCCGTGACACTCACAGGGGGGCCGAGGACACGCCCGAGCGACGGCGACGTTATCGTTCGGCTCGAACGAACCGTGGCGTTACCTCGTGTCGGAGCGATAGTCGATACTTTTGCTTGATCGGCACGCTTCGCAGCCGCGGTGTGCGCCGCTCTGCTACGCAACGACGCTGCTCTGTCGGGCGCCGTTTGATACAGGCGCCATCGCGAAGGCATGATCGCGAAGACGAACCGCGGCGAGAATTGCCGAGGCCAAGGGTAGCGTTGCAGGCCCAGAATTGCCGGGCGCGCCCTCGCTGCTGCCCCCCGCCAAAAACGAAGTACGGCCGGAACGCGGGCCTCGAATGAACGCGGGAAGTTTTTCAACATGATCAAAACCCCAACGACTTCACCGCGCTCGCCACCGAAGCGAGACCGACTTTCTCGATCCGGTCTATCGCAAGCGTTAGGCGTTGAACGGCCACCAAGCTTTGCGAAGCGTCGAAATTGACACCCTCGAGCGCGGTAGGCCATGCGTTGTAGAAGTTCCAAGCCGCGGTAGGGACGCCGAACGAAGGCAAGCCGGCCACCGTCGGACTATGGAGATCGTTCATCAACAAAATAGTCCCGTTCATGCGCAGCACTGTGCCCGCCGCAGTGAGCCGGTACCACTCCCACAACGGATCGACCAGCGTCAGCCCTTTCGAGAACACGAGTTCGTCGCACGTGGCCTGACCGGGCAGCTTGTGTTCGTAACCATTGTTTCCGCCCTCTCGTACCGTGCGCACTTCCGTTTTCCAGCCGATGCCTTCGATCGACGTGAAGCCGCCCAGCATGCTGCTGATCGCTGCAGCACTGACTTTTTGAAGGGCCGCTTTAACAACGCCGTTGAGGCTGAAGAGGCTGCCCGCGCTTATGGGGGGATGCACCGTCACAAGAAAATGATAAGACTTGAAAGGCTCCCCGACAGCAAGGTTCACGGCTGTCTTCAGCACACTCGAAATAGACATCCCTCCCCCTTGATGACAGCGCCCCTAACGACACGCCCGCCCCTCGTCATCCCAGCTGTCGTATATCGATTCCGACCGAACGCTCCGGCTGCTCTGCCGCATTGATCTTGTCGTTGATCTTGCTGATTTCTTCGCACCAGCGCCGCCGGTCCCGATGCGCCAACATCGAGATCTCCGCTAACGACCAGTGAAGGTGATAGGCGATGAACGCTATCTCTTCATAGAGTTGGCTTGGAACGGCAGCGCTTCGACGTTTCCCTGCGGCAGGCCTCCTAAAGCATTCGTCGACTCGTCGTCGGCGTCGTCCTCGTCGAGTGCGTTGACCTTGTTGTAAAGCTTCTGCAAAAACGTAAAGTCACGAAGAAACAGTTCCTCGATGACCGGGGTCGACATAACGTCGACTCTCTCCAGGGAAACGACACGCGCAAGCGCCACTACCACGAGATACGCCGGATTGGCCTGCACGCGCGGGTCTCGCATTGCCTGAAATTCGTCGTGCGCGGTTGCGAGGCGCATCCGGCCTTGACGGCAAAGCGAGCCATCGGGCGCCCGGTAGCCTATCGGCAAGGTGAAAGGGAATTCTGTACTGATGAGGTCGGCCATCTTTTTCTCCTATCGAACTACTTCGCTCGCACCATCGAGTCGATGGCGAGCTCTAGCGTCTCGATCATGACTTCGGCGCTTCCAGCGTTCAAACCACTTGTCTGAAGTACTGTTGGCCATGCGTAGTACACGTCCCACCGCGCGAGCAAATTGTCGCCCCCTTGGTCCAACAGAGCGATCGTGACGTGGCGTTTTGCATTGGGCCACGACGTGCCGTGTTGCACGATGCCGGCATGCCAATCGTAAAGCTCCGTAGAAGTTGTCATTCCTTTCTTGAGCGACACGCGGCCATACGAGACGAGTCCCGAGAGCGTTCGGGGTACGGGTGCATCCATTCCCTCGCGGTAATCGACCGTGGCAACGGTAATCTCCGGTATCGTCACTTCTGAAAACGCCGCCATCTGAAGGCCCAAAATGTCCACTCTGAAGCGGAAGCCGCGGAAAGGATCAAGCGGTAACTGAGTAGCCATAAGGTCTCTCCATCAAGACGAGGTGGAGCCCGTCGACATCTGGGCAATACGGATGACCACGAATTCCGCCGGGTACAGAACGGCCAATCCGACGTCAACGTTCAAGACACCCTGCGTGCGCGACTCGGGCGGATTATTGGAGGCATCGCAGGTGACGAAAAACGCCTCTCCGACTGAAGCGCCGTATAAAGCACCCTGACGCCAGAGCATCGTCAAAAAAGCCGTAACCTCGCGCACGACAGTCGCCCATAGCAGCGGGCCATTCGGCTGAAAGACAACCCATTCGAGACTCATCTTCAGGCTCTGCTCGACGAACGTCACGAAGCGACGTACGGCGATGTACTGCCATGGACTTTGCCCGTCCAGCGTACGCGCGCCATAGATCGTGATGCCATATCCGGGGATGTTGCGAATGACGTTGATACCGCAGGGGTTCAATAGATCTTGGTCGCCCTCCGTTAGCCATCCCGTCAATGCGGTCGCCGTGACGATTCTGCCGGTGCGCACGCCTGCAGGAGAGACATGTACGCCAGCGGCATGGTCCGTCGCGGCATAGCGGCCTAGTACGGCGCCGCTAGGGGGGACGGGAACACTCGTGTTAGTGGCGGGATTTAGGACGAAGATCCACGGATAGTAGATGGCGGCGTTCTCATAAATCAGAGGCGTGCCTGTGTCGCCGCCGGAGACGAACTGCGTAATCGAAGTTATGGTCCCAGGCTCGCTCGGATCGTCGGCATAGGGCGCATCCACGACATAAAAGAAGTTGGGCACTTTGGTACAAGCGTTCATCACCGTCGTGATGACGTTTTTGAGTGACGCGCCAGCCTCGTCCCCGGCTAGGTCGACCAGCGCCGCATCAGGCGTCGCGAGCAGACTTGCGTCCGACGCTGCCGAAAGTGCCCGCAGCGCGTCGCCATATAGCGTGTCGTATTCGACGGCATCGCCACCGGCCATGGCCACCGGTGTGCCGTCGCGGGCCGAGTCCGGAGCATCTGACTTGGCGGGGGTGGAAACGACACGGATGAACATCGATTGCGCATTGATCTGGTCGATCAAGGCGCAAGGGCCCCCGGCGGTTTCCGGCAGGCTCGACGATGAATACGGCCCGAACCGCTCTAGGCAATACCATAAGTCGTCATCGTCCCCCGGGATCCTGGTAGGTTTGATCGAATTCGCGCGAATAAACTGTCGAAAGAGTTCCGGCCATATACCCAAGGACGCATCGCCTCCCGTACCGCCGGCCTCCAAATCCGACGCATTGATCATCGTGTTGATGCTGAAATGGTTCGAAGCCTGACCGGCTGAGGGTGGAGCGCCAACGTCAAACACGGCGACGTTCAGAAGCGAGTTGGGCCACTCTCCGCAGCTTGCAGCCGCAAAGGTATAACCACCGTTCCCGTCTGTCACCTGCGCCGTCGCTGGCGCCGGGGCGGGATCCGGGCGCATCCCGACGACATAGCAGATCGAGCCCGATTCTGCGAAGAACTCAAAGACCGCCGCCGAAACGAACGCTCCCCACACGAACCCGCCGTATCTGGTCTGAAAGTCCGCCCAACTTGTGACCCGTCGGGCAGTATTTCTATCGAGCGCGTCCAACTTTTCGGTTGCGCCGATGAAGACGGGGATCGACGTCGAGACGCCCTGAACGGACGGCACCGCCGGCAACTCTTTGATGTAGACCCCGGGGTGCCGATAATCGTTATCCATACCTGCCTCTCCTTATGCGTTCATCGCCTGCAATTGAATCGGGGGTAGCACACTGCTTCTCAGACCCATTATCTCGACGCTATCGGCGTATGGCTCGTAGCCCCGCCCCTTGACGTCGAGCTTCACCTTGATCGTCTGCGGAGTCACGGCTGGTAAAGCGAGTGCATACCGGCCTCCATAGAAGTCGCCTTTTCCCGGCTGTCCACTGGTCTTGGTGGAACAACAGTGCAAGCCGAGCCGATCGGTGAACATCGCCGAAACCTCGATGTCGTTTAGTGGCCCGTCCGAGCTTCTGACTTGGCCACGCAAGACCGTTGTATCGGCTGGATAGTCATACAGCGCATTCGGCTCCAAATCTATGCGAACCGTTAGTTCCGCAAGGGGCTCACAGAGAGGAAGCGAAATCAGGGTCAGCGGCGCGTGTGCATCAAAAAACCCCTTGCATTTCACGGTCACTGTACAAACGTCGGAGGGAACGTCAGTCAGATCGGGAAAAACGTAGAGCCCGCCGGCCCTATAAAGCGGCTCGTACCGACTGCCGCCCAGCAGGAAGACAATTGCAGGCCCGTCAATGGGCTCGTCCGAAAAACTGTCCATGATCATGAGGATCATTGCCGCGCTCGCGGCTGCTTCCTGCGCAATCATGATTGCTCCTCGACCGCGTTGATGACCGTGGCATTGATGGGATTGATCTGGACGACCAGCTCGACAGGCACCTTCTCGGGCGCCGGAAGGCGGACCGGTGAGACGGTGTAGAGCTTTGTCATGTGATAGCTCTTGTTCGGAAATCCCGCCCAGAGATCGCGCAACATATGAATCGTCGCCGGCTGCGGCACGACGGCTAAACGGACGTTCCCCGTTTGCACCAGAACGCTGTCGTGATCGACGAATTCCGCTGGAATCTTTCCGCATCGATCCAATAAGCCTACGAGACTTCCGGCGATCTTCTGTTCATACTCTGACGATCTACCGTACACGACGAGCATATAGAGGAGATCAACTGCCAAAGGAGCCGGCGTAAGCGCAAACGATGCTAGCGATTGCGGGTTCATCTGCTCCGCCGCAAGCGTCGGTGGAGCGTTGCGAAGCTCAGGGTTGACCGCAATTTGATACAGATAGAGCGAAAGGCGGTCCTCGCCCGCGCCGTCGAACTCTGCGGGCGAGTCGAACGTCACGGCATGCTCGGAAGCCAGCTGTGGAATGTACGCGCAGATAAAATTCCGCAGGGCGTTGCTGACGCTGGTGATGACTAGGTCAGCGTCGATTGGTGGTATTTGCATCAGTTGGAACCCGGTGCAGTTACTCGAAGGGCGGCGCTGCGCGTTCCGAGCGCTCCTCCAAAAAATCCAATATGTGACATTTACCTCGCCAACGACGGGATAAATAAACGCAGCTCACTCTCGCTTCGAGCAACCACGCCACGAAAGCATTATGGATCACACCGCAGCGGCGGGTAGTACAAATGCTTGCAGCAAGAGGGCACACTTCCTCTTAATTCATGAATTAAAGCATCAATATATGGAAAAATCTCTGCCCCGCATCGGCATCGGCGTGGTCATACGAACTCATTCCCCCTATGATTTCATTGCGAGCCGTCGCAAACGTAGTCCGATTCCTCGACAGAACGAACATAGCGGAGATTTCCATGACCGAGGCATCATCGTTTTTTATGAATTCAAATAAGCCGGTCGTCCAAGAAACGATATTCGGCTTTCAGAGCATTAAAACCGAGAATGAGCTTATAGTTGGATTAGAGAAAATCGTTTCATTGACGCATTTCGATGCTTATCATTATCAGGGACAATTCTCTATTTACTGTGGCAGCGAACGCCAGCGTACGCTCTCGAATCTATCCACACGGGGGGGCAACATGTGCGCCGACGCCTGTGGCACTCATCTCGCCAAGGTTGTCCATCGCGCCGAACAACGTCTCATTCCCGTACGATGGAAAGAAGTGGCGGCCGACTCCGATGCATGGGAGGACGGGACAGGGGTAAAAGACGGTGTTGTGGTTCCCGTTCACGGAAGAAGCGGTGATACCGGCGTACTCGCCTTTCTCGTAACAGAAGGTGGCCGCGATATCGATGAAATGATTAATTTTACACTGGGCGATATCGGCCTCACAGCGATGTACCTCCATGAGGCGATGACCCGAATCATTGCCCACTCCTTTCACGCACCGAAAGCCAAACTAACCGACCGTGAAATCGAGTGCCTTCACTGGATCGCCAACCATAAATCAAACTGGGCGATTTCGAGAATTCTCGGAATTTCCGAGCACGGTGTCGTTTACTATGTACGCCGTCTAATGTGGAAGCTCGATGCCGAAAATCGATATCAGGCGGTCGAACGAGCGGCTGCATATGGCCTAATTTGACACCTTGCCGCGGATTTCCTGCCCCATACAAGCAGATGCATGTTTATTCGCATCAATTTTATATGACATCCACCTCATCAACGATCGGTCACTCGACGAGTTTTGACTACATCCATAAACTCAACAGATGAAACTACGCCATGACAAAGACATTCGCAAGAATCAAATAAATTAAGTTTGCGTTGAATCAACAATCGCCTTGCAGTAATATTCATAATGCAAATAGTTTGTACACTTGAGCGAGATACTGCGGGCGATGGTTCGCAATTTGGGCTGTGGCGACCACTGGTTGGTCGCAGTCGATTTTTAGACGGACGTTCTTTATCTGTGGGCAATATCGACATTCTCGTAGTCGTTCGATATAGGCTTCCACGATCAGGCCCATGCCTCCGTTTTGCGGCCCTGGAACCTTCGCGACGGTAAGCACGATATTCTCCGAATCAAGTCCGAAAGTTCCGATCGGCAATGGCGCGCCGTTCGAGAGCCCTCTTATTCTTAGGCCGATATCGGGGCTATCAAGTCGTGCGGCAAACCAACGAGCGCCGCCATGAGCTGAACCGTCTTTAGCCAGCTGAATGCGTACGGACTGACCCGGCACGACATTTCGTATAACAAGTGTCACCCGATGAGTATCAGGCAACAGAATCGGGACCATACAGTTGATTTCGTCGCGCCACTCAACAGGATCGAGATCGCCAAGCCTCGCCGAAATCCGTGCCTTTTCGTTCAATATGCAGGAACCTTTCAACCACCATGTACCATCAGGAACCTCGATAAACGCTGTCAACTCGAAGTCGGCACCCGCGACAGGTCCGGTGTATATCGTCAGTGTCGACCCTGAAAATTCTAATCGCTGAATGCAGGACGCACGCTTATCGTCCAACATCAATGCGTTATACGATATACCCAGGCAATCCTCCCCGTCCTCCCCCATAGACCAAACAGCTCCGGGCGTAGTTAGCGTAAGGCACAAATTGTAGTTCTGCGACAAGCCCGAAAATCGAAGCACAACAGGAATCAAAACCATACATCCTCCATGCCTCACTCGTCAAAAACTCAAGGCAAAAGAACTGAATCCAATTAAGCTCGTACGATCCACTTCCGATTGAAACGTAACGCTCGCACCCAGCGGCAAATCCACATACCCGTGAATAGTATTTTCATGGCCTCGAACGCATATTTCCAGCTTCATCTCATCACACGCGGCATATGAACTAAAAATCAATTCGTGCGCGTTTATAATAAAACTATTTAATTTAAGAGGCACACTGCGCGTAGTCGTTTCTAGCGAAACCCCGACGAGATGCGCACTCGCATCACCCATGGCCCACGCGGCTTTTTTCGCATCGCGAAAAAAAATACGGACCCGACTATCCGCTGGCATACGAAACAACGTTACTTTTAACCATCGCTTGAATGGTGAATGATCAGACGGGAAGACGCCGCCAGTGTCAGAAACGCTCGATTGCTGCAAACCGTTGGCATCCAGCTGCGGCGAGGCGAGCGTGAAACCATCGCCACGCCCATCTTCGCTCTCGGCAGCAGCAGAAAACTCGTTAACGATATTCATTATCGCTCTCGATCGAAAAATCCGACAAAAGAGAACACGCTCACTAATCTAAACGGATCGCCCAGCTTATTCTGCAGCACCGACGATTTATGTTGGCCAATTTATCGGAATTTTTTTATCATCGAGCGGATACATTTGATCACAAAATACAATTCCAGCCATTGCAGGCGATTGATTTTCCATACTAACCACGAAATCAGCATCGGCACGCTGAATATACAAATGCACCGTAACCGTCGGCGGAATCACGGGTTTCTGCTCAAAAGCTGCCCGCCCCGTTTCCCCGTCGAAATAATTGTCACTATTTTTTGAACTTAATGCATCTCGAAAGGTTGAGAAAGTGAAGATCAAACACTGGGGCGTCAAACCGAAGCAGTTTAGCCCTAGCGGGGCGCCGGTTATGGACATTGTGAGGCTAGAGTTGCCGTCGAGGATACCGGCATAAGTCCACCACGAAGCCCCTGCTATTGCGATCTTGACCGTCGATGCTTGTACAAAGCTCGCGACTGTAACTGTGCTCGGGAGAAAGTTCATCGATTGATCTGCCACTTCGCTCTCCATACTGCAAGCGAGGTCAGCCGGAACCCGCAGCGACCGCCCCGCCGGATTTAAAGATTATTTCCTGATTCGACGATAATTAGCTGCCCCAGCTGACCCATTGGTAGAAGTTCATGGTATCTTGAGTGGAATTGTGCTCCCACCCGTACTTCATCTCCGTGCCCTGAGGGATGCTTCCGGTCAGCTGCACTTCAGCAACGTTCGCGTCCGACCACAAGAACGCGTTCAGTCGCAACGACGCTTTTATCTTAGCGGCCGGGCCTATAACGAACATAATCTGACTCGCACTCATTGAAAAACTTGCCAACGGCACGGCAGTCGCGGCTTGCGTCTCTGGAGTGAAGAGTTTCAGACCATCGCCGTCCTTACCAACGCCGAAGTTTTGATCAACCGACTGAAAATATACGGGATACATTGGTCCATTTTTCGGTGCACGGCCCTGGATATTGATTTGAACGACTGTTCCCGTCGCAAACGTAGAAACTACCGACTGGGGAATCTCTATGCAAAACTCACTGCTTTGCATTGCTGCGGCCGAGGACGACGAATCTGCCATGATTTTCTCCCAGAAAATTGACATTCACCAAAATTATCGAATAAACACAGCGGAGGTACCGAGGTGCACCCGCGCTAAAGCGTTGTCGCTTCCATTTAATTTTGCGTCGATATGCTCCAAAGTTCCACTACATACCCATGTAGCAATAAATCTGCAAATAATCTTCTACGTCTCAATTACAGCAAGAACGCTTTTAACATTAACACGCAGCGTTCCCGATATGAGGCTGTAGCATGAACGACTGATGATCGCGGCAGGGACAGTGGTATCATCATCCTGGAAGAAGTCAAAGATTGGTCGCAGTTGACCAATCGCGCTCCGATTCAAAACAACCTGATCCTATATGCGCGCGTTTTATCCCACTATGTGCCCGTTCTCAGGCCCTCGCTCCTGTCACTTCAATTTGGCCTCGAATCCCAGCCTGCGCGATTCACCAACGTCTCGTCCGAACCTACCTACATTGGGCCGAGAGCGATGACCCATTCCACCATGATAAACAACGCACTCAAGGATTCCCTGGCGATACACCGCCGGCAACACGGGGCGACGACGCGTACCGCTGTGCGATAAGCCGATCGTGCGCTGCCCGTAGGAGCGGATCACGGATGGGGGCTGGCGTAATATTATGTCGGCGGGGCGTCGTATCCAACGGATGTTGACCACCGTCGATCGACGTGTGCTGGTACTGGGAGGTCCCTCTCATGATGCCGAATCGGTCGGTTTGTTCGATCTCATATTTGATGAATCTTTCGCCGAGTTTGCGATGCACGCGCTCATAGAATCCATCGTCCTCTCGGATGTTCATCGCTGGGTAGCCTCCTACCGCTTTCCAAAGCGCCTTCTCGAACATTACCCAAGGATGGTTTATCCAACCGGGAACTGACTGATTCTCGTGCAGTATTTCCCTCCCCCAATACGCCCAAAAGTCCGCAGGTCGGTAGAATTGCGTGCCAAGCCGATCCATCTCATTCACGGAATACGAAATCCTCCACGGCAGATAGACATCATCGTCGTCCCAAATGGCAATTATCGCCCCTCTTGCCATATCGATACAGCTATTTCTCTTTTCACCGAGCGATGCGTACCGCGAGTTCCTATTTACTATACAGACATTATGAAATTTACCTGCGAAAATTTGCCTCGGACAATCATTGAGAATGATCAATTCCTTGTTGGGATAATCCTGAGCAAGAAACATAGCGACCGATTCGTTAACGTAGTCCGGTCGGCCATAGGTCGGCATAATGCAACTGACAAGCGGCAACGCTTTCATCGAAGGCTCCCCTGATCTCGTGTCGACGCTCGTTTACCGCAATTTTTGCCACGCCTCGAACACCGAGGCCCATGACCGACTCGCCGCCGCAAAGCCCGCTATCCGCTCCAAGCGGTCACGCGCCGCATGGCGCATCTGCTCGCGCTCTGCCTTCTCGAACGCGCACCGTGACGCCTTATAAACAAACTCGGAAGGATCTTGACAAAGCCACCCCGTCACGCCGTCTTCGACTACCTTAGTCCATCCTCCGCGCCTATCGACCACGAGCACCGACCCCGACGCCATCGCTTCAAATGCGACGCGCGGTAGATTCTCGAAGGTATCGGTACTCATGATCACGGCGTCGCACGAAGCGTAGAAGTCCTGCTGCGTGATTCCACGTTCTGCGTAGGTATGGACATAGTCATCAGGCTCTCGCCCCAACTTGTCCCGTATGCAATCGTTCCATCCCACGATATGCCCTTCTTTCAATTCGGGGGCTGTCATCGTGTCGTAGATCCAAAGCTGCTGCGCGTGGAACTTGTCCGTGTCCGCCCGGGAGATGCGGCCAAAACTGAACTTGCCATCCGCACGCTTTTCATGAAACGGGAATTCAGTCGCACGGAAATATGGAACGACCATCATGGGGCGATAGGGTTGACTAAACTCTGCGAGCCGCTTGCCTACCCGCTCGCGCCCGAGGTCGGTCTGGTAGAGATGGAAATCGATGAGCCCACGCTCCTGGCACCTCAACTCGCCTTCGAAGTTGTAGGTCATGCAATTGACGAACGTAGTCGTCCGAGCCCACTTGCGTATTTGCTCCAAGCACTCGAGAAACTCGCCATTGCAGAAACTGATGCAATGGAGCCCCTCGAGCGACCGCCAGTCTCTGAAGCTGTGGTAAACGCAGCCACGCTCCTCCAACTTCATCGCGAGACAATTGTCGTCCACCGGCCAGGTATGACACACGTGGACCGTAATGCCCATCGCCTGCCAGCACCAAATCTGATGATCCAGCTCAGTATCCGCACCGCCCAAGTGACTGGGATGTCCGATCACGCATAGCTCATCGATCATCGTCTTCCTCAAGTGCGATTTACGGTAGTGCGCAACACCCTCGTCGGCCTCAACCAGCGATCCCGGGCACCGCGCTAGTATTGCAGAAATGCGCCGACTTTTTCGTGCCGGTCGGAATGCGAAAATCATTATTTGGGAACTGCAGCTCTTTTTCTTATTTTTCAAACGGAATCCCGCATCGGTTTGCGCGATTGCCCACTGAAACTCACCCGGCAGCAAACGACATGCGACAGCACCTCCCCATATATGAGAGTTCGCGGCGAAACCATACATCCACCTTCCGCCACCGCTTGAATGACGAGGCACACGTAATATCATCCCTCATTGCGAGGTCAATCTCCGAGTGGACAACTTGAACGTCCTGTCGGCACCTCCAACCGAAGTGCGTATATCAGCGAATAAATTCAATGCATCGTCAAAAGGAGTTCGCATCATGCCGCTGCTCTTCAGCTTTAAAACATCGTTCGCCACGACCGAGTGTGATTACGCCTGGAATTTCGATTCGCATGGATTCCTATGTATCGCAAAGTCCCCCGGCGAGCAATTTAGCTTGACGCAAATCAACAGCGATAAATACGGACCGAATGCGTACGTCATTCAGAGTTTATCCAATCGAAATTATCTCTTTGCTCAAAACGGCGGTACGGTATCAGCCTCCGCGGCATCCATCGACGATGCAACGTTGTTCGTCGCGGAGCCGTTGGATGATTCCGGTACACCATTTTTGTGGCAAGTAGCGTCGACTGAGCATTACTTACATATACACACGGACAAGGAAAACCTGATTTTGGCGGATGGCAAGGTGGCGAACGATCCCGATTGCCATTTCAGCATTGTCGGGTCGGCCGACTGGATGATCGTCTGAACTTCCCCCAGCACCGCCGAGCCCTGACCCACGGGCTCGCTCTCGCGCGTTGCTCAAATGTATTTCGGCTGGAGCGGAGTCGCTGCTCGCCGTTAGCATAACGGCCGAAAACGACATGCACACCCGCCCAACCAAACAATACAAAAAGCGAACTGATATCTTCCAAATTCCTTTCAAATAAGGATTAGCACGTATACCCCAGCCCCAAACCCTGCGTTCGTTTAAAGACCGCGTACACTTCATTTACCCGTGGTGTGCGTCGCGCTGCCTTTCTTTTTCAGCGCTCCAGACTCGGAAACAACAAAGGAGAACGAACGAAATGACATGGACCAAAGAACAGCGCAACGTCACGATCGCGGCCTACCTAGGCTGGACGCTCGACGCCTTCGACTTCTTCCTGATGGTGTTCGTCCTGAAGGACATCGCGGCCGAATTCCACACCAAGATCCCTGAAGTCGCCTTCGCGATCACCTTGACGCTCGCCGCGCGCCCGATCGGCGCGTTGATCTTCGGCCGGCTCGCCGACAAATTCGGCCGCCGGCCCACGTTGATGGTCAACGTCGCTTGCTACTCCTTACTGGAGCTGCTCTCCGGCTTCGCCCCCAGCCTCTGGACGCTGCTGGTTCTGCGCACGCTGTTCGGCGTGGCCATGGGTGGGGAATGGGGCGTGGGCTCGGCGCTGACGATGGAAACCATTCCGCCGAAATCGCGCGGCATCGTCTCCGGCCTCTTGCAAGCCGGCTACCCCAGCGGCTACCTGATCGCCTCGATCGTCTTCGGCGTGCTCTATCAATATGTCGGCTGGCGCGGCATGTTCTTCGTCGGGGTCGCCCCGGCGCTGCTCGTGCTCTATATCCGCGGCAACGTTCAAGAATCGCCGGCCTGGAAGGCGCTCGACACGAAGCAGCACAAGCGCGCCGGCTTGCTTTCGACCATCGGCAAGAACTGGACGCTCGCGCTGTACTCGATCATCTTGATGACGGCCTTCAACTTCTTCTCACACGGCACGCAGGATTTGTATCCGACGTTCCTGCGCGAGCAGCATCACTTCGATCCGCATACGGTATCGATCATCGCCATCGTGCTGAACATCGGCGCGATCGTCGGCGGCTTGTTCTTCGGCTCGCTCTCCGAAAAAATCGGCCGTCGCCGCGCCATCTGCATCGCAGCATTGATCGCTCTGCCCGTGCTGCCCTTGTGGGCGTTTTCTAGCGGCGCGGTCTTGCTCGCCGTCGGCGCGTTCCTCATGCAGATTTCGGTGCAAGGCGCCTGGGGCGTTATCCCCGTTCACCTGAACGAGATCTCGCCCGACGAAGTGCGCGCCACCTTCCCCGGCCTCGTGTACCAGCTCGGCAACTTGATCGCGTCGATCAACGCCACCATGCAAGCGTCGGTGGCAGTGAGCAACGGCAACAACTATGCCTTCGCGCTGGCTGTCGTCGCGGGCATTGCGTCGGTGGTTATCGCCGTGTTCATCCTGTTCGGGCCAGAAAAGCGCGGTATCGATATGACAAGGTCAGCGGAACAAGTCGCATCGTCGTCCACGGCTTAATCCTCTTTCCGCAACGGCAACAACACCGAAGAAAGGCGCAAACCGCATAAACGCGCCTTTCTTCGTTTCTGTTCTCCCCCCTCACGCCACCGCCCGCACACCGCTTGCTGCACCGCAGCGCGTCACAACGTCTAGACTCCCTCTAGAGGAGTCCGTCGACAAACAACGCTTGCTCGGATTTTCTAGCGTTTTTATCGTGCTAAAAATAACAAAATTTCAATCAGAGGCTTGAATCGCTTGTTCGCTGCCGGGCAACCGGCATGGGCTCGATAGGAAACCGGAGTAAGCGTTCTGGGCAGAACCGAAACCGGCGCTGAATCGCGCGCTCGGTCGATGGCTCAGGCATCCACTCGAGGCGATTGCGAAACAGGCAAACCGAGTCGGCGCGAAAGCGCTAGTTCGGTTCACAGGGAGGGAGGCGCACATGGCTGTTCGAACACCAAGCCGCGGCACCGGCGATACCAAGGCCCGCATCCTCGACGCCGCCGAGGACATCTTCATCGAATGCGGTTACGAAGCGATGTCGCTGCGTCAGATCACTTCACGCGCCGACGTCAATCTGGCCGCCGTCAACTATCACTTCGGCAGCAAGGAAGCGCTCATTCACGCCATGCTGTCGCGCCGGCTGGACAAGCTCAACGTCGAACGCTTGAAACTGCTCGAGCGGTTCGATGCCCAGCTCGGCGATCGATTGACTTGCGAGCATGTCCTGGGCGCGATGTTCATTCCGGCGCTACGCCTGTCGCGCGACACCCGCGCCGGCGGCCCCGCGTTCTTGCGTTTGCTCGGGCGCGCCTATACCGACCCGTCCGCCTTCATTCACGATTTCCTCAACGGGCACTACGCAACCGTCGCCGAACGATTCTTCGACGCGTTTCAACGCGCGTTGCCGCACCTGCCGCGAGAGGAACTCGGATGGCGTCTGCACTTCGCCATCGGAGCGCTCTCGGGCGTGCTCGCGGGCGCGGACACCGACAACCTGATCGCCGAGTTCTCCAAGGGGCAAGCCATCAGCGATCTGCATTTGATCGCGCGACTCGCCTCGCTGATGGTCGCCGCCTTGAAAGCCCCGCTGCCCGACGGGGCGCAGCTCGCGGCTTTCGCGGCCGTACTCGGCGACGCGGACGACGGCCACGACGCCGCGGTCGGCATCACGGCCTGCGGCCCGCTCGATGCGCAATCGCGTCCATCCGCGCAATCGCAGCCGAACGGCGACGAGCAGCACGACGTCCTGCATGACGGCAATGGCAACGGCAACGGCCACGATGCGCACGACGAAGCCCGCAACGACGGTCGCATCGACCATACGCTCGCGCCCGCTCCGACACTGCCGCCGGCCGGCGCACCCGCCCCGCAGCAGCAGGAAGGCCCGCGCCCCGCGCTCTAACGTCGAACAACGGACGGCGCACGCGCGCCACCCGGAGGAACGGTCATGGCATGGTTTGTCGTGGCGCTCATCGTCGCGGGCGCAATTCTGATCTTCAACGAAGCCGCCGCGTTTTGGTGGCTCGGCACGCTGTGCGTGTGGCTCGCCGCCGTGGCGGCCACCGACGCGGCAGGCCTTGCCGCGTGTATCGTCCTGGGCGTCGTGCTCCTCATACCGGCGTTCGTCATGGCGATCAAACCACTGCGGCGCATGCTCGTCAGCGCACGTTTGCTCGCCCTGTTCCGGCGAGCGTTGCCCGATATGTCGTCCACCGAGCGCGATGCGATCGAAGCGGGCACCGTATGGTGGGACGCCGAGTTGTTCAAGGGCCGCCCCGATTGGGACGCGCTGCTCGCGCATGGGCCGCCCATACTGACCGATGAGGAACGCGCGTTCGTCGACGGCGAATGCGCGGCCCTGGCCGATCTCGCCAACGATTGGGAAACGACGGCGCACTGGCAGGATCTCTCGCCGCAAGCTTGGCAATACATCAAGCAGCAGGGCTTCCTCGGCATGATTATCGATAAGCGATTCGGCGGAAAAGGCTACAGCGCCTTTGCGCATTCGCAAGTCGTCATGAAGCTCGCGTCGCGCTGCTCCGCCGCGACGGTCTCGGTCATGGTGCCCAATTCGCTCGGGCCCGCCGAACTCTTGTTGCACTACGGCACCGAGGAACAGAAGGCTTACTACTTGCCCCGGCTAGCGCGCGGCGAGGAAATTCCCTGCTTTGCGTTGACGAGCCCTTACGCAGGTTCGGATGCGGCCGCCATTCCCGACGTCGGCATCGCCTGCAAAGGAACTTACGAAGGCCGCGAAACGCTCGGCTTTCGCGTCACCTGGGACAAGCGCTACATCACCCTAGGCCCGATCGCGACCGTGCTCGGCCTCGCGTTCCGCGTACGCGACCCGGATCATCTACTCGGCCCCGTCGACGAGCCCGGCATTACCTGCGCCCTCATTCCCACCTCGCACCCGGGCGTCTCGATCGGCCGCCGTCATTGGCCGCTCAATGCCGTCTTTCAAAACGGCCCCAACTCCGGCACGGACGTTTTCATTCCCGTCGATTGGGTGATCGGCGGCCCCGCGCAAGTGGGCAACGGCTGGCGCATGCTGATGGAATGCCTCGCGGCGGGCCGTGCGATTTCATTGCCTTCGGCCGGGGTCGGCACCGCGAAGCTCGCCGTGCGCGGCACGAGCGCGTACGCGGCGGTGCGCAGGCAGTTCAAGACACCGATCGGTCAGTTCGAAGGCATTCACGAAGCGCTCGGGCGCATGGGCGGCAATCTCTACGTCATGGATGCGATGAGGCGGTTTTGCGCCCAAGCGGTCGATCTCGGCGAAAAGCCCGCCGTGTTGTCCGCCATCGCCAAATATCATGTGACCGAGCGCTCGCGGCGCGTCATCAACGACGCCATGGATATCGCGGGCGGCAAGGGCATCTGTCTCGGCCCGTCGAACTTTCTGGCGCGCGCCTATCAGCAATTGCCGGTGTCGATCACGGTCGAAGGCGCCAACATTCTCACGCGCTCGCTCATCATCTTCGGGCAAGGTTCGATCCGGTGCCACCCGTATCTGCTCAAGGAGATGACGGCCGCGCGAGACGACGACGACCAACGCGCGCTCATCGCCTTCGATCATGCGCTGTTTCGGCATGCCGGATTTCTGACCTCGAACGCATTGCGCAGTCTCGTGCACGGACTCACCTGCGGCGCATTCATCAGGAAGCCGACTGCGGCGAGCCCTGTCTTGGCGAACTATTACCGCGCCGTCACGCGGCAGTGCATCGCATTCGCGTTCGTGGCTGACGCCTCCATGTTGCTGCTCGGCGGCGCCTTGAAGCGACGCGAGCGGCTATCGGCGCGCTTGGGCGACGTGCTCTCGCAGCTCGTGCTGATGTCGGCCACGCTCAAGCGGTTCGAAGACGAAGGCGCCTTCGCCGAGGATCTGCCGTTCGTTCGCTGGGGGGTGAAGGATGCGTTGCTCGAAGCGGAGCGGGCGTTCGACGGGCTCTTCGCGAACTATCCGAGCCGGTTCGCCGCCGCCGTCATTCGATTCCTGGCTTTCCCGTTAGGTCTGCGCCGCCGTCCGCCATCGGACGGGCTAACGAGTACGATCGCCCTGCTCCTGCAAACGCCGTGCGGTGCACGAGATCGGCTACTCGCCGATTCGCACGTGCCCGCGCAAGCCGATGCCGACGATCCCATCGCATGCGGCGAGCGCTTGCTGGCGCTATGCCCGGCCGTGGCCGACATCGAATCGAAATTGCGCGCGGCAGTTCGCGCAGGTCAAACGCAGCCGATGCCGCAAAGCTTGGCCGAGTTGCCGGGCTGGGCGCGCGCGGCCGAGGCGCAGGGTCTGATTGACAGCCGTGAGCGCGAGACGCTCGAACGTTATGCGCGCGACGGCGCGGCGCTCATCAAGGTGGACGACTTCCCTGCCGACTTCGATCGCTCGAGCGCATCGCCTCTAGGTGAACGGGTTGACGAGCCTCATTCCGAAGAATCCAATCAGTAGGTCAACTCGACCGCATCCGTCGCAGGCGCATCGATCAATGTCGCTCGACATTGATCCGCGTTTACCTACATTGATGACTGATCATCGATCGTCATCGAGGCTTCAACAAGATCAACAAAACGCATAGATCGCAATAACGAGGACAACCTGGGAGACAACAAAATGGAGCAACCTATCGCGCAGCGGTCGAGGTTAGGCGCCACGGGCTGCAATCTTTGTATTCCGGCTGCGATTCCGGATGCGCATGACGCATCCGATTTACCGGCCGCATTCGATTCGAGTACGCCGGAATCAGAGGCGCCTTCCGTGTTCGGTTCGCCCGCTGCCCCCGATACCGACGGCATTTGGTATCACTCCTATCCGCCCGACGTACCGCACGAGATCGACGTCACGGAGTACTCATCGGTCGCCCAGTTTTTCGACGAATGCACGTCGCAATTTCGCGGCCGCACGGCGTTCGTCAGCGTGGGCTCGGAGATGACTTACGATATGCTCGCGCGGCGGGCGAAAGCGTTCGCCGCTTACCTGCAGCGGATCGGCATCAAGCGCGGCGAGCGCGTCGCGATCATGTTGCCCAATACGTTTCAATATCCCGTGTCGCTGTTCGGCGTACTGAAAGCCGGCGCGGTTGTGGTCAACGTCAATCCGCTCTATACGCCGCGCGAACTCGCGCATCAACTGAAGGACAGCGGCGCCAAGGCGATCGTCGTCTTCGAGAATTTCGCGAAGACGCTCGAAGAGGCGCTGCCGGGTACAGCAGTCGAGCATATCGTCGTCACCGCGCTTGGCGATTTGCTCGAGCCGGGGGTCAACTTGAAGGGGCGCCTGCTCAACTTCGTGATCAAGCGCGTGCAGAAGATGGTGCCAAAGTATCGTCTGCCGAACGCGGTACGCATGCGCCGCGCGTTGGCGCTGGGCGCGAAGTCGCCTTACGCGCCGACGTTCGTTTCGCACGACGAACTAGCGTTTCTGCAATACACAGGCGGTACGACCGGAGTCGCCAAAGGCGCGATGCTCACGCATCGAAACATCATCGCCAATCTGCTGCAGGCCAAGGCATGGGCCGCAAGCCAACTCACCAGCGAGAGCGAAACGGTGCTCACGCCGCTGCCGCTTTATCACATCCTTTCGCTAACCATCAACGGGTTGATCTTCCTCGGCCTCGGCGGCCGCAACATCTTGATCGCCAATCCGCGCGACATGAAGCGCGTGATGCATCTTCTTCGGAACGAGAAATTCACCGGCATTCTCGCGATCAACACGCTCTACAAGGCATTTCTCGACAACGAGGAATTTTGCAAGCGCGACTTCTCCAATCTGAAACTCGCCATGGCCGGCGGCATGGCGACGCAGCGCTCCGTGGCCGAACGGTTCAAAGCCGTGACCGGCAAGCCGATCGTCGAAGGCTACGGCCTCACCGAGTGTTCCCCGATCGTCTCGCTCAATCCCGTCGATCTGAAGCACCTACGCGAATTCGACGGATCGGTCGGGCTGCCCGCGCCTTCGACGATCGTCCGCTTTCGCAAGGACGACGGCAGTTGGGCCAATATCGGCGAGCTGGGCGAGCTTTGCGTGAAGGGCCCGCAGGTCATGAAAGGTTATTGGATGCGGCCCGATGAAACGGCGAAGGTGCTCGACGCGGACGGCTGGCTGTCGACGGGCGACATCGGGGTCATGGATTCGGCCGGGTTCATCAAGCTGATCGATCGCAAGAAGGACATGATTCTCGTATCGGGCTTCAATGTCTATCCGAGCGAAATCGAGGATGTCATCGCGATGCATGCGGGCGTACGTGAAGCCGCCGCGATCGGCATTCCGGACGAGGCGCAAGGCGAGCGTGTGAAAGTGTTCATCGTGCCGCGCGCGCCGGGGCTCACACGCGAGGAGATTCTCGAGCATTGCCGCAAGCATCTGACGGGCTACAAGGTGCCCAAGCTCATTGAATTTCGCGACGCGTTGCCGCAGACGAATGTCGGGAAGATTTTGCGGCGGGCGTTGCGGGACGAGGAGCTGGCCAAGCTAGCCGCGTTGCAAGGCAGAGGCGCGACATGAACCGGAACCGGCCCCGAGACGATTAGTGCATGTAGTAGACGGGGCGATGCCGGTACATCCAAGTTCTCACTACAGTGCACCTCCAACCCTAGGCATGGCTGGAATCGGAAAGGCTTTCGGCCAACGCCTGGACCTGCTTGAATAGTTTGGGCAGGTCCGTCTGAAGGGTTCTCCAGACGATTTGCAAATCGACTTTCGAGTACCCGTGAGCAACAGCATTGTGCATCTGGTAGGCCGACGCCAATGGCAATTCGGGGTGGCTCGCAGCGAACTCGGGATAATGTTTTTCGACGTTGTTGCTTGCCTCACCGATGATCTCAAAGTTGCGGATCACAGCATCTTGGACCATTTCGTTGCCGACGAAGGCCGGTTCGTCCATGTCTGCCGTGTATCGACCAATGCGCCGAATGGCTTCTAGGATGTGTTCCAGATAATCTGCCAACCGCCCTTGGTCCCGACTCATACCGGCACCGCCTCGGCAATGACGGCCGCGCGGAATTTTTCCGGCAGCGCGTTCGGGGTAAGCACGTCCACGGAGACGCCAAGGAGCTGCAGCAACTCGTGGCGGATCGCACCGATATCGAACAACGTCGTGTCCGGTGTGGGATCAATCAGAATATCGAGATCGCTGCCCTCGTCATCGTCGCCGTGGATGACAGAACCAAACACCCGCGCGTTACATGCTCGATGCGACGCTACAACCTTCCGAATTTCTTCACGGTGGCTCGCGAGGGCCACAGATGGCTTCATGGTACGACCCCTTTCGGTTACAGCGAGACTTTACCAAAATCGCGCTGTCTCGATCTAGCAAGCCGCCCGTGACATCCGGGCTAGCCGACGTCGATCATGACAGCTATCGCCCCGGGTGCAACGCTCCGCGAAAAGAAGGTACGGCCCTCGCCTACCGACAAGTTTCGCAAAACGAAACAATCGGACGGGCGCAAACTTCCCTTGATCGCGCCCGGCCAGTCGCGCAACCGTGCGTACCACAGCGCGCCCACATCGGCGCCGACTTCGATTGCATCTCTGCCGTCGAATGCCCACGCCGTCTGAAGCGCTCGGGTCGCCGGCAGCGTCGAATCGACGATAAAAAGCGTACGATGCCGAGGATCGCCGAGTCTTACATCGCGGCCGAGCCATGGCATCGCGTGACTCAATGCAGGGAGTCCCGCGCCTGCGGCAAGAAAAGTACGTCGATCCATCCCCCCCTCCGCCCTCGTAGCGCATCCCCAGTTCTTCGCGCCTAAATATCGCCCCGCTTGTCACGCCACCCATGCGGCCATATCCCCGATTTACCGGGCGCCAAGATCCCGTCGGGGTCCAGCGCGTCCTTGATGGTTTCGGACATCCGCAGCAGCGCCCCATCGTTGAAGTCGTACTGCGAGGCGGCGAAATCCATCGTCGCCAAGTGCGTCCGATAAACGCCGTACCCCTGCGCGCGCGCATCGCTCATCAACACACGCTGAAGATCGGCGGCCGCCTCGGTCTGCTTGGCATCGTCTCGATCGAAAATCGTCGCCACGATATGGTGCAAATGGCGCTCGCCCGCCGTAAAACCACCGTAGTAATCGAACCCGTACTCCGCCAAGCGCGCCTTCGCGACCGAGTACTGGCGCATCGCATCGCCCCCCGTGAACGGACAAATCGGCGAAAAATCGACATGCGCGCCCGTTCCTCCCCGCCAGTCCAGCATCCGAAACGCACTCATCGCCGGAATGCCCGCCATA
>NZ_JBQCHR010000135.1:0-4711 GCF_051954495.1 Trinickia sp.
GTGCACCGGCAGCCGGCACAAGGACGCGCGGAACAACTGAAGCGCCGTTTCGCGCCGCTCGTCAACGGAGACGGGCTCGACCCGAGAAACTACGCTACGAATTTCAGCGATCGTGTCCTGCAGGCCGCGCGGCAGCGGGAGGCGACGCTCGATCGGCTTCTTCAACTCATGCGCCGATAGCGCTGCCCTTCTCGCATGCCCCGGCACGGGGTCTCTCGATCTCGTTCGAGGGCGCCACGGTCGAAATGCGATCGGTAGGCATAAATGGCGGGCGTGCCGCCCGTATGCAGAAACAAGACACGGTCTGCCGAGCTGAATCGTCCTTGCGCCGCAAAGTCGAGCAGAGCCGCGAAAGCTTTGCCGCTGTAGACGGGATCGAGGAGAAGCGCCTCGCGTTGCGCGGCAAGACAGATCGCATCGACAGTTCGGCTATCGGCCATACCGTAGTGGCCCGCGGAGTACCGGTCCTCCACGATAATTCGCTCGCGCAGCCTGTCCGCATCAAGGCCAACATCGGCGCATAGCTGTTCGAGTAACCCGGTCACGCGTGCGCGTACGCCGATCGGGTCGGCATCGATGTCGATCCCCACGACATCGATATCGAGGCCCAAAAGCGCAAAGCCCACGATCAATCCGGCCTGTGTACCGCCCGTTCCGCTGGCGTGCACGACATGCGTCAATGCGATGCCGGCGGATGCCGCCTGTTCAGCGATCTCGAGCGCGCAGCGCAAATAGCCGGTCGCGCCCAGGGCGTTGGCGCATCCGTACGGCACGACATAGGGGCGCCGCCCCTCGCGGCTCAGGCGGTCGGCCATGGCCTGAAGAAAACGCGGCTTGTCGTCTCGAACGCTCATCGGCTCGCAGGTCGCGCCGTATAGCCGATCCAAAAAGATGTTCCCGGTTTCGGCGTAGTCGTTGTCGACTACCGGTACGCGATCGGTGATCATGCCGAAATGGCAGGCCAGTCCGATCTTCGCGGCGGCGGCAGCGACCTGACGCACTGAGTTCGATTGGACGACACCCGCCGTCACGATCGTGTCGGCCCCGGAAGAGAGCACGGACGGTATCAGGTACTCGAGCGCACGCACCTTGTTGCCACCCCCACCCAAGCCGCTCGCGTCATCCCTCTTCACATAAATGCTCGGCGCGGCCGCAGACGGCATCAGCCGTCGCGCAGCCTCGAGCGGGGTCGGGAAATGCCCCAACGAACAGCGATCGAACTTCTCCAGGTGTTGGCGCAATCGAGACGCATTGTCGAGTTCCATGCCCGTCAGGCCCAAAAATTTGCGTGTGTGCACGAACATTATAATTTATACTTTATATCGTCAAGCGCTTCGCGCTGTCCCCTTCGTCAAAGCCCGATGGAACATCTCACCGCCACTCAATTCGCTGCGGACCGGATTCGAGAGTCCATTCTTTCGGGTGACCTGAAGCCAGGCGATCGCTTGCAACAGCATGCGCTGGCCGCCCTCTACGGCGTGAGCCACGTGCCATTGCGCGAAGCGTTACGCGGGCTGGAGAGCGAGGGTTTCATCTCGATCAGTCCTCGAAGAGGCGCCTTCGTGCAGCCTCTCACTCGGGAAGATGCGCAGGACATTTTTGAACTCCGAGCGTTGACGGAGTGCAGGGCCATGCTGTTGTCCGGCCCGAATTTGAAGGCGGGCCAGATTGCCGTGCTTCGTGAAATCTGCGAAGAGGCCGATGGCATAGAGGAACTGACGGAAAGCATTGAAGGCGAAGGCCGCCTGGCGCTGCTCAACGAATGGCATGACGTCAATGCGCGCTTTCATCGCGTGCTGTATAGCGAATGCGATCGACCGAGGCTGCTCGCTCTGATCGAGACGCTGTGGAAGAACACGAGTCGCTATGTCATGCTGCTGCGCCATCGCGGGGGCTATTTCGGCGTCTCGCAAGCCGAACATTGGAAGATGGTCGAAGCTGTATCCGATGGCCGGACCGAGGATGCCGTAAAGCTCATTCACGAACACATCCTGGGTGCGGCCGAACGGACGATCAGTTTATTGCCGCGATGAAACCGCGTGTAGGGCGCGTGTGCGAACGCCGAACCGGAGCTGCCAGGTAGTTATTACGCGACGGCCTTTTGCTCGCCCGCGGCCAGCTCGCGCATGCGACGCGCCTCGTCCCGCAGGAACTGCTGGTAATCGTCCAGATCGCCGTCGAACGGCTCGACGCCGCCCTTGGTGACGAGCCAGAACTCGTCGCATACGGCGCGCAGCAAGGACCGGTCGTGACTGACCAGCATCACGGTGCCTTCGAATTCGTTGAGCGCCACGCCCAGCGCTTCGCGAGTGGCCAAGTCGAGGTGGTTGGTCGGCTCGTCGAGCAGCAGCAAGTTAGGGCGTTGCCACACGATCATGCACAACACGAGCCGCGCCTTTTCGCCGCCGCTCATCGTGCCAACTGCCTGATGAACCGTGTCGCCGCTGAAGTTGAAAGTGCCGAGGAACGTACGAAGCGATTGTTCGGTGCCGCTCTGGCCGGGGGCGCGCATATGCGCCGGCGTATCCTTGGCAAGCCGGATCATGTGTTCCATGGGCGTGTCGAGAGGACGCAGAACGTCAAGTTCCTGCTGTGCGAAGTAGCCGATGTTCAGGCCTTTGCCTTCGCTGATTTCACCGGTGACCGGCGCCAGCGCGTGCGCCACCGTCTTCACCAACGTGGACTTGCCTTGGCCGTTGGCGCCTAGGATGCCGATGCGCTGCCCGGCCAGCACGGAACGGCTGATGCCCCGGACGATGACCGTGGGCGGCGTGCCCGGCAGTGCGCCCGCCGGCGCCGGGTAGCCGAAGCTCGCGTCCACCATCGAGAGCAGCGGGTTCGGGACGTTGAGCGGCTCTTTGAACTCGAAAGTGAACTCTGCTTCGGCGAGCACCGGCGCGATTTTCTCCATGCGTTCGAGCGCCTTGACCCGGCTTTGCGCCTGCTTCGCCTTCGAAGCCTTGGCCTTGAAACGATCGATGAATTTTTGCAGATGGGCGATCTTGTCCGCCTGCTTGGCCATCGCGGCCTGCTGCAGCACGAGCTGCTCGGCGCGCATGTCCTCGAATTTGCTGTAGTTGCCGCCATAGCGCACGAGCTTGGCGTTGTCGACGTGCACCGTCACCTGCGTCACCGCGTCGAGAAATTCGCGATCGTGGCTGATCACGACCAAGGTTCCTTGATAGCGCTTGAGCCACGCCTCGAGCCAGACCAATGCGTCGAGGTCGAGGTGATTCGTGGGTTCGTCCAGCAACAGCAAATCGGACGGACACATGAGCGCGCGCGCCAGCTGCAGACGCATGCGCCAACCGCCGGAGAAGCTGTTGACCGGCTGGCTCAGCTGCGCGGCGCTAAAGCCCAGGCCCAGAATCAGCGCTTGGGCGCGGGCCGGGGCATCATGGGCGCCGGCATCGTGCAGCGCCATGTAGGCGTGCGCCATGCGCATACCGTCGTCGCTGGCCTCCGCGGCGGCTACTTCCGCCTGCGCGGCCAACAGTTCGGTATCGCCATCGATCACGAAGTCGGTAGCACTCTGCTCGGTCTCCGGCATCTCCTGCGCGACCTGGCCCATTCTGCATCCAGGGGGAATCGAGAACTCTCCGGCATCTTCGTGCAGTGTGCCGTTCAGAAGGCCGAAGAAGGACGACTTGCCCGCGCCGTTACGGCCGACGAGGCCAATCTTTTCGCCGGGGGCGAAGGTGACGGACGCGCCGTCGAGTACGACATTGACGCCGCGGCGCAGCGTGACATTACGGACGGAAATCATAAGGCACTACTTAGGAGAGGATAGGGATGGAGCCGAGAGACGCAATGGGCTATCGGGCAGCCTAAGTGGCGTTCAGTTCCTGCAGGCGCCGCACGCGTGCTTCTTCTTCGAGGCGTGTCGCTTCGATTTCCTGCAGAACGCCTTCGAGGTCCACCGGCCCGGCCTGGACGTCGACGCGGCCGGTCAATTCGGCATCCTCATGCAGCAGCCCGGCTTCGTATAGCGCCCAGATCTCCGCGCCAAAACTCGCGGTAAGTAATTGCGGTGCGAACCGGCCGAAGTACGCAGCGAGATTGTCGACGTCCCGCTTGAGCATCGAGGCTGCTTCGTTGTTTCCTGCCGCGTCGACCGCCTGGGGGAGATCGATGATCACCGGCCCATCCGCCGCCAGCAGGATGTTGTATTCCGAGAGATCGCCGTGAATCATCCCTGCGCAGAGCATGCGGACAACCTGCTTCAGCAGGTACGCATGCAGTTCAAGGGCGCGCGTTTCGGTCAAATCGACGTCGTTCAGCCGCGGCGCAACATCGCCCGCCTCGTCGATCACCAACTCCATCAGCAATACGCCGTCCGTACAAATATACGGCTGGGGCACCCGCACACCGGCGGCGGCGAGGCGGAACAACGCATCGACTTCGGCGTTCTGCCATGACGCTTCCTGCATCTGACGGCCGTAGCGCGTGCCTTTTTCCATGGCTCGCGCCTGTCGGCTGTTCTTGACCTTGCGACCGTCCCGATACGACGCGGCTTGCCGAAAACTGCGCTGCTTCGCGTCCTTGTAGACTTTTGCGCAACGAGTCGATTCGCCACTGCGCACGACGTAGACGGTTGCCTCTTTGCCGCTCATCAACTGGCCGATGACTTCGTCAATGAGCCCTTCTTCGAGAAGCGGTGCGAGTCGCTTGGGAATCTTCATACGATCGCCGGCTGCGGCCCGTGGAACAG
>NZ_JBQCHR010000136.1:0-18018 GCF_051954495.1 Trinickia sp.
TACGGCACGTGCCCGCCACAAGAAGATCATCAACCTGGCCAAGGGTTACCGCGGCCGTCGCAATAACGTCTACCGCATCGCGAAGCAAGCGGTCATGCGCGCAGGCCAATACGCCTACCGCGATCGCCGCAACAAGAAGCGCGTATTCCGTGCGTTGTGGATCACGCGTATCAATGCGGCGGTCCGTCAGCACGACATGACGTACAGCGTGTTCATCAACGGCCTGAAGAAGGCGTCGATCGAACTCGACCGCAAGGTGCTGGCCGATATGGCCGTGTTCGACAAGGCTGCTTTTGCCGCGATCGTGAAGCAGGTGAAAGCCGCCGTTGCAGCCTAATTGATAGATTAGTACTGCGTGGTTCGTCGAGGGGGGCGGTGCAAGCCGGCGCCCTCGACAAGAAAACGGGGCTCCTCACCGAGCCCCTTTTTTTTGCCGCTCGTAAATCATCACCGACGTTGAAATGATGGGATCTATGGATCTGGACCGGATTGTCGCCGACGCGCAAGAAGCCTTCTCCCAAGCCGTTGACAGCGTGACGCTCGAAAACGAGAAGGCTCGTTTTCTCGGCAAGGCGGGCGCACTGACCGAGTTGCTCAAGGGCCTCGGCAAGCTCGACCCCGAGGCGCGCAAGGCTGAAGGGGCGCGCATCAACGTCGCCAAGCAGCAAGTCGAGGCGGCATTGAACGCGCGCCGCGACGCACTTGCGCAGGCGCTGCTCCAAGAGCGGCTCACGGCCGAGGCGATCGATGTGACCCTGCCGGGCCGAGGCAACGCGGTCGGTAGCCTGCACCCCGTGATGCAGACCTGGGAACGCGTCGAGCAAATCTTCGGCTCGATCGGTTTCGACGTGGCCGACGGCCCCGAAATCGAAACGGACTGGTACAACTTCACGGCGCTGAACAGTCCCGAAAATCACCCGGCGCGTTCGATGCAAGACACGTTCTACGTCGACGGCCACGACGCCGGCGGGCGTCCGTTGCTGCTGCGCACGCATACGAGCCCGATGCAGGTGCGTTACGCGCGCAGCAATACGCCGCCGATCAAGGTCATCGTGCCGGGGCGAACGTATCGCGTCGACAGCGATGCGACGCATTCGCCGATGTTCAATCAAGTCGAGGGCCTGTGGATCGACGAGAACATCAGCTTCGCCGATTTGAAAGGCGTCTATACCGATTTCCTGAAGAAGTTCTTCGAGCGCGACGACATCCTCGTGCGTTTTAGGCCTTCGTATTTTCCGTTCACGGAGCCGTCGGCCGAAATCGACATGAAGTTCGAGGAAGGTAAGAACGCCGGCAAATGGCTCGAGATTTCGGGCTCGGGCCAAGTGCATCCGAACGTCATTCGCAACATGGGCCTCGACCCGGAGCGCTACATCGGCTTCGCGTTCGGCAGCGGGCTCGAGCGCCTGACGATGCTGCGCTACGGCGTGCAGGATCTTCGGCTCTTCTTCGAAAACGACCTGCGCTTCTTGCGACAGTTCGCGTAAGGCGCACCGCGCCTCGCGATCTCGCGAGCCGAATGTCGCAAGCGGCGCCTGGGCCGCGCGAGCGTCGAAAGATCGTTCGCGGCAGGCCGGGCATGGACCCATACCTTCGAACGTAGACACACATGCAATTCCCTGAATCCTGGCTCCGAACGTTTGTCGATCCGCAACTGACGACGGAGCAGCTGTCGCATGCGTTGACGATGGCCGGCCTCGAAGTCGAATCGCTGCGTCCCGCCGCGCCGCCGACTTCGAAGATCGTCGTCGGCCGCGTGCTCGAAGTGGTCAAGCATCCCGACGCGGACAAGCTCAATGTTTGCCAGGTCGATGCCGGAACAGGCGCGGTGCTCAATATCGTGTGCGGCGCGCCGAACGTCGCGCCGGGCATCAAGGTGCCCGTCGCGCTCGTCGGGGCGCAATTGCCGCCGGCCGAGGAAGGCGGGGCGCCGTTCATGATCAAGCTCTCGAAGCTGCGCGGCGTGCAAAGCGAAGGCATGCTCTGTTCGGCGCGCGAGCTCAAGCTGTCGGAAGACCACAGCGGTCTCATGATCCTGCCCGAAGATGCGCCGATCGGGCAGGACATTCGCGACACGCTTCGCCTGGACGACACCATCTTCGAAATCAAGCTGACGCCGAACAAAGCCGATTGCCTGTCGGTATTCGGCATCGCGCGCGAAACGGCTGCCATTACAGGCACGCCGCTGAAGTCGCCGGCAATCGAACCCGTGGCCGTCAAGCTCACCGATCGTTTGCCGGTGAAGATCGCCGCGCCCGATCTGTGCGGCCGGTTCTCGGGGCGCGTGATTCGCGGCGTGAACGCGCGCGCTCAAACGCCGCAATGGATGGTGGAGCGGCTCGAACGGTCAGGACAACGAAGCATTTCCGCGCTGGTCGACATCTCCAACTATGTGATGCTGGAACTCGGTCGCCCGTCGCACGTGTTCGATCTGGACAAGATTCACGGTGGCATCGAAGTGCGCTGGGGCCGCCGAGGGGAAAGCCTGAAGCTGCTGAACGGCAACACGATCGAGCTCGACGAAACGGTGGGCGTCATTGCCGACGACCGCCTCGTGGAAAGCCTTGCGGGAATCATGGGCGGCGACAGCACGGCGGTGACGCTCGATACGACCAACGTCTATCTCGAAGCCGCGTTCTGGTGGCCCGACAGCATCCGTGGCCGAGCGCGCAAGTACAACTTCTCGACCGATGCGGCGCACCGCTTCGAGCGCGGCGTCGACTACGAGACGACCGTGCAGCACATCGAACGCATCACCGCGCTCATTCTCGAGATCTGCGGCGGGCAGGCAGGCCCGGTCGACGATCAAGTCGTGAACCTGCCGCAGCGCAACCCGGTGACGATGCGGGTAGCGCGTGCACAGCGCGTGATCGGTGTCGATATCGAGGCCGACAAGATGGCGTGGATTTTCACGCAGCTCGGGCTCGAATACACGTTCGACGGCGAGATCTTCGCCGTGACGCCGCCGTCGTACCGGTTCGACATCGAGATCGAGGAAGATTTGATCGAAGAGGTCGCGCGCATCTACGGTTTCGAGAAGATTCCGGCTCGGCCGCCGGTCGCGAAGAACGAGATGCGCGCGACGAACGAGACGCGCCGCTCGATCCATGCGCTGCGTCACGCGCTCGCCGCGCGCGACTACGCCGAGACGATCAATTTCAGCTTCGTCGACGAAAGCTGGGAGCGCGATTTCGCGGGCAATGCCTCGCCGATTCGCGTGGTCAATCCGATCGCGAGCCAACTGTCGGTGATGCGAACGACGTTGTTCGGCAGCCTCATCAACGTGTTGCGTCACAACCTCAATCGCCGCGCCGACCGCGTTCGCGTGTTCGAGGCAGGTCGCGTGTTCCTGCGCGACAGTTCGATCGCCGCGAGCGAGATGACGGTCGAAGGCTATGCGCAGCCTAAGCGCATCGGTGCGCTCGCCTATGGTCCGGCGGCTGAAGAGCAGTGGGGCGTCTCCACGCGGCCTGTCGATTTCTTCGACGTGAAACGCGATGTCGAAGCGTTGTTCGCGCCTCGCGTCGCACGCTTCGTCAAAGCGGAGCACCCGGCGCTTCATCCGGGGCGCAGCGCGCGAATCGAACTCGATGGGCTAAGCGTGGGTTGGATCGGTGAACTGCACCCGCGTTGGATGCAACAGTACGACTTGCCCCATGCGCCGATCCTTTTCGAAGTCGACGCCGAAGCGTTGATGAGCCGTGTCCTGCACGCGCCGACGGACGTATCGAAGTACCCGCCTGTACGGCGCGACATCGCAGTGGTTGTCGACCAGAACGTGGAAGTTCAGGCCTTGCTGGACGAGATGCAAAAGGCGTTGACCGAAGACGCATGCAAGTTCGTTCAGAGGGTTGCGCTTTTCGATGAATTTCGTGCAAAATCAAGTACTTCCGGTGGTATGGCGGCGCACGAGAAAAGCCTTGCCTTCCGTGTGACCCTGCAAGATACTGGCGGCACGCTGCAGGACGAGACGGTCGATTTGGCCGTCAAGACCTTAGTGGACCGCCTGGCTCGAGTCTACGGCGCGCGGTTGCGCTGATGAGCGCGGGAACCCTCGCAAGAGCGTTCTCGCGATGTGTCGCCATCGGCTAGTCGCCGTTGTTTTTAGACATGAACGAAATGAACTCGAGTGATTTCGAAGCCCTACTTGCGGCGCAGCGTGGCGCCATGATTCGCGAAATACCGACCCATCCGGTCGGCGTGTCCACTTCCACGGAAACGCCGACGTTGACCAAAGCCGAGTTGGCCGAGCTGCTGTTCGACAATGTGGGACTGAACAAGCGCGAAGCCAAGGATATGGTCGAGGCGTTTTTCGACGTGATTCGCGATGCGCTCGAAGGCGGCGATAGCGTCAAGCTGTCGGGCTTCGGTAATTTCCAACTGCGTGACAAGCCGCAGCGGCCCGGTCGCAATCCCAAGACGGGTGAAGCGATTCCGATCGCGGCACGCCGCGTCGTGACGTTCCATGCAAGCCAAAAGCTGAAGGCGCTCGTCGAAAGCGGCGCCGAGGCTGCTTTGCCGCGCTGATCGCGAGGTTTCAGACGCGTTGCGGCGCGCTTTCCACCACGACGGTTAACCGACGATGACAACGACGGTCGAGAAAGTCGTCTTGCCTCCGATTCCGGCGAAGCGGTACTTCACGATCGGTGAGGTCAGCGAGCTGTGCGGCGTGAAGCCGCATGTGCTGCGCTACTGGGAGCAGGAGTTTACGCAACTGCGTCCGGTCAAGCGCCGCGGCAATCGTCGCTACTATCAGCATCACGAAGTACTGCTGATACGTCGCATTCGCGACTTGCTGTACGAGCAAGGTTTCACGATCAACGGCGCCCGCAACAAGCTCGATGCGCGTGGCGCGCTGATCGAGGAAGATGCCGGCGTGCAGCCTGAGCGTGCAGCGTTGGATGGTGCGGGCGATTCCACGGCGTCTGCGGCGCCTTCGACGGTTTCGTCGCCGCCCCAAGGCGGCGCGAATGTCGACGTCGTGCAGTTGCGCAAGGATCTCATCGGTATCGTCGAGCTGTTGCGCAGATAGTTTCACCGTAGTGGTTCTAATCAGTGAAAGTGTCTGTTATACTTTCATGCTTTCGGGGCGTAGCGCAGCCTGGTAGCGTACCTGCATGGGGTGCAGGTGGTCGGAGGTTCAAATCCTCTCGCCCCGACCAGATCAAAAACCCGCGTCAGTTAACGCTGACGCGGGTTTTTTTATTCATTCCTTGAGCGGCGTTTGCTGACGTTGCTGGAAGGCGGAAATGATCGTCTGCGCGAGATCGAAATGGGACGATTGCGTCGCGTAATACGCGGCGATGACGGTGCCTGCTACCGCAAGAACGACTGTAGACGCAGCCATCCACAAATGTGCTTTGAGGTTTGCGGCGCTTTCCGCGGCGACGTCTGCTCGCTGCGCCAGCAGTTCGATTCGTTTGTCGCGCTCGTCGAGTCGCTTGTCGCGTTCATTGAGTCGTTCGTCGATTCGCTTGTCCCGTTCATTGAGTCGTTCGTCGATTCGCTTGTCGCGTTCGTCGAGCCTTTCGATGAAGCGCTGTTCTCTCTCCTCCGCGCGCGCCGTGAACGCTTCCAACCGCAGGCCGATCTCGCGAACGTGTGCATCCATCCGCGCTTCGACGGCTTCGATGCGGGCCTCGAACTCGCGGCGTGTGGGTGGCGTCGCGGCATGAGCGGCCGCCATTGCGCGGTAGGCCGAAGTTCGACGACGACGGCCTCGTTGCCCCGATTTTCGATTCGTAAAATGCACCAATTCCAAGTTCACTCCGATGCAGCGTTGGTCTGAGGACTGAGTAAAGCTGTGGCTCGTTCGGTTCCAACCCATGGTGCGCGCTGTCCTTTATCGAGTCGCTGGCTCCCGACGACAACCGATGGTGCGTAAAATCGTGCGCCGCACCACGACCGTGCCCAGATTCGCGCGCATGGCGCAGAGTCGCCGCTCGAGTGACTTGGGCCCGTTGGGGATGGCGCCTTGCGTTATACGCCTCGGCGCGAAAGCGCCTTTCATTGGCACGGCACTTGCATCTACGGGGCCCGCGACTCAACGAAGGGTCGCAACATCGACATACCGTCATTTCTTCGCAACGCATTGGACAACGGCGTCCCCCGAACCCGCTCACGAGCGGCTTCGCGCGGGACGCCGTCGTCGTTTACCGGCCTGCACAATGTCCGAGAAAGCCACCTCGATCGACCTGCTCAATCTGCGCACGCCGGCCATGCGCGCATTCCATCTGGCATGGCTCGCGTTCTTCGTCTGCTTCTTCGCCTGGTTTGCTTGCGCGCCTCTCATGCCGCTGATCAAGCAGGAGTTTCGGCTGTCTGCCGATGACGTCGCCAAGATCAACATCGCGGCCGTCTCGATCACGATCCTCGCGCGTCTCGTCATCGGCCCGATGTGCGACCGCTATGGTCCGCGCAAGGTCTATGTCGGGCTGATGCTCGCGGGCGTGTTTCCGATGCTTGGCGCGGCGTTGTCGCAGAGCTATCACGCGTTCTTGCTGTGCCGGCTCGCGATTGGCGCGGTAGGCGCGAGCTTCGTCATCACGCAATACCATACGTCGATCATGTTCGCCGGCAACGTGGTGGGGATCGCCAACGCCACCACGGCCGGATGGGGCAATGCCGGCGCGGGCGCCGCTCAGGTGCTCGTTCCGCTCATGCTTGCGGGCATCGTCGCGCTCGGCGCGAGCGAGGCGTCGGCATGGCGTTATACGCTCGCCGCTTCCGGCTTCGCGATGCCGTTCGTCGCATGGCTGTACTGGCGCTTTGGCCAAGACTGCCCGCAAGGCAATTTCAAGCAATTGCGCGCGCAAGGCCTCCTCGTTGGGAGCGGGAAGAAGGGCGGATGGCGTAGCCTCGTCGCGGCCGGTCGCAACTACAGAGTGTGGATGCTGTTCGTGGCGTACGCCGCGTGTTTTGGCGTCGAAGTGTTCATTCACAACGTCGCAGCCGTCTATTACGTCGATCGCTTTCATCTAACGCTCGAAGGCGCCGGCGTGGCCGCGGGCAGTTTTGGGCTGTTGGCGATCGTCGCGCGGCCGCTGGGCGGCTGGCTGTCCGATCGTGCGGCGGCGCGGCGCGGTCTTTCCGTGCGATCCATGCTGCTGTTCGTGTTGATCGCCGGTGAAGGCGTGGCGTTGCTCGTCTTTTCGCAGGCGCAGCAGGCCGTGCCGGCCGTGATCGCGATGCTTCTGTTCGGCCTTTTCACGCACATGGCATGTGGGGCTGCCTACGCGCTCGTGCCGTTCATCAACCGCGACGCCCTCGGCGGGGTCGCCGGTATCGTCGGGGCGGGCGGCAACGTCGGCGCTGTGGCCGCGGGCTTCCTCCTCAAAGGCGAAGGCGACCTGCATCGCACATTCTTGACCCTCGGCGCTGTCGTGTGCGCGTCGTCCATCTGTGCCGTCGCGGTTCGCTTCAAGTCGGAGCAAGCGAGCCGTGAGCCGGTCCTGACCACCGCAAACTGAACCGGGCGCGATCATGTTGATAGACCCTCTCGATGACGCTGGACGGCCGACGCAAGACGACTCCCGTATCGAACGGTACGCTGGCTCCTCCGATACGGCGTTGCGTTTTGGCGGGAGCTTGCGGCCCGAGCGTCTGCGAGAACGACGGGCGTCGCTGCGGCGCCTGCGCGTGAGCTATCCCGAGCGCGCCGCTCGCGCGGGCGCGAGATGAAATTCGCCAACCGATTGCATTCAGCTTCGCATGCCTGTGCCTCGCTGCGCATCGCCTTGCACCCCGCCTCCCACCCAGTCGTGAACCCGCCGAACTCTTCGCGGTAGCGCGCCTACCGCGTCAAGAACCGCCTTCCGGCTTTGTAAGACGAATCCTACGTGGCGGTCCTCATCTCCCACGTGAATCTCCGACTGCGCCGATTTCGCCACGCGGCGCGGTTTGGAATAATTCATCTCAACAAGTCGCACCACTGACCACGCAACGCAACGTTGCAGCAACGAGGCAGTTCGAAAGATGTCCTGCCGGTAGCTCGAAGAAACAGGGTAGCCGCTTGAGCCTAGCGATTAGTTAGGACAACGAAACGATTTTAGCGTGCGACGGGTTGTACGGCGAACACGAGCCGCGAGACCCCGACCCTGGCCAACTTCCTTTGCGAGCTTCTGTCATGAAACGACGTCAATTCCTGGGCTGCCTCTCGGCGGCGGCAAGCAGCTACATTCTCGCGGCCTGCGGCGGCGGCGGTACGGATGCGACCGGCGCGGTTGCCGGTGCGGGCGCCAATGCGATCGCCAACGCGGCCATTGCCGTGTCGCCCAACGGCACGACGATTCCCTCGGCGACGTCGATCACGACCAACTCCGGCAACGTTTGGACGCTTTCCAAGGGCTACGTTTACAAGAACGGCGTCAAGGACACGCACGCGTACAACATCGCGATGCTGCTCTGGTACAACGGTGCGATCTATAGCCAGAACACGAGCAAGGTGTTCTACAAATTCATCGGCCCGTCGTGGCAGCAGTGTCTCGATCCGCGCCTTGGCGGCACCTCCGCCGACAACACGGCGATCCCGCCCGCGACGTACATCATCGACAAGTCCAACAACTACTGGACGATGTCGAACGGCGGCATCTTCAAGAACAACGTGCAGGACCGCACGGCGCCGACCGCGGCGCTGCTGCTCTGGTACGGCGCGATGATCTACCTGAAGACGGGCAGTGGGCAGTTTTATGTTCGCTCGTTGATGGGCGAATGGCTGACCTGTTCGGATCCGCGCGTGGCCAAGCCCGCGACGGCCGGCAAGTTCTACGGCATCAACGGCCACTACGATTATCCGTTCACGCCGACGCAAACGGTTGCGGCCCTTCAGGCGCTCGGCTGCACGACGTATCGTCTCGGCTGCATCAATAAGTCGACGCAGTTGAACCCCCTTGTCGCGATGGCGAAGGCGTTCCAGACCGCGAAACTCGAGCTGTTCACGCTCGTCAACTATGGTCTGCGCGATTCGACCGGCACGCTCTATACGAGCGAGACGGCGGCTTACAACGGCGTCTTCGCCAACGCGGCGGCGATCGCCAAGGCACTCGCGCCATATGGCGTCACGACGTACGAGTGCGGCAACGAGCTGACGCGCGATCCGGCGATCATTTTGAATTCGACGACGGCCGGCACGAAAGCAATCGACTTCAACAATACCAACTGGCCGATCATGCGCGGCGTGATTCGCGGCATGATCGACGGGATCAAATCCGTGCAGCCGAGCGCGCGTTGCGGCGTGAACTTCTGCGTGGCCGATGTCGCCGCGGCGGACATGCTCTGGGACGGCAAGCAGCCGGACGGCTCCACGGGTCACCCGCAAGTGCGCTGGGATGTGACGACGTGGCACAACTACTCGCCGTACGGGGACATCTTCAACATCGGTTCCGATGGCGCAGGCCCGGGCTTCAACCTGCCGGCCTACTGCAAGGCGCGTTACGGTGTGCCGTTCATGATCACCGAGTGGAATGCGGGGCCCGAGTACACGGAAGCGAATCGTTCGACGTACGTCCAGACGCAAATGACGGAGTTCTACAACGCGCGCAAGTCGGATCAGATCGAATCGGTGATGTACTACTGCTTGACGAGCGGCGACTACACGTACGGCATCGTGCTCGACAACCTGACGCCGATTCAGCCGACGTACGGCACGTTCCAAACCTTCGTCAAGCAGCACGCGGATATCTAATATTCGAACGATAGGCAGCAGCGCTTAGCGGCGCTGGAAAGGGAGTGCCTGAAACGGCGGCGCGAAAGCGTCGGTGTTTCAGGCTTTTTTTCTTGCAAGCTGTTTTCCCTGGGCGAGGGACAGCTCCCAACTACCGCCCCCAACCCAGACGCGCCAAATACTCGATAAACAAACGCGCCCGCAATGGCTGATACCGCCGGGGCGGATACAGCACGAACAATTCATGCGGCGACGCATGCCAGGCAGGCAATACGCGTTGCAGTCGCCCGTCGGCGAGCAAGTCGCCGACAAGCCAATCGGGCGCGAGCCCCACACCCGTCCCCGCGAGCAAGCTTTCCCTGATCGCCAGCGAATTGTTGACGCGATATCGCGCCTGCGTGACAACGGTTGCCTGTCTCCCATCCCGGTGCGAAAGGGTAAGCGAGTCGCCTTGCGTGAGCCAGGCGAACCGCAGATACGGGTGCTTGACGAGATCCTCCGGCCGCCGAATCTTCGGGTGCGCTTCGAGATACGCCGGCGCGGCAACGACTGTGCGTTCATAAACCGCAATACGCCGTGCAATCACTTCGAGCGGCAGCTCGCCCCCGATGCGCAGCGCTACGTCCACGCCCTCGACTGCGAGGTCGATGAAACGATCGTTCAACGTCAAGTCGACTTCGATGTCCGGATAACGGGCCATGAATTCGAGCACGAGCGCGTTCAAATGCAATACGCCGAAGCTGACGGGGGCCGCGACGCGAAGGCGGCCTTCGGGGCGCTCGATCAATCCGCGCACGTCGGCTTGCGCTTCGTCGTATGCCTCTACCATCTCGCGTGCACGCACGTAGAAGCGTTCCCCCTGTTCCGTGCAAGTGAGCGACGTTGTGCTGCGTATCAGCAGGCGCGCGCCCATCTGCGCTTCCAAGCCCGCGATGATTTTGCTGACGGTAGGCTGCGTGGTATCCAATTCGCGTGCGACAGCGGACAGGCTGCCGAGCTCGATCGCCCGTATGAATGTGCGCATGGCTCTTATCGTATCCATTGCTCCTCGAGGTACGGTGGTAGGCCATTCGATATTGGAATGCGCGGCATTCGATTATCCCGCCTTCATCGAAGTGTTGGAATGATGGATTCTAGCGCTCGCAGTGCCGGATTCATTCGATCACTTTCACTTCTTCGGAGCGACATGATGAAGACCATTCCCGCCAAAAAGGCCGTGCCCCACGCAAAAACGGTCTCGTCCCGCTTTTTGCGCCATGCCGCGCATGCTTTGGCCACGACAGCGGTACTCGCCGGCGCCGCCGCCTCCGATACCGCGCGCGCCGCCTGGATCGACACATGGGCGGCTAGCGTCCAGCCGATTTGGGCCGAGGACGCTTTGCCGCTGACCACGCAAATACCGGGTTCGGTTAAGAACACCACGGTGCGCCAGGTCGTGCGCGTCAGCGTGGGCGGGCGCCGTATCCGGATCGTACTGTCGAACGAATATGGGTCGACGCCGCTGGCGGTCGGTGGTGTGAGCGTTTCCCGGCTCGCCGGCGGAACATTTCCGATCGACGCCTCGAACTGGCGATCGGTGACTTTCGCCGGCAAGACGGCGGCCACTATCGCTCCGGGCGCGCGCATCATCTCCGACGCCATCGACATGCCGGTCAATGCGCTTGCACACTTGGCGGTGAGCCTCTACCTGCCCGAGCCCACGCCGCTTACGACGTTCCATTGGGACGGCAGGCAGCGCGCGCAGGTCGCTTCGGGCGATCGTCTTCACAGCACGGGAATCGCCGATGCATCGCTGCTGGAGGCGAGGTTGTTTTTGAGCGATGTGCTCGTCGATGCGCCGCAGGGCGCGCGAACGGTCGTAGCGCTAGGCGATTCGATCACCGACGGCCGCGGCGCCACGATCGACGCCGATCGGCGCTGGACCGACGATCTTGCCCAGCGCCTGGCCGTCGACGACGTGGCCGTGGTCAATGCCGGGATTTCGGGCGCACGCTTGCTGCGTGACGGCATGGGCGTGAATGCGTTGGCGCGGCTTGATCGCGATGTCCTCGCCCGTGCCCATGTCGAAACGTTGGTCGTTCTGCTCGGCACCAACGATATCGGCTGGCCTGGATCGAGTTTCGCTCCGCAGGAGGCCCCGGTGGCATTCCAGGCCATGATCGACGGCTATCGACAGTTGATCGAGCGCGCCCACCTGCGGGGCATTCGAGTCGTGGGTGGAACGATCCCGCCTTTCGAGGGCGCGTTGGAAGGGACGCAGGTCCAAGGGTATTACGACGTCGATAAAGAGCGCGTGCGCCGGAAAATCAACGCTTGGATCCGCACGAGCGGCGCATTCGACGCGGTAGCGGACTTTGACGCCGCGCTGCGCGACCCGCAGCATCCGGCCCGCATGCTGCCGCGTTTCGACTGCGGGGACCGTCTCCATCCGAACGACGCCGGCAATGCCGCAATGGCGCGTGTGTTGACGCCGGCTGTGTTGTTCGGAAATCGGTGAGCGCCGCTAAAAAGAGGGGGGCGCCCGGCCGCCGCGACGCTCTAAGCGCAGGCGACCGGGCGTCGATCTGGCTATGGCGATGCGCCGGAACTTACATGTGGAGCGACTCCGCGCTCGCATTGCGAAGCGGGTAAGCGGTGATCACCATGCCGTTTTGCCCGAGCACGATACGCACGTTCCGAATCGCGAACGGCGTGTTGCCACGCATGAAAACGAAGTACTCGAACGTACGCACGATGTTGCCGTTGTTGGTGCGAGTTTGCGTGAAGCGGGCGTTCGGATCGGTCAGTGCGGCCATGATCAGTTGGACGAGCATGTCTCGGCTGTTCACCGATAGCCCTTTGAGCCCCTGCCAATCGTCGCGGTGGCCGGCGTTGTCGCCCCCGCCGCCACCGGGCGCCCAAATGTGCTCGACGCCGTACCGGAAACGGTCCTGGCCGTTGCGCAGCGCTGGATCGTTGATGAAGACGAGCCCGAGGTTATCGCCCGTCGCAGCACGGTCTCTCGCGATCGCCGCCGTGAACCGCGCGAACTGGTCTTCGGCGATACCCCAAGGCATCCCTTTGCGCGTATTTCGGAATTCCCTCGTCAGCCGCTCGAATTCCACGGTCCCGCGTGCGTGGTGGCGCTCGTTGCTCTCGAGATGCGGCGTAAGCGCGAAGACGGACTCCGATTCGCCTATGCGTTGCTTCGCTTTACGGACGCATTCTTGGAACGGATCGTTATCCGGATGATCGTTGTGGGTCTCCTCGGTACAGCTCGCCTTGACCAACTTGCGCTTCTTCTTTTTCTTGTTCTTGATCGGGGTGCGCGGTTCGTATCGTGCGTCGGACACGTGAACGACGGCCTGCGCGGCATTCAGTGCGTTTCCCGCACGTAACAAGTCGGCGTTGAGCCATTGATCCAGTTCGGCATTGCCGGTGCGCAAGGTGCCCGGTCCGGGGCGGTCGGGATCGAAGATGCGGCCGATTTGGTGCATCAGTTCATCGATTTCCAGCGGCCTCAGATCGCCGATCGCCGCGATGGCCCGCCGATCCGCGTCGGTGCATGCCTCGTCCCCTGCGGTCCGGGCGTGGTCGTCGTTGCAGAATTGGACATCCATCGCGGCGTCGTAGGCGGCCGTTGCATTCAGCTCCGACGGGTCCAGCGCCGCGGCTTCGAAGACCGCCGCTTCGGGAATATGCGGAATGTCCTCGGGATTCGCCACTTCGACGAGCGGCAGCGCGCCGGCGATATCCTGATTGGGATGCGGGTCGAGCGTGCAAAGGTCCGCTCGTCCGAAGTAGATCTCGAGAAGCGCCGGCAGCAGCAGGTTGCTGATGTGGTAGGCGATGTCTGTCAGACACCGCCTGTCGCGCCGCCGCACGGTCGAGTCGGGTTGCAAGTCGACCGTTCGCTGCTCGAGGAAAGGCAGGCGGCTCGTGAAAGCGGCAGGCAGCGTGAGAGGCCCGCCGTCTACGTCTCGCACGACCCCCGCGCGAAGTGCGCTTTCGCGCCAACGGGCCCAGTCCTTGTCGTCTACGGACAATGGAACATTATGGGCCAGCGATCGTCCTCGCACCACGTTCATGCCCTGCACGGCGGCCTCGTTGACAGTCAGCAGGAGATTGGGCGAGCGCTCGGGCGGCAATGCCTGGCCGAAGTGCGGAACGACATACAGCGTGACGAGGTAGTGCGTTGCGGTTTTCGAGACCCTGGGCCCGGTCGCGATCGTTCGCGACCAGCGGCGGTTCGCGGGGCCTTCCCAGCGCGCATCGCCATCTGCGTCCCAGAAGGGCGAGATGGACGGCCCGACGGACGACCCGCCATATTTCACCAAGACATGACGGTTGAAAATTTCGACGGTGAGAAAGGACGATCCGTCCGGTAAAGAGAGCGCCGCGACGTTATTGCCCTTTAGCGGCGCCAACGCGCGGATCGCGCGCAGGTGCCCCGCGCCGACATTCGGTGCGTCGACGCTCGAAGGCCGAGGGTGCTCCCCGCTAAATTTCGGAAATGCCGTGGCGTCGACTCGCTGGACGATGCGCATGCCGTTGGAGAGCGCCTGGTCTCGCACGCGGTAGTCGCCCGAATCGGCAGCCGCGTGGGTCGAAACGATCAAGGAAACGAGCAGCAATGCGAGCCTGGACTTACGCATGCCGGTAAAACAACAGCTGAACATCTTTGCCTCTTTGAATGAAGGGATGGGCTACCACGACCGGAACAGCAGTGTCCGCATCGCGACAGGCAGACTAGCCCCTAGACGCACGTCCGTTGTCCAGACTGAGAAATTCTCGGACTAATCCGATGTTGACCGCGGGCGTCAACCTGACGAACCGCACGAAGCGGACAGTCGCGCCCGCGTTTACGAGATTTTTACGCTCGCTCTGTCACTCTTATCGTGGCGTTTACTCGTTCTCCTCTACGCTCTCGGCTGTCCTGATCCGTTACGGGAGAACACAAAAATGGACTTCATGTACCTCGTGGGCATAGCGATCTTTTTGGGGCTATGCGTGGCGCTCACCGCCGGCTGCGACAAGCTGCGCAATCGTGGACCCGGAGGCCGGCCGTGACTGCTGCTTGGATGATGTGGCTCGCGGGAGCCTCGACGCTCGTTTTGCTGGCGTACCTCGTCTACGCGCTGCTGCGCGCGGAGGATCTCGAATGAACGCCAATGACCTTCTTCAGACCGCGCTCTTTATCGTCGTTCTGATCGCGCTCGCTCTTCCGGTTGGACGCTATATGTCGGCCGTGCTCGACGGTTCGTCCGTTGTCGTGCGCAGGATCGGCAAGCCGATCGAATCCTTGCTCTACAAGATCGCTGGCGTGGATGCGAACGCCGAGATGTCTTGGAAGCACTATGCGCTTGCGGTGCTGCTGTTCAATGCGCTTGGTGCGTTCGCCGTTTTCGGCTTGTTGCGCCTCCAGCAGTGGTTGCCGGCCAATCCGCAGGCGCTAGGCCCCATGACGCCCGACGCGGCCTTCAATACGGCCGTGAGCTTCGTGACCAACACGAACTGGCAGGACTACACCCCCGAGGCGACCGTCAGCTACTTGACGCAGATGATGGGACTGACGGTGCAGAACTTCCTGTCGGCCGCAACCGGCATCGCCGTGGTCGTTGCGCTGATTCGCGGCTTCGCGCGGCACACGGCGCAGACGATCGGCAACTTCTGGGTTGATCTGACGCGCATCACGCTCTACATTCTCGCGCCGATGGCGACGGTCGTTGCACTGGTCTTCATCAGCCAAGGCGTGATCCAAAACTTCAAGGCGTATGAGGAGGTGCCGACGTTGCAAACGACAACGTACCAAGTCGCCAAGACGGACGCGCAAGGCAATCCGGTCAAGGACGCCAAGGGCAACGCCGTGATGCAGGACATGAAGGCCGATAAGCAGACGATTGCCATGGGGCCCGTGGCATCGCAAGAAGCGATCAAGATGGTCGGTACGAACGGCGGGGGGTTCTTCAACGCCAACTCGGCCCATCCGTACGAGAATCCGACGCCGCTGTCGAACTTCGTGCAGATCCTGTCGATCCTCATCATTCCCGCCGGGTTGTGCGTCGTGTTCGGCCGCATGGTGGGCGATCGTCGACAAGGCTACGCGGTACTGGCGGCGATGACGATCGCGTTCGCGGTCGCGTGCTGGAGCGAGATTTCATCGGAGCAGGCGGGCAATCCGCTGTTCGCCTCGCTCCATGTCGATCAAAGCACGACGGCCTTGCAGCCGGGCGGCAACCAGGAAGGCAAGGAAGTGCGGTTCGGTATCGCGCAATCGGGCATCTTCACCGTAGCGACGACGGCCGCCTCCTGTGGCGCGGTGGCCAACACGCACGATTCGCTGACGCCGATGGGCGGCCTCGTCCCGATGCTGCTGATTCAGCTAGGCGAGGTGATCTTCGGCGGTGTGGGGTCCGGGCTGTACGGCATGCTCGTCTTTGCGATGCTGGCCGTGTTCGTCGCCGGTTTGATGATCGGCCGCACGCCCGAGTACGTCGGCAAGAAGATCGAATCGTATGAAATGAAGATGGTGTCGATCGCGATCCTGCTCACGCCGTTCCTCGTGCTCGTCGGCACGTCTATCGCGGTCTTGTCGCCACTGGGCACGGCCGGCATCGCCAATCCCGGGGCGCACGGGTTCTCCGAAATCCTATACGCCTTCAGCTCCGCCGCGAACAACAACGGCAGCGCATTCGCGGGGCTGTCGGTCAACACGCCGTTCTATAACGTGCTGCTCGGTATAGCAATGTGGTTCGGACGTTTTGGAACGATCGTTCCGGTGCTCGCCATCGCGGGCTCGCTCGCGAACAAGAAACGGATAGCGGTGACCTCCGGCACGTTGCCGACGCACGGGCCGCTTTTCGTCGTGCTGCTGCTCGGCACGCTCGTGCTCGTGGGCGCGCTCACCTATGTGCCGGCGCTGGCGCTCGGCCCCGTCGTAGAACATTTGACGATGATCTCGGGTCATTGATTTCGAGGAAAGCATGACTACTGTCACTCAACCGCCTGTCCATCGCCCGGAAAATCTCGGGCAGGCACGCACCGCCGTACGCTCGATGTTCGATCCGAGCCTCGTGAAGCCGGCGGTCGTCGATGCATTCAGAAAGCTCGGGCCGCGTACGCAATTGCGCAACCCGGTGATGTTCTGCGTCTATGTGGGCAGCATTTTGACGACGGTCCTATGGATCGCGGCGCTCGCGGGACAGGCCGAGGCTCCAAGCGGTTTCATTTTAGCGATCGCGTTGTGGCTTTGGTTCACCGTATTGTTCGCGAACTTCGCCGAAGCGCTGGCGGAAGGGCGTTCGAAAGCGCAAGCCGCTTCGCTTCGCAGCGCGAAACATAACGTGGTGGCGAAAAAGCTCAACGAGCCTCACCCGAAATCGCCGATCGTCATCGTCGCCTCGACCGATCTGCGCAAGGACGATGTGGTGATCGTCGAAGCAGGCGACACGATTCCGGCGGACGGCGAGGTCATCGATGGCGTCGCATCCGTCGACGAGTCGGCGATCACGGGGGAGTCGGCTCCGGTGATCCGCGAATCGGGCGGCGACTTCTCGTCGGTCACGGGCGGTACGCGGGTGCTGTCGGATTGGATCGTCGTACGCGTGAGCGTGAACCCGGGCGAGGCGTTTCTCGATCGCATGATCGCGATGGTCGAAGGCGCGAAGCGGCAAAAGACGCCGAACGAGATCGCGCTGACCATTCTGCTCGTGGCGTTGACCCTCGTGCTTTTGTTCGCGACGGCCACCTTGCTGCCGTTTTCGATCTTCTCGGTAGCGGCCGCCAACGCGGGGCACGTGGTCACGATCACGGCGCTCGTCGCCTTGCTGGTCTGCTTGATCCCGACCACCATCGGCGGCTTGCTGTCGGCCATCGGCGTGGCCGGCATGAGCCGGATGATGCAGGCCAACGTCATCGCCACGTCCGGCCGCGCGGTGGAGGCGGCCGGCGACGTCGACGTGCTCTTGCTCGACAAGACAGGCACGATCACGCTCGGCAACCGGCAGGCTTCGGCATTCGTCGCCGCGCCGGGCGTGACCGAGGAAGCGCTCGCCGATGCCGCGCAATTGTCCTCGCTCGCCGACGAGACCCCGGAGGGGCGCTCGATCGTCGAGCTGGCCGCGAGCTCCCTGGACGACAAGGCCCGCAGCGACCTCGACCGACTCCCCCGGGACGGCGCGTCCTTCGTGGAGTTCAGCGCGACGACGCGCATGTCGGGCGTCGACCTCCCCGACGGGACCGCCTATCGCAAGGGTGCGGCCGACTCCGTCGCCCGCTGGGTGCGGGGCAACGGCGGCGAGCTGGCAACGGGTGTCACGACCGTGGTCGACGGGATCGCCTCCTCCGGGGGCACTCCCCTCGTCGTCGCGGTGCACGAG
>NZ_JBQCHR010000137.1:0-16033 GCF_051954495.1 Trinickia sp.
GGGGCGTTCGGCCCCGGAGCAACAACGACAAGAGGAGAATGGTGACGCAGCGGCGTGTGCCAGCCACGTACCGTACATAGAGACAAACAAAACGCCGACGAGTTCGAAAAATTTTTCGTTTCGTTTACCGGCGCCTTCGAGCCGCCTTCCGTCGCTGTTTTTAGCTGCCGGCAAGCGTTGACGGAGCTTGGCCCAAATGAAGCGGCCCCGACAGGTGGGCTGCGCCCTGCCGGGGCCGATGCGGGCCGCCAAGCCGGCCGCTTAGCCTGCCGGTTGCGACATTGGGCGCAAATACACCTCCACACGCCGGTTTTGCGCTCTGCCCGCCTCGGTGGCGTTGTCGGCAACCGGGTTGCTCGGTCCGTAGCCCGTCGCTGCCAGGCGGTTGGGGGCAACGCCGTGCTGGCTCAGGTAAGTGGCCACGCTTTGCGCGCGGTTTTGCGATAGCGTCTGGTTCAGCTGCGCGCTGCCCGTGCTGTCCGTATAGCCACGCACCTCGGCCACGAGTTCCGGATGCTGCTGCATCTGTGCCGACAACTCGTTGAGCGTCGGATAAAGCGCGGGATTGATCTGGTAGCTGTTCGTCGCGAACGTGACGTTGCTCGGGATATTGAGCTTGAGCGAGCCGTCCGGCTGCTCGGTGACCTGCGTGCCGGTGCCCTTCGATGCGCCCGACAGCTTGTTGCGGATCGCCTGCCAGTTGTAGCCCGTGACGCCGCCGGCCAGCGCGCCGACGCCCGCACCGATCGCGGCGCCCTTGCCCCCGCCGGCCAAGGCGCCGATACCGGCCCCGAGCGCGGCGCCGATGCCGGTGCCGGCGGCGGTGTTGCTCTGCTGCTGCGTGGCGCAGCCGGCGAGAAGCGCGCCCGCCACGGTGAAAACGGTCAGGCGGGTGACGATTTTTGCATTCATGTTCGTGTCCTCTCTAGAAAAACAGTCGCTCGCGCGGCTCGCGCGATCCGGCAACGCTCGAGCCGAACCGGGGAGGCGGCGCATCGGCCGTGCGGCGGCGCGAGCCACCGGTAGCACGACAGACCGGTCGGGCTGATAGCGCCCTTTGGCTTGCCGATGCGCGAAATTGCCCTGCCTCTCACCATTTGGCAATGGAACGCAACAAATGTTTTCAATTTTTTTGAGATCGCTGCGGATGTCGCCCGCGGCGAGCGCGCCCCTCTAGATGCTCGTACGCCGTGCGCGACGCCGCAAGCGATCCGGCGAGCCCGGGCGGCGCATCGGCTTCTCGCGACGACGCGCCCCATCGCTAGACACTACAATAGTGTTGATGGGCCCCGATGCGGCCCTTTTGCCTTTCGGCCCGTACGTGGCGTGATCGGTTAGCCCATTTATTGGCAACGGCACGCGAGTTCGCCCTTAAGGTATTGTTTCGCCGCAACATTTCCCGCGGCGCCGTCGTTTGTGACGACGCCGTGCTCGCTTTCCCTCGGAGTCGAATCGATGAGTATTGATCGGGCCCTGGTCGACGCCGCGCTCGCGGCCGTCACCGATCCCAACACGGGCCGGCCGTTCGCGGCAGGCAAGGGTGTCAAAAACGTGGGCGTCGACGGCGCGGCCGTCAGCGCCGAGGTCGTGCTGGGCTATCCGGCCAAGCGGCAGTTCGATGCCGTTCGCGCGATCGTCGAGCAAGCCCTGCTCAAAGTTCCCGGCGTGGAGCGGGCTCAGGTCACGGTGTCGCAGTCGATCGTGGCGCATACCGTGCAGCCCGGCGTGAAGCTATTGCCGAAGGTGAAGAACATCGTCTCCGTCGCCTCGGGCAAGGGCGGCGTGGGCAAGAGCACGACGGCCGTCAACCTCGCGCTCGCGCTGGCCAGCGAAGGCGCGGCGGTCGGCATACTCGATGCCGACATTTACGGGCCATCGCTGCCCATGATGCTCGGCATCGAAGGGCGCCCCGAATCGCCGGACGGTCAGTCGATGAACCCGATGAAGGGTCACGGCATCGAAGCCAATTCGATCGGCTTTCTCGTCGACCAGGACAACCCGATGGTCTGGCGCGGCCCGATGGCCACCTCGGCGCTCGAACAGCTCCTGCGCCAGACGAACTGGGGCGAGCTCGACTACTTGATCGTCGACATGCCGCCGGGCACGGGCGATATCCAGCTCACGCTCGCGCAACGCGTGCCCGTCACGGGCGCCGTCATCGTCACGACGCCGCAGGACATCGCACTCATCGACGCGAAGAAAGGGCTCAAGATGTTCGAGAAGGTGGGCGTGCCCATCCTCGGCGTCGTCGAGAACATGAGCATCCACGTGTGCTCGAACTGCGGCCATGCGGAACATATTTTCGGGGCCGGCGGCGCCGAACGCATGGCACGCGACTACGGCGTCGACGTGCTCGGCAGCCTGCCGCTCGATATCGGCATTCGCGAGCAGGCGGACAGCGGCCGGCCGACCGTGGCGGCCGACCCCGATGGCCGCATCGCCGACATTTACCGAGACATCGCCCGCAAGGTGGCGATCCGCATCGCCGAGCGCGCGCGTGATATGAGCGCGAAATTCCCGACCATCGTCGTTCAAGACACCTGACGCGTGCCTTATCGCACTATTGCGCGGCCGGGGACGCTTTCGGTGCGGCGCAAGGCCCCGATTGTGCTTGCGTACTCCGCGGCGCGGTATCATGTCGCCTTCGCACGAGTCCGGCTCGGCGGCGCGAGGCGCGCCGGGCGCCGGCATGAGGATCGCATGAGAGAACGAACCGGCGGGCGGTGCGCCCACCGTCCGAGTGTCGCTGCTGCCGCAGCCTTGCTGCTGGCGGCAAGCGTGGGGCTGGGCGGCTGCGCCGCCTTTTTCGGCCCCCACGAAAAACGCGCGGACGCGCAGGTGTTGCCCACCGCCGGCAACACGGCGCGTGGCTCGGTCACGTTCATCGAGCGGGCCGACGGCGTGCAGGTGACGTACAACCTCGTCGGGCTGCCGCCTAACAGCGACCACGCCTTGCAGGTGCACGAGCGCGGCGACTGCAACGCCGCGGACGGTTCGAGCGCGGGAGCGGTGTTCGCGCCGGCGGCCGATCGGCTCAAGAGCGGAGTGCGCCGCGCGGGCGATCTCGGCAATATCCATGCGGATGCAACGGGCGTCGCGGCGGGCTTCATCGTCGCGCCCGACGTGGCGCTGGACGGCGTGCGCTCCGTCAGGGGCCGCGCGGTGCTCGTCGCGCACGAGCCGAGCGATCCGGCGTTTCCCGACCGTGGTGTCGGCGCGGCGCTCGCATGCGGCGTGATTCGGCAGTAATTCGCTCTTTTAGCGTCCTTTTATGACCATCAAATCCGACAAGTGGATTCGGCGCATGGCCGAACAGCACAACATGATCGAGCCGTTCGTGCCCGATCAGGTGCGCACCAGCGAAGACGGCCGCAAAATCGTCAGCTTCGGCACGTCTAGCTACGGCTACGACATTCGCTGCGCCGACGAATTCAAGATTTTCACGAACATCAATTCGACGATCGTCGATCCGAAGAACTTCGACGAAAAATCGTTCGTCGACTTCAAGGGCGACGTCTGCATCATCCCGCCGAATTCGTTCGCGCTTGCGCGCACGGTCGAATACTTCCGTATTCCGCGCAACGTGCTGACCGTGTGCCTCGGCAAGTCGACCTACGCGCGCTGCGGGATCATCGTCAACGTGACGCCTTTCGAGCCCGAGTGGGAAGGCTACGTGACGCTCGAGTTTTCGAACACGACGCCGTTGCCCGCGAAGATCTATGCAAACGAAGGCGTGGCGCAGGTGCTGTTTTTCGAGAGCGACGAGGTGTGCGAAGTGTCGTACGCCGATCGCGGCGGGAAGTACCAAGGGCAGCACGGCGTGACGCTGCCGAAAACGTAGCGTCGTTCACCGTCACATAACGGACGCGTAGCGCGTAGACACTAGTAGTTTCGGCGGCCGCTGGCACGTGGGATGCAAAGACCCGTGCCCGCGGTCCTTGTTTTTGGAGATTCGTCCATGAAGTTTCGTTTCCCCGTCGTCATCATCGACGAAGATTTTCGCTCCGAGAACATCTCGGGCTCCGGCATTCGCGCGCTCGCCGAAGCGATCGAGGGTGAAGGCGTGGAAGTGCTCGGCCTGACGAGCTACGGCGACTTGACCTCCTTCGCGCAACAATCGAGCCGCGCGTCGTGTTTCATCCTGTCGCTCGACGACGACGAACTCATGCTGGGAGAAACGGGGCCGGACGGCGAGCTGCCCGAACTGGCCACGGCCATTCTCGAGCTGCGCGCGTTCGTGACCGAAGTGCGCCGGCGCAACGCGGACATCCCGATCTTCCTTTACGGCGAAACGCGCACGTCGCGCCATCTGCCCAACGACATCCTGCGCGAGCTGCATGGTTTCATCCATATGTTCGAGGACACGCCGGAATTCGTCGCGCGCCATATCGTGCGCGAGGCGAAGGTCTACCTCGATTCGCTCTCGCCGCCGTTCTTCAAGGAACTCGTCAAGTACGCCGACGAAGGCTCGTACTCATGGCACTGCCCCGGTCACTCGGGCGGCGTCGCGTTCCTGAAAAGCCCGCTCGGCCAGATGTTTCACCAATTTTTCGGTGAAAACATGCTGCGCGCCGATGTCTGCAACGCGGTGGACGAACTCGGCCAACTGCTCGATCACATCGGCCCCGTCGCGGCGTCCGAGCGCAACGCGGCGCGCATTTTCAACGCCGATCATCTGTTCTTCGTGACGAATGGAACGTCGACGTCGAACAAGATCGTCTGGCATGCGACCGTTGCGCCGGGCGACGTTGTCGTCGTCGACCGCAACTGCCACAAGTCGATCCTGCACGCGATCACGATGACGGGGGCGATCCCTGTGTTCCTGACGCCCACGCGAAACAATTTCGGCATCATCGGCCCGATTCCGCGCGACGAGTTCAAGCCCGAGAACATTCGCAAGAAAATCCAGGCGAACCCCTTCGCGCGCGAAGCGCTTGAAAAAAATCCGAATCTCAAGCCGCGCATTCTGACGATCACCCAGAGCACGTACGACGGGGTGGTCTACAACGTCGAGATGATCAAGGACTTGCTCGGCGATTTCCTCGACACGCTGCACTTCGACGAGGCATGGCTGCCGCACGCCGAATTCCATCCGTTTTATCAGGACATGCATGCGATCGGCGCGGGGCGTCCGCGTACGGGCGCGCTCGTCTTCGCGACGCACTCGACGCATAAGCTGCTCGCCGGCATCTCGCAGGCGTCGCAGATCGTCGTGCAAGATTCGGAGCATGGCGTGTTCGATCGGCATCGCTTCAACGAGGCCTACCTCATGCACACGTCGACGAGCCCGCAGTACGCGATCATCGCCTCGTGCGACGTCGCGGCCGCGATGATGGAGCCGCCCGGCGGCACGGCGCTCGTCGAGGAGTCGATCGCGGAGGCGCTCGATTTCCGCCGCGCAATGCGCAAGGTCGACGCGGAGTACGGCGACGATTGGTTCTTCCAGGTCTGGGGCCCCGACGCACTGGCCGACGAAGGCATCGGCTCGCGCGAGGATTGGATCTTGCACGCCGAGGATCAGTGGCACGGCTTCGGCCCGCTGGCCGACGGCTTCAACATGCTCGACCCGATCAAGGCGACGATCGTCACCCCGGGGTTGGACATGGCGGGCGACTTCGGCGAAACGGGCATTCCGGCCGCGATCGTCACGAAGTACTTGGCCGAGCACGGCATCATCGTCGAAAAAACCGGCCTCTACTCGTTCTTCATCATGTTCACGATCGGCATCACGAAGGGCCGATGGAACTCGATGGTGACCGAGCTGCAGCAGTTCAAGGACGATTACGATACGAACCAGCCGCTCTGGCGCGTGCTGCCCGAATTCGTCGCGCAGCATCCGGCGTACGAGCGCATGGGTTTGCGCGACTTGTGCCAAGCGATTCACAGCGTCTATCGCGCGAACGACATCGCCCGCCTGACGACGGAGATGTACCTGTCGAACATGGAGCCCGCGATGAAGCCGTCCGATGCATTCGCTAAGCTCGCGCACCGCGAGATCGATCGCGTGCCGATCGACGAACTCGAGGGGCGCGTGACGAGCATCTTGCTGACGCCGTATCCTCCGGGCATTCCGCTGTTGATCCCGGGCGAGCGCTTCAACAAGACGATCGTCAACTATCTGCGGTTCGCGCGTGAATTCAACGAGCGATTCCCTGGTTTCTCGACGGATATTCACGGGCTCGTGGCGGAGACCGCCAACGGCCGAACCGAATATTTCGTCGACTGCGTACGCGTTTAATGATGTTTCGACAGAAGAACTTCTCGGCGGCGCTTGCCGCATGCGGGGCGATCGGCGTACTGACCGTCGCACTGTCGCTCGCGGCGAGCGACGCGCGGGCGGAAGCGGCGCGCGCCGACCCCATCGACACCGCGATGCAAAACTGTCTCGCGCGGGCAGATCGCTCGACGACGGCGGGCCAAGTGCAATGCATCGACGCGGCCCGCGACGCCTGGCAAGCGGCGATCGATGCGGCGCTGCGCTCCATTTCGGCCAGCGCGCCCGACGACGACCGGCGCGGCTGGGAGGCGAGCCAGCGCAAATGGCTCGCGTGGCGCAAGGAAGAAGTGCCGCTCGTGCATGCGGTGTTCGATACGACGAAAGGCGGCGCTTATTCGATCACGCAGGCGAATGTGCTGCTGCAGTCGGTGCGCGATCGCGCGCTGGCTGTGCGACACGCGGCGTCGCGATTCGCGCCGCCCCCGCCGGCAGCAGCATCGGGGGCGTCGACCGCGGGCGCGTCTGCTTCCTCGCCGGGATCGGCTGCGGCGGGTTCAGGCGCGGCGGGGACGTCGATTGCGTCGGCCGTCGCAAGTGCGGCCGCAACGAGGGCTCAAAGCGAAGACGCCCGCGCGCACAATGAGCGCATGCGCCCGTGTACGGCCGACGCCGCATGCGAACATGCCCAATTCGATCTGCGGCGCTACACGCGCGCGCTGCGCGAGAAGCTGCCCGCTCATGCGCGACCGGTCCTGCTGCGCGCGCAGCGTGCATGGACGGCGTACTTCGACGCCACATCGCCGCTCGGCACCGAAGCCGAGCGCGCCGATCTGATCGGCGAGCGCGTGGCGACGGTGAAGCGGTTGTCGGAGACGGTCGGCAACGATTGAGCGTTGCCGCGGGGTTTCAGAGCGTTTTACGCACCGCCTGAATGGCCGCGCGCACTTGTTCCGGCGCCGTGCCGCCCACGTGATTGCGGCTGGCCACCGAGCCTTCGAGCGTGAGATAGCCGAACACGTCCTCGCCGATCAGATGCGCGACGTTCGGTAGTTCGGCGCGCATTTCGTCGAGCGTGAGATCGGCCAGATCGCAACCGCGATCGACGCAGATCCGCACCGCGAGCGCCACCGCCTCGTGCGCGTCGCGGAACGGCAGTCCGCGCTTGACGAGGTAATCGGCCAGATCGGTCGCCGTCGAGAAGCCTTGCAGCGCCGCCGCGCGCATCGCGTCGGGCTTCACCGTGATGCCGGCCACCATTTCCGCGAAGATGCGCAGGGTGTCGGCCACCGTGTCGACGGTATCGAACAGCGGCTCCTTATCTTCCTGATTGTCCTTGTTGTAGGCGAGCGGTTGGCCCTTCATCAGTGTGAGCAACGCCATCAGATGGCCGTTGACCCGGCCCGTCTTGCCGCGCGCGAGTTCGGGCACGTCGGGATTTTTCTTTTGCGGCATGATCGACGAGCCCGTGCAGAAGCGGTCGGCCAGATCGATGAAGCCCACGCGCGGGCTCATCCACAGCACGAGTTCCTCGGACAAGCGCGACACGTGCGTCATGACGAGCGCGGCGGCCGCCGTGAATTCGATCGCGAAATCGCGGTCGGACACGGCGTCGAGGGAGTTGGCGCAGACGCCGTCGAAGCCGAGCGTCGCGGCCACCGCGTGACGATCGATCGGATAGCTCGTGCCGGCCAGCGCGGCCGCGCCGAGCGGCAGACGGTTCACGCGCGTGCGGCAATCGCGCATGCGTTCGCCGTCGCGGCCGAACATTTCCACATAGGCGAGCAGGTGATGGCCGAACGTAACCGGCTGGGCCACTTGCAGATGCGTGAAGCCCGGCATGATGGTTTCGGCATGCTGCTCGGCCAGATCGACGAGCGCCGTGCGCAAGTCGTTGATGAGCCCGCCGATGCGGTCGATCTCGCCGCGCAGCCAGAGGCGAATGTCGGTGGCGACTTGGTCGTTGCGCGAGCGGCCCGTGTGCAGGCGCTTGCCGGCATCGCCGATCAGCGCCGTGAGGCGCGCCTCGATATTCAGATGGACGTCTTCGAGATCGAGCTTCCATTCGAATTCGCCGCGCTCGATCTCGCCCTTGATCGTCCCCATGCCGCGCTCGATCGCCGCGAGATCGTCTGCGCCGATGATCTTTTGCGCGGCCAGCATCTTCGCGTGCGCGAGCGAGCCTTCGATATCGACGAGCGCCATGCGCTTATCGAAGAAGACCGACGACGTGTAGCGCTTGACGAGCTCGGACATCGGCTCGGAGAAGCGAGCCGACCAGGCTTCGCCTTTTTTGTGCAGTTGAGACGTCATGATGATGGGCAGTAGGAGGCGCGCCGAAGCGGCGACGAAGCCGTCGATTTTATCACCGCTGCCCGCGCGGCCCGTCGAGCGGCGCGAAGCGCCGCCTCCTCGCGGTCGGCTCGAGCGATTCCTATGCGCTCAGGCTGTCGCCATCAGCGCACCCTCGCAGACGACCGGGCCGCTTGGCCCGTCCGCGCGCCGCGAGCCGCCCATCGGCTCGACCGATACCGCCAGCTTCGCATACACGTTCATGCCGTGCATTTTCATCGACACGATTTCGCCGGCCGGCAGCATGCCGAGCGACACCATGCGGCCGTCGTGCATGACGCCCCAAAGCTGCTCTGTCTTGCCGGGGGGCGGGGCGTTGCCCCCGCTCATGCGGTGCACGTTCACCATGGCGGTCTTGTCGTCCCACATGACGAACACCATCGTGGGGCTTTTCGGCCGATCGGGCGCGACCAGCGCCGCCACATACGCCACGCGCTCGATCTTCGCGCCGTGTGGGACTTCCGTCTGGGCTGTCTGCGTCGGCTGTCCGCCCGGCGCGCCGGCCTCGGGCGCGAACGGGCGCAGCGTGACCGCCAACGCGATCGCCGCGGCCAGCGCCACGCCTGTGGCCCCGATCGACCAGCCGCGCCAGAATGCGAGCGATTCGAACCATCGCACACGGGCGCGATTCAGCGGGCCGCGCTCGGCGGCGGGCCGGGCCGCCGCATGCCTCACCGCCGGCGCAATGCCTTCGTCGCGCGCCGACGTGGCTGTGAAGCCAAGCCGCCGCTCGACCCCTTCCCACGCCCCGGCCGGTGGCTCGACGCTCGGCACGAGTTCGGTCATGGCGCCGATGCGCGTCTGCCAGCTTTCGATGGCCTCGCGCACGCGGCGGTCTTGCCGCGCCAGTTGCTCGAAACGCTTACGCGCGCCGCCGCGCAGCACGCCCAGCGCATATTCCCCGGCGAGGCGATCGACGAGATCGGGATACCGGTGCAGATTCATGTTTGCCTCCCGCTTTGCCGCCCAACGGGCAGGTAGGGGCCACCTTGGCGGGTAGCGGATGGAGTGGACGCGGGGACCGTCATGTCAGAGGCTCCCCATGCAAGTCTTCAATTTTTCGAGGCCGCGGCGCACCCACGACTTGACCGTGCCCAGCGGCACCGCCAACTGCTCGGCGATTTCGCTATGGCTTTGGTCGCGCAGGTATGCGAGCGAGACGGCTTGGCGCTGGCTCGCGTCCAGCCGCGACAGGCAGATCGCCAGTTGCTTCGCCTGTTCGGACAACAGCGCGGCGTCGGCCGGGTCGCGCTCGTCGCCGGCGAGGACTTCATCGAGCGCGTCGTTCCATTCGACGATCGCGGTCGAACCGTCGGACGAAACGGTCCGCTGCCGCCGCAGGCTGTCGAGCGCGCGATTGCGTACGATCGCAGCCATCCACGTGAGCGGCGCAGCCAACGCTTCGCGGTAATCGCCCGCATACCGCCAGATGTTGACGAACGACTCTTGCAAGGCCTCCTCCGCCCATTCGCGCCTCACCAATATACGCAGCGCGACCCCGAACAGTTTCGCGCTGGTGAGCTCGTACAGCGTGCGCAGCGCCGCGGCGTCTTCGGCTGCGACGCGCGCAAGCAGGGCCGCGAGCACGGGCGGCGTGGGTTCGTTGGGCATGGTGGTCATGTCGTTATCGCTCAGGCGCGCACGAGCACGACGAGCAGCAGATCCTCTCGGTGCGCGGGCCGCAGCGTAATCTGCTCGTACAGAACGCGTCCGTGCAGCGGATGATCGAACGCGCGCGGGCCGCCTTCGCGCTCTCCCACGTCCTGCGAGGCCCAAAAGCGGCCGAACGCCTCGCTTTCGGTCGTGAGGGCGTCGATGAGCGCGCGCGTGGGCCCGTCGTTCAAGTGACGAATCGAATCGGCGCGAAACTCCGCGGCAAGGCGCCGCGCGCGGGTTTCCCAGTCGACGATCAGGGCGCGCGCGGCCGGTTCGGTAAAAGTGAAACGCAACAAGTTGCGCTCGCGCGCCGAATCGGGGGCGCCGTCCAGCCAGCCGACGAACAGTTCGGCCGCGTGGCGATTCCATGCGAGCGCGTTCCATTGCCGGTCGAGCACGTAGGCGGGCGCGTCGATGAGATTGACCGTCGCGATCAGGGCCGCCGGCGCGTCGTTCGACGCGGGCGTCGGTTCGGCCGGATCGCGTTCGCCGGCGAGCTCGAACAGATAGGCGCGCTCGGCGCGCGAAAGCTGCAGGGCGACGGCGATGCGCGCCAGCGCATCGGAGGAGGCCGACACGGGCCGGCCCTGTTCGATCCATGTGTACCAGGTGGGGCTTACGCCGCACAGCTGCGCGACTTCCTCGCGTCGCAGGCCCGGCGTGCGACGACGCGGGCCGGGCGGCAGGCCGACGGCCTGCGGCGAAAGCCGCTCCCGGTGAGCGCGGATGAATTCTCCGAGCGCGCGGGCGGGGCTGGCGTCGAGGGGCGCGGCAACGCCTTCCGCCGCCGGGGCAGCGGAAGGCGCGCTCTTGCGCGGGCGGGGCGACTCAGCGGTGGTCATGAAATCGAATCGGCAAATCGGTGGTTCTGCACGTCGGCAGCCGGCAAATCGGGCGGATCGCCCAGGCGGGCAAGGGCGATCGCAGCCGGGTAAATCGGATACCAGGATAGTTGCTTGCCTTGTACCGGTACCCAGCCGGCCATATTGTAGCGGGACGCGCAGTCGACGCGATCGGCCCGTTAGCCGGGCGCGCCGCGACGCGCGGGCGGGGCCGCCAGGCTTCGCCCGTCTTTTTTCTTTGCCGCCAAGGAACGCTCCGATGAAACACCACGACCAGGTCGCCGACGCATTCGGCGCAACCGCCGCCGCTTATTTGAAGAGCCAGGTTCATGCAAGCGGCGCCGACCTGCAGACGCTCGCGCGCGAGATCGCGTCGACGCCGGATGCCGACGTGCTCGACCTCGGGTGCGGCGCCGGTCACGCAAGTTTCGCGATCGCGCCGCACGCGCGCTCGGTGCTCGCCTACGATCTTTCCGCGCCGATGCTCGCGACCGTCGCAACGGCGGCGAGCGAACGCGGATTGGCCAACATCCGCACGGAGCAGGGTGTGGCCGAGCGGCTGCCGTTCACCGATGCGTCGTTCGATTGGGTCGTGAGCCGTTTCAGCGCGCACCATTGGCACGACGTGCCGCTTGCTTTGGCCGAGGTGCGGCGCGTGTTGAAACCGGGCGGGCGTGTTCTGTTCATCGACGTGGCCGGCGCCGACCATCCGCTGCTCGACACGCACTTGCAGGCAGTCGAGGTGCTGCGCGACGGCTCGCACGTGCGCAACTACCGCGCGGACGAATGGGTGGCTTATTTCGCCGGGGCGGGTTTGCAGGCGAACGTGCGGGAGCGCTGGCGCTTGCCGATCGAGTTCACGTCGTGGATCGCGCGCATGCGCACCCCGAACGAGCGTGCAGCGGCGATCCGCTCGCTGTGGCAGAGCGCGCCCGACGAGGTGCGCGAATACTACGGCGTGCAGGCCGACGGCTCGTTCATGCTCGATGTACTGATGGTCGAAGCCCGCTGACGGTTCAACGCGCGAGCGCCGCGTACCGGCTCGCCCAGGCGAGCGCCCATTGCGGCAACGCATCGCCGAGCATGGGTGCGCCGACGAAACGGCCTTGCGCGACCTCGCACGACATGTCGCGCAGGACACACCAATCTTCTAGGTCGTCGATGCCTTGAGCGATCGTGCGCATGTTCAATTGGCGCGCGAGCAGCAAGCTCGCTTTGACGATCGCGTTGAGCGAGGCATCGCGGCTCGCGCCGTGGACGAAGCTGCCGTCGAGTTTGAGTTCGTCGAACGGCACGTCGTGCAAATGCGCGAGCGACGATTGGCCCGCGCCGAAATCGTCGATGAGCAGACTGATGCGTTTGAGCCGCAGACGCGTCAGGACGTCCAGCGAAACGAGCCGATCGCGCGTCATGCGCGTTTCCGAGATTTCGAGCACGAGCCGAGAGAGCGGGAAGTGCGCACTCGCCGCTGCGTCCACGATGAAATCGGGGAAATCGAGCGCGGATAAGTCGTCGATCGACAAGTTCACGCCGATACGAAAATCCTCGCCGAGGCGCCGCCACTGCGTGGCCTGTTCGAGCGTACCGGGCAGCATCGTGCGCGTGAGGTTGTTCAGAACGCCGGCATACTGGGCGCCGCCGAGCAGACGCTCGACCGGCACCAGCCCATCGCGCGGGTGCTGCCAACCGATCATCGCCTCCACGCCCAATACCTCGCCGGTGGCGAAAGCAACTTGCGGTTGAAAGCAGGTGACGAACTGGCCGGCGGCGATGGCTCGCGCTACCTCTTCGGGCGGATAGGCGTCCGGCTCGGTGCGCTCGGGTTCGAGCGTCGCGGCGCCGGTCAATTGCTGCTGCACTTGCTCGCGCGTGGCCGGCTTGGCCAGCGAACCGAGCACGCGCAAGCCGCGCGAGTAGGCGAGCTTTTCCGCGCTCTTCAAGATGCGTGCATCTTCGCCGCTCACGAGTACGACCTGCCCATCGTAGCCTCGCTGCACGAGCTGGCGTAGAAATTCCACGCCGTCCATGCCCGGCATCTGCAGATCGGTGAAGACGACGTCCACTTGATGATCGTCTTGCTGCAGCACGGCGAGCGCGTCTTGCGCATGCTCGTACGAGAGGATGTCGCGATAGCCGAGCTGCGTCAGTTGACGCACGAGTACTTTGAGCACGAACGGCTCGTCGTCGACGACGAGGATTCGGCGAGGGGGTGTCGGCTGCTCCATGTTCTTTACATCGCTTACCACGGGTTGATGCGGTCGCCGTGCCTTCCGGCGCGCCTATGAAGCCGCCAAGGCCGGCATGAACTGACGCAATTTCTCGTGCAGCGTGTTCTTGTCGAACGGCTTCACGAGGAAATCGGCGGCGCCGGCCTTCAGGCTTTCGACGACGATGTTGCGTTCGCTATGCCCCGTGACCATGAGGATCGGCACGTGCCCGAACTGGGCGATCGACTTGATCTTGCGCGTCGCTTCCACGCCGTTCGTATCGGGGAGCCCGACGTCCATGAGCACGAGATCGGGCTTGCGCTCCCACATCCTTTCGATTGCCTCGGCGCCGGTTCCCGCGAAGAGAATCTCGATGCCCAGTCCGTTCATCAGGCGGCCGATCAGCTTCTGCTGAAACTCGTCGTCCTCGACGATGAGCACGGCCAGGGGCTGCGATGCGGCCTCGGCTTGCCCGGACGTGCTCTGCCGTGCTTGCGCGGCCGATTTTGCTGCCTGCGCGTCGGCCAGCGTGGCGCCCAGCACGACGGTATCGGTTTGCGCTTCCACGCGCGCCGGCCGTGGAGCGGGCGGCGCGCTGACGCCTGCCGGCGCCGCGCGCGGCGCCACGTCGCCGGCTTCGGCCTTGACCGTCATGATGCGCAGCGCCTGATGCACGGACATGCGAATGCGCGGCGCATCGTTGGTCGCGGGCCAAAACAGCACGTAGTCGTCGAAATGGCCTTTGCTGCACAGGTCGTAGACGGTCCACACGTCATGCTTGTTGCACAGGACGACGACGCGGTGACGCGTTTCATGCACGACGGTGCTCAGGCGATACAGCCCGATGTAATAGCGCTGCGCCGCTTCGAGCGTATCGAAGGCGAGCACCAGCACCGAGGGTCGATGCGCTTCGAAATCCTCGACGGCGAAGTCCGGCTTCGTCGACAGACGCACGTTATGGAATTCGTCTTGCAGCAGTTTGCCGACGAGTTCGGCATCGGCCACCGATTCGCTCGCGACGAGGACCGCCGCGCGCTTGGGAGTCAGATCGGTATCTTCCATGATGATTGATCCGTCCTTGTCGTTTCCAATCATTTCGTTTCCGCCGCGAGCAGGTGCTCGAGCGCGTCTTCGACGGCGGCGAGCGCTGCGTCGAACTGTTTGGCCCAATTGGCCAGTTGGGCGAGATCGCCGGCCTTGCCGGCGTTTTCAAGCTCGGCGCACAGATCGCCGAGCGTGAGCGCGCCGACCGAGCGCGACGACGACTTGAGCTTGTGCGCGATCGCGCCGGCTTCGCGTCCGCGCCCCGCGTCGCAGTGGGCGCGCAGCTCCGCGGCTAGGCGGCCGACCGATTGCTGATAGTCGGAGAGCAGCTCGCGCACGATGTCGGGGTCGTCGCCGACGATCCCCTTGAGGACATCGATATCGACCGCCTGCGCGTGCACCGGTTGCGGCGCGGCCGCGACGGGGGCGGGGGCCGCCGGCGGCTCGGGTGCGTCGTGCGCGGGAAAATGGGAATCGAGCACGGCTTGGAGCCGCGCGAGCTGCAGCGGCTTGGTCAGGTAGCCGTCCATGCCGACGGCTTTCGCGCGCGCAGCTTCCCCTTGAACCGCATTGGCCGTCAGGGCCACGATCGGCAGATGCGTGCCGGGCGCTTCCTCGCGGCGGATCGTCTCCACGAGTTCATAGCCGTCCATCTCCGGCATGTGCAGGTCGGTCAGCAGCAAGGCGTAACGGTTAGCGCGCCACAGCGCGAGCGCTTCGCGTCCGTCGCTCGCGATTTCGGCGACGTGGCCCAGCAGCCCGAGCTGACGAAGGATCACCTTCTGATTGATCGCATCGTCTTCGGCCACGAGGATCAGGCGGCCCATCTCGCGTGCTTGCGCGACGGAGAGCACCGGTCTGTTCGATGCAATCGGCGCCTTGCCGCGCCCGCCGCCGTTCGAGGGCGAATGGGCGCTCAGTTCATCGGTTTGTTCGCCGATGTCGAACGGCAGGCTGACGATGAACGTCGAGCCCGACCCGAGTTCGCTCTGGGCGGAAACGTCGCCCCCCATCAGCTCGCACAGGCGGCGGCAGATGGCGAGGCCGAGCCCCGTGCCGCCGAATCGGCGCGTCGTCGACGCTTCGGCTTGCGTGAACGGCTTGAACAGCTTGGGCAGCGTATCGGGCGACATGCCGATACCGTTGTCCGCCACTTTGAACGTGACTTGCGCGCGGCGCGGATCGCTCGGGTGCGGCGCGGCTTCGACCGTCACGCTGACGGCGCCTGGCGTGTCTGCTCGCCCGCCGGAGAACTTGATCGCATTGCCGACGAGGTTGTAGAGCACTTGGCGCAGCCGCGTGTCGTCGGAGAGGACGACGGGCGGAACGTCGGGCGAAACCGACTTCGTGAGCTTGACCCCAGCGCGCTCCGCCACGGTTTTGAGCGAATGACAGAGCCCGTCGACGAGATGGCCGATCGAAAGCGGAACGCGCTCGATGTGCAGCCGCCCCGCCTCGATCTTCGAGAAGTCGAGAATGTCGTCGATGAGCGTGAGCAGCGCATTGGCCGACTCGCGGATCGTCCCGACCATGTCGCCCTGATCGCCCGAGAGCGGCGTTTGCGAGAGCACTTCGATCATGCCGATGACACCGTTCATCGGGGTGCGGATCTCGTGGCTCATCGTGGCGAGGTAAGCGCTCTTCGGGCGCGTGGCGGCCTCGGCGTGCGCGGGGGCGTGGTCGAGCTGGCGCGTCGCCCGGCGGCTTTCCGTCACGTC
>NZ_JBQCHR010000138.1:0-11673 GCF_051954495.1 Trinickia sp.
CAGCGCACCAAAAATTTGCCACGTTACACATGCCAAAATTGCGGTTTCCGGGCGCGCCTATTCTATTGGCAGTGCCCAGGTTGCAGCGGTTGGGAAACGTATGCGCCGCGCCGCATCGAGCCCATCGCGACGCAAGCTTGATGCACCCTTTATCGGAACGCGTATGAAAATCACCATCATCGGCACGGGCTATGTCGGTCTCGTCACGGGCGCGTGCTTGGCCGAAATCGGCAACGACGTCTTCTGTCTCGACGTCGACCCGCGCAAGATCGATATCCTGAATAGCGGCGGCGTGCCGATCCACGAACCGGGCCTGCAGGAAATCATCGCCCGCACGCGCGCGCACGGCCGTATTACGTTTTCCACCGACGTGAAGGCGAGCGTGGAGCACGGCGACGTGCAGTTCATCGCCGTCGGCACGCCGCCCGACGAGGACGGCTCGGCCGACCTGCAGTATGTGCTGGAAGCCGCACGCAACATCGGCCGCTATTCGAACGGCTTCAAGGTCATCGTCGACAAATCGACGGTACCGGTCGGCACCGCCGAACGCGTGCGCGCCGCCATCGCGGCGGAACTTGGCGCGCGCGGGCTCGGCGCCAGCACGGCCCACCGGTTCTCGGTCGTCTCGAACCCCGAATTCCTGAAGGAAGGCGCCGCGGTCGACGATTTCATGCGGCCCGATCGGATCGTGATCGGCATCGACGATGACGAAGCCGGTCTCGTCGCGCGCGAAAAGATGAAGCGACTTTACGCGCCGTTCAATCGCAATCACGAGCGCACGCTGTATATGGATGTGCGCTCGGCCGAATTTACGAAATACGCGGCCAACGCCATGCTCGCCACGCGCATCTCGTTCATGAACGAAATGTCGAACCTGGCCGATCGCGTGGGCGCGGACATCGAGCAAGTGCGCCGCGGCATCGGTTCCGATCCGCGTATCGGGTACCACTTTTTGTATGCCGGCGTCGGCTATGGCGGCTCGTGCTTTCCCAAGGACGTGCAGGCGCTCGTGCGCACCGCCGACGAAAACGGGCAACGTCTGCGGATTTTGCAGGCGGTCGAAGACGTCAATCACGACCAGAAGGAAGTGCTGGTCGAAAAGATCGTTCAGCGCCTGGGCGGCGATCTGACCGGCCGTACCTTCGCGGTTTGGGGGCTGGCGTTCAAGCCGAATACCGACGATATGCGCGAGGCGCCGAGCCGGCGACTGATTGCGGCGTTGCTCGCACGAGGCGCGCAGGTTCGCGCGTACGATCCGGTGGCGCTGGACGAAGCGCGGCGCGTGTTCCCGCTCGATTTGGCCGATGCGCCCGACGCGCTTGCGCGTTTGACGTTCGCCAAGTCGCAAGACGAAACGCTCGCGGGCGCCGACGCGCTCGTCATCGTGACCGAATGGAAGGAATTCAAGAGTCCCGACTTCGCGCATTTGAAATCGGTGCTCAAGGCGCCCTTGATTTTCGACGGGCGCAATCTCTACGAGCCGTCGGCTATGGCCGAACTCGGCATCGACTACTACGCAATCGGGCGTCCCTATGTCCAACTCGATCCCGCAACCGATGCAGGCGCCTAACGGTCCTAAGACGCCGGCCGGGCAGGGCGCGGCTACGGCGACCGAACTGCCCACGGTGTCGCGCGAGCGGCTGCGCCAGGCGCGCGTGCTGATCGTCGGCGATGTCATGCTCGATCGCTATTGGTTCGGCGACGTCAACCGCATCTCCCCGGAAGCGCCCGTGCCGGTCGTGCATGTGCAGCGACAGGAAGACCGGCTGGGCGGCGCAGCCAACGTCGCGCGCAATGCGGCGGCGCTGGGCGCGCACGCGGGCCTGCTTTGCGTCGTGGGACGCGACGAGCCGGGCGAGCGCATCGTCGAACTGCTGAAGGACAGCGGTGTCGCGACGCATCTGGAACGCGACCCGGAATTGTCGACGACGATCAAATTGCGGGTGCTGTCGCGCCAGCAGCAATTGTTGCGCGTCGATTTCGAAAACACGCCGGCGCATGAAGCGCTGCTGGCCGGTCTCGCACGCTTCGATGCGCAACTGGCATCGCACGACGTCATCCTCCTATCCGACTATGCCAAAGGCGGCCTGACGCACGTCACGCAGATGATCGCCACGGCTCGCGCGGCCGGCAAACCCGTGCTCGTCGATCCGAAGGGCGACGATTGGGAGCGTTACCGCGGCGCCACGCTGATTACGCCGAACCGCGCCGAGCTGCGCGAGGTGGTCGGGCAGTGGAAGTCGGAGGACGATCTGCGCGCGCGCGTCGATGCGCTGCGTGCTTCGCTCGACATCGAATCGCTGCTGCTCACGCGGTCGGAGGAAGGCATGACGCTGTTCGCGGCCGACGGGAGCGTGTTGACGGCGCCCGCCGTCGCGCGCGAAGTCTACGACGTATCGGGCGCGGGCGACACCGTGATCGCAACGTTGGCCGTCATGCTGGCCGCAAAGCTGCCGCTCGTCGACGCCGTTGCGCTGGCAAACCGCGCGGCGGGTATCGTCGTGGGCAAGCTCGGCACGGCCACCGTCGATTACGACGAGCTTTTCGCGCAAGACGCGCGTTAGCCCAGCCCGCACGCCAAGCCGCGGGCTCGCCCATCGATCGCCTATCATCGTTATCGAACAACCGTTATTTCGATCATGACTCTTATCGTTACCGGCGCCGCCGGCTTCGTCGGCGCCAATCTCGTCAAGGCGTTGAACTCGCGCGGTGAAACGCGCATCATTGCCGTCGACAATCTGACGCGAGCCGACAAGTTCAAGAACCTCGTCGACTGCGAGATCGACGATTACCTGGACAAAACGGAATTCGTCGAACGTTTCGCGCGTGGCGATTTCGGCAAGGTGCGGGCCGTGTTTCACGAGGGCGCCTGTTCGGACACGATGGAGACCGACGGCCGCTACATGATGGAGAACAACTTCCGCTACAGTCGCGCGGTGCTCGATGCCTGCTTGGCTCAAGGCTCGCAGTTTCTCTACGCGTCGTCGGCGGCGATCTACGGCGGCTCGACGCGTTTCGTCGAAGAGCGCGAAGTGGAAGCTCCGCTGAACGTCTACGGGTACTCGAAGTTTCTGTTCGATCAGATCGTTCGCCGCGTCATGCCGAGCGCCAAGAGCCAGATCGTGGGCTTTCGCTATTTCAACGTGTATGGGCCGCGCGAAGCGCATAAGGGGCGCATGGCGTCGGTCGCGTTTCATAACTTCAACCAGTTTCGCGCCGAAGGCAAAGTCAAGCTGTTCGGCGAATACAACGGCTATGCGGCGGGCGAGCAGACTCGCGATTTCGTTTCCGTCGAAGACGTCGCCAAGGTCAATTTGTTCTTCTTCGACCATCCAGAGAAGTCGGGCATTTTCAATCTCGGTACCGGGCGCGCCCAACCGTTCAACGACATCGCAACCTCGGTCGTCAATACGCTGCGCGCGCTCGAGCATCAGAGCGAGCTCTCGCTCGCGGAAATGGTCCAACGCGGCCTCATCGAATACGTTCCCTTTCCCGATGCGCTGCGCGGCAAGTATCAGTGCTTCACGCAAGCCGATACGGGGCGCCTGCGCGAAGCCGGCTACGATGCGCCGTTCTTGACCGTGCAGGAAGGCGTCGACCGCTACGTGCGTTGGCTGTCCGGTCAACTGTAAAGCGCGACGCGCCGTACTTAGACTGGCGCCTCGTGGTCGGCGCTCGCCGGCCCCTTCACTGTCCGGAGGCGCCATGTTCAAACGTCTATTCTTTCTCGCGGCGGCGTCCGTCGTCGCGTTTCCCTCCTTCCATGCGCAAGCCGTCGACGCGAATATCGCCGATGAAGCCGCGCTGCGCGAGCTCAAAGGCATCGGCCCGGCCAGGGCGAAGGCGATTGTCGACGAACGCTCGGCGGGCGGTCCCTTCAGGGACGCCGCGGATCTCGGCCGGCGCGTGAAAGGCCTCGGGGGGCAGGCGACCGACCGCCTCCAGGCGGAAGGACTCACGGTTGGGGCCTCGCCAAGCGCATCGTTGCGCTGACAGGTTCAGTTCGCATTCTCGCGCGATCGCCTGCCGTCGTTGCATTGCGTGCGGCCACAGCAAGCGGCAGGCGCGAAAGACCCTACGCGGCGATGAGCGGCCTGGTGCTTTACAATCGATTGGATTCCCATCGACTAATTTGACCGCGCGCCGAGCGCCAACGATATGCCTTACAAAACCATTGAAGATACGATCGGCAATACGCCGCTCGTCCAACTCGTTCGCTTGCCCGACGACGAGATCCGCGGCCGCAACAATGTCGTGCTCGCGAAACTGGAAGGTAATAATCCCGCAGGCTCGGTGAAAGACCGCCCCGCGTTGTCGATGATCAAGAAGGCGGAAGCGCGGGGCCGGATCAAGCCCGGCGACACCCTGATCGAAGCGACAAGCGGCAATACGGGCATTGCCCTCGCGATGGCCGCGGCCGTTCGCGGCTACAAGATGGTGCTGCTCATGCCCGAGGACCTATCGGTCGAGCGGCGCCAGAGCATGGCCGCCTATGGCGCTGAAATCGTGCTGACGCCCGTAAAGGGCGGCATGGAGTACGCTCGGGATCTCGCCGAACAAATGCAGCGCGACGGGCGCGGCATCATCCTGGATCAATTCGCGAACCCGGACAATCCGGTCGCGCACTACGAAGCGACGGGCCCCGAAATCTGGCGCGATACCGAAGGGCGCATCACCCACTTCGTTTCGTCGATGGGTACGACGGGGACGATCATGGGTGTGTCGCGCTACTTGAAGGAACAGAACTCGGCGGTCGAGATCGTCGGGGCGCAGCCGGAAGACGGTTCGCGCATCCCGGGCATTCGCAAATGGCCCGAGGCTTACATGCCGAAAATTTTCGATCGAACGCGCGTCGATCGCACCGAGAACGTTTCGCAAAGCGCGGCCGAGGCAATGGCGCGGCGCCTCGCGGCAGTGGAAGGCATTTTCTGCGGCATTTCATCGGGGGGCGCTTGCGAGGTCGCCTTGCGTATCGCTCGGCAAGTCGAAAACGCGACGATCGTTTTCATCGTCTGCGATCGCGGCGATCGTTACTTGTCCACTGGCGTGTTTCCCGCCTGACGCTGCAGTCATCCCGCGGCGGAGCGCAAAAGCTGCGCCGCCGCGGCGATACGGTTACTGCGGCTGGGGCTGGGGCTGCGGCTGGCCGCCGGCCGGCGCTTCGGGAACTGGCTCATTCAATAACGAGGCGGGCGATGTGGCGGGCGTTTGCGCGCTGGGCGCCGTGGTGGGCATAGGCTGCGGCGCGGGCGTCGGCGTCGGCGTCGGCATCGGTGTGCTCGGCTGTGCGTTTGCCGTTTCCTCGTCCATGCGCGCCTTCACGCGCTCCCCGAGTTCATAGACCGCGAGCGCATAGAAGAAACTGCGGTTGTAGCGCGTGAGCGCATAAAAATTCTGCAGGCCCAGCATGTACTCCGTCGGCCGCGCCGGCGTCGGCAAATCGATGACCGTGACCGGCGTACTCGCCTCCGACGTCGTATCGAGCCCCGGCTCGTCGAGCACCATGCCGGCGCGCAGCAATTGCGCGAGCGGCCAGTGCGGTTCGGGTTGACCGTCCGCGGCCGCCTGCGCGATACCTTGGCTGCCCTTGTCGCCGGCGATGCGCCAGACGACTGGCCGGCCGCTCTCCCATCCGTTTTCCTTCAGATAGTTGGCCACGCTGCCGATTGCATCGGCTTGGCTCGTGCGCAAGTCGATATGCCTGTTGCCTTCGAAATCGACCGCGTACTTCACGATACTGCTCGGCAGAAATTGCGGGATGCCGATCGCGCCCGTATAGGAGCCAAGGACGGTTGTCGGATCGATTTGCGCGTCGCGCGTCCAAACGAGGTAATCCTCGAGGTTCTTGCGGAACGTCATCTCGCGCTCGGCGCGGTTGGGCGTGTTCGGATAGTCGAACGCCAACGTCGTCAGCGCATCGAGCACGCGGAAGTTGCCCATATAGCGGCCGTATATCGTCTCGACGCCGATGATGCCGACGACGACCTCCGGCGGCACGCCGAATTGCTGGTAGGCCCGCTCGAGCGTCGCCCGGTTGTCACGCCAGAATTTCACGCCCGCGTTGATTCGCACGGGGTCGAGAAAGCGCGCTTGATAGACGTGCCAATTCTTGACGAACGGCGTTGGGGCCGGCGTGACGAGCTTGACGGCGGTGGCTGAATAGTTGACGCCTGCGAACAGCGTATGCAGCGCGGCCGGGTCGAAATCGTAGCGCGCGACCATGTCGTCGATGAATGCGTTGACGTCCGCATTGTCGGCGTAGCGCTGCGGGATGATCTCCTCTTCGAACGTTCCGCCCGACGTTGCCGACTGCGGCGCTTGCCCTTGCGCGAGGCGGGCCGTGTGCCTGGCGGGCGAAGCGCTCTGGGCGTCGGCGCTGTGCCAGGCCAGTGCGGCGCCGAGCGTTGCGGCGACGAGCACGGCAAGGCGTTTGCATTTTGCCGCGGATGATGCGTATTGACCGGTCATAAGAGAGCGAGAAAGGGCGTTCGGCGCAGTATAGCGAACGGCCGGCGTGGGCGGAACCGGCGCGGAGCGAGTCGCCGTGTGGTAACGTAGGCCAATCCGAGGCCCGCCCGACGGCCCACGAAGTGACCAAGGAGACACGCCGCCCCCGCGGCGCGAAACGATCATGACGACCGCTGTGTACTCACACCCCGATTGCCTACTGCACGAGATGGGGCGGGGGCATCCGGAATGCCCGGAGCGGCTGGTCGCGATCGAGGATCAATTGATCGCGAGCCGCATCGCGGAACTGGTCGAGCGCGAAAGCGCGCCGCTCGCCGATATCGCCGATATCGCCCGCGTGCATACGCGCGCTCACATCGATTTCATCGAGCGCAGCGCGCCGAGCGAAGGTCATGCGTGGATCGATCCCGACACGTGCATGAATGCGCATACGTGGCAGGCGGCATTGCGCGCGGCCGGCGCGGCGGTGGCCGCGACCGATGCGGTCATCGACGGACGCTACGACAATGCGTTCTGCAGCGTGCGGCCGCCCGGCCATCACGCCGAGCCCGCACGGGCAATGGGTTTTTGCTTCTTCAACAACGTGGCGATCGCCGCCCGTCACGCGTTGGACGTGCGCGGTCTCTCGCGCGTGGCCGTCGTCGACTTCGACGTGCATCATGGGAACGGCACGGAGGCGGCATTCGCGGGCGACGAGCGGGTCTTGATGTGCAGCTTTTTTCAGCATCCGTTCTATCCGTTTAGCGGCGCGGACAATCAGGCGCCGAACATGGTCAACCTGCCTATGCCCGCGCGCACGCCGGGCACGGCCGTGCGCGAGGCCATCGATCTCGTCTGGCTGCCGCGTCTCGAAGCGTTCAAGCCCGAGATGATTTTCATCTCGGCGGGGTTCGACGCGCATCGCGAGGACGATCTCGGCAACATGGGGCTCGTCGAGGACGACTACACGTGGATCACCGATCAGATTCGCCGCATTGCGCAGCGCCATGCGCGCGGAAGGATCGTCAGTTGCCTCGAAGGCGGCTATAACTTGTCGGCGCTCGGCCGCAGTGTCGTCGCGCACGTGCGCGCGTTGGCCGATATCTGACCTAAGACTACCGATTGAATTTTGCTGTCAGGAGGCGGCCCATCATGGATCACGCTGCATCGACCTCTACGTCTTCCGGCGCGCCGGCTTCGGACGCGTTGCTCATCGAACACGATGCGTACGCATTGCCGGGCGTCGTGCGCGTCACGCTCAATCGGCCCGACGCGTTCAATGCGCTGTCCGAGGATCTGATCGCGCAACTGCAGGCGACGTTGTCGGCGATCGCACAATCGGACGCGCGCGTCGTCGTTCTGGCGGCAAACGGGCGAGCCTACTGTGCCGGACATGATTTGAAGGAGCTGCGTGCAACGCCTTCGCTCGAGTTTTATCAAACGCTGTTCGGGCGCTGCTCCGCGTTGATGATGACGCTGCAGCGGATGCCCCAGCCCGTCATCGCGCGCGTGCAAGGCATCGCCACCGCGGCAGGCTGTCAGCTCGTCGCGATGTGCGACATGGCGGTGGCCGCCGACACGGCACGCTTCGCGACATCGGGCATTCATTACGGGTTGTTCTGTTCGACGCCCGCGGTGCCGCTCTCACGCAATATCCCGCGCAAAGCCGCGTTCGAGATGCTCATGACGGGCGATTTCATCGATGCGGCCAAGGCCCGCGAGCTGGGTCTCATCAATCATATGACGCCGCTCGATGCGCTCGACGCGGAGGTGGCCGCGCTCGCCCAACGCATCTGCGAGAAACCGGCCGCCGCCGTGCGCGTGGGTAAGGCGCTGTTCTATCGTCAGTTGGAGACCGGGATCGAAGCGGCCTACCAGATGGCGGGGCAGGCGATCGCCTGCAATGCGATCGATCCTGTCGCCCAAGAGGGCATGCAGGCGTTCATCGAAAAGCGCACGCCGAACTGGCGGGCATGAGCCAGGCGGGGCGTGCGACCCCGAGGCAGCAGCTCAACTAGGCGCGGGCGACAATCCAGCGCGTCAGTGCCTCGATGACGCGGTCGCGATCGAGATCGTTCATGGTCTCGTGAAACGCCGCATCGTAGAGCGTCAGGGTGCGATCGGGCGAACCGACTTGCTGAACGAATACGCGGCTGCCTTCGGGCTCGGTCAGCTTATCGGCCGTGCCATGATAGACGAGCACGGGCAGGCGCAGAGAGGCTCGACCTTGTTCGATGCGCGCCATCGCGACGAGAATTTCAGCACCGGTGCGGGCCGGGACCGCGCCATGATGCACGAGCGGGTCGGTGCGATTGGCCTCGACGATGCGCGGATCGCGCGAAAGCAGCGAGGGCTCGATTTTCATGGCCTTGTAGCGCGGCCACAGGCGGCTCACGACGCGGCTCGCCGCGAGCATCCAGCGCGGCACGTCCTTGCCCGGGGCAAGGGCGGGGCTCGACAGGATAAGGCCGGTCACGGGCTGAAACTCGCTGGCGAACGCGGCGAGTCGTTCGATTGCGAACAGCGTCGCGATCGTGCCGCCCATGCTGTGGCCCATCAGGAAAAGCGGCGTGCCCGGCCTCGAGGCCGATTCGAGCAACGCGCGCGCATCGTTCAGGTATTCGTCGAATCGTTCCACCCAGGTGCGCGCTCCCGGGGAGCGTCCATGACCGCGCAGGTCGACGGCGACGAGTTCGATGCCCGCCGCGTTCAGCCGCTCGGCCAGCGCGGCATAGCGGCCGGCGTGTTCGGCCAAGCCGTGGAGAAGAGCGACCGTGGCTCGCGGTGGCGTTGCGCAGGGCCATCGGTAAAGAGCGAGTTCAATGCCGTCCGTCGTGCGTACCGTGCACGCCGGTGCGGCCTGCCGTTGCGCGGCCTTCGATTTCGCCGGATCCGAATCGCCCTTGTCCTGCGGCACAGCAGTCGTCGACATCGTTCCTCCCCCCGTTGCGCGTCTCGTGCGCCCGATCATAGCCGCTCGGCGCGCGGCGAAAGGCACGATCGAAGCCGCCTTCCACTCTAATTTCCCAAATTCATTAAGGCGTGGCGATTAATTATTAAAGCTTATTTGTGCGGCGCGATAAAATTGCGGGTCGTCACTTTATCCGCTAGTCAACGACGGTGACCCCCTTTCAAGCGCAGTGGCGCAGGGAGGGCCCGCCGTTTTGTCCTTTCATGATCGAACTTCGTCATATTTCACAGCGTTTCGCCGGGCCGAGCGGCTGGGTCGAGGCGCTCCACGACATCAACCTCAGTATTCCCGCCGGTCAAATCTTCGGCATCATCGGCCGCAGCGGCGCGGGCAAGAGCACGCTCGTGCGCACGATCAATCTGCTGACCCGGCCGAGCGCCGGCGAAGTCGTCGTGGACGGCAAGGTGTTGACCGCGCTATCGGCCCAGGCGCTGCGCGAAGCGCGCCGCGAGATCGGCATGGTCTTTCAGCATTTCAATTTGCTCAATTCGAGGACGGTGTTCGACAACGTCGCACTGCCGCTCGAGCTTGCCGGCATGAAGCGGGCCGAGATCGACCGAACGGTCTTGCCGTTGCTGGAACTGGTGGGCCTCGCCGCCCTGAAGGATCGATATCCGGCGCGCATCAGCGGCGGGCAAAAGCAGCGCGTGGGTATCGCCCGTGCATTGGCGAGCCGGCCGAAGGTGTTGCTGTGCGATGAGGCGACGTCGGCGCTCGACCCCGAAACGACGCGCTCGATCCTCGAACTGCTCAAGCGAATCAACCGCGAACTGGGCCTCACGATCGTGCTCATCACGCACCAGATGGAAGTGATCAAGGATGTCTGCGACCGCGTGGCCGTGCTCGATGCAGGACGCGTCGTCGAAGCGGGCAGCGTCGTGGACGTGTTCCTGAAGCCGCATCATGCCGTCACGCGCGCGCTGCTCGGCGACGTCATCGCGCACGAGTTGCCGAGCGCCGTGAAGGCGCGCGTCGCGGCGCAAATCGAAGCCGGCGAGGGCCGGCTGCTACGTCTCGCGTTCGCCGGCGGTGGCGTCGATCGGCCGATCTTGTCCGAGACGATTCGCCGCTACGCGCTCGATTTCAACATCCTGCACGGACAGGTGGACGAGATCCAAGGCCGTGCGTTCGGCTCGCTCGCCGTGCTCGCCGACGGCGAGCCGCAGCAGCTTCACGCGGCGCTCGGATTCTTGCGCGATCAGGGCGTCGTCGTCGAGGAGCTTTCCCATGTTCAGTGAAATGTCCTCGATGTTCGTGCAGTCGTTCTGGGAGACGCTCGTCATGGTCGGCATCTCGGGCGTGGTCGGTGCGCTCGTCGGCTTGCCGCTCGGCGTGCTGCTGTTTCTGACCGATCGCGGCGGCGTGCTGCAAAGCGTGATGAGCAACCGTGTGATGGGCTTGACCGTCAACGCGGTGCGCTCGACGCCATTCATTATCTTGCTGGTGGCCGTTATTCCGCTTACGCGCGTGATCGTGGGCACGTCGATCGGTACGGCCGCTGCCGTGGTGCCGCTGACGATCGCGGCGGCGCCGTTCGTCGCCCGGCTCGTCGAAACGGCGCTGCGGGAGGTCGATCGAGGGCTCATCGAAACGGCCGAGGCGCTCGGCGCGACGACCCGTCAAATCGTCTTCAAGGTTTTGCTGCCCGAGGCGCTGCCGGGTATCGTCGCCGGCCTCACGATCACGTTCGTTTCGCTCGTGGGCTACTCCGCGATGGCTGGCGCGATCGGCGGCGGAGGCCTGGGCGATCTCGGCATTCGCTACGGCTATCAGCGGTTTTTGCCGGAAGTCATGGTGACGGTCGTCGTGATCCTGATCGTCTTCGTGCAACTGGTGCAGTCGTTCGGAGATTGGCTCGTACGCCGTTTGAGCCATCGATGAGCACCCGCCCCCGCTCGTTAGAGGCGTTGGTCGAACGTCGGGCCTAGCGCCGGGGCCGATGCATCGTTAAAATAAAACGATCGTTCGTTTATGTGGCCGCTGCCGTGGCCTATCGTCGCGGTCTATCGACGCCGGCGAGCCGAATGGACCGTCGCCCGAGCTGCGTTTTCATCCGCCATGGGGTGACGGATTTGCCCATTGGGGTTTGCCGAAACGCGGGGCAGTGCGGCTGTGGCGCGCGCTGTCGCTATAATGGCCGCTGGGTTGACGTATTCGTAACTTTGGAGCGTGTGCATGAAAATTTTGGTGCCTGTCAAGCGCGTGGTCGACTACAACGTCAAGGTCCGGGTGAAGTCGGACGGCACGGGCGTCGA
>NZ_JBQCHR010000139.1:0-17940 GCF_051954495.1 Trinickia sp.
CTAGCTGCTGATGCGTGGCACGGCCGAAGCGCTGCAGTACCTCGAGCAGCGCCAAGTCGAAATGGTCAAGCTCCAGCATGAGTTTTTTCCGCATGAATGGGTTCAACTATGCGCGATTGTCGCACGTGAACCCACCCTTGCCTCTGCGTTGCGCGGCAGCGTGCAATTGTTCGCGCTAGTTTCGCATTGCACGGTTCGCTTCTTCCACCGCCCATTCCTTCAGGACGCCCGCTCCTCACGCCCGTCCGGCGTCTGACCGTCACTTGTGAAAGAATGGCCGCATCGGCATACGCCGAACGATGAAAGGAGCACGCAATGATCCGCAAACTGACATCGGAGGAACGCTCGACGCAGCTTGCTCAACTCCCGGGCTGGCAGGCCGTGACAGGCCGCGACGCGATCCACCGGCAATTCAAGTTCGCCGATTTCAACGAAGCTTTCGGCTTCATGACACGCGTGGCCATCAAGGCGCAGGAGATGAACCACCACCCGGAATGGTTCAACGTGTATCACACGGTCGACATTACGCTGACGACGCACGAGGCGAACGGCGTCACGGAACGGGACACAGCGCTCGCTCGGTTCATTGAGGAGGTCGCAAAGACGATGCAGCGCGGGAGCTAACCGCGCGTGGCGCGCACGTAGGCGTCCCAGGCATTGCGCGCCACCGGGTCTAACCCGTCTGACGGTACGCTGGCTCGACGCTGTACAATCATCAGCGCATACGGCTTGGAGAGCGCGCTAGCCTCCTTGCACAAGCTTAGCTCGTCGCCGCTCGAAGGTGAGCGGGTGCGCCAAAAGTTGATCGCGGCTTCCAGTTCGTTGATCGAGATCTCGGACATGTGGTTCGGGATTGTGCCTTGGGCGCCTGCCGGAGCTTCTCTTGCGGCGGCACGCTTGGCTGTGGCGAAGAAGGCATTGCCGGTCGGCGTGCTAGAAATGCGTAACCCATTGTACTTGAGCGAATTCCATGCGACTCCTTCTGATCGAAGACGACCGCCCCATCGCGCGCGGCATCCAAAGCAGTCTCGAACAAGCCGGGTTTACCGTCGACATGGTTCATGACGGTATCTTTGCAGAGCAAGCGCTCACGCAGAACCGTCACGAACTCGTCATTCTCGATCTCGGGCTGCCCGGTATCGACGGCATGACGCTGCTCTCGCGGTTTCGACAAGGCAATCGCCACACGCCCGTGATCGTGCTCACGGCGCGCGACGAACTGAACGACCGTGTGCAGGGCTTGAACGCAGGCGCCGACGATTACATGCTCAAGCCGTTCGAACCCGCGGAACTCGAAGCGCGCATTCGCGCCGTCATGCGCCGTAGCGGTCCCCACAGCGACGTGCCGCGCCCCGAGGTGTCGCTCGGCGGGGTGCGCTTATCGGGTGTCGATCGCCGTATCTTCAACGACGACAAAGCGCTCGAACTTTCGCCGCGCGAATTCGCCGTGCTGGAAATGCTGTTGCTGCGCCATGGCCGCGTCGTCAGCAAAGCCCAGCTGCAAGATCATCTGACCCACTTCGGCGGCGACCTTGGCGACACAGCCATCGAAGTCTATGTGCACCGGGTGCGCAAGAAGCTCGAAAACTGCCGCGTCGAAATCGTCACGGTGCGCGGTTTCGGGTACCTGCTGCAGGAAATCCGCCAGGCGTCGTAACGCGATCGAGCGATCGGTCCGCCACCGGCGTCACGTCGGTCGCGCGCCGATCGCCGCGGCAACGCCTCTCGATGCCGCACGCGCCTTCCCTTCCCCGATCGCCCCGTTCCTTCGCCATGCCGTTCGTCGCCGCGACCAGTTTGCGCCGCTCGCTGCTTCGGCGGCTCGCCGCCCCGTTGTCCCTGCTTGCGCTGATGAGCGGCCTCATCGCCTATTGGCTGGCTTGGCAATACACGCAGCACGTCATCGATCGTTCGCTGACCGATCTCGCGACCGCCATCTCCAAGCAAATCCAGATCGCCGGGCCCAATGCTCGCTCGACCGTCCCACCGCTCGCGCAGGCGATGTTTTCCGATACGAGCGAAGGCCTGATTTATCGCATCAGCGACGGCGAGCGCGAGATCGCCGGCGATCCGGCGCTGCCGCTGTTCGGCACCCGCATCCGCGAGCAGCGCGCCGCCTTCGTGTTCGAAGCGCAGTATGCGGGCATGCGCGTGCGCGTCGCTCAAGTGCGTGCGTTGCAAAACGTGGGCAAGCCGATCATCGTCGAAGTCGCGCAGCCGCTGCGGCATCGCTACCGCATCGCCGCGGAATTTCTCGTCGCGATCATGATGCCGCTGCTGCTCCTGCTCTTGGCGGGCTGGGGCATCGTCTGGCGGGTGGTCAACCAGCAGCTCAACCCGCTGACCGTGCTCGCCGATTCGCTCAATCGGCAGACGCACACTTCGCTCGAGCCCGTCGACGAAAGCTATGTCCCGATCGAGATCCGTCCGCTGACGAGCGCGATGAACGCACTGCTCGTGCGGCTGAAAACGGCGCTGGATGCGCAGCGTAAATTCATCGCCGATGCGGCGCATCAGCTGCGTACTCCCCTCACCGCCGTCAAGCTCCACGCCGAACAAGCGGCCAATGCGCGCGATCCGAGCCAGACGCTCGCCGCCGTACGCGAGCTGCGCGCGGCGGCGGATCGCGCCGTCAGACTGTCGAATCAGCTGCTGTCGCTCGCACGCGCCGAGCCGGGCGAGCAAGCCGCGCGCTTTACCGAACTCGACATCGCCGCCCTTGCGTTCGAGACCGGCGCCGAATGGGTGCCGCGCGCATTGGCGGGGCATGTCGATCTCGGATTTCAGCGATTGGACGACCCATCGAACGACAAGCCGCTGCTCGTGCGCGGCAATGTCGTCCTACTGCGTGAAGTCATCGCGAATTTGCTCGACAACGCGCTCAAGTATCTCCCGTCCGCAAGACTGGACGGCGCGAACGTCACCGTCTCCGTCTCGCAAGCGGTCGGCGAAAACGGCGCCCGCCTCGCGCAGATAGCGGTGGAAGACAATGGGTTGGGGGTCCCACCGACTTTGCAGGCCGATTTGTTCAAGCGATTTTTTCGCGGCGACCGCCACGATGCGGCCGACACCAGCGTCGACGCGGGCGCGGGCCTGGGTCTCGCCATCGTGCACGACATCATGAAGCTGCACGGGGGCGACGTACGTTACGAAGATGCGCCCGGCGGAGGCGCCCGGTTCGTGCTGCGCATCCCATTGACGAGCGCTGGCCGAGGCGAGGCGAACATGCCGCCGAGCTTGCCCGCACCAAGTCACGTCTCCCCCGACTGACTCCGCGGCCGGCGTTCATGCCTTGCCGTTCTTGTCCTTCTTGCCCTTCTTGGTCTTTTTGCCTTCTTCCTTGGGCGCGAGCATGGTGCCGCGGCACTTGCGCGCGCCGCATCGGCACGCATACTCCGCCTTGAGCTTCTTCGTCTGACGCGCGTCGATGACGAGACCGTAGTCGTAAAACAACTCTTCCTCGGCGTCGATATCGCGCAGCGCGTGGATATAGACGCGGCCGTCCACTTCTTCCGCCTCGCAGTTCGGGGCGCACGAGTGGTTGATCCATCGCGCGCTATTGCCGTCCACCTTGCCGTCGATGACGCGCCCGTCCTCGAGCGCAAAATAGAACGTGTGATTCGGTTCCGCGGGATTGTGCGGATGCCGCCGCAAGGCTTCCTTCCACGAGATGCGCTCACCCTTGTATTCGAGCAGACGCTCGCCCGCCTTGAGGCGCACGGAGGCAAAGACGCCCTTGCCATGCACGCCGGACTGGCGCACGACCAACTTGCGTGAACTCATCGATAAATCCTCAGAAAAGCCTATGTGCCGACTGAGCGGCGTCGCGTTTTCGATCGCGGGATGGAAAACGCGGCGCTCGTGGGCGCCGCGTCAGGCTGCTGACGTTCTCTACGTCGCAAATCGGAATCGTACACGGGGAGCACGCCTTCGTTCAACGCCGAACGAACGAAATCGCGCTGCGCGCGCGCTCGAGCCGGTCAGGCCGCGTTTTGCGCGAAGATCTTCCAGATCTTTTTCTGCGTCAGCGAATCGGCCTCTTCATGGACGGGGCAATCGAGCCGCAAGTCGACGTCGCTGATCGACAAGTCTAGAAAGTTGCAGCGGTGGGCCGCCTTCTTCGGGCTTTTGCTGGCCTCGAAGTGTTTGCACGTCACGCACATGCGATGCGGTGCGATGTCGCCCTGGACTTGCAGCTGGCGAATCATCTTGATCATGGTGCGATAGAAGACGGCCTGCTCTTCGTTGCGCAGGGAACCGATGGCTTCAGCGAGAAAATCCGGCCACTGCTGGGCACGCTTGGCCGCGGTGCGCCCGCGGGCGGTGAGCTTGACGGCCAGCGCGCGGCCGTCTTCCGTCGCGCGGCGCTTTTCGATCAGGCCTTTGGCTTCGAGCGTACTGACGGCGTCGCTCGTCGTCGCGGCGGTGAGCGCCGTCTCGCGAGCGATCTCGCCTAGGCGCAACGGTGTCTTGCGCTGCATCAGCAAAACGAGAATTTCGCCCTGCGTCGGCGTGAGCCCCGCGCTTTCGGCCCACTCCCACGCTTGGCTGCGCATCGCCGTGCTTAAACGTAGCAAGCTGTGGGTCACGCGCCCGGTCGCCTGCTCTCCGTATACACCTTCGCTCATAGTCTTCGTTCGCTATTTCGCAATTGACAGCATGCCGCTGCTGATTCGGTTGCCTGCTCGCGCCTTGCCTCGCGGCGCCACGGCAGCCCCGTGGGATGAGCCGCCATTTTAAGCGACGAAAGCGAATAGTACAGCTAAGTTATTCAGAGGCGTCTGTGGACAACCGTTGTATAACCACGCGAACCGAATGTGCGGCATTTCTGGATAACATAGGACGGAATACAAATGCGTCCTGAGTTGCCCCGAGTTCATGTCAGTTCCGCACGCGGGAAACACGTAGTTATCGTTTGCGCATGTCGTTGATGCATCAGCGAAATCCGTTGTTCTCCACAGGCGGAGCCCGCCATTGTTAACTACTACTACGTATGTATACGTTGTAAACGTAAAAACCTAAACACCCCGCCATCGCAGGCACTGTTGGCGAACGGCTTCGTGCAACGACTTCTCTTTTGCCACGATGCTGCGCAACCAAGTCGCATCATTGACCTGCCCTTGCGCAATGTTCTCGATTTCGCGCAATGCGGCTGACGATTGCAATGCTTGCGCATGCGGTTCGATCACCCGAAGCGTATCGAGAATGTCTTCGAATATCGTGCGGCGCTCGCCCGTTTGCGGGTTGATGCAGGTGCCGCCCAAGCCGAAACGGCATGCTTCGAATCGATTGAACGTGTAGACGAGGTAGTCGTCCTCCTTCGGCGTGAACGGACGATCGACGAGCAAGTGCCGCGCGAGCGTCTGGATGTAGCACGCGATCGCCGCGGCGCGGTCCACCGACAGCGGCGTGTCCATGACGCGCACCTCGATGGTGCCGAAGCCGGGCTTGGGGCGGATGTCCCAGTAAAAATCCTTCATGCTGTTGACCACGCCCGTCGCGACCATCTTCGAAAAATATTCCTCGAAGCCCGCCCAGGTCAGCACGAACGGGGCGCGTCCCGACAGCGGGAAAGCAAACACGGAATTGAGCCGAGCCGAATGAAAACCCGTGTCGACGCCTTGGACGTAAGGCGAGGAGGCTGAAAGGGCGATGAAATGCGGAATGAATCGCGACATGACATGCAGCAGGAACAGCGCGCTGTCGGGATCGGGGCAGCCGATGTGAACGTGCTGCCCGAACACGGTGAACTGCTTGGCGAGGTAGCCGTACAGCTCGGACAAGTACTGAAAGCGCGGCGCATCGAAGATCTGACGCTCGCTCCATTGCTGGAATGCGTGCGTGCCGCCGCCGGCCAGGCCCACGTTGAGCTGATCGGCCGCCGCCACGAGCGTGTCGCGCAGCGTGCGCAGCTGCGAAAGCGCTTCCTCGTGCGAATTGCAGATGCCGGTCGACAGCTCGATCATGCTTTCAGTGATTTCGGGCGTGATGTTGCCCGGGATCTTCTGATCCTTGACGAGCCGCATGAGGTCCGATGCCGCCTTGGTCAGATCGTAGTCGTGCGTGTTGACGACCTGGATCTCGAGCTCGACGCCGAACGTGAACGGTTTGGAATTGATGAACGGTTCAAGTGCCATGGTGTGTTTTCAATCCAAGAGCGGCCAATAGGCGCAATAGGCAGAGATGGCGACGCAAAGCGCCGAGCGTCGTTAGACGCGTCGCTCGCCGACGAGCGCCAGACTGCGATAGACGAGCCAAGGCCCGATGAGCTGCAACAGCGCGATCGCGCACATGACGACAGCGCGCAGCGTCGGGTCGAAGTTCGGATATAGCGCATAGGTGTCGTCGACGAGCAGGTAGGCGAGCGCCGACATCGGCGAGAGCGACAGGCCGAGCGCGACGCCCTGCTTCCAGCCGATGCCGCTCGGCTTGGCGAAAGCGAGCACGCCGACGAGCTTGGCGATGAAGCGCGCCACGATGAGCCCGAGCGCCGCGACGCCGCCCAGCGCGATGTCGCGCCATTCGAACGCGGTCATCGTGAGCACGAACAAGATCACCGTCAGCAACCACCCGGCCGTGCCGAAATGCTCGGGCCACAACTGCGGTTTCGCCTGCAGGTTCTTGACGATGATGCCGGCGGCGAGCAACGTCAGAATCGTCGACAGCTTGAACAGATGCGCGATCGCGATGGCCAGCAGCACGAGCCCGAACAGCGCGACGAACGAATGCTCGTCTTGAACCTGCATCGTCCGATAGAAGAACGTACAGGCTCGCGCGAGCACATACGCGAGCACGAGCGAGCCCACAAGCAGGTAGAGCGGCTGGACGATCGTCGCGAATACGTTGCCGTAGACCTCCTGGTGCAGCCAGCCCGACGCGATTTTCTCGATGACGACGGCGTACATGCTGTTGAGCGCCGTGAGCGTGAGCAGCCGCTGCGTGACCTGCCCCTCGGCGCGCAGCTCGGTTTTGAGCTGTATGACCATCGCCGGCGACGTCGACATGGCGATCGCGGCGATCACGGTGGATACGGCCGCGCTCACGTGCGTGAACGAGAGGGCCACCAGCACCAGCACGAACGTCAGCGTGGCCTCGGCCAAGCTGGACGCCACGAGCCACGGATTGCGCCGGATCCAGCGCAAGTCCAGACGGCTGCCCAGCTCGAACAACAGCAGCCCTAGCGCGACGTCGAGCAGGAGACGCGACGTGCCGCCCCCGCCCGCATCGATCGCCCCGAAGCCAGCCGATCCGGCGATCAGACCGATCACCGCATAGCCCGTGATCCGAGGCAGGCGCCACGCGCGGTGGCAAAGCTCGCCGAGCAGGCCCGCGACGACCAGGGCGAGCCCTGCCCAAAACACCGCGTCGGGAACGAACGGCCAGTGCGGAAGGAACGAAAACGCCGATTTCATCTGATAGCTGCTCCTTTACGGATAACCGCGCGGGACGATTCGTCCGCGACGGCTCTTTCTCGTGGCTTGCTTGTCCGGTCTTACAGCAATGTGTCGTGACGCGGACGGAAAGGGTAAGTGCCGACGGCTCGGCGGCTGCCGGTCGTGGCGACGACGAAACGCGCCGGTTTGCGCACATGGCGCCGGGCGCTCCCATTGAGCGCGGCGCGTGCCCGGCACATCGAGGCTAGGTGCGGCGACTCCGCGGACCGGCTCCGGGCAGCGCAGCGGCTGACATTACCCCGGTTGGCGCGGCGAATCAGCGGCGCGCCGCCATGCAACTTGTGCAAGAGGAACACGGATTGTGCCATAGCTTGCCTCGAACACGCACGATCCAACATCGATTTGCATTGATCTCGGTACAAACGACACTTGATTTCATATGGCGAAGAAAATTTATCCGATTTTCGCTCGTCGTTGGCCCTGCGGGGCGCGGTCGGCAGACGAAAAAGCGCACGGTTTCCGGCATGCCGTGCATTGGACCGGATACACGGCGAGGCGTGCGCTATGACGTTGGGTTTACTTGTTTACGTATGTATACGTAGTAGCAGTTAACAAAGGCGGTCGAAATCTGTGTACAACGCATGTTTACTCCGTCGAATCAAAGCTTTGGCGAATTCATAACCGCTTGCGCAGCATGTGCGGGGTGCGCCCTTTTCGAAGCATAACTTTTTGGGCAGAGGGGGCAGGGGCCGACTTGTCCCGTTTACGTCCACATCGATTACACATGAATCGCACCGGCCACTCACCGGCTTATCCACAGGTTGCGGTGGATAACCGCCCTAGGTCAAGCCTTGACGCAATGCACGCAGCAAGTAGCGGCTCGGGTCGAGCGCTTCGGCCAAATCGCCCTCGAGCGGCCAAGGCTCTCCCTCCAGCTGAGAGGCAATGAGTTCCGCGCCGAGCAAGGCCCAAACGAGACCGCGCGAGCCGAACGCGTAGGCGCCGTACAGGCCGGGCGAGCGAGGCAGGTCGAGAGGCCATGCGCCGCGCAGCGAGGCCGCCTGACGTTCGCACTCGCGTTCGTCGGCGAGAGCCCCGATCATCGGCAGACGGTCGCTCGTCACGCAGCGAAACGCGACCCGGCCGGTCAGCGTCGCGCAATCGAGGCCGGCGGATGTCTCCAGTCGGCCGAAATCCGGGATCAGGCGAGCGAGACGCGCCAGATTTTCGGCATGGCTTTCGGTACGCAAATCGTCGCCGGCATCGTCAACGTCATATGTGGCGCCGGTGACGAGGCCGTCCGCCAGCGGGATCGCATAGCCTTCGCCGATGAGCGGAAGCCGTAAGGGCGGTGTCGCCCGAGGCGGCAGGCGCGTCAGTTGGCCCCGCACGATGCGCGTAGGCGTATAGCGCGAGCCTGAAAGGCGCGCGGCGTCGCGGGCGTTCGCGAAGACGACGACGGGCGCGCGCGCGATGATCTCGCCGGTGGCGGAGACGACGGACCAAGCCTCGCCGTCGCGTGCAACGCGTGCCGCTTCGATGCCGGTGCGCGAGGAGAGCGCGTCGCCCGCGCCGTCGCACAGCGCCAGACACAAGGCCGCCGGGTCCAGCGACCCGCCTTGCGGGTAAAGCCATCCGCCGCGCGACACGGCGACTCCCGCCGCGGCTCGCGCCTCGTCGGCCGACACAGCGCTAACGAGGTCGCGGGGGTAGCCGTGCGCGGCAACGGCATCGGTCAGCGCTTGGGCCTCGTCGTCGTCGTCGGCGATTTGCAGCAAGCCGTTCGACGTGCGCGCAAAAGCGTGGCCGGCCTTCTCGAGCGCCCGCCATCGCGCAAGCGCATAAAGAAAGCCGGCGCGCGTGATGCGCGAGGCAACGCTGTCGTCGCGCGAGAGCAGCGGATGGAACACCCCCGCCGGGTTGCCGGACGCTTCGCTGCCCGGGCGTGAGCGGCGCTCGACCAGCGTCACGCGCCAGCCTCGGCTCGCAAGACGATCGGCCAACGCGCAGCCGGCGAGCCCCGCTCCGACGACGATCGCGTGGCGCTCGCTCACCTCGTACGGGCGGGGCGGTTCATGGCGCCGCGTGCGCCAGCGCGGCGCGAACCGGCCGACGAGCATCGCACGCTTGCCCGCGAAGCCCTCCTCCCTGGTGCAAGCAAACCCCGCTTCGTCCAGCGCTCGCCGCACGTGTCCGGCGCAGGTATAGGTCGCGAGCGTCGCTCCCTCGTCCGCGAGGCGCGCCAATGACTTGAAAACGGCCGGAGACCATAGATCCGGGTTCTTGGCCGGCGAGAAACCGTCGAGAAAGAACGCGTCGGCGCGCAGTCTGAGTTTGGGCAGCAGCTCGAGCGCATCGCCGAAAGCGATCGTCAGCGTCACGCGGGCGTTTTCGAATTCGAGACGATGTAGACCGGGCGTCAAGAGCGGCCAGGCATCGGTCAATTGTTTGGCGAGCGGCGAAACGCTTGCATCCGCAACCATGCGCTCGTGCAGCGTGCGCAGATCGTCGGCGCTGAAAGGGTGTTTTTCGATCGATACGAATGCGAGCCGCTCGCAGCGTAGAGGATCGGCCCGCCACGCTGCCCAAGCGGCCAGGAAGTTGCCGCCGATGCCGAAGCCGGTTTCGACGATGGTGAAGACGCGCCGGGCGCGCCAGCGCTCCGGCAGGCCGTTTCCGTTCAAGAAGACGTGCCTCGCCTGCGCGAACGCGCCCGCGGCGCTGTGATAAATGTCGTCGTAGGCGGGGGAAAACGGCGTGCCGTCGTCGCGAAACGCCAACGTGGCGGGAATCAGCTTGGAAGTCATCGGCAAGCGGAAAGTGTGGGAAAAGAGCGTGCGCGGACGTAAGGGGCAACCCTAATCGAGCTGCCCCGAACCGGGTCGATCGGCCGCAAACCCAAGCCAGGCGGGCGTTTGCGAGCGTTGGCAAAATCCAACGAAGACGCGCTCGAATGTCGCGAGGCCCTTGGCAGCGGGGGTTTGCGAGTACGACAATGCTCAAACCCAGCCCCGACAAGGCTCGCCAGCGCTAAATTCTTTGGAAGCCTTGCCGTTATTGGGTTTGCGCTGAGCTATCATAGCAAGCGCCGCAAGGCCGTACCGCCAGGGGTTCAGCGCGACCGAGCGGCGCACGCTTGCCCACAGCTACTCGACGGCACAGCTTGCGTACGTATAATTCGGCGCGTTTGCGCTGTCCGTGTCACTTCAATCTGATAAAGAGGAACGTTAATGAACAAACAGGAACTGATCGACGCCGTCGCAGGTCAGACGGGCGCCAGCAAGGCTCAAACCGGCGAAACGCTCGATACGCTGCTCGAAGTGATCAAGAAGGCAGTGTCCAAGGGCGACGCGGTGCAGCTCATCGGCTTCGGCAGCTTCGGCTCGGGCAAGCGCGCGGCGCGTACGGGCCGCAACCCCAAGACGGGCGAGACCATCAAGATTCCGGCGGCCAAGACCGTCAAATTCACGGCAGGCAAGGCGTTCAAGGATGCCGTCAACAAGCGTTAAGTCGAACTTCGACTAACCGTTTGTCGACACCCGCCTTTGGCGGGTTTTTTTTTGCGCGGCCGCGGCCGGGCGCGATGCGGGCGATCCGCAACGCGTCTCGGCCCGCGTTTGCTCTAATGGACGATCTGGCCTTCGTCGTCGCCTTCGTGATCGTCGGCGTCCAGATCCCAGTCGGGGAACGGATCGGGCATGGCCTGCCAGCCACGCGGCCCGAGCGCATATTCCTCGTCCGTCAGCAGACAGGCGTCGAGTTTGGCGCGCCACGCTTGGCCATCGAGCCCGATGCCGATCAAAACCAGTTCCTGACGGCGGTCGCCGATCGACGCATCATCCTCGTCACCGTACCAGTCGGCGGCGATTTCGGCCGACAGCTCGTCGTCCTCCGGCCACTCCTCGCGCGGCTGCGCCGCCCACCACATGCCGGCCGGACCATGTCGGCATACGCCGCCCGCCTGCGACAGCGACCCGGCCACGTCGTTGCGCGTGGCGAGCCAGAAAAAGCCCTTGCTGCGCAGCACGCCTTGCCACTCCTCGTGCAGCAACTTCCATAAACGCTCGGCGTGAAAGGGGCGGCGTGCCCGGTAGACGAAGCTGCCGATGCCGTATTGATCCGCTTCGCTGACGTGCGAATGGCCCGCATGATCATGGCCATGGCGGTGTTCATGCTCGTGTTCGTGTTCATGAGCATGGTCGTGTGCTTTGCCCGGCGCTTGCTCGAGCGAGGCGAGCCAGCCGGGCGCGCTTGCCGCGGCCTCGAAATCGAAGCGCTGGGTATTGAGCACCTCGGCGAGCGGGACAGCCCCGAAGCGGCTGACGATCTGGACCGCGCGCGGATTGAGGCGCGCCAAGATCCGCTGCAGGCGTTCGAGCGCTTGCGCATCGACGAGATCGGTCTTGTTGACGACGAGTACGTCGCAAAACTCGATTTGCTCGATGAGCAGCTCGACGATCGTGCGGTCATCTTCGTCGCTCGCGGCGAGGCCGCGTTCGGCCAGCGCCTCCGCCGATGCGTAATCGCGCAGGAAGTTGAAGGCATCGACGACGGTCACCATCGTATCGAGCCTTGCGACGTCTGCCAGCGTGCGGCCTTCGTCATCGGTGAAGGCGAATGTTTCGGCGATCGGCATCGGTTCGGCGATGCCCGTCGATTCGATCAGAATGGCGTCGAAACGGCCCTCGTTCGCAAGGCGATGGATTTCCGCGAGCAAATCGTCGCGCAACGTGCAGCAAATGCAGCCGTTGGACAGTTCGACGAGCCGTTCCTCGACGCGCGACAGCGAGGCCGCGTCCTTGACGAGCGAGGCGTCGATGTTGACCGCGGCCAGATCGTTGACGATCACGGCCACGCGCAGCCCGGCGCGGTTGGCAAGTATGTGATTGAGCAGCGTGGTCTTGCCGGCGCCGAGAAATCCCGACAGGACGGTGACGGGCAGAGGCGGTTGTTTCATGGAAGTGGACATCGGGTGGAGCGAAGGCGCGAGGCCTCGCGGCATGAAAGGCGTAGGGAGCATTGTGCACCAAACGCCAGCCCCCCACCCCGAAGGCCTGTTCGCGCGGCGAACGCGCTCTCGTACCCGCGCGAATCACGCTGTTCGCGGCATCGGTGTCAGCGCTGCGCCTGTACGAGTTTCCACTGCGACAAAATGCCGATGATTTGCTGCGCGTAACGATCGCGCAGCGACGGCGTTTCGGAGTGATAAGCGCCGACGGCGGCCCACGTGTTGCCGTACTTGTTCATCTTTTGCCGCAGATGCCAGGCCGCGATGTACACGCTCTTGCAAGGCTCCATCAGCGTATCGGTCGAAATGCCGTACTGGGCGAGCTTGGGCAGATGGATCGAATTGATCTGCATGAGCCCATAGTCGGTCGAGCCGTTGGCGTTCTTGTGCAGGGCGTCCGGACGGTTATGGGATTCCTGCCAGGCGATGGCTCGCAGAATCAACGGGTTGACCTTCTGGTAGCGGGCAGCCTCGTCGAAACAGTCCGCGCGTGCGTTCGCGCACGCGAGGGACGCGAGCGTCACAGCCAAAATCAGAACTGTCCGTTTCATGGTTCAAGCGCCTTCGACAAGGTCGTTGTTGTTCGCGGCGCGCCGGCGAGCCCCGGCCAGGGCAAGCGAAGCGCGGGCAGGCTTGGGGAAAACCCGAGCTTGCCGCCCGTTTCGGTCGAATTGATCGACCGTATGATACCCGGAGCCGGTTCGGCTTCAGCGCGCGCTGGCGGACATCGCCGAGCCGATGGCGTGGAACGGCGGGTGAATGGCTTGATTCTGCGGGTGTTCGCCGCGCTTCCTAGCGCGAAGTAAGAAAAATCTGACGCAAAAACGAAGTCGTCCTCGGGGCTTCGTGATTAATCAGACACAAAAAACTGCTAATGTTCGTCTTCTTGATGGCGGCCGAGTATCGAACAGCAATACTGAGAGGGCTGAGCGATGCACGCGACTGACGACCGCCGACGGAAGGCACTTTCGCATTGAACCTAAATTCCATGACAAGAAATCGTATGGCACTGCGTCGCATCGCTACCGCGCTTTTGATGGCCGGGCTCATGGCTGCTCAGGCCGCGCACGCGGAAGTGACGTTGAACTTCGTGAACGCGGACATCGACCAAGTGGCCAAAGCGATCGGCGCCGCGACGAACAAGACGATCATCGTCGATCCGCGCGTCAAGGGCCAACTGAACCTCGTCTCGGAAAACCCGGTCCCCGAGGAGCAAGCGCTCAAGACGCTCGAAGCGGCGCTGCGCATGCAGGGTTTCGCGATCGTCCAAGACCACGGCGTGCTCAAGGTGGTGCCGGAAGCCGACGCGAAGCTGCAAGGCGCGCCCACCTACGTCGGCAACGTGCCGCAAGCGCGCGGCGATCAGGTCATCACGCAGGTGTTCGAGCTGCACAACGAATCGGCCAACAACCTGTTGCCGGTGCTGCGGCCGCTCATTTCGCCGAACAACACGATCGCGGCCTACCCCGCCAACAACACGCTCGTCGTCACCGATTACGCCGACAACGTGCGCCGTATCGCGGCGATTATCGCGGGCGTCGACAACGCGGCCGGGCAGCAGATCCAAGTCGTGACGCTGAAGAACGCGAACGCGCTCGATCTCGAATCGCAACTGACCAAGCTGCTCGATCCGGGCACGATCGGCAGTACCGACGCGACGCTGAAGGTGTCGGTCCAGGCCGACCCGCGTACGAATTCGTTGATGCTGCGCGCGTCGAACAAGGCGCGGCTCGCCGCGGCGAAACATCTGGTCGAACAGCTCGATGCGCCGAGTTCCCAGCCTGGCAACATGCACGTGGTGCATGTGCGCAACGCAAGTGCGGTCGCGCTCGCGAAAACGTTGCGCGGCATGCTCGGCAAGGGGGGCGGCTCCGGCAGCAGCGCCGAGTCGAGCAACGCCAGCTCGTTCAGTCAAGGCAACACGGGCGGCGGTTCGACTTCCACGGGCACGTCCGGCACGCCGCCCCTGCCTTCCTCGTATAGCGGCAGTTCACTCGGCGGCGGCAGTTCGATGTCGGGCTCGAGCGGCGGCGGGCTCAGCGGTGGCAGCAACGGCACGGGCAACAACGATTTTCTCGGCGACAAGCAGGGCCAGGGCGGCGACGAGAATCAACCGGGCGGCATGATCCAGGCCGATGCGGCGACGAACTCGCTCATCATCACGGCGTCGGATCCCGTCTATCGTAATTTGCGCGCCGTGATCGACCAGCTCGATGCACGCCGTGCCCAGGTGTACATCGAAGCGCTGATCGTCGAGTTGAACTCGACGACGGCCGGCAACCTCGGGATTCAATGGCAGGTCGCGAGCGGCAACCTCTTGGCCGGTACCAATCTATCGAGCAGCGCCGGCAGCACGGGCAGTTCCAACATCCTCGGCGTGGCGGCCGGACTGGCCGCGGGCGGCGCGGCCGGTGCGGCGACGCTGCCGAACACCCTCACGCAGGGCCTGAACATCGGATGGCTGCACGACATGTTCGGCGTGCAGGGTTTGGGCGGCTTGCTCCAGTACTTCGCCGGCGTGAGCGATGCGAACGTGCTGTCGACGCCGAACTTGATCACGCTCGACAACGAGGAGGCGAAAATCGTCGTTGGCCAGAACGTGCCGATCGCGACGGGGTCGTATTCGAACTTGACGAGCGGTACGACGGCGAACGCGTTCAATACGTACGACCGGCGCGACGTGGGCCTCACGCTGCACGTGAAGCCCCAGATCACGGCCGGCGGGTTGCTCAAGCTTCAGCTCTATACTGAAGATTCGTCGGTGGTCAGCGGTACGACGAACACGGCGACGAACCCGGCCGGCCCGACGTTCAACCTTCGCTCGATCCAGTCGACCGTCCTCGCCGATAACGGTGAAATCATCGTGCTGGGCGGTTTGATGCAGGACAACTATCAAGTGTCGAACAGCAAGGTGCCGCTGCTGGGCGATATTCCGTGGATCGGCCAGCTGTTCCGCTCGGAAACCAAGCAGCGCCAGAAGACGAACTTGATGGTATTTCTGCGGCCGGTGATCATCAGCGACAGCGACACCGCGCAGCAAATCACCCAGAACAGGTACGACTATGTTCAAGGCGTGACCAGCGGGTATCGCTCCGACAACAACGTGATGCGCGACAAGAACTTCCCGGTCGTTCCGCCGATGCCGCTCGGCCCCAGTCAGGGCGCGTCGCCGGCGGCGAATCTGTTCGACTTGAGGCAGATGACGCACCAGAACGCGCCGGCGCCGCAGCAAAGCGCGCCCGCGCAGCTCCCAGCCGCGCAGCTCCCAGCCGCGCAGCCGCAAGCCGTGCAGCAGGAATCCGTGCCGCAACAAGGCGTTCCGCTGCAGAGCGCACCTGTGCAGAGCGCGCCGTTGCAAGGCGCGCCGCAACAGCCGGAGCAGCCGCAACAGCCGCAAGGCGCCGCACCCGGAGCGTCGCAGTGAGCGACCTGCGCGCTTCTGTCCAAGAAGGTGCGCCGGGCGATCGCCAGGCGCCCTCGCCGCTTGCTGCCCGCCTCGTGCCTTACGCCTTTGCGCGCAACGGCCAGATTCTGGTCGCGCACCAGCGCGCCGAAGGCATCGAGGTGTGGATCAGCGATCGCACGAGCGATGCGGCGCTCGCCGAAGTGGCCCGCAATTTCGGCGCGTTGACCGCCGTCCGGTTGCCGGCCGACGAGCTCGCCAAGGCGATCAACCAAGCGTACGAGCGTAACGACGGCAGCGCGGCTCAGGTCGTGGGCGAGGTCGAGGGCGAAGTCGATCTGTCGCGGCTCATGCAGGACATCCCCGAAGTCGAGGACCTGCTGGAATCGGAGGACGACGCGCCGATCATTCGGATGATCAACGCGCTGCTCACGCAGGCGGCGCGCGAACACGCGTCCGATATTCATATCGAGCCGTTCGAAAACGCGTCTGTCGTGCGATTCCGCGTGGACGGCACGCTGCGCGACGTCGTGCGCCCCAAGAAGGCCCTGCATGGCGCGCTGATTTCGCGCATCAAGATCATGGCGCAACTCGATATCGCCGAGAAGCGCTTGCCGCAGGATGGCCGTATCACGCTGCGTGTGGGCGGACGCGCCGTCGACGTGCGCGTGTCGACGCTGCCGACCGGGCATGGCGAGCGCGCGGTGCTCCGTCTGCTGGAAAAGGACGCCCAACACCTGAATCTCGAAGCGCTGGGCATGGCGCCCGATACGCTGGGGCACTTCGACAAATTGATTTCGCGGCCGCACGGCATCGTGCTCGTGACGGGGCCGACCGGTTCGGGGAAAACGACGACGCTGTATGCATCGCTATCGCGCCTCGAAACCGCGACGACGAACATCATGACGGTCGAGGATCCGATCGAATACGATCTTCCGGGTATCGGTCAAACGCAGGTCAACGAGCGGATCGGCATGACCTTCGCACGTGCGCTGCGTTCGATCCTGCGGCAAGACCCCGACATCATCATGATCGGCGAAATCCGCGATTTGGAAACGGCGCAGATCGCCGTGCAGGCGTCGCTCACGGGGCACTTGGTGCTCGCGACGCTGCACACGAACGATGCCGCGTCGGCTGTCACGCGGCTGACCGACATGGGTGTCGAGCCGTACCTGCTCGCCTCGTCGCTGCTTGGTGTGCTGGCGCAGCGGCTCGTGCGCCGCTTGTGTCCCGTGTGCAAGGAAGAGCGTGTCGAGGACGGCCGCGCGCAATGGCATCCGGTGGGCTGCGACAAGTGCGCGAAATCGGGCTATTCGGGCCGGCGCGGCGTGTATGAACTGCTCGTTATCGACGACGCGATCCGCACGATGATCCACCACAATGCCGCGGATGCCGAAATTCTGGCGGCCGGCCGCGCGCAAGGGATGCGCACGCTGCGCGAGGACGCCGAACGCTGGCTGAACTCGGGCCTCACCTCGCTGGAAGAGGTCATTCGCGTAACGGGCGGGGTCTGACGCATGCCGGCCTTTCGCTTCGAAGCGATCGATACGGCGGGGCGCGCGCAAAAAGGCGTGCTCGACGCGGACAGTGCCCGGTCGGCGCGCGCGCAACTGCGCACGCAAGGTCTCACGCCGCTCGTGGTCGAGCCGGCCGGCAGCGCGGCGCGCGGCGAACGCAGCCGGCGTTTGTCGCTCGGCCGCAAGCTGTCCACGCGGGAACAGGCCATCCTCACTCGGCAGCTTGCGAGCCTGCTGACGGCCGGATTGCCGCTCGACGAAGCGCTAGCCGTGTTGACCGATCAGGCCGAGCGTGACTATATCCGCGAACTCGTCGCGGCGATCCGGGCCGAAGTGCTCGGCGGCCATTCGCTCGCCAACGCGCTGGGCCAGCATCCGCGCGACTTTCCCGACATCTATCGCGCGCTCGTGGCGGCCGGCGAACATACGGGCAAGCTCGGCCTCGTGCTGTCGCGATTGGCCGACTACATCGAACAGCGCAACGCGCTCTCTCAAAAAATCGTGCTGGCGTTCACGTACCCGGCGATCGTTACGTTGATCGCATTCGGCATCGTGACATTCCTGCTCAGCTATGTCGTGCCGCAAGTCGTGAACGTGTTCGCGAGCACCAAGCAGCAG
>NZ_JBQCHR010000140.1:0-4679 GCF_051954495.1 Trinickia sp.
ATGGCGAGCGATACGCCAACGCACGAGCGCAAGCCAGCAGACGGTGGCCGCGATGGCGCATGCGAACGACAGAAGGCTGAAGTGCGGTACGAAGCCCGGCACGAGGCGCGCCAGGTTGCGTGCGAGGGGATGGGGAAAACCTGTTTGCGCGGCAAGCCACACGAGCCACACGAAAATGCTGAGGATGGAAAAGCTCAACACCGCGAACCAGTCGAAGGCGTTGATCGCACCGCGCTTGAGCGTCGGCAGCGCGAAGGCGGCCAGCGTCGCGAGCGGCGGCAGAAGCAGCATGTAGAGCCGGTTCGTTTGATGGCTTTGCAGCACCGCCAGAAAAAGCAGCGGCAGGGCGACGAACACCGGAATCGCGACGTGCGGCTTTGCGCGCAGCCCGCCCCAGCTGACCCAGGCCCAAAGCGCCAGAGGCCAAGCGGGCCAGGTAAACAACGGCAGGTTCTTGAACGCATAGAGCCAGACGTGTCCAGGCGGCGCGGAGAATCGATTGATGCTGCCGTTCAGCCACTGCTCGATGAACCATCGGGCGTCGCCGGGATAGGCGTGCAAAATCGCGAGCGGCCAAGCGAGCGAAAGCGCGACGGCAAGCGGCACGCCGACGAGCGGGAGCCAGATCGAGCGCAGCTCGGGGACGATCGCGGCCATGACGAGCGTACTGGCGAAGAGGGCGAGAACGAGCAGCGGATTACCCGACAACGCCAGCAGGCCGAGCGCAAGCGCCCACAACAGCGCACCCTGCAGCGGTTTGTCGGCCCCGCGCACGAGCCCATAGACCAGCATCGCGACGGCCATCATCTGCGAGAGCTGAGGCGTCGTTTCGTGCCCCCGCTCGGCCAAGCCAAAACAAGCGACGAGAATCAGCAGCGCGCCGTCGGCCAGTGTTCGGCCGTAGTCCCTCGGTTCGGGCTCGCCGCCGAACGCGTATTTGAACGGTTGGACTTCCGAGCGGCGGCCCAGCAGATAGGCGCCGTACCAGACGAATGCGCAAGTCGCGCAAAACAGCACGCCCGTGGCGAGCCGCGAAGCGTCGGCCGCGTCGACCCAGGGCGAAAGTAGGCGAATCGATAGCGCGCCGAGCCAGTAGCCGAGGGGGCCGTCATTGGTGATGAACTTGCCGACAAGGTTCGGCAGCAGCCAATCGTGCGCATTGCCGCCCGCCATGGTCCACATGACGCCGAAGCCCGCTGCATCCTCGTTCTTCCACGGGTCGCGGCCGAACAAACCGAAAGCCGCGTAGACGATGCAAAGCGTGAGCAACAGCCAGCGCGGAAGAGCGCGCGTGGCGGAGGCGGTAAGGCGGACGACAGGTCTCATGCAGGCGGAGCGGTTCTCGGACGACGGTTGTTATGCTGATGGGCGGGCGCTCGGCGCACACGATCCGGCATTGTAGTCGCGTGGCGCGTCGCCCGCCATGCGAAACGCGCGCGGAACACATTCGTTGCGCCAATGCAAAATGGGCAGCCTAAGCTGCCCATTTCACTAAAAAGGGCAGCCCAAGCTGCCCTTCGATTCGATCCGGCGCAAGCGTCCGGTCGCGGCGCGAATTTACTTCGCAGCCTTGCCGGCAGCACGAACGCCGAACTTCTTGTTGAACTTCTCGACGCGGCCTGCCGTGTCCATGATCTTTTGCTGGCCCGTGTAGAACGGGTGCGATTCCGACGAGACTTCGATCTTGGCGAGCGGGTAGGTCTTGCCGTTGTGTTCGATCGTTTCACGCGTTTGAATCGTGGAACGCGTCACGAACATGAAGCCGTTCGACAAATCGTGGAAAACGACTTCGCGGTAATCGGGGTGAATGCCTTCTTTCATGGTATTTCCTTTAGTCGGGCGGTAGCCAACCCACGCTGCATCGCCACACGGACGGCCCCTACGGGGCGAACCTGCGACGTGCCGAAGGCGCGAGCCACTTGCCTAAGGTCGAAAAACGGGGATTATGCCAGAAAATCAGGCGGTTGACGAACTATTCCGGCGCCGCGCCGCTGACTGCCGCCGGCACGCCGACGCCGGCGGGATCTTGGCGGTAAAAACGCGCCAGCAGCCGGTACAGCTCCGGATATTCGGCTTCGAACGCCTTCGGCTGAACGAACAGCGCCTCGCTGCAGACAGCGAAGAACTCCGAAGGGTGATCGGCGGCATAGGGATCGATCAGCGATTCTTGTTCGAAGCGCGCCCAGCGCCGCTTGGGGATCGCGTCCACTTTCGCGCAGAAGCGATCGTACGCGTGGTCGAATACGTCGGCCCACGCTTGCGCGTCGAGCGGCGCGTGCCAACGGCGAAACAGCGGCGGGTGGCCGTCCGCCTCGCCCGACAGCATGTCGATCTTATGTGCGAACTCGTGAATGACGACGTTGTACGCGTCGCGCCGGTCGGTCAATTGCGCATCTTCCCAAGAAAGGATGACGGGGCCCCCTTCCCAGGCTTCGCCGCTCGCGTCGTGCTCGACCTCGTGCACGATGCCATCTTCGTCCTCGACGGTCTTGCGAATCACGAATTCGCCCGGGTAGACGATGACGCCGACCCAGCCTCGGTATAGATCTAGGCTGAGATTGAGCACGGGTAGGCACGCCTGCACGGCGATGCCGACGACGATTGCGTCGGTGAGTTCGAGCCCATGCGCCGTCGAAAATTCTTTTTGCGCAATGAAAAGGCTCGTCATCTCGCGTAAGCGGGCGAGGTCGGCGGCGTCGAGATAGCGGAGGAACGGCAGACCGTCGAGCGTGGCTTGCCAGAGCGCCTCATCGATCGCGTGGTGGCGCAGCGCGCGTTCGCGACGACGCGTATCGAACCAACGCGTAAGCTTGGATAGCATTGGAGCGGCGAGGGGTGGTGACTGCCGCCTTCGCTATCGAAGGAAGGCGGCGTTTGAGCCTTAGCCTTAGCCGCCGCGGCGCATCAGATCGAAGAACTCCGAGTTGCTCTTGGTCTGACGGATCTTGTCGAGCAAGAACTCCATGGCTTCGACTTCATCCATGTCGTGAATGAACTTGCGCAGCACCCAAATCTTTTGAAGGATTTCGGGCTTGATGAGCAGCTCTTCGCGTCGCGTGCCGGACTTGTTCAAGTTGATCGACGGGTACACGCGCTTTTCCGCGAGGCGCCGCTCGAGGTGCACTTCCATGTTGCCCGTGCCCTTGAACTCTTCGTAGATGACGTCGTCCATCCGGCTGCCCGTTTCGATGAGCGCCGTGCCGATGATCGTCAGCGAACCGCCTTCTTCGATGTTGCGCGCCGCACCGAAGAAACGCTTCGGACGTTGCAGCGCGTTCGCGTCGACACCGCCCGTGAGCACCTTGCCCGAAGCCGGGATGACGGTGTTGTAGGCGCGCGCGAGACGCGTGATCGAGTCGAGCAGGATGACGACGTCGTGCTTCATTTCGACGAGGCGCTTGGCCTTTTCGATCACCATTTCGGCCACTTGCACGTGACGCGTGGCCGGTTCGTCGAACGTGGAGGCGATGACTTCGCCCGCCACGGAACGCTGCATTTCCGTCACTTCCTCGGGACGCTCGTCGATCAGCAGGACGAACAGCACGACATCGGGATGGTTCTGCTTGATCGCATGGGCGATATGCTGAAGCATGACCGTCTTGCCCGACTTGGGCGACGCGACGAGCAGACCGCGCTGGCCCTTGCCGATCGGGGCGATCATATCGATGATGCGGCCCGTCACGTTTTCCTCGCCGCGCATTTCGCGCTCGAGCAACAGCGGCTTATTCGGGTGCAGCGGCGTGAGGTTCTCGAACATGATCTTATGTTTCGAGGCCTCGGGCGGCTGACCGTTGACCTTGTCGACCTTCACGAGCGCGAAGTAACGCTCGCCGTCCTTCGGCGTGCGCACCTCGCCTTCGATCGTGTCGCCCGTATGCAGATTGAAGCGGCGGATTTGAGACGGGCTGATGTAGATGTCGTCGGTGCTCGCGAGATACGACATTTCCGGCGAACGCAGGAAGCCGAAGCCGTCGGGCAGCACTTCGAGCGTGCCGTCGCCGAAGATCGTTTCGCCGGTTTTGGCGCGCTTCTTCAGAATGGCGAACATCAACTCCTGCTTGCGCAGGCGGTTCGCGCTCTCGATCTCGAGGCCATTAGCCATCTCGATCAATTGAGACACGTGCAGAGACTTAAGCTCGGATAAATGCATACGGAGAACCCGCCGGGAGAGGTGCGACGAAAAGAAATTTGGGAGGAGAGTTGAGCGGAACCGCTCAGAGACTTATGTGTCTTGAAGTCTTATGATTCTAGCATAGCACAAGCCGGCGGCGGCCCAACGGCTCATCGCGCCGCGCACCGGGCCTGTTGCCATGTTGCAACAGGCCCGGCCGGTGTATCACAGATGGCTGTCGAGGAACGCCGTCAATTGCGACTTCGACAACGCGCCGACCTTCTGCGCCGCAACCGCGCCGTTCTTGAACAGAATCAGCGTGGGAATGCCTCGCACGCCGAACTTCGCGGGCGTCGATTGATGCTCGTCCACGTTGATCTTCGCGATCTGAAGACGGTCGCCGTAATCCTTCGCGACTTCGTCGAGGATCGGGGCAATCATTTTGCACGGGCCGCACCACTCGGCCCAAAAATCGAGAAGCACGGGCTTATCGGATTTCACGACGTCCTGTTCGAACGATGCGTCGCTGATGTGCTTGATTTGTTCGCTCATGTAAAAGTACCTCTTC
>NZ_JBQCHR010000141.1:0-5718 GCF_051954495.1 Trinickia sp.
GTCGCCTCGCTGCTGCCGGCGGAGGCCGACTTCGCCGGCGCGGCTCGCGAACTGGCGGAGCACGATGTCGCCTGCATGTTCCCGTCGCGCCGGCACGAGCACCTCGCGCGCCTCGTGTTTCTCATGCGCGCCATTCGACGGTTCGCGCCCGACGTCATCTTCGCGCACGCGACGATACCGGCGCTCTACGCGCGCGCGCTGCCTTGCTCGGCTCCGATCGTCTTCGTCATGCACTCGGGCGTGAACGACTTTGCCGATAATCGTTGGCTGCTGCGGGCGGAGCGTCGGCTGTCGCGGCGGGCCCGCGCCGTCATCGGCGTGTCGCCGCGCAACGTCGATCAATACGTGGAGACGGTCGGTCCGCATCCCGCGCTCTTTGTCGTGCCCAACGGCGTCGACGTCGAGCGGTTCCGGCGAACGGCCGATGCGGCCGGATCGGGGCGGTCCCCAGAAGCGCCCTCGACCCCGCGCGTGCAATGGATCGTCCAAATCGGACGTTATGTTCCCGAAAAGGGCCAGCTCGACACCGTGCGCGCGTTTCAAAAGCTGCTCGCGCACGAACCGGGCGCACGCCTGTATCTGTGCGGCGTCATCGACGACCGCGCCTATCATCGGCAGGTCGTCGCACTCGTCGACGAACTCGGTCTCGCATCGCGGGTCAGCGTGGAGGGGCCGAACAGCGATGTGCCGGAGCTTCTCGGGCGGGCAGCCGTCTTCGCGATGCCGTCTCGGTGCGAAGCGCACAGCATAGGGTTTATCGAAGCCTTGGCCTCGGGTGTCCCGATGGTCGCCAACGCGATAGACGCGTTCGGCTTTGCACGAACGTTTCCGTGCGTGGCGCTCGTCGATACGACGAACGCCACGCAGTATGCGCGCGCGCTGGCCGATGCACTGAAGCAGCCGCGAACGAGTCGGCCCCTGCGCGGCCTGACGCTCGACGATACAGCCCGGCGATACCTCGAGGTCGCGCGACAGGTGCTGGCGTAGACGGCTTCGTGGCCGGGCTCCGCTGCGCGGCCGTCATCGGCGACATATCGTGCCGACAGGCCTCGCCATCAATCAGTTCAAACGATCGACCCGAAGCGCTTCGCCATATCGGCCCGGCAGCGGCCCCCACGGCTGGGCCGGGCCCAACGCATGGCCCGCGTCGAGCAACGGATAGGCGATGAGCTGCGGCGCGCCGGACGTGAAGCGGTATTCGTCCAGCGGCATGTTCACGCGGCTGAAAAGCACAAGCGACGGCTCAGGCGTGGCCGATGCGTCGACGTGCCGCGGCGCGAGTGCAGGAAGGGCGTCGGCCCATGCGACGGAGCCGGCGGCGCCCGCATGAACCGGCGCTTGCAGGTGTGCGCCGCCCGCCATCGTCCAGACATCGATCGTGGCGGGATCGGCGCGGGTCGGCTCGCGCAGCGTCAACATGACCAAGCCGTCGACGCCGCGGCCGGGGCCGAGCGGGCCGGCCGCGACCTTCGTGAACGGCTTGCGGCACGTCGTGCAGCGCACGGGCTCGGCGGGCACGAACCCGTGGCCCGTGCTCGCGATAGGCGTCACGGCCAGAACGCCGGCCGCGTCGTCCAGCGCGAAGAGGCCGGCGCGCGCGCTGTCGTCCACGCGCGCGGCGAGAAATTGCGTCGAGCCCGTCGGCGCGTAAGCGTGCGGCGCGGCATCCGCCGAGGCGGTGCGCGCGCCGGACGCTGCTAGCCAGCGGGCGGGCGCCGCGCTCGATGCCCCAAGGCTTGCGAGCACCCAAAGCTCGAGGCCCTGTGCGCTCGCGTCGCCGGCGGCTGGCTGCCCGCTCGCGACCGGCGTTTGCGCGAGCATCACGTCCGCGCGTCCGTCGCCGGTGAAATCGGCGGCGACGTATTGCTGGGTCCGTTCGGAGGAAAACTCGGCGGTGCTCTGATACCACAGGCGAGGCGCGTCGAACCGGTCGCCGAGATTGCGCAGCAGCCAGAAGCCCGTGCCCCCGTTGCGCGGCCCGATCGCCAGCAGGTCGGCACGCCCGTCTCCATCGAAGTCGCCGAGCAAGAAGCGCGTGTTGTCGAAGCAAAGCGTTGCGCTGTCGCAAGTCGGCCTCGTCGCCCGAGCGTCGAACGGCACGGCGTTCGCGTACCAGCGACGGGCGTGCGCCTGAGCTCGAAGCGGCGCAACCCAGACATCGAAACCGGGGCCGTCGGTGCGACGCGCCACATAAACGGCGGCGGGCTTGCCGGGCCCGGCGACGTCGTCGATCATGGCGCCGGCCAGGCGCAGGTCGGTCCAACGCGAGTACAGCGCCGGAGCCCAACGAAAGGCGCTCGTCTGTGCGTCGCACGGCGCTATCGCGAGTGCGCCGTCGCGTTCGCCGAGGCAACGCCCGCGCGGCGTGCGCACCATTCCGAAATCCCACGGGGTGAAGCGCTGATCGATATCGTCGGGATCGCAGGCTACGCCGATGAGCGCATCGCCGCGCTCCGCCGTGCATTGCCCGGTCGATTGGTTGACGAGTGCGGCATCGTGCTCGTTGCCCGGGTGGCTGGGGACGCTCAGCCAGCGCCAGCGCTGAGTGGGCTGCGCGCCGCAGGCGCCGAGCCGCAAGGGGCCGCCGCGGCCGCTCGCGTCGACGCACTGCAAGGTGTAGGCGTTGACGAGATTGAAGACCGTGGGCGAGGGCGCGGCGAGCGCATCGCTCGCGGGCCGGCTCGGCCGTTCGTCGTCGAATACGTATCGGCGGGCGATCCAGTCGCCGTTCCATTCGTCCTCGCCGAATACGCGCGCCAAATCGCCCACGCCGGCGTCGACCGCGAAATAGCTGGCCGCCGCGTCGCGCTTCGCTTGGATATCGTCCGAAGCGACGTTGACCGGCAGCGTGCCCGTCACGTAGGTCAGGTGATAGCGCAGCGGGGCAAGCACGTGCAGCGCTTGTGCCGCAAAGCGGACGATCCGCGCGGCGTAGATGTGGTCGGGATGCTCGGCGAACGGTACGGCGTCGGGATTGAGCGTATAGATCAGGGTCGCCCGCGAGAGCAGGGCGCCGACCGTGGCGACGAGCGCAGCGCGATCGTAGCGCGCGGAGCCGCCGTCGGCGCGGATCGGATAAGTGGCGATCGTTTGCGCCTCGTCCCAGAGCCGGCCGAGCGGCACCGACCCGCCACGCACGCGTCCGCCCGGCAGGCGCAGTTCGACGAGTTGGACGCGCGGCTGGGCTTGCAGCGTCATCCAATGCACGGGCGAGCCGGCCAACGTCACCGTGGCCTCGCGCCAGCGATCCGGCGCATTGGCCATACGGGCATAGGCGCCGCGGATCGCGCGCTCGCGCGTGAGGACATAGTCGAACGAGGCGCCGTTCGCGCCGCCGATCAGATGGACGGTGACGATGCACCAGCCCGCGGCCAAGCGATGCGCGATGCCCGGATTGACGAACAGCAAATCGTCGTCCAGATGAGCGACGACCGTGACGAGCGAACCGGCGTGGCAGTCGGCGTGCGAGGCGAGCGGGGGCGCGCCATCGGCCGGCGTGCCGAGCGGCGCGGCCGGGTGGGCCGCCGGCCGGGGGGAACCGAAGTGGAAGGCGGCCAGCGCTCCGAGCGCCAACGCGACGACCAGCGCGGCCGCGGCGCGCGGCAGGCGTGGGGGGCTCGGTGCCGCGCGGCGCGCCATGAGGGCTCTCTCGGCGCGCCGTGCGATGGTCCGCGTCAGCGGGGCGCGGCTACAGCGGGCGCGCTTGCGATTGACCCGCGGCTCTCGGCTGCGTCAACGCGCTCACGACCACGAGCACGACGACGTTCAGCGCGAGCGCGACGAGCCCGATGTTCAAGTCCTTGAGCCCGTTGGGCAGCGACGGGAACCATTGGCCGATGCTCGCGTGGGTGAGCGTCGTATAGGCGACGACGGCCACGCCCGCCACGATGCCGGCGGTGGCGCCTTGCTTCGTCACCCAATTGCGCGCGGCCAAGCTCGTCACGACGGCCGGGAACAACTGCGTGACGAAGCTGTATCCCATCAAGAGCAGCGCGACGATGGTCTCGCCGCCGCGCAGCGTGAAGTACACCGCGACGAGCGCGATGACGGGCACGAGCACACGTGCGAGCTTGGCGACCGTGGCGTCCGGCGCTTGCTTGTCGATGGCGCCGCGATAGACGTCGTTGGCGAGCAGCGTGGCGGCCGCGTTCAGGATCATCGAGCCCGGGACGAGCGCGGTCAGCACGCCCGCCGCGCCGATCACGCCGACGAACCACGGATCGAACGTCTGCAGCGACACGTGGAACAGCGACAGGTCGATGTCGCTGCCCTTCAGGCCCGGCACCTTCAGCGAGGCCGCGAAGCCGACGAAGAACACGAACAGCAAGATGAGCTGATAGAGCGGCAGCACGGCCGCGTTGCGCCGGAAGATCCGTTCGTCGCGCGCCGTGAAGATCGAGCCGAACGTATGCGGCCACATGAAGAAGCCGAGTGCGGTCAGCAGCACGGTGGACTGGAACCAGGCGACGCTCGAGCCTTTTGCCGGGAACGTCAAAAAGCCCGGCTTCGCGGTGTCGATCGCATGGAACATCTCGCCCAGGCCGCCGTACAGCTTGATCGGCAGATACACCCCGAGAAAGATGACGATGGCCAGGATCATCAAGTCTTTCACCACCGAGTTCCACGCCGAGCCGCGCACGCCCGAGAGCGTCACGTAAACCGTGACGACGACTGCGCCGATCCAGATCGCGGCAGTGGGCGAGATGGCGCCGTAAGAAGCGGTCGCGACGATGATGCCGAGCCCTTTGAATTGCAGCACGAGGTACGGGACCAGCGCCACGACGTCGACGAGCGCGACGAGCACGCCGAGGGAAGGGCTTGCATACTTGCTCGCCAAGAAGTGCGGCTGCGAGACGAGCCGATGCGATTTGGCGTAGCGCCAGATCGGCGGCAGGAGCCAGTACGACAGGATGTAGGCGAGCGTGGCGTACGACAGAATGTAGTAGGCCGCCGCGCCCTTGCCGTAGGCGAAGCCGCTGCCGCCGAGGAATGTGAACGTCGTATAGATTTCGCCGGCCATCAGCAGGAAGACGAACGCGGTGCCGAAGCTGCGTCCGCCCACCGACCACTGCTCGAGGTTCATGTCGTGGCCGCGGCGGGCGCGCACGCCGAGCCAAAGCGCGAAGAGGGTGATGGCGGCGATGATCAGAAGCGCGCTGCTCATGAGCCGGCCTCCTCGGTGGATTGAACGCCGGCGCGGTTGGCCGGGTCGAGCCGATAGACGAGCGCCATGATGGCCGCGCTCATGACGACCCAGAAGACGATCCAGGCGAGCACGAGCGGCATGCCGAACACGAGCGGCTCTACGCGATTGACGAACGGGACGCCGAGCAAGATGCCGATGAACGGCAGCACGGCGAGTAACCGAAGAACCATGAAAAACACTCCTCGAGGCGAAGGGTGATACAGGCGAACGGCAGTCAAGCCTTCTGACTTTATGCCCGTTCCGTTCAGGTCGTAAAGGTTTTCAAAAAAATGACCGATGAATAGGCGGACAACTGCGATAGGCTCCGAACCCATGAGCGCCACGGGAGCGCGACGGGTTTTCCGGGCGTCGTCCGTTTAAGGGTTTTGCCGAAAGCAACTGTCCACAACCGGCCTTCAGGCCGGTTTGGCTGAACACTTTTGGAAGGGGTTTGCACCCCTCCCAAAGAATCGCTGAAACCCCGGCCTTCAGGCCGGGGTCCCAGCTCACCGCCCTGAAGGGCGGGGTTTCAA
>NZ_JBQCHR010000142.1:0-4940 GCF_051954495.1 Trinickia sp.
ACGCCGCCGCCGGACAGATAGACAGCCTTGAAGCCGGTGGCTTGCGCCATTTTCGCGGCGTAGGCGGTGATGGCGCCGACGACCTGCAGCGGCTGTTCGGCCGCGACGGCGGCGCGGAACGCCGCGCCGGGCCGCATGGGTTGCTGATGACCTGTTTCCACGTTAGCTCCCAGAAAGGTGTCCCTACAGAGCAAGGTGCGGACCAGGTGGAGGGCTTCTTCAGAAGTCATTGATTATTAATGAATTTATTAGCGAGAAGGCTCCAAGTGAATTTCATGGATGAAATCGGTGATTTCAGAATTGAGATGAAACGCGCATAATGCGATGGCGCGTGTGCGTTGTTCCCCCATCGAATCGGGTTGCCTGTGAGCCGTCTTCCTTCCGATCATTCATTCGAGGCGCCCCAGCGTCCGCGTGTCTGGGCGTTCGGCATCAGCCGGCTGCGCGATCTCTTGTTCGAGCTCGCGGGCGAATACGATGAGCGCGCGGACCTGCGCGTGATCGCGCGCGCCTACGACGACGCGGTGCGCGAAGTCGAGGCCGCGGGGGCGAGGCGTCCCGATGTCATCGTCGCGGGCGGCTCGAACGCCGCCTACCTGAAGACCCGCTTGTCCGTGCCCGTCGTGCAGATCAATCCGACGGGCTTCGATGTCATGCATTCGCTGGCGCGCGCGAGACGCCAAACCGACGGCCAAGTCGCGCTCGTCAGCCCCGGCGAGACACCGCAGGAAGTGCGCGATTTCGTGGCGGCCTATGGGCTTGACATCGTCTTCGCCTCGTACCGTTCGGCGCAGGATGCCGACGCTTGTGTGCAAGCGCTCCAGGCGCAAGGCGTGGGCGCGATCGTAGGGCCGGGGCTGATCGCCGATTTAGCGACCGCTGCGGGCATCGACGCCGTCTTTCTTTATTCGCATGCTTCGATTCGCCGTGGCTTCGAAACTGCGCTCGAATTGGCCGACGCCACGCGCGCGGAGGCCAAGCGCCGGCGGCATATCGACAACTTGCTGCAGCATCTGCGTGACGGCGTGGTCGCGCTGGACGCCGACGGCCGCATCGAAGCGATCAACCGGCGCTTGGCCGACGCGCTCGGAATCGATGCGGCGCGCGCCGTCGGGCAACCGCTTGGGGATCTGTCGCCCGAACTGGCGCGCACGCTGCCCGAGGCCGATGGCGATGTGCTGGCTTCGATTCGCGGCGTAAGCTACCTCGTCCATCGCGGCCCGCTCGTCGGCGACAGCGGCGAAGACGGCGCCGTGTTGACGTTGCAGGAATCGCGCGCGGTGGAACGGCTTGACCGCACGTTGCGGTCGAAGCAATTGACGCATCAATTCGCGGCGCGCTATCGGCTGGACGACCTGGTTGGCGAAAGCGCCTCGATGCAGCGCGTCAAAACCCTGGTGCGGCGCTATGCGAAATCCGATGCAACCGTGCTCGTGCTCGGCGAAAGCGGCACGGGCAAAGAGATGGTGGCGCAGAGCACGCATCGGCTCAGCGCGCGGCGCGAATTCCCCTTCGTCGCGATCAACTGCGGCGCGTTTCCGGAGGCGCTGCTCGAAAGCGAATTGTTCGGCTATGAAGAAGGGGCATTCACCGGGGCGCGCAAAGGCGGCAAGGCGGGACTGATCGAAGCGGCTCACCGCGGCACGCTGTTTCTCGACGAGATCGGCGAAATGCCGCTGCCGCTGCAGAGCCGTCTACTGCGTGTGCTGCAGGAACGCGAAGTGGTTCGGCTCGGTTCGACGGAACCCACGCGCGTGGATATCCGCGTGATCGCGGCGACGCATGGCGCGCTGACCGAACGTATCGCCGGCGGGACGTTTCGCGCCGATCTGTACTACCGCCTCAATATCCTCAGCATGGCGCTGCCGCCGTTGCGCGCGCGGGCCGACGACATCATGCCGCTCGCCGTATCGCTGTTCATGCAGGCCGTGCGTCGCGAGCCGCGCTTGTCCTCGCGCATTCGCGGCAGCGAAGCCGGGGCGCGCATCTTGGCCGGCGTCGAAAACGCGCTGTGCGGCTATGCGTGGCCCGGCAACGTGCGAGAACTGCAAAACGTCATCGAGCGCATCGTGGTCGATTTGGCCGATGCGGGGCCCGCGACGGGTATCGTCGAACCGCTCGACGCCGACACGATGTGGACGATCGCGCCCGAGTTGTTCACCCATGACGCGAACCAACGCAGCGCGCCCGCGCATGCGAAAACGCTGCGCGAACGCAGCAGGCATGTCGAGGCGGAAGAGGCCCGCGCCGCGCTCGCAGCCTGCAACGGCGACCGCGATGCCGCGTGCCGCGCACTCGGTATCAGCAAGACGACGCTGTGGCGCAAGCTCAATGCGGGCCGGGCGGAACGCTAGCGCGCGGTTCTGTCGAGCGCGTTCAATCGGTGCCCAGTTGCCATTCGAGCACGGGCTGAGTGGCGCCCGTCGGCATCGCCCACGCGCCGCCCGGCCCGAAATTCCATCCCGAGAAGCTAGCGGGATCGGACATCTGCGCCGTGCTCAAGCCATTGGCGTCGCTCACGCCGGGGCCGCCCGCGGTTTGGCCGGTCGTATCCTTGTTCCAGTAAACGTCGCTCCCGATCGTTCCGGTGTTCAGCGCGGCAATGCCGCCGAGAAGGGGGGGCGTCGAGCCTTGCGCGACGCCACTGACGCTACCGCTTGCGAACGACTGCGTGATCGTCCCGGTGTTTTCCGCGACGAGTCCGCCGCCTTCGAGCGATGTCTGCGAGACCGAACCGGTCGCATACGACTGGGCGATCGTGCCGGAATTGCCGCCCGCAAGTCCTCCCGCGCGCGCTTGATAGAACGTCTCGCCGCTGAAGGGATTGGTGACGCCGCTTACGCCGCCGGTGGCGTACGACTGCAAGATGAGCCCCGAATTTTGCCCGACTAGCCCGCCCACCCAGCCGGCGTTCGACACCTGCACGTTCGCGCCCGAACGGACGATCGTGCCTTCGTTCGTGCCCACGAGTCCTCCGGCGGCCGGCGCATCCGACGAGTAGTCGAAGTAATCGCCCTGCACGGAGCCCGAGACGAAGACGTTGGCGATCGTGCCTTGATTGTCGCCGGCGAGGATGCCGCTCGGCACGCCTTTGGACAAGGTGGTCTGCACTGCGTTGGGAATCGTCAAATTGCGCACGACGCCGCCTTGGCCGATGGTGGCGAAAAAGTAATTCCCCACGTCCACCGCGCCCAAAATCGAATGCCCCATGCCGTCCAATTGGCCGGTGAACGGTGTACCGAATTGAACGAACGCCCAGCTCGGAAGTGAAATATCCTTGCCGAGCGCGTAATTGCCCGTTGCGCCGATGGCGGTCAAGTCGTCCATCGAGTTCAGCAACTGATAGGCGGTGATCTGGGTTTTCAATCCGCTGTATAACGGCGCCGTCCATGTCGATTGGTTCAGCTGGGCGCCTGGCGTGTAACTGCCTTTCATGTCGTAATACGCCGCGACGATGCCTTGGCTGCCGGACCAATCGATCGTGCCGCGATTGTCGAAGCTGCCCGTGTTGTCGATCCCGTTCGCGTCGGCGCGTAGCGTCAAATTGGCTGCGCCGCTATTCTTGATCGTCGCGCCTTGATCGATGCCGACGTTTCGATAGGCCGACAACGTCAACGGCGCCGCGCCCCGCCAAACGATCGACGACGCCACGTCGAGATCGCCCGCTCTGCCGTACTGGCCGGTGGCGAGCACATTGACGACTGTGCCCGCGTTCAAGCTGCGCGACAGCGCCGCTGCCATTCCCGCATCGATGGTGACATTGGGCAACGCTACGTTCCAGACGCCGGCCAGCACGGCCGGGACGCATTGGCACAACGCGAGCGTCGTCGCGCTGGTATCGACGGCGCCGCCGCTTCCGTCGGCATTCCTGGCCGCGACGGGGCCATCCAGTTCGACCTTGCCGGTTTCCGCCACGAGCCAGACGTGGCCGCCCCGCGTGGCGGTGCCCGTTGCGCGCAGTGCCGCATGCTTGCCCGAGAGTGCGAAGACATTGCCGTCGGCTGCTTGCAGGCTGATTTGTGCAGCCCTGACCGTGCCGCTGTTGAGCACGGAGCCTTTGTCGCCCAGGGCGACGAACACTTGCTTGCTCGTCGAGGAATCCTGCAGCAGCACCGCTTCGCCGGCCGCGAGTTCCGCTGTGCCGTTCGGCGCGTCGATCGAGCCTCGGTTCTCGACTGCATGGTCGGCGATCAAGAATACGTCGCCGTGGGTCGAGCCGATCCGCCCGAGGTTGACGACACGCGCATTGGAGACCCCGATCATCGCGATCTGCCCGCCGTTCATGAACGACGTGTTATCGGTATCGAGCGTCGACGCCACGAAGCGTCCTCCCGTCGACACGACGCCGCTTTTGCCGATGACGATTCCCTGCGGATTGACTAGATAGACGCTGCCGGTTGCCGAGAGCGTCCCGAGAATCGAGGAAAGATCGCTGCCTGTGACGCGATTGAGCGTCGCGCCGCTGCCGTTCTCGAACCTGACGCGATCGCCCTTGCCGATCGAGAAGCTGCCCCATTCGATGATCCCCCGGGCGGTGCTTTGGTCGATCGCCATCTGTCTTCCATTGCTGGCGATCGACCCGCTTCCGGCGACGAATTGCCCCGCGCTCGGAAGCGTGTGCGCGTGAGCGAGCGCCGCTGCGCCGCATAGGGCGGCCACCGCCAGGCGCAGGGCGGACGCCATGACCGTCGGTTCGGCGCGAAGAAATCGAGTGCGCGTGTTTTTGCTTTTCATGAAGCCTCCTCGGTCTGCGTGATGCGCGGGATGTGCGCTACGACCGGTCGAATGGGTCATCGATTAAAGCAACTGTCCACAACCGGCCTTCAGGCCGGTTTGGCTGAACACTTTTGGAAGGGGTTTGCACCCCTCCCAAAGAATCGCTGAAACCCCGGCCTTCAGGCCGGGGTCCCAGCTCACCGCCCTGAAGGGCGGGGTTTCAA
>NZ_JBQCHR010000143.1:0-6091 GCF_051954495.1 Trinickia sp.
CTTGTTGCATGCAGCCAGTGCAACAGCCGCCAACAGGGATGCTACGAGGAGGGATTTCTTCATGATCACGTCCTTGTATGGTTATAGGTACGCAACAGCGCGAAATAATACCGGTAATGTGCTCCAACACCAACCTAGGCCGCTGGTGGGACGCACATCAGAGCGTGAATCTTCCCCACGGCTTGGGCGGAAATTATATGCACTTTCGTACCGACCGTCGACAAAGCAGGGTCAATACGTTGCCTTTCTCATACAGAATTTAACCGTAATCGATAGGCGGGCACGGCTAGCGTCATGAGAACGCGCCGACTCGTACCCAGCCGGCACGATACCACTCGTGCAGCAGCGCTGTCATCGACGGGTCGGCCGAGAGTGTTACAAAGCGTTTCCCCTCAATTCGTCGTGCATCGGCCAATTCCAAGAGCCATTTGCGCTTGCGCGGCAGGGCCGATTCCTCACCGTTGATGAAGTAGCTCCGCGCGCCGTACAGCAGGGTCGTCCGGTTGTCCAGGCGCACGCCCGAGCCTTGCGCAGCCCGGACGAATGCAGCTTCGCCGAGCGGCCGGTCGGGCGAGTCGAACACCACGTGCGACTTCGGTTCGCTCAAATAGCTGCCGAGAAACGACACGATATCGCGCTGCGTCCAGCGTACGCGCGCAAGGATCGCGCCAAGCTCGGCCACGAGGGCCGGCGGTAAAGCGGCCGGATGCGCGACGGCGCTTTGATGCGGGTCGCGGTAAAGCCGCTCGCCCGCCTGGGAGCGCGCGAGCTCGCCTCGTTCCGCCAAATAGTAGAGAAATTGGCCGATGAGTTCGTTCGCGGACGGCGCGCGAAAGCCGATCGAACAGGTCATGCATTCGCCTTGCGCCACCCCGTCGTGAGCGACGTGGGGAGGGAGGTACAGCATGTCGCCTGGTTCGAGCAGAAATTCTTGCTCGGGCTCGAAATGCTGTAAAACCTTCAACGGCAGTCCCGGTTGCAACGTCAAATCGCGCTGGGTGGAAATACGCCAGCGACGCTTGCCGTGCACCTGCAGCAGAAACACATCGTAAGAATCGAAATGCGGACCGACGCCGCCGCCGTCGGTCGCATAGGAGATCATCAGATCGTCCAGGCGTGCATCGGGGATGAAGCGAAACCGATCGAGCAGGGCGCGTGCACGGTCATCGTGCAAATCCACGCCTTGCACGAGCAACGTCCATTCGCGGCGTTTGGGGCTCGGTATCTCGTCCGCTTCGAAGGGACCGTGATCGAGCCGCCAGCGACCGCGCAGGTGCGACACCAAGCGCGATTCCGCGTCATCGCTTTGCGCCAATTCGAACAGGGCTTCACGAGAGAGCGGAGGCTCGAGGTCGGGGATGGCGCCACGGATCAGCAGCGGCTTCTTTTGCCAATAGCGGCGCATGAACTGCGCCGGCGTGAGACCGCCGAGCAGCGGGGTGCGCGCATCGGGCGAGGGCGGAGAAACTGACGGGGCGGCCATGCCGGCCCGATGGTCGAGGGGCCGCTTGGGCATCGTATAATGGAACCGTATTTTGGAGACTCGAATGAAAATTGCAAAGAACACCGTCGTATCGGTCGCGTACAAGCTCTCCGATGCTCAGGGCAACCTCATCGAAGAAAGCGACGAGCCGATGGTCTATCTGCACGGCGGCTATGATGGCACGTTCCCTAAAATCGAGGAAGAGCTCGATGGGCAGGAGCCTGGCTTCCACACGCAGATCCAACTCGAGCCTCAGGACGCATTCGGCGAATACGACCCGGAGCTCGTGAAGATCGAGCCGCGCAACCGCTTTCCGGAGCCGCTCGAAGTGGGCATGCAGTTCGAGGGCACACCCGAGGACGGCGACGACGAGATGGATTCGTTGATCTACACGATTACGGATCTGGCGGAAGACAAAGTCGTGCTCGACGGCAATCATCCGCTTGCCGGCATGGCCCTGCGTTTTGCACTGACCGTCAAGGAAGTGCGCGAGGCGACGGCCGATGAAATCGAGCACGCGCATGTGCACGGGGCGGAAGGCATCGAAGTCGTCGACGAAGACGATGACGACGATGAACAAGACGCCTCAGGAACCCCCACCTTGCACTGAATAGGGCGTCGGCGCGCCTGCCGGTGGCGGCGGCGCATCCGACGGCGCCGGCAGCAGCGGCGGCTCCGTGGCGGGGCTCGCCGGCGCGGGCGCCGCGGGCTGAACCTGCGGTGGCGGCGCGGGCGGCACGTTCTGCATCCCTGGAAGCGGTTCGATAGCCGGCCCCGAAGCATCGGAGGCCGGCGTGGCCGTTTGCCGCGGCGGCACGATCGCCGGTGAACTTGGCGGTGTGGGCAGCCCCTTCGGCACCGTGCGCACGCTCACGCGAAACGGCGCGTGCCGATTGAAGTCGACGTCGAACGCGACCCACTGCGTCGCCGGGTCGTGCGGCGCAATCGCGATGCGCGTCAGATTGTCCACGCGCGAGCCTTTATCGTTGTAAAGCGGCTGATCGATCGTGAACCCGGCCGCGGGCGCGTGAGCATCGTGGTGGATGACGATGACAGGCCCCTTGAACGTTTGCGCCGCTTTGACGAGGCTGCGTTTGAATTCGAGGTAGCCGTCGCGCGGGCGATGTCGTGCGAAGCGCAGCCAAGCGAATCGGTCGGCGTGTTCTTCGTATCGCGCGAAGTTGGGGTCCGCTTCGACGAATACGACGAGGGCTTTCGCGCTGCGACGCCTTGCGTATTCCGCGGCGTGTTCGAGCCAAAACGACGATGCGATGGCACGATCGTCGAACTCGCCGTTGCGGCCTCCCGCATCGGAGTAGTGATTGTTGCCGCCAACCACATCGAGACCGACGAATACCGTATCTCCCATCTCCCAACGCACGTTTTCGCGGAAGGCCCGGAATCGCGCCACTTCGCTTTCGCGCGTCAGCGGGAGCGTCGGCGCCCCGAGCGATACCGTGTCCGAAAACATGGTCTGTCGCAAGAAGTCCAACCGTTCCGCGGCGTCGTAGCGGCCGCCCGCCGCCGTGGCGCAGTCGGCCCAATCATGCTGACCAGGGATGACGACGAGCGGAATCGTCGAGGCCTGCAGCAATTGTTGGCGGCGATCGTAGAGCGTGTCGGAACATCGTTCGTCCGCGCCTTTGATGTTGCCGTCGTAGACGACGAACGCACGGCGCTCGTCTAGCCCGATCGCCTCGATGAGCCGCGCGGCGGCGACCTCGTCCGCGGGGCTGCGGATGGCGCCGGAGACGACTGCGAACGCATAGCGCGGTTCGGCGGCCGATGCCGGCGCCGTGAAAAGCACGGATCCGGCAAGGGCTACCGCGGCGAATGCGGCGCGGCAACGCACGTTCGCCATGAGCGTTGCCGCGCTCACGCGCCGCGCTCGGCGCTCTCGCGATCGCGCGCGGCGTTCGCGAGTTCGCGCAGTTCGTAGATCAAATCGAGCGCGTCGCGCGGACGCAGCTCGTTCGGATCGATCTCGCGCAACCGCTCGAGCGCGGGATGCGACGACGCGTCGGTGGTCTGGGCGTCGCCGCGCGCGTTCATCGGTTCGTCGAGCGCATCCTCGGCATAGACGGGCGAGGCGAACAGATCGAGCTGCGGCGTGACGTGGGCCGCCGATTGCTGTTCGAGCAGCGTCAAATGCCTGCGCGCCGCGCGAATCACGGCCGACGGCACGCCCGCCAGTTGCGCGACCTGCAGACCGTAGCTTTGACTCGCGGGCCCTTCGTCGACGGCGTGGAGAAAGACGATGCCGTGACCGTGCTCGACCGCCGACAGATGCACGTTGGCCGCTTGGGCGAACTCGGTCGGCAACTGCGTCAACTCGAAGTAGTGCGTCGCGAACAGTGTGAAGCAACCGTTGGCCGACAGTAGATGGCGCGCGATGGCCCAAGCGAGCGCGAGGCCGTCGAAGGTGGACGTGCCCCGGCCGATTTCGTCCATCAACACGAGGCTTTGCTCGGTTGCGTCGTTGAGAATCGCGGCCGCTTCGGTCATTTACACCATGAACGTCGAACGTCCGCCGGCGAGATCGTCGGCCGCGCCGATGCGCGTGAAAATGCGGTCGATCGGGCCGAAGCGCGCGCGGCGCGCGGGCACGTAGCTGCCCACATACGCCATCAGCGCGATCAGCGCCGTCTGCCGCATGAAAGTGGATTTACCGCCCATATTGGGGCCGGTGATCAAGAGCAGCTTTCTGTCGGTGCTCAAACGGCAATCGTTGGCGACGAACTGCTCGACTTGCGCTTCGACGACCGGGTGACGACCTTGCTCGATTTCGATGCCTGCTTCTTCCGAGAATTCCGGTGCGACCCAACCGAGCGTTTGCGCGCGATCCGCGAACGCCGCGAGCAGATCGAGTTCGGCGAGCGCACCCGCCACGCGCTGGCAATCCTCGATGAACGGCAGCAGCATCTGCAGCAACGCGTCGTAGAGCGAGCGTTCGCGCGCCAGGGCGCGCTCTTGCGCCGACAGCGCTTTGTCTTCGAACGTCTTGAGTTCCGGCGTGATGTAGCGCTCGGCGTTTTTCAGCGTCTGGCGGCGCCGGTAATCGTCGGGCACCTTGTCGGTTTGCCCGCGCGTCACCTCGATGTAGAACCCGTGCACTTTGTTGTACTCGACGCGCAGATTGCCGATGCCGGTCCGAGCGCGCTCGCGGGCTTCGAGGTCGATCAGGAATTGTCCGCAGTTCTCGGAGATGTCGCGCAGCTCGTCGAGTTCGCTGTCGTAGCCGCGCGCGATGACGCCGCCGTCGCGCACCATCGCGGCCGGTTCCTCGGCGACGGCGCGCGTGAGCAGTTCCACGCAGGCCGCGGGTGGTTCGAGCGCCGCGGCGATCCGCTCGAGCGCCGGCGTGGCGGCGGCCATCGCGCTGACGAGTTGCCGCAGCGCGGGCAGGGTGGCGAATGTATCGCGCAGGCTCGAAAGGTCGCGCGGGCGAGCCGAGAGTAGCGCCAAGCGCCCCGTGATCCGTTCGACGTCGGCGATGCGGCGCAGTGCGGTGCGCAGCATCTCGAGGCTCGTGCCCGTGGGCGCGTCGAGCAGCGCGCCGATCGACTGCTGGCGGGACTGCGCGACAATGGCGGCACGTGGCGGGTGATGAATCCAGTGACGCAGCAGGCGGCTGCCCATCGTCGAGCAGCACGTATCGAGCAGCGAGCACAGCGTGGGCGAATCGCCGCCGCGCAAGGTTTCCGTCAACTCCAGATTGCGTCGCGTGGCCGGATCGAGGCCGATGTATTCCGATTCGGTTTCGACCTTCAGGCTGCGTACGTGACGCAATTGCTGGCCTTGCGTCGATGCCGCATAAAGCAGCACGGCGCCAGCCGCGCCGCAAGCGCTCGTGAGGCCCTCGGCGCCGAACCCGCCGAGGCTGGCGACGTTGAGCTGATCGCACAGCCGCTGCACGCCCGAGGCGACGTCGAAGTGCCAGGCCGGGACGCGCGTGAGGGTGCCCAGGCCGCCCGGCAGCGCGTCGGCCGCGCCATCGGCCACAAGAATTTCGGCGGGCCGAATACGTTCGAGCGCCGCGCCGACTTCGCCGGGGGCGACCTCCGCCAGCCTCAATGCGCCGCTCGCCAGGTTGAGCCACGCGAGGCCGATGGTGGTCGTCACGCCGCGCCTGTTGTGGCCCGGACAGGCGGCGAGCAGGTAGACGTCGTTCTTGTCCGAGAGCAGCGCCGCATCGGTGAGCGTGCCAGGCGTGACGATGCGCACGACCTTGCGTTCGACGGGGCCCTTCGACGCGGCGGGATCGCCGATTTGTTCGCAAATGGCGACCGATTCTCCGAACTTGACGAGCTTGGCGAGGTATTGCTCGACGGCGTGATACGGCACGCCCGCCATCTTGATCGGATTGCCGGCCGACGCGCCGCGCTGCGTGAGCGTGAGATCGAGCAGGCGAGCGGCTTTCTCCGCATCTTCGAAGAAGAGCTCGTAGAAGTCGCCCATGCGGAAAAACAGCAGCGTGCCGGGGTGGTCGGCTTTGATGCGCAGGTACTGCTGCATGTAGGGCGTGTGCTTCGCGAGCGTGGCTTCCGCCGGAGCATCGACGCTGGTTTCGGTTTTCATGGGTAATCGGGGCAAACGTGTTCGGATGCG
>NZ_JBQCHR010000144.1:0-6095 GCF_051954495.1 Trinickia sp.
ATGGAAGTCGGCGAAGGGGTGACGAGCGTCAAGCCCGGCGATCACGTGATTCCGCTCTACACGGCGGAATGCGGCGAGTGTCTGTTCTGCAAGAGCGGCAAAACCAATTTGTGCGTGGCCGTGCGCGCCACCCAAGGCAAGGGCGTCATGCCCGACGGCACCACCCGCTTCAGCTACAACGGCCAGCCTGTTTATCACTACATGGGCTGTTCGACGTTCAGCGAATACACGGTCGTGGCCGAAGTGTCGCTGGCGAAAATCAACCCCGACGCCAACCCCGAGCAAGTCTGCTTGCTAGGTTGCGGCGTCACGACGGGATTGGGCGCCGTCAAGAACACCGCCAAGGTGCAGGAAGGCGACAGCGTGGCCGTATTCGGGCTGGGCGGCATTGGCTTGGCGGTGATCCAGGGCGCCAAGCTGGCGAAGGCGGGCCGCATCATCGCCATCGATACCAATCCGAGCAAGTTCGACCTGGCGCGCGTATTCGGCGCGACCGATTGCGTGAACCCCAAAGATCATGAGAAACCGATTCAGCAAGTGATCGTCGAGATGACAGGCTGGGGTGTCGACCACAGCTTCGAATGTATCGGCAATGTCAACGTCATGCGTGCAGCGCTCGAATGCGCACATCGCGGCTGGGGCCAATCGGTCATCATCGGTGTCGCCGGCGCGGGGCAGGAAATTTCGACGCGCCCCTTCCAGCTTGTGACGGGACGCCGCTGGCTCGGCACCGCGTTCGGCGGCGTCAAGGGACGCTCACAGCTGCCGGGCATGGTCGAAGACGCCATGGCTGGCAAGATCCAGCTCGCGCCGTTCGTGACTCATACGAAACCGCTCGCGCAAATCAACGAAGCGTTCGACCTGATGCACGAAGGCAAGTCGATTCGTACTGTCGTTCACTACTGACGAATGCCGGCCGCCGAGCGCTATGTTCGCGGCCGGCGCCAACCAGGAGATGGTATGGACGCCTCCCTCCCGCGTCGGATCGGAGAGGCAGTAGAAACGGCGGAGCCCTCGCTGTACCCGACGGCATCAGAGTGCCAAAGTGGTGGTGTCAACACGACCACAGAGGGTAAGGAGGGCTCGAAATGAAGACTACGACATTCGGCCTGGATTTGGCAAAGCGCGTCTTTCAGGCTCACTGGGTAGACATGGATACTGGCGAAATCAACCGGCGGCAGTTCAAGCGCGAACAACTCGTGACGTTCTTCGCGAACCAAGCGCCGGCGCTCATCGCGATGGAGGCTTGCGGCAGCGCCCATTACTGGGCGCGTCGCTTCGCCAGCTTGGGCCATCAAGTCAGACTCATTGCGCCGTCATTCGTCCGACCGTTCGTGAAGCGCAGCAAGACCGACGTCGCGGATGCGCAAGCCATCTGGGAGGCCGCACAGCGTCCGGACATGCGCTTTGTGGCCGTCAAGAGCGAAGCGCAGCAAGCGGTGCTCACGCTGCATCGGGTACGCCAGCAACTGGTCAAGATGCGCCGTATGCAAATCAACCAAACGCACGGTTTGCTCTACGAGTTCGGCGCTGCAGTGCATCGCGGGCCGCACAGCATGGATGAGGCAGTGCGCATGCTTGGGGAACTGGCCGACACGCTTCCCGCTGTCGTCATTGAGACGCTTCACGAGCAATTACAGCGTATCGACGTGCTCACGCGCGACATCCGCGCCATTGAGCGCCGACTTGCCGCTTGGCAGCGTCAGGACGAGGCGGCCACGCGACTGGCCGCTATCCCCGGTGTGGGCCTGCTTACCGCGACGGCAGCCATCGCGACCATCGGCCAGGCCAGTACGTTTCGGTCAGGCCGCGAGTTCGCCGCGTTCCTCGGGCTGGTGCCGCGACAAAGCGGCACCGGCGGGCGCGTGAAGCTGCTGGGCATTAGCAAACGCGGCGACGTGTACTTGCGTACCTTGCTCATTCACGGCGCCCGCTCGGTGCTCGCACGTTCGAAGCAATTAAGCGATGCGCTACAACGGATGCTCGTACGAAGGCCATTCAATGTGGTGGTCGTCGCGCTGGCCAACAAAATGGCACGCACGATATGGGCACTGCTTGCCCATGCTCGTGCCTATCAACCCGGTTACGCGGCGCATGCTGCGTAGAACATCAACTTACTAAGGAGACGTGGTCGCTGATAGGTTGCGCAGGTTGATACACATGTGATGGCGAAACAGGTCGGACCGTGGGGAAGCAAGCCTGGACGATGTCTTGTCCTTCGAGGACACGTAGGAGATGAGGCCTTCCCCGGCAGATTCCATCAGGGCCAGCGGACTCGCGTCTGCACCACAGGCCGGATATAAGTCTGCAGCCTCATCCTGTCCGCCACACATCGAATATCACCTGGCAAACCGGGAGGCGTCCATATAAGACATCTCATGAGCACCGCTATCCACCCTACCGTCGACCGCGGCATCAAAAAGGGCGCAAGCGACTTCAAAGGCGGTACGTTGCGGTGCTCGTGCGCGACCGATCCTGTCGAGGTGCGTATCGATTCACAAGTCTTGTTCAACCACGCGTGCGGCTGCACGAAGTGCTGGAAACCGGCGGGTGCCCTGTTCTCCGTCGTGGGCGTCGTGCCGCGCGACAAGGTGACGGTCACGGCGCATGGCGAGAAACTGAAGATCATCGATGAATCCGCGCTGATTCAGCGCCATGCCTGCAGCGTCTGCGGTACGCATCTTTTCGGGCGCATCGAAGACAAGGCGCATGCGTTCTACGGCCTGGATTTCATCCATACGGAGCTGTCGAAGGACGAAGGCTGGGACGGCCCCGGTTTTGCCGCATTCGTTTCGTCGATCATCGAAAGCGGCACACCGCCGTCCGCGATGGCCGACGTGCGTCAAACGCTGCGCGACAAGGGACTGGAGCCGTACGATTGCCTCAACCCCGCGCTGATGGATCTTCTGGCTGCTCAGGCCGCCAAAGCCAAGGGCACGTATCGCGAGGCGTGAAACAAGGCGTTGGCGATGCCCATCGCTGCACCCGTTGGCGCTACAGCGATCTGGGCATCCCATACTTGATTTTCGTCAAACCATTGCGGATATCCTTTGAGCCGCGACGGGCTTCCGCAAATTAACCGGAAATGAAGGAATTGCTGCATATTGCCGATCATTGATTATGATCAATTGCCCAAGCGCTCCGACCGAACACTATTCATCATCATCGGTTGGCAAGTACAAGCGCGAGGGAAAGGCCAGCATGAACTCTTACCGCGACCTCGAACGCGAACTCCAGCATATCAAGGCGGCCATCGCCATGCTCGAGAAGACGCGGATTTACCTCTCCTCTCCCACCGTCGTGGCGGATCCCGCCTATTGGAAGGCACGGCTCGAGACCATACTGGACGGATACCCCCGCGACGCCCGCGTCGAAAAGCAGGTGCTCGAGTTGATCGCTCTCACCGATCAACTGCAAAGTGCAAGGTCCACGGAAGAACCCGATTCGAAAGCAAGCCAGGACCAACCGGCTAAGCGCCACGACCACGCCCGTTAATTCACCGAACTCACGATCGTGTGTGCGCCCGAACAATTGTGCACCCGGTCCGTTCCCGGCTTTGACTACATTGATCTATAAAGCAGCAAACTAGAGATATTCGGGGGATGCCATGATCGATTGGCCAAGACGCGTGGTTCGAAAGTGGTCCGCGATCATGCTCGCTGCAACAGCGCTCTGCTTGGCCGGACGCAATGCAGCGGCGGTTCCTGCCTTCGCCCGGCAAACGGGTCTGGCATGCGTCGCATGTCACGTGAGCTTTCCGGAGCTGACGCCGTTCGGACGGTTCTTCAAGTTGACTGGCTACACGCTGACCAACAATAGAACGATTCCCCTTGCGGCGATGCTGCAATTCTCACAAACCAATACGCGAACGATCGACAACAACAACTACGATTTCGTGCGTAACAACGACCTCGCTCTGCAGCAGGCAAGCATCTTCTATGGCGGCAGAATCGCTGGGCCGGTCGGTGCGTTCGCACAGTGGACCTATGACGGCATCGCCCACCATAGCGGGATCGACAACACCGATATTCGCGCCGCCGGACACTTTACGAAGGGCGACATCGACTTCATCTACGGCATGACGCTCAACAACAACCCGACCGTATCCGACGTCTGGAACAGTACACCGGCGTTCGGATACCCCTACGCTTCGAGCAGCGTCTCGCTCACGCCGATGGCCAGCACGCTGATAGACGGCGGCCTTGCCCAGCAAGTAGCCGGCGTCACGGCCTATGCGTTCTGGCAGCGCAGCCTCTACGGCGAGTTCGGCCTCTACCGGACGGCGGACCAAATGTTCTCATTCTTACGCACAGGGCAAGACATATCGAGCCCCGGCGGCGTGGCCCGCTTGTCCGGCAACAACCCATACTGGCGGCTCGCCTATAACGCCGAGTGGGGTCCCCACTCGCTCATGTTCGGGACATACGGCCTGATCGCCGATAAGTACCCCGACAACACGATTCCGGTTTCACCGACCGATCGCTTCACCGACGTCGCGTTCGATACGCAATACCAGTACTTGACCTACACACACTCGGTTACGGCGCAGGCCACCTGGATCCACGAGAAGCAAAGCTGGGATGCGAGTTTCTCCAGCGGCGGAATCGGCGCAGGACCGACGCCTTCGAATTCGTCCGATACGCTCAATACGTTCAAGGTTAAAGCGTCGTACTACTTCCATCGCAAATACGGCGCAACGCTTGCCTACTTCCAAACGACGGGCAGCACCGACGCGGGTCTATACGGCGCCGCACCCGTTACTGGAAGCGCGAATGGAACGCCGAATACCAATGGCGTCACACTCGAGGCGGATTACTTGCCCGTACCCCAGGTCAAGCTGTCGGTGCAATACACTTGGTTTTTGCGATTCAACGGGGCGCGTTACAACTACGACGGCAACGGGCGCAACGCCAGCGACAACAACACACTTTACCTGATCGCTTGGCTCGTGTTCTGAATGCACGTACGCATCGACAATCGAACCACATCACCCAAACGAGCCACGTATGCCACTGCTGCCCCGCTGGTTCACTAGCCCGATTTCATCGGCCGCCGTACCGCTCACCATCGCCGTTCTCGCGCTCGGCGCTGCGCCCGCGCAAGCGCAAGAAGGTGAGCGATTGTCCTCCCAGCTGTGTGCGGCCTGCCACGGTGTCCACGGCGACAGTAAATCGCCGATGTTCCCTAAGCTCAATGGGCAGACGCAAGACTATTTGACCGCGCAGCTCAAAGGTTTTCGGGAGCATCAGCGCGGAGAGACGGACGCACGATCGTATATGTGGGCGATCGCGTCGCAATTGGACGATGCCACGGTTGCTTCGTTGGCAGAGTACTTCTCGCAGCAAAAGCCGACGAGCGGCAGCAGCAGCGACGCCGCACTGGTCGCGCAGGGGCAGAAGATCTTCGAAGAAGGCGTGCCCGACAAAGGCACGCCCGCTTGCGCGTCATGTCACGGCGCACAAGGCCAAGGAAACGGACAGTTTCCGCGACTCGCAGGCCAACATGCGGACTATCTGATGCGCCAAATTCGGGTATTTCAGAATGGTTCTCGGGCAAACGCACCTGTGATGTCGGCCGTCGCGCATACGCTCGGAAATGAGGACGCGAAGGCCGTCGCGGCATTTCTTCAATCGCGTTAGCATGTCGAAACGGCTCCGCACCGGATTGTCTACGCATTCGTGTTTCAAAGGTGAAACGTATCGGCATCACGCCGGCATCTCGACAACCGATCCAACGCGCAACGGCCCTCGTTCAAATGCGGCTTTCGACGTAGCGCCCTTTCCATGACGGCGGACTTTCGGCTCGACCATACCGACGACGCCATTAAAAGTATTCTCGGCTGCAACAAAACGCGCGCCATGAGCTGCGAAATCAAGCGCCGAACGTTCCACGCCCGTCGCTCTCTCAAGTGCTGTCGAATCTGGCACGTTGCTCGCATTAGCAGTTCCGGTGCAATCAAGGAGCAAAAAATGACTGCTCGCTCGCGATTCGCGGCATACGTCGGCTTGCCCGATTCCACGCCCGCCAAAACGACACTGCGCCCGCAATCGGTACAGCGCCATGTCGTCCACACGCTCATCGCTTTTGCCGTGTCG
>NZ_JBQCHR010000145.1:0-39116 GCF_051954495.1 Trinickia sp.
GTGCCCGGCAACGACCCGACGCTGCTCTTCACCAATTCGGGAATGGTGCAGTTCAAAGACGTATTCCTCGGCGCGGAATCGCGCCCCTACTCGCGCGCCACGACGGCCCAACGCAGCGTGCGCGCGGGCGGCAAGCACAACGACCTCGAAAACGTCGGCTACACCGCGCGGCACCATACGTTCTTCGAGATGCTGGGCAATTTCTCGTTCGGCGATTATTTCAAGCGCGATGCGATTCATTACGCGTGGGACTTGTTGACCGGCGTTTATAAGCTGCCGAAGGAAAAGCTCTGGGTCACCGTCTATCAGGAAGACGACGAAGCCTACGACATCTGGGCCAAGGAAGTCGGCGTACCCGCCGAACGCATCATCCGCATCGGCGACAACAAGGGCGCGCGCTACGCGTCCGACAACTTCTGGCAGATGGCCGATACCGGCCCCTGCGGCCCGTGCTCGGAAATCTTCTACGATCATGGCCCCGAAGTCTGGGGCGGCCCCCCGGGCTCGCCCGAGGAAGACGGCGATCGCTACATCGAGATCTGGAATCTCGTGTTCATGCAGTTCAACCGCGACGCTCAAGGCAACATGACGCCGCTGCCCAAGCCTTGCGTCGACACGGGCATGGGGCTCGAGCGTATCGCGGCCGTGCTTCAGCACGTGCATAGCAATTACGAAATCGACCTGTTTCAGGCGCTCATCGCCGCGGCGGGGCGTGAAACCGGCGTGGCCGATCTCTCGAACAATTCGCTGAAGGTGATCGCCGATCATATCCGCGCCTGCTCGTTCCTGATCGTCGACGGCGTCATTCCGGGCAACGAAGGGCGCGGCTACGTGCTGCGCCGCATCGTGCGCCGCGCGATTCGCCACGGCTACAAGCTCGGCTGCAAGCATGCGTTCTTCCACAAGCTCGTGGCCGACCTGGTGGCGCAAATGGGCGCGGCCTATCCGGAACTCGCCGATGCGCAGGCGCGCGTGACGGATGTGCTGCGTCAGGAAGAAGAGCGTTTCTTCGAAACGATCGAGCACGGCATGTCGATTCTCGACGGGGCGCTGGCCGAACTCGACGCCAAGGGCGGCAAGGTGCTGTCGGGCGACATCGCATTCAAGCTGCACGACACCTACGGTTTTCCGCTCGATCTTACGGCCGACGTATGCCGCGAGCGCGAGATGACGGTGGACGAGCCCGCGTTCGACGAGGCCATGTCGCGCCAGCGCGAGCAAGCGCGTGCGGCGGGCAAGTTCAAGGCGGCTCAAGGCCTCGAATACTCGGGCGCCAAGACGACGTTCCACGGGTATGAAGAGTCGATTTTCGACGATGCGAAGGTCGTTGCGCTGTATGTCGAAGGCTCGGCCGTCAATGAAGTGAAACATGGCCAAGACGCCGTGGTCGTGCTCGACCACACGCCGTTCTACGCGGAGTCGGGCGGCCAGGTCGGCGATACGGGGCTGCTCGCGAACGCGAGCGTGCGCTTCGCCGTGGCCGATACGTTGAAGGTGCAAGCCGACGTCGTCGGGCATCACGGCACGCTCGAGCAAGGCACGCTCAAGGTGGGCGACGTGGTGAAGGCCGAGATCGACGCGGTGCGCCGCGCCCGCACGGCGCGCAATCACTCGGCCACGCACCTGATGCACAAGGCGCTGCGCGAGGTGCTCGGCGCTCACGTGCAGCAAAAGGGTTCGCTCGTCGATGACGAAAGGACGCGCTTCGACTTCGTGCACAACGCGCCGATGACGGACGAGCAAGTGCGTCGCGTCGAGGATATCGTCAACGCGCAAGTGCTCGCCAATGCGCCCGGCGTGGTGCGCGTGATGCCGTTCGACGATGCCGTGAAGGGTGGCGCGATGGCGCTGTTCGGCGAGAAGTACGGCGACGAAGTGCGCGTGCTCGATCTCGGTTTTTCGCGCGAACTGTGCGGCGGTACACACGTGCATCGCACGGGGGATATCGGGTTGTTCAAGATCGTCGGCGAGACGGGCGTGGCGGCCGGCGTGCGCCGCGTGGAAGCCATCACGGGCGACAACGCCGTGCGCTATGTCCAGGGTCTGGAAAGCCGGGTGAATGCCGTGGCGGCCGCGCTGAAGGCTCAGCCGGCCGAACTCACGCAGCGCGTGGCGCAGGTGCAGGATCAGGTGAAGTCGCTCGAGAAGGAACTCGCGGCGCTCAAGTCGAAACTGGCCTCGAGCCAAGGCGACGAACTCGCGGCGCAGGCTGTCGAGGTGGGCGGCGTGCAGGTGCTGGCCGCGACCCTCGAAGGCGCGGACGCCAAGACGCTGCGCGAAACCGTCGACAAGCTCAAGGACAAGCTCAAGCATGCGGCGATCGTGCTCGCGGCGGTCGACGGCGGCAAGGTCAGCCTCATCGCCGGCGTGACCGCCGATGCCAGCAAGAAGGTCAAGGCGGGCGAACTCGTCAATTTCGTCGCACAGCAAATCGGCGGCAAGGGCGGCGGCCGGCCCGACATGGCCCAGGCCGGCGGCACCGAGCCCGCGAAGCTGCCTGCCGCGCTGGCCGGCGTGAAGGCGTGGGTACAAGGGCAGCTGTAAGAAGCGCAGGGCCCGGCCCGGAGCGGGTATCGGGGCTTCGGGCGCGGGCGGTAGCGGCGCGCCGGACGTAGCGGCCTCGGTTTGGCTTGCTGTCGGTTTCTAGTCTTATCGGTTCCATCGAAAGCCGTCCGTGGGAAGACCGCGGACGGCTTTTGTTTTGCACGTATATCGTCATTTCTCCCACACACACATCGGTCGCACGAGACCTGAACGGGTCGATGCGCACGTTGCATCGCTTGCATCGACGCAACATCGCCAATCCCTCCTCTTTCGTGTCAGTCATCAGTTCGTCACGAGCTTGCCTCGATAATCTCGACGACTGGAAGTAAAGATTCAATACATAACAACGTTGCGCATGCGGCGAGAGATCGCGCGCGACAGACCACGCATCGGGGTTTCACATGACGATCCGTCACCGCATTACGTTGTTGGTGCTGCTCATGTTCGTCGCGCTCGCGGCGATCGGCGGCTATGCGACGTATCAAGCCCGCCGCAGCGCGGGCGAAGTTCGGCAAGTCACGCAAGGCGTCGTGCCGAGCGCGCTGGCATCGGCCGATCTCGTTTCCCAAGTCAAGGACGTCCAGCTCGCGACGATGACGCTTGTCTATGCGCCCGACGCGAACATGGTCTCGCAGGCGCAAGAGCAATTGAAGGCGAAGAAGTCCGCGTTGCTGAAGGCGCTCGACGTGCAGGACAAGGCCGCGGCAAGCCATGCTCAAAAGGGGCTCGTCACGCAGGCGCGCGAGTCGCTCGCTAATTATTTTGCCGCCATCGACGACACCGAAAAGATGAAGGCCGCGGGAAAGAACGAGTTGGCGCAGGCCTATTTGTTCGCGAACGTCGGCGAATACCGCGACGAGCTCGAAGGGATCGTCGAGACGATGCGCATCGAAAAAAACCGTCAAAAGGACGATGCGATCGGCGCGCTGAACGGCATGCTCGCCACGACGACGACGGCCATCGGCGGCGCAACGGCGGCGGCGATCGCGATGCTGACGATCATCGGCGTCTTGCTTTATCGGCAAATCACGCGGCCGCTCACGCGCATGCAGTCGGAGATGAGCGAGATCGCATCGAGCCAGGATTTCGCACGGCGCGTACCGGTGGCGCGCATGGATGAAATCGGCCGTTCGATCGTCGCATTCAACGACATGATCGAAAAGATCGAACAGAGCTCGTTGCAGCTGAAACAAAAGACGGCCGACATCCAAGCAATGCTGCAGAACATGCAGCAGGGCATCTTGACCGTGGTCGACGCGGGGGTCGTTCACGGCGAATATTCGGCATTTCTCGAAGCCATCTTCGAAACCGAGGACATCGCCGGACGCGACGTCATGTCGCTCGTTTTCGACGGTACGAGCCTCGATGCCGATACGCGCTCGCAAGTGGAAGCGGCCATTCACGCCTGTATCGGCGAGGACGCCATCAACTTTTCGTTCAACGAGCACCTGCTCGTCAACGAAGTCGTCAAGACGATGGCCGACGGGCGCATCAAGACGCTCGATCTGAGCTGGTCGGCGATTACCGACGAAACCGACACGGTCATGCGTCTCATGCTCTGCGTGCGCGATGTGACGGAGCTGCGTCGCTTGACGGCCGAATCGAGCGAGCAAAAGCGGCAGCTCGAAATGATCGGTGAAATTCTCGCCGTGAGCCAAGACAAGTTTCACCAGTTCGTGGAAAGCGCCAAGGGCTTCATCCACGAGAACGAACGCATCATCGGCCAGCACGAACATGCGGACGAGTCGGCGGTGGCCGAGCTGTTCCGCAATATGCATACGATCAAAGGCAATGCGCGCACGTATGGCCTGCGCCACCTGACGAGCATCGTGCACGAGGCCGAGCAGCGCTACGACGAAATGCGGCGCCTCGGCGCCGGCGAGGCGTGGGATCGCGAGGCTTCGATCGCCGAACTCGCGCGCGTGAAGGAAGCCGTCGAGCATTATGCGACGATCAACGAGGTCAACCTCGGCCGCAAGGGCCCGAGCGGCGCCTCGCATCGTGCGCAGAGCGGACGCTACATGGTGGTCGACCGCTCGCATATCGACGAAAGCCTGCGGCTCGTGGAATCGGTCGACGACACCGATGCGGCGGGGCTCGCCGCCATGCGCGACGCCGTGCGCCGCACGCTGCGCCTGCTCGATACGGAAAGCTTCGGCGAGGCGCTGTCAGGTCCGATCGAATCGCTGCCTTCGCTCGCGGCTGAATTAGGCAAGGCGGCGCCGACGGTCGCGATCGACGACAACGGTTACCGCCTGCGCCGGCACGCGAGCGGCGCGCTGCGTGACGTCTTCACGCATCTGCTGCGCAATAGCGTCGATCACGGCATCGAGACGGCCGACGAGCGGGCGGCGGCAGGCAAGCCGGCGGCCGGGGCGATCGAAGTGGAGGTGGGCGTCGATGCTGGCGCGTTGCAGATTACGCTGAGCGACGACGGCCGCGGGCTCGCCCTCGCACGCATTCGCGCCATCGCGGCCGAGCGCGGCTGGATCGAACGAGACGAGGCGATCGCCGACGAGGCCGTGGCGCGATTCATCTTCCGTGCGGGCTTCTCTACGGCCAAGGCCGTGACGGAAGTGTCGGGACGCGGCGTGGGCATGGATGCGGTCAAGGAAATGCTGGAACGCGAGCATGGCCGTATCGAGCTGCGCTTCACCGATGATCGCCGGGGGGCCGATTTCCGGCGCTTCCAAACGATCGTCCATCTGCCCGAATCGTGGGCCGTGGACAGTCTTGGGGCGCCGGTAGGCCAGGGCGCGACGGCTTCGCCGCGCGCACGGCCCGCGCATGATGATGCGCTCGCATAATCGTCTGCGGATTGCGGGCGATCGAATCAAGCAGGTAGGGTAGTCGAGTCGGGGAAAGCTGTGGTGCTATTGAATGGAATGTCGGTGCTGGCCTTAGCGGCCGCGTTGATTCTCGCGGCGTTTGCTGCATGCGTCGCGCACCGGCGCGCAACGCGGCGCGCGTTGCGCTTGCAGGACGAAGCGCTCGCGCGTCTGGCGCAGACGCACGCCGAAGAACAGGCCCGCGGCGAAGCGTCGGTGGCCGCGCAGGAGGCTCGAGCAAGCGAAGCCTCGGCCGAAATACAGCGCCTGGCCGATGCGCTCGCAAGCGAATCGGCGAACCTCGCGCAGGCAAGCGCGGCGTTGAGCGAGGCGCGGGCTCGCCAAGAGGATCTGCTTGCGCATGCAAAACGTATCGAGGGCGAATCGGCGCGTCTGAAAGCATGCTCCGCGACATTCGAGCGCTGGCACGAGCAGATGATCTCGCTGATGGCGCAAAACCACGACATGCATCGCAAGAACCACGAGCTCGCGCGCATCGTCAATCACGTGCTCATGGTGTCGCTGAACGCTTCGATCGAGGCGGCCCGTGCGGGGGCGGCGGGCCGTGGGTTTTCGATCGTGGCGGGCGAGGTGCGCTCGCTCGCCACGCGTTCGCAAGAACTCTCGAAAAGCTATCGCGACAGCCTCGATCGCAACGATCTGGTCACGACGGCGACATTCCAAGACATTCAGGCCGGCGGCAAGATGATCACGGCTGCGCTCGCGAGCGTCGAAGCGCTCGCGCAGCAGTTTCAATCGAAGCTCGAACGGAAGCCGACGTGATCAGTCAAGCAGCCAAGGACAGCTTCGAGCGCATCTTCTTCCAGGCGGCGCGCACCCGGTTGACCGCCGATCCGGCGCACGCCTGCGACATCGCGCAGGCGGTTTCGCCGGACCCGACGCAGCCAGGCGTGAGCGACGAAGTGTTCGTCTTGACGATCGCTTCGATCCACTTTCGGATCGTGCTGTTGCTGCAGTTCGGCGAGGACGAAGCCACGCGCGATTACTACGCGGGCCAAGGATCCGATCGCACGCTGCGCGAGGCGGCAATGGAAATCGGCAACCTCTGCTGCGGTGCGATCAATCAGCAGCTCGTCGAGCATTTTCCCGATCTGGGCATGTCGACTCCGTACGCCCTTTCGAGCGAGTGCCTAGCCTATCTCGATGAGCTCAAGCCGGAGTACATCGCCGCCTACGACGTGACCCTCGAGTACGCCGCGCGGTTGCGCGCCACGTTGTGCGTCTGCGCGAGCGCGCCGCTCGACTTCACCGCGCAGGTGGCCGACGTGCACGAAAGCGCCGGCGAACTCGAGCTTTTCTGACTTTCAACATCCATTCGAGAGACTGCACATGGCAAAGATTCTGGTGGTGGACGATTCGAGCACCGTCCGCGATGAAGTGGCGGGGTTCCTGCGCAAGAACGGGTTGGACGTCGATACGGCGGTGGACGGTAAGGATGGCCTCGCGAAGGTGAAGACGAACCCAGGCGTGCGGCTCGTCGTGAGCGACGTGAACATGCCGAACATGGACGGCCTCACGATGGTCGAGAAGATTCGAGGTGAGCTGGCCAACAGCGCGGTCAACGTCATCATGCTGACGACCGAAAGCAGCCCGGCAATGAAAGAGCGCGGCAAAGCAGCCGGCGTCAAAGGCTGGATCGTCAAGCCGTTCAAGGGCGAAGCCGTCCTCGAAACGTTCAGGAAGCTCGCGAACTGAGCGAGGTTGAAGGCCGGGCCCGCCTCGCGCTGCAGGCCCGGCCAGCGATCAGCTTGCAATAGCCGGCGCCTGCGGATGCGCTTCGCTGGATGCGGCGTCGACACTGCTCGATGCGCCCTGCGGCAGGCTCGCCTGCGCGAGCAACGTTCCACGTAACGCATCGAGCGCGGCCGAGTAGTGCCCGCGACGCCAGATCAGCAGCGTCGGTACGGCGCCGAGCGAGTCGAGGGGATGGATCGCGACTTCGCGCGCGCCGCCGGGCAGCAGATCCAGGACCGAGCGCGGCGCGACGGCCACACCCGCCCCGGCCGCCACGCAGGCCACGATCGCATGGTACGAGCCCAGTTCCAGCACGCGGGCGGGCCGCAATCCATGTTCGGCGTACCAGCGCTCGACATAGCTCCGGTAGGCGCAGCCGCGCTCGAACGCAACGAGCGTGGAAAGCGCGACGTCCTCGGCGGCCTGGATGGCGCGATGGCCGCGCGGCGTCACCATCACCAATTCCTCGCTGAAGACGGGGACCGATTCGAATGCGTCGGTCAGTACCGTGGCATCCGGCGGCGTGGCGATCAGCGCCGCATCGATCTCGAACTGCGCCACCCGTTCGATGAGACAGCCCGTCGTGCCGGTGCTCAATTCGAGTTCGACCTCGGGCCAGCGCTGGTGGTAATTCGCCAGCACGCGCGGCAGGCGGCTGGCCGCGGCGCTTTCCATCGCACCCAGGGCGAGACGGCCCCGCGGCCGGTCTTCGCGAACGGCATGCCGTGCTTCTTCGGCCAGCGCGAGCAGCCTTTCGGCGTAGGGCAGCAAGGCGCGGCCAGCCGGCGTCAGCACGAGCCGTCTGCCGTCGCGCACGAACAACTCGGCGCCGAGTTGCTGCTCGAGTTGCTTGATGCGCATCGTCACGTTCGATTGGACGCGGTTGAGCTTCGCCGCGGCCCGCGTCACGCCGTTTTCGCGCACCACGGCCCGAAAAATCGTCAAGGCGGCCAAGTCCATGATTCTCTCCATAAGATGGATTGAATCAGTATTATTCATTTTTCAAGATTGTGTCGGCAAGCTACCATCGGCAATAGGGGTATGAGACGCGGCGGCATCGCTCGTGCTGCGACGATCGGCATACCCCTGAGCAATGATTTCGAACTCCCGCTCCTCGGCTTCGATGGGGGCGGCCGATACAAACGCAGAGAGGATTCGCGATGGCGCACTCCGATTCGATACGTGAAGCCGCTTTTCGGCAACCCGCACGCGGGGGCAGCGCCGCAAGCGTCGCGCTCGCCTGCATGATCGCGCTGGCGGCCGCGTTGGGCATCGGTCGCTTTGCGTTCACTCCGCTTTTGCCTGTGATGCTGCACGCCGGCGTGCTCGATTTGAGGCAGGGAGGCTGGCTGGCGTCGGCCAACTACGCCGGCTATTTCGTCGGCGCATTGACTTGTGCATTTCTTCCCGTCGAGCATGCTCGGATGGTGCGCGCCGGACTCTTGACGACCGTCGTGCTCACGCTCGCGATGGGCATCGTGACGAGCTTGCCCGTGTGGGTGGCCGTGCGCTTCGTCGCCGGGGTCGTCAGCGCCTGGACGTTCGTGTTCGCCTCGCAGTGGGGGCTTGCCCGGCTGGCGCGGCTCGGCGCGCCGGCATGGGGTGGCGTGATCTACACGGGGCCCGGGGTCGGCATCGTCGTGACCGGGTTGCTGGCCGGGGCGGCGGCCCGGCAGGGGCCGGCGTTCGGCTGGCTCTTATTCGGGGTGCTCTGCGCCGTATCGACGGCGTTCGTGTGGCGAACCTTCTCGTCGGCGCCGCCGCGCACCGTCGGCACGGCGACGCCGAGCGAAGCGGCTACGGCCGCGTCCGGGAGCGCGCGGCCGGCGGCCTCGACGCGATCGGGGAGTGCTGGGATGGCCGCACCGATGAGCGGGGCCGAGCGGCGATTTCAGGGAATTGGGCTAGTCGTGCTGTACGGCATGCCCGGCTTCGGCTACATCATTACGGCCACGTTTCTGCCCGTCATCGCACGCCATGCGCTGCCCGGATCGAATTGGCCCGATCTGTTCTGGCCGATGTTCGGCGCGGCGTTGATTCCAGGCTCTCTGCTCGCCGCGCGTCTGCCCGCCCGCTGGGACAACCGCATACTGCTGGCGGGGTGCTATGTCGTGCAGGCCGTGGGCATCGCGCTCGGCATCGTGCTGCCGACGGCGGTAGGCTTTGCGATCGGCAGCGTGCTGATCGGCTTGCCGTTTACGGCCATCACGCTGTTCGCCATGCGCGAGGCGCGGCGGCTGCACGGGGAGCAGGCCGCGGGCTTGATGGGCTATGCGACGGCCGCTTACGGCCTCGGGCAGATCGCGGGGCCGCTCGTCGCGGCGCCCATCGCCGCGCGCACCGGGTCGTTCACGCCGGCGCTGTGGCTTGCCGCGTTCGTGCTCGTCCTCGGCGCGGTTGGGCTCGTGCTGCTCGCGATGAAAGCGCGCTCGGATAGGGACTGACATCGCTTCGGGGCACGCTTCGGTGCAAAGCCGCTAGAATTAGCGCGTTTCGGCCACCGGGCGCCGATCGCCCGCATTCATCAAGACCCATGAGCGACTATCGATTTTGTCCGCGCTGCGCGAGCACGCTCGTCGAGCGCGCGGACAGCGTTGAAGAGGGCGGCCGCCTGCGCCGCGCGTGCCCTGACGACGGCTGCGGCTACGTTCATTGGAACAACCCTCTGCCGGTGGTCGCGGCCATCGTCGAATACGAGGGCAAGATCCTGCTCGCGCGCAACGCCGCCTGGGCGGAGGGCGTATTCGCACTGATCACGGGCTTTCTCGAAGCGGGCGAAACGCCCGAAGCCGGCGTTGCGCGAGAAGTGCTCGAGGAGACCTCGCTTCACGTGCGCGAAACCGAACTGATCGGCGTGTACGAATTCATTCGCAAGAACGAACTCATCATCGCGTATCACGTGAAGGCGGAAGGCATCGTCGCGCTATCGCCCGAGCTGCTCGAGTATCGATTGGTCGAGCCGGCGAAGCTGCGTCCGTGGCGGGCCGGAACGGGGCAAGCGCTCGGCGAATGGATGCGCCGGCGCGGCCTTCCGTTCGAATTCGTCGAACGGCCCGGACAGTAACCGCCGTGCGGTGTTTTCGGCCGCGCGCGGTACTGTTCGCGGCACGCCTTCTTTCATCGTCATCGACCCTCGCACCATGAGCAAACCCACGCCCGCGTCGCGCGACGACTACCGTCATTTTCTGGCGATTACCACGCGTTGGATGGACAACGACGTCTATGGCCACGTCAACAACGTCGTCTACTACAGCTATTTCGATACGGTGGTCAACGAGTACTTGATTCGCGCGGGCGTGCTCGATGTCGAGCAGGGCGAAACGATCGGCCTCGTCGTCGAAACGCAGTGCAACTATTTTTCCCCGCTCGCATTTCCCGATCGCGTCGAAGCGGGATTGCGCGTCGCGCGTATCGGCGCGTCGAGCGTGCGCTATGAAGTGGGGCTGTTCAAGGAAGGCAGCGCGCAAGCCGCCGCGCAAGGGCACTTCGTGCACGTCTACGTCGATCGGGCGACGCGTCGCCCGGCCGCGCTGCCCGAGCCGCTTCGCGAGGCGCTCGCGCCACTCGTCGTCGCGCGCGGCGGGGACGAGGAGCGCGCTTAACGTGCAGGCGTTCGCCGTCGCGACGCTCAACGGCATCAGCTACGGGCTGCTGCTGTTCATGCTGTCGGCCGGGCTTACGCTGATTTTCAGCATGCTCGGCGTGTTGAACTTCGCCCACGCGAGCTTCTATATGCTCGGGGCTTATCTCGGCTACAGCATTGCCGCGCATGCGGGGTTCGTCGTCGCGCTCGTCGCCGCGCCGGTGGTCGTCGGCGTGGTGGGCGCCGCGCTCGAACGCACGCTGCTGCGGCACGCGAAAGCGAACGGGCCGCTGCATGAATTGCTGCTGACGTTCGGACTCGCCTATCTGCTCGCGGAGTTCGTCAAGCTCGTCTGGGGCTTGGGAAGCGTATCGATCGCATTGCCGGCGTTGCTCGACGGTCCATTGGTCGAATGGGGCGACGCAACGTTTTCGCGCTATCGCGCCTTCATGATGGCGACCTCCATCGGGACGCTGGCCGCGCTGTATCTGCTGCTGCGCACCTCGCGCACGGGGCTGGTGCTGCGCGCCGCGCTCACGCACGCGCGCGCCGTCGAGGCGCTCGGGCATGATGTTGCGCGCATCGGCACGCTCGTCTTCGCGGTGGGCACGTCGCTCGCGGCGCTGGCGGGCGTGATCGGCGCGCCGCTTGCCGTCGTCGAGCCGGGCATGGCCGAGGCCGTCGGCTCGATCGTGTTCGTCGTGGTCATCGTCGGGGGCTTGGGCTCGCTCGGCGGGGCGTTCGCGGCTTCGCTGCTGATCGGATGCGTGCAAACATGGGCGGTCGGCAGCGACGCATCGCTGGGATCGCTTGCGCACATAGCGGGTGTACGGTTGCCGACGGTATGGGCCTCGCTCGCGGTTTCGCAAGTCGCGCCGCTCGTGCCCTATGCACTGCTCGTGGCCATGTTGGCCTGTCGTCCGCGCGGGCTCTTTGGCAGGCGAGAGGACGATGCGTAAGCGTGGCGCGCAGGACGGGCGCGGCTCGGATCACTTGCCGAACGAGCATGCTCGGACGCCGTCGTTGCTTGCCGGCCGTATCGGTGCGAGCTTGCCTTGGGTGGTCGTCGCCGGGCTGCTCGCAGCGCCGCTCGCATTCGTTCATTCAAGCGGGCTCTTCGCTTACCTCGCGCAAGCCTGCGCGATGATCGTCTTCGCACTGTCGTATAACCTTTTGCTCGGCGAAACGGGCCTTCTTTCGTTCGGCCATGCCGCGTATGCGGGTCTCGGGGCGTTCGCCGCCGCGCACCTATTCAATCGCGGCGGCATTGCGCTGCCGTGGCTGCCGTTGGCGGGCGGCGCGGCCGGCGCCGGGTTCGGCATGCTGTTCGGCGCGATCGCGACGCGGCGCGCGGGCACGGCGTTCGCGATGATCACGCTGGGCATCGGCGAACTCGTCGCCGCGGCCGTGTGGACCCTGCCCGAGGGATTCGGCGGGGCGGCCGGCGTGTCCATCGATCGCGGCAGTGGCCCATCATGGGGCGTTTGGACGTTCGGGGCTCCGCGCGAGGCCTATGTGGTCATTGCCAGCTGGACCGTGGTGTCGATGCTCGCGATGTACGCGCTCAGGCGTACGCCGCTCGCCCGCATGGCGCACGCCGTGCGCGAAAACGCCGCGCGCGTCGAAGCACTGGGCATCGATCCTCGCCGCATTCGGCTCGCGATGTTCACGCTGAGCGCCTTTTTCGCCGGGGTAGCCGGCACGCTCACGTTGATCGACGTCGAGCTGGCTTCATCCGAAAGCGTGGCGATGGCCCGCTCCGGCGCGGTGCTCATTGCTACCGTTATCGGCGGATCGTCCACGTTCTTCGGTCCCGTGACGGGGGCGCTTGTGCTGACCGGCATGAGCGTCGCGCTGGCGGGCATCACGCGAGCGTGGCCCGCCTACCTGGGCTTGCTGTTCGTCGCTGTCGTGCTGCGTGCGCCGGAGGGCATTGCCGGATGGTGGGGGGCGCTGCGCACACGGGTCGAGCGAGAGGGCATCCGCGTGGCGGCGCGGGCGCACGGGCTCGGGGCGTTGGCGGCGGCGGCCTGGCTGGCGGCGCTCGTCATCCTCGTGGAGTCGCTCTACGCGCGGCGGTTCGCGGCAGATGCGGGCGGGGCATGGCATCTCGGCGCGTTCGCTTTCGATGTCGGCGCACCTTCCACGTGGTCGACGCTTGCCGTGCTGATCGCGGTCGGGGCCATGGCGACGCACTGCGCCTCGCGGGCGCGGCGTCGTGCTCGCGCTCGCATGAACGGGGGCGTGCAACGATGACTGCTGATGCCGCATTGCGGTTGGAAGGGGTTGTCCGGCGCTTCGGTGCGACGCAAATATTGAGCGGTGTTGATCTGTCGATCGCGACGGGCGAGCGTCACGCCTTGATCGGCCCAAACGGCGCGGGCAAGTCGACGCTGTTCAATGTCGTGGGCGGGGCGCTGCGTCCCGACGCGGGAACGATATGGCTCGACGGCGCCGATGTCACCGGTCGACGGCCGCATGTGCTCGCGCGCGCGGGCCTCGGCCGCAGCTTTCAAACGACACGCGTATTCGCGCGCTCGACGGTGCTCGAGAATTTGCGCTGTGCGGTATGGTGCGGGCTCGTCGCGGCGCGGCGCGGCTATGAGCGCGGCTTGGCCGAGCGCATGGCGAATTGGGGGCGCTGGTGGTGGCGCTCGCGCGAGATCGATGCGCTTGCCGTGCGCGTGCTCGGCGAACTCGAGCTCGAAGACGTGGCGTACACGGCGGCTGGAACCCTCGAGTACGGTGCGCAGCGCCGGCTCGATCTGGGCATCGCCTTGGCGAGCGGTGCGCGCACGTTGCTGCTCGACGAGCCGACGGCAGGCATGAATCGCGACGAGGCGGCGCGCACGATCGAGTGGTTGCGCGGCGTGAGCAGCGGCAAGACCTTGCTCGTGATCGAGCACGACATGGATGCCGTGTTCGCGTTGGCCGATCGCGTATCGGTGATGGTGCGAGGCCGCATCATCGCGACGGGGACGCCCGCGCAGATTCGCGCCGACGCATACGTGAGGGAAGTCTATCTGGGTGCGGGGCAAGGCGGGGAGGCTTCGTGACGGCATTGCTCGAAGCGCGTTCGGTCTGTGCCTGGTACGGCGATGCGCAGGTGTTGCACGGCGTGGACTTGCGTATCGACGCGGGCGAGTTGATCTTGCTCTGCGGCCGCAACGGCTCGGGCCGGTCGACGTTCGCGAAAGCGCTCGTCGGCCTCGTGCGCCGCGCGGGCTCGGTCGTGTTCGCGGGTGAGGAACTGATCGGGCTGCCGACCTTCGAGATCGCGCGGCGGGGCATTGGCTATGTGGCCGAGCAACGCGAGGTGTTTCCGACGCTATCCGTCGAAGACAACTTGCGGCTCGGCATCAAGCCGGGCGCGGGCCGGCAGGCGGCACGCCGCATCGACGAGGCGCTCGAGCGGTTTCCGATGCTGGCGCCGCGGCGCGCCACGGCGGCGGGTGCGCTGTCGGGAGGCGAACAGCAAATGCTGGTGCTGGTGCGCGCGCTGATGGGCGAACCCCGCTTGCTGATCGTCGACGAGCCGACCGAAGGATTGGCGCCGCAAGCCGTCGCCGCCGTGGCCGATTGCTTGAAGGCGCTTTGCGACGAGGGCGGGGCGGTGCTGCTGATAGAACAGCGATTGACGATGGCGCAAGCTTTGGCGCATCGCGCGGCGGTGATGGGGCACGGGCGCATCGTATTCGATGGGGCGGTTCAGGCGCTCGATGCGCGAACCGTCGACGAATGGATCGGGTTGGGCGCGGGGCGTTGAGGTTCAGCCAAGGGGCATGCGACATGCGCGGATGGGCGCTTCCCACAATCTGACGAATGACGGCTCGCGTACGCAGGCGAGGTGCACGCGCGGCGGCAATCGGTTATGGTTTGCGTCGACGAGGGTCATGCACGACCGAACTGCGGTTCTTCTCCATGCGCGAGGAAAACGGTGACGCCGAACGAAGCGTTGGTCATTTTTGTGCGCGACGCACTGCAGCACGGCATGTCGCGCGAGCAAATCGGCGACGTCCTGCATCGGGCGGGATGGGAGCCCGGACAAGTCACGAGCGCGCTGGGCACGTATGCGGATGTCCCTTGCCCGATACCCGTGCCCGCGCCGAAACCGTATTTGTCGGCTCGCGATACGTTTTTGTACTTGCTGATGTTCACGACGCTTTATCTGAGCGCCTATCACTTCGGCAGCCTCTTGTTCGCGTTCATCGACCGCGCGTTTCCCGACCCATCGGAGCTTCGTTCAGCGGGGCAGTTCAATGCTGTCATGCGTGAGGGCATCCGCTGGTCGGTGGCCACGCTCGTCGTGGCGTTTCCGATTTTCCTTGCCGTGTCGGCGAAGCTATCGCGCGACGTCAAACGCGATCCGGGCAAGCGCGCGTCGAAAGTGCGCAAGTGGCTCACGTACGCGACGTTGTTCGTCGCATCGGTGACCATCATCACCGACATCACCGTGCTCATCGCGAATTTCCTCGGAGGCGGTTTAACCATCCGCTTCTTGATGAAAGTCGCCGCCGTTGCTTTGATTGCCGGCACGGTGTTGGGCTACTACAGCTTCGATGTTCGAAGCGATGAAAGGGAGGAGCACGCGTGAGCCGATCAGTCCGCACCGTGCTCGCCGCGTGCGCGAGCACGGCCGTCGTGGCCGCCGTCGTTGCCGGCTTATTCCTCGCGGGGTCGCCGGCCGAGGAGCGGCTTCGACGGTTCGATGCGCGACGTCTCGCCGATCTCCAATCGATCTCGCGCGCCGTCGATCGGTATTGGGGCCAACATTCGACACTGCCGTCATCGCTCGATGCGTTGACTCAAGACCGCGCAATGCGACTCAACCTGCACGATCCGCAGTCGGGCGCGCCCTATGAATATCGACCGGGCGCCGGCAACGCCTACTCGGTGTGCGCCACATTCGCGCGCGACGCCGAGAACGGCGCCGCGCAAGGCCAGGCATGGGCCTACGCCTCGGGCAGGTACTGCTTCCCACGCGAGGCGCGCTCGGCCCGTTAGGCGAGGTGGAAGTGGCCGAATTGACGGGTGGAGCCGACGCAGCCGTGGCGGGTGTCGCCTGCGGCGGCGTGATCTGCTCGAATCTGCGACCGTCAACCGGCGTCGCGCTTGGCGATCCAGTCATGCGCCGGATCGTTCTTGAAGTGCCACACGCGCTGCGGCCCGGCCATGACGTTCAAATAGTACGACTCGTACCCGTAAGGAACGACGACGGGATGATAGCCGCGCGGCACCATCACGACGTCGTGGTCTTCGACGGCCATCGATTCGTCGATGTCGCGCGCGTCCGTGTAGACGCGCTGGAAGGCGAAACCCTGTGGCGGATTGAGCCGATGGTAGTAAGTTTCTTCCAGCGCGCTTTCGACCGGAATTTGATCGGCGTCGTGCTTGTGCGGCGGATAGCTCGACGAATGGCCGCTCGGCGTGCGCACCTCGACCACCAATAGCGATTCGGCCGGCTCGGTCTGCGGAAGGATGTCGCACACGTAGCGCGCATTGAGTCCCTTGCCGCGCACCGATCGCTTCATCTGGGAGGGGTCGATGAGCCGCGTGGGGTAGCGCCCTTGAGCCGGCGCGCTGGCGACGCCGAGCTGCGCATCGCGCTCGGCGCGCACCGTCGCACGTACGTGGGGCGGGACGTACAGCGCGAACGGAGCGGCGTCCTCGAAAACGCTGTCGCGCGCCCCGACGCCCGTATAGCGGGCACCGTCCGCTTCGATTGAAACGGCGCCGGAGAGTACGACGATGCACGATTCGCGCGCACTTTCATGGACGTAGAGGACTTCGTCCTGCGCGAGGCGATAGGCGGCGAAGCCCACATAGCGCCAGGCCGCCGATTCGGGCGTCACGCGCGCGATCGTCATGCCTTCGCGCTGGGCTTTGACTAGGAGGCTCATACCGTTTCCTTGGCGGGCGAGCTCGCAGCATCGACGAGCGCGCGCAGTGTGCGATAGCCGAGCTGCGCGTATTCGAAGCTCGGCGCGACGGCCGGATCTTGCTCGGCTTCGACGACGAGCCAGCCCCGATAGCCATGGCGCTCGAGGCCGGCGATGACGGCGGCGAAATCGACGGCCCCGTCGCCCGGCACCGTGAAGGCGCCGTTGACGACGGCTTCGAGGAAGCTCCAGTCGCGATTGCGCGCGAGCTTGATCACTTGAGGCCGGATATCCTTGCAGTGCACGTGGCAGATCCGAGGCGCGTACGCCTCTAGCGTGGCGAGCGGATCGCCGCCCGCGAACGTGATGTGCCCCGTATCGAGCAGCAATCCCACGGCGTCGCTCGTGCGTTTCATCAGATTGTCCACGTCGGCCGGCGTTTCGACGTAGGCGCCCATGTGGTGATGATAGGCCACACGCACGCCTTGCGAGAGCGTGTACCGCGCGAAGCGGTCGACGCGCTCGGCATACGCATCCCATTGATCCGCCGTGAAGAAGCGCGGGCGTTGATAGAGCGGTACCTTCGAGCCTTGAATGGTCTGGGCGACTTCGCCGTAGACCATGACGTTCGCGCCGTTCTTCGCGAGCAGGTCGAGATGCGGGCCGACAGCCTCGATTTCTTCCTCGGCGCTGCGCTCGGCGAGCCGCCCCGAATACCAGCCGGAGACGAGCGCCAGATCGTATTGCGCGAGCAACGCCTTGAGCGCCGCGGGCTCGCGCGGAAACTTGTTGCCGAGTTCGAAGCCTTCGTAGCCGATCGCGCGGCCTTCGGTCAGGGCGACGGACAGCGGCGTCTCCCCGCCGAGCGAGGGCAGATCGTCGTTCATCCACGAGAGCGGATTGACGCCGATGCGCACTTGAAAATCGGTCATGCTGCGTTCCTTTGTTCGCGTGATGTTTCGTTTCGATGTCGGGCGAGACTAGCGTTCGGCACTGCCGCCGCGCTGCGCGAGATGCGTCTCGTACGCGGCGCGCGCCGTGCGCACGGCTTCACGCGTCGACACTTCGGGTACGGCCACTTCCCACCACCAGCCGCCGTCGTCGGTCGTGCGCGCGGGATCGGTGTCGATGACGACGACCGAGGTGCGCTCGGCCGCGCGTGCGCGTACCAGGGCCGCTTCGAGTGCGGCCACGTCGGCCACATGTTCCGCATGCGCGCCGAGCGAGCGTGCATGCGCGGCGAAGTCGATTTCGGGCGCGCCCTGCGGGCCTTGCAGGCAATCGTCGAACAGGTTGTTGAACGGCGCACCGCCGCACGCTTGCTGCAGTCGATTGATGCAGCCGTAGCCCCGGTTGTCGAGCACGACGACGACGAGCTTGGCGCCGAGCATGACCGAGGTCGCGATCTCGCTGTTCATCATGAGGTAGCTGCCGTCGCCGACGAAGACGATCACTTCGCGTTCGGGACGGGCCAGCTTCGCGCCTAGGCCGCCGGCGATTTCGTAGCCCATGCATGAATAGCCGTACTCGACGTGATACCCGCCTGGGCGGCCCGCACGCCACAGCTTGTGCAATTCGGCCGGCAGCGTACCCGCGGCGCAAACGGCGATGTCGCCCTCGGGCGAGCTCGCGCCCGAGCGTTGCACGGCGCCGATGACATCGGCGTCGTACGGCAGCTGGCCGGGTGCGCGCGTGGCTTGGGTCCGCGATGCCACCGTCTCGCGCCAGGCTTCGCACAGCGCCTGCGAGCGTTGCGTCCAGGCCGGGTTCGCTTGCCAGGCGCCGAGCCGTTCGCTCAGCGTATCGAGCGTCGCGCGTGCGTCGCCGACGATCGTGTTCGCGCGATGCTTGAGCGCGTCGAACGCATTGGCATTGATGCCGATGACGCGCGCTTGCGTAAACAGCGTATTCGATCCGGTCGTGAAATCCTGCAGACGCGTCCCGACCGCGATGACGCAATCGGCTTCGTGCGCGAGCGCGTTGGCGGCGCTCGATCCGGTCACGCCGACCGCGCCCGCGTTCAAAGGATGGTTCCAAGGCAGTGCGCCTTTGCCCGCTTGAGTCTCGCCGACGGCGATGCCGTGCCGTTCGGCGAACGCGCGCAGCGCATCGGCGCCGCCGCGGCTATAGAGCACGCCGCCGCCGGCGACGATGACCGGGCGCGAAGCGCCTCGCAATGCCTCGAGCGCCGCTTCGAGTTCGTCCTCGCCGGGCGTCGGCGCGTGAAAGCGCACCACGCGCGGCTCGAAGAATTCGCTCGGGTAGTCGTAGGCCATCGCCTGCACGTCTTGCGGCAGCGCGAGCGTGACGGGGCCGCAGAGCGCGGCGTCGGTGAGCACGCGGATGGCGCGCGGCAGGGCGCTCAACAATTGCGCCGGATGCACGATGCGATCGAAGTAGCGCGAGACCGGCCTAAGCGTATCGTTGGCCGATACGCCGCCGTCGTGGAAATCCTCGACTTGCTGCAGAACAGGGTCGGGCGCACGCGAGACGAAGATGTCGCCGGGCAGCAGCAGCACGGGCAAGCGGTTGACGTGCGCGAGCGCGGCGGCCGTGACGAGATTCGTCGCGCCCGGCCCGATCGACGTCGTCACGGCCATCATGCGGCGGCGCATATGCGCCTTGGCGTAGGCGATCGCGCTGTGCGCCATCGCTTGCTCGTTGTGAGCGCGATAGGTGGGCAGCGCCTCGCGATGCTGATAGAGCGCCTCGCCGAGGCCCGCCACGTTGCCGTGGCCGAAGATCGCGAAGACGCCGCCGAAGAGCGGCTCCGTCGACACGCCGTCCTCGCTCACGACGCGCTGCGCGGCCAGATAGCGCACGAGCGCTTGCGCGGCGGTCAGGCGGATCGTCGAAGGCGTCGCTTCGGTCGGTCCGGCCGAGGGGGTGCTTGCACTCATCGTCGTTTCCTTGATGCGTACGTTCATCACGCCGCCTCCCGCCGCGTGCCGGCCGGAACTGCGGCGGCGCCGGTATCGGCGCGCGCCGCGCGCCACGCTCGGATCAATGTCTCAAACGTGTCGCGCACGTTCGAGACGAGCGTTGCGTCGTCGATCTCACCGGCTAGCCAAGCGCGGCTCGGCTCGTGAAAGATGGTGCGGCCAACCGTAAAGCCTTTGCATGTCTTCGATGCGGCCGCCGCGCGGAAACCCGCGCTGAGCGCATCGACGCCGGCGGACAGGCCAAGGAGCACGACGCCGCGGCAGTACGGATCGCGTTCGGCGATGAGCGCGTCGATCGTTTTCCATTGCTCGGCCTGCAAGGGGGCGAGCTTCCACCATTCGGGCTGAATGCCGAGGTTGTAGAGCCGCTTGAGCGCGCGAAACACGATGTCTTGTCCCGTGGGCAGCCCATCGCGCTGCGGCGGGATGACTTCGAGCAGCAGTTCGTGCCCGCTCGCTTGAACCGCATCGTAGAGCGCGCGCAACTGCGCTTCCTGCTCGATGCGTTCGTCGACCGGCGCGTCCGGGTGATACTGGACGAGACATTTGACGACGTGTTCATGGGGCCACGAAACGAGCGCCGTGCCCACCGAGCGGCCGTGCTGGAACACGAGCGGCAGCGAGCCGGGCAGCTCGACGGGCCGGCCGATCCACCAGCCGCGGCCAGTGGCGGCGTTCAGCGCATCTTGCCCGTAGCGGTCGTCGATCAGCACGCCGATGCGCCCTTGCAGGCCCAGCGCGGCCTCGGTTTGCGCAACCGCATCGACCAGCAGCCGCTTCAGTTCGGGGATGCGCGCTTCGTTTGCGCCAGTTTGCTGGGCAAGTTCGAAGAACTGATTGCGATGGTCGAACGCGAAGCCGAGCACTTCGTCGTGCACCGGCCGCTTTACGCTGACGCGATGCAGACGCGCGAGCTGAACGTCGAGGTCGGGGCGGCGCATGCGGACCGGATCTCGCGCGAGCGCCTCGCGTAGATAGTCGAGCTCCGCGGGCGTGGGCATGGCAGGCGCGCAGCCGTGGCGCGAGACGACAAGCGCGCCGCACAGGTTGGCCGTATGCGCGCAGCGCGCCAGCGGAGCATCGCGCAGCCATTCCGATAGGAAGCCCGAAGCGAACGCATCGCCCGCGCCGAGCACGTTGAGCACCTCGACCTCCATCCCATGCTCGGTCGGCGCATCGTCGATCGATGCCGGCACTTTGCCTTCGATGATCGAGCAGCCGAGCGGTCCGCGCTTGACGACGAGCGTGGCGGGCGTGACGGCCCGCACCATGGCGAGCGCATCGATGAGTTCATGCTTGCCGCCGGCGATACGAAATTCTTCTTCGGTACCGATGACGAGATCGAACAGCGGCAGGATGCGCTGCAGATGGGCGGTGACGCTTTCGTTCGCGATGAAGCGCGTTTCACCATCGGCCTTCCCGGTCAACCCCCACAGCACGGGCCGATAGTCGATGTCGAGCACGGTGCGAACCTGATTGCGCCGCGCGTATTCGAGCGCGCGCCGGCTCGCGCGGTTCACGCGTTCGGTGGAGAAGTGCGTGCCTGTGATCAACAGCGCCTTGCTCGATGCGATGAATGCTTCGTCGAAGTCGTTTTCGTCGACCGCCATATCGGCGCAGTTTTCTCGATGAAAGACGAGCGGGAACGTTTCGCGGTCCTTGATGCCGAGCAGTACGAGCGCGGTGAGCCGATCGGCGTCGACACGCGTATGGCTCACGTCGCATCCTTCGCGCTCGAGCGTCTCCGTCAAGAACCGGCCCATGTGGTCGTTGCCGACGCGCGAGAGCATGGCCGATGCGAGCCCGAGCCGCGCGCAGCCGAAGGCGATATTGGCCGACGAGCCGCCGAGATACTTGGCGAAGCTCGTGACGTCCTCTAGGCGCGCGCCGATTTGCTGCGCATAGAGATCGGTCGCGAGCCGTCCGAGGCAAACGATGTCGCGCGTGCGGCCCGGCGCGAAGCGGCTCGCGGCCGCGGGAGAAGTGGGAGAGGCTGCCATGAAAGAGTCCTGAATGAGCGTCGTATACCGCGTTAGATCGTTGCGCCGTCGAGCTCGGCAATCATCTTCTGCATTTCCGCGCCGCCCGCCATCATGTCGAGCACCGCTTCCTTGCTGATCGTGTCCTTCGTGAACGTGCCCATCGAACGTCCGCGGTTGAGCAGCGTGAAGGAATCGCCGATCGGGTAGGCGTGGTGCACGTTGTGCGTGATGAAGATGACGGAGATGCCGCGCTCGCGGGCTTTGTGAATGAGCTTGAGCACGTTGAAGCTCTGCTTGACGCCGAGCGCGGCCGTCGGCTCGTCGAGAATCAGCACGCGTGCGCCGAAGTGAATCGCGCGCGCGATCGCCAGGCACTGGCGCTCGCCGCCCGACATCGTGCCGATGGGCTGGTTCGGGTCGCGCACGTGGATGCCCATCTCGGCTAGCTTGTCGCGCGCGGTCGTGGCGGCGGTCTCGATGTCCATAACGTTGAGCAAGCCGAACAATTTACGGCTCGGCTCCCGGCCCATGAAGAAGTTGCGCGCGACCGAGAGCAGCGGCACGAGCGCCAAGTCTTGATACACGGTGGCGATGCCGAGGTCGAGCGCATCTTTGGGCGAGGCGAACTGCACGGGTTGGCCATCGACGAGATATTGACCCTCGCTCGGCTGATGCACGCCGGCGAGCGTCTTGATCAGCGTCGACTTGCCCGCGCCGTTGTCGCCGAGCAAGCAGTGCACCTCGCCGCGGCGCAGCCGCAGCGTGACGTCTTTCAGCGCGATGACGCTGCCGAAATAGCGGCTGACGTTTTCGAGCGCGAGGATGATGTCGGCGTTTGGGTCTTGCGTGGGGGTAGCGTCATTCATCGTTTTGTCTCCGTCGATCAACGCGACGCCGCAACACGGCTACGCACGTAGTGATTGAACAGCACGGCGAACAGCAGCATCAGGCCGAGGAATACACGGAACCAGTCGGAGTCGATATTCGTGTACGTGATGCCGATCTGCACGACGCCGAAGATCAGCGAGCCGAAGCAGGCGCCGACGATCGAGCCGTAGCCGCCCGTGAGCAGCGTGCCGCCGATGACGGCCGCGATGATCGCCTCGAATTCCTTTTGCAGGCCGCGGTCGGCCGCGGCCGAGCCGATGTCGCACACTTGCAGGACGGCGAACAGGCATGCGCAGAATGCAGTGAGCACGAACAGGCGAATCTTGACGCGCCGCACCGGGACGCCGACGTTCTTGGCCGCGTTCGGATCGCCGCCGACCGCGAAGATCCAATTGCCGAAGCGAGTCTTGGCGAGCGTGAAGGCGCAGACCGCGGCCAGCGCGAGCCACCAGACGATGACTTTCGGTACGCCCGGCACGAGCGGTTGGCCCGAGTCGAGCATTTTGACGAGCCCGATATGCCCGAGCCACTGGAACAGGCCATGAAACGCGACGCCTTGGAACAGTGCGTGCGCGAGCGCGCTTTGGGCCGCAACGTCGCCCACGCCCGAGATGATCGTGCGATCGGCGAACATGACCGAGAGGGCCAGCGTCAAGCCGCGCAGGATGAACATGAACGCGAGCGTGACGATGAAAGAGGGCAGGCGCGTGCGCATCACGAGATAGCCGTTGAGCGCGCCGAGCAGCATCGACCCGACGAATGCGAAGACGATCGCGAGCTCGATAGGCCAGTGAAAATACATGGTCGGCAGTGCGACCATCATGCCGGCGAAGCCGATCATCGAACCGATCGACAGATCGAACTCGCCCGCGATCATGAGCAGGCAAGCGCCGACGGAGATGAGGCCCAGATAGGCCGCCACCTGCGACCAGTTCATGATGCCGTCGAGATTGAACATGCCCGAACCGCCGGCGCCGATCGCGAAAACGAGGAACACCATGACGGTGCCCGCGAGCGAGGCGAATTCAGGGCGGGACAGAAGCTGCTTGAACCACGATTCGCGGCGCACGCGCTCGTCGGACGCGCCTTGGGGGTTCGGTGCGTCGTGTTTGCGTAGGCTGGCGTGGAAGTGATCGGCGACGCCCATCGAAATGTCTCCTTGGGCGCGGCGATGCCCGTCAGGGGATACGGTTATCGCCGCGCTGTCATGCTGGATAGCTGGATTGCAAAGGCCGCTGACGCTTCGATCAGCGGTACTGCCCCGCGTATTTGACGACCTTGTCGACGTTGGCCTTGGTGATGAAGCCCGGACCGGAGAGGATCGTGTCGGGCTGATAGACGGGGGCGAGCCCGTAGGTGTCGAGTCGCGCCTTGAACTTCGCATTGCCTTGCAAGGCCTTCTCGATCTTGAGCGGATCGCTCGTGTGCTCTTGCTTCGCGATGGCGAGCACAGCGACGGCCAAATAGCCTTGCAGGTAGGGCTGCTGGTCGATCGCGAATTGGATCGTGCCGTCCTTGATCGCCTTGGCGATGTCGTCGTCGAAATCGAACGTCGCGAACCAGACCTTGCCCGCGAGGCCCATGTCCTTCAGCGCGCGGATCGTCGGATCGGCCGAGAGCGGGCCGAGCGCGAGCACGGCCTGCGTATTGGGGTGGTTGCGCATATAAGCTTCGACCTTCGACTTCACGCCGTTCGGGTCTTGGCCCGCGTCGAGCGTCGACGCCTTGAAGTCCACGCCGAGTGCTTCGGCAAAACCGCGGCAACGCTCGAACGACGCCGGGTTCGTCGCATAGTGGTTCACGCAGAGGAACGACTTGATCCCAGCGGCCTTGGCTTTCTCGCCGGCGGCGTGGCCGGCCACGTATTCAGGCTGGCCGATGTGCATGATCGCGCCGAGCTTCTTGCTCTGTTCGAGCGTGCCCGAGTTGATCGTGACCAGCGGGATTTTCTTGTCGGTGACTTTTTTGATCGAGCTTTTCAGCACGTCGAAATCGGCGATGGTCGTCGCCACGCCATCGTAGTTGCGCGCAGCCGCCTGTTCCACGAGACGCGACATGTCCGACAGATCGCCGTTGGGCGGATTGCGGTAGTCGGTCTCGACGTTGAAGTCCTCGTCGGCCTGCTTGATCGCGTTCTTGATCGTGTTCCACCAGGAGTCGGAATCGGGCGCGTGGCTGATCAGCACGAATTTGGCGTCGGCTGCGTGCGCCGACTGGACCGCGAACGGACCGAACGCCAATGCGACCGCGGATGTGATTGCCGCGGCGAACGTCTTCACGGCGGCCTTGCGGGTGCAAAGTCTCATTTGTCTCCACCTATTCGAAGTTATGTCGTTGGGAGCGGCGCTGGACCGACGTATGCCGCTCACGACAAAGATTAGGCGAAGTCGTGAGCGATTGCAAAGAAAATTTCATTGCGATGAGAAATGGAAAATTCATTCCATTTCGCCGTGGACGTGCCTATAATCCGCATCGTCGGGAGGTGTGCGGCGAAGCCGTGCACAGTACCCGCTTAAAAGGACAAGAGCCATGCAGGAAGAGACCACCGACGAGCTGCCGAGCGTCGACGAACTCATGCAGCGTGTCGCCGAATCGTACGATTCGCTGCCGCGGCAATTGAAGAGCGTGGCGTCGTATCTCGAGCAGCACCGTTCGAGCGTGATGGTCGACCGGACGAGCGATATCGCCGCGAGCTGCGGCGTGCATCCGTCCGCGGTCGTGCGCTTTGCCCAGCGCTTCGGGTTTTCCGGGTTTTCGGATCTGCAAGAGGTGTTCAAGCAGGCGTACGCGGGGCAGAGCCCGTCCGGGCAGACCTACAAGCAGCGCATTCGCAAGCTGATCGACGAAAAGCCGGGGCGGCTCTCGGGCGGCAATGTTGCGCGCGAATTCGTGGCGGCCTGCCGCAACGGGCTCGACGAACTCGAAGCGACGCTCGACGACGAGCAGTTCGAAGCAGCCGTCTCGATGCTGCAGCACGCGGAGAACATCTACGTGATCGGGGTGCGGCGCTCATTCGCGGTCGCGAGCTACATCGTCTATGCGTTGCAGCACACGGCCAAGCGCGTCCATCTCATCTCGGGTTTCGGCGGCATGTTCCGCGAGCAGATCCGCAGCGTGAAGAAGGGCGATGTCGTCATCGCGATCAGCTTCGAACCGTACGGACGCGAGACGCAATACTGCTTGCGCATCGCGCACCATCATCAAGCGCAAACGCTCGTCATTACCGACAGCCGTTTGTCGCCGCTCGCGCGCTACGCCAGCGCGCAATTGTTCGTGAAGGAAGGCAGCGCGTTCGCGTTTCGCGCGCTGACGAGCACCATTTGCTTGTGCCAGGCGCTGTTCGTGGCGCTTGCGTACCGGCTCGAATTGAACGTGGAAGAATCCAAGGACACAGGAGGATACGATGACTAATGCAGGAAGCGGCGCGATCGACGTCGCAGTGTTCGGCGCGGGCCGTATCGGCCGCATTCACGCGGGCAACCTCGCTCGGCACCCGGGCGCGCGGCTCAAGTACGTGGTGGACGTCAATCGCGTCGCGGCCGCCGAACTGGCGGCGCAATACGGCGCGATGGTGGTCGACGCCGACGTTGCGTTGGCCGACACGTCGGTAGGGGCAAGCGTGATTTGCTCGAGCACCGACACGCATGCCGATCTCATCGAACGTTCCGCGGCCGCGGGCAAGCATATTTTTTGCGAAAAACCCGTCGATCTCGAACTCGAACGCGCGCGTGCCTGCGCCAAAGCGGTCGAAGCCGCGGGCGTGGTCTGCATGATCGGCTTTCAGCGCCGCTTCGATCCGACGTTCGCCGCGGTGAAGGCGCGCATCGACGCCGGCGAGATCGGCACGCCGGAGATGCTCGTCGTCACGAGCCGCGATCCGGGTGCGCCGCCTGTCGAGTACATCCGGCGCTCGGGGGGCATCTTCAAGGACATGCTGATTCATGACTTCGACATCTTCCGCTGGATTCTCGACGACGAAGCGCAATCGGTGCACGCGAGCGGAAGCTGCCTGACCGATCCGGCGATTCTCGACGCGGGCGATATCGATTCGACGGCCGTCACGATCCGCACGAAGCGCGGGCGGCTTTGCCAAATCAATACGACGCGCCGCGCCGCCTACGGCTACGACCAACGGTTCGAAGTGCTCGGCAGCGACGGGATGCTGCAAGCCGGCAACGTGCGGCCGACGGAAGTCGTCGCTTACTCGGCGAAGGCCGTATCGAGCGACGTGCCGGAAGCATTCTTCCTCGAACGTTATCGTGCCGCGTACGCAAGCGAGATCGCGCACTTCTTCGACGCCGTGACGCAAGGCGCACCGGTGCGCACCACGATCGCCGACGGCGTGAAGGCGCTCGAATTGGCCGAAGCGGCGACGAAGTCGTGGCGCGAAGGGCGGATCGTCAGCATCGGCGAATAAGGCGTAGGCACGCGAGCACAAGGGCAAGGAGCGAAGACAGTGACGACGATGGGAAAGCGCGCGCCGGTGCGAATCGGCATTGCCGGATTGGGCCGCCTCGGCAAGCGGCATGCGACGAACTTGGCGTATCGGGTGCCCGGCGCGGTGCTCGCGGCGGCGTGCAGCCCCGTCGACGAAGAGCTCGAATGGGCGCGCGAGACGTTGCCCGAGCCTCGGCTTTATTCGGACTACGAAGCATTGGTTGCCGATCGAGCGCTCGATGCGGTTTGGCTCGTCACGCCTTCCTCGCTGCATGCCGATCAAATCGTGGCGGCGCTGCGCGCGGGCAAGCACGTGTTCTGCGAGAAACCGCTTTCGCTCGACGTTCAAGAGTGCGAACGCGTGCTTCAGGTGGCGAACGAATACCCGCATCTGGAAGCGACGATCGGGTTCATGCGCCGCTTCGATCCGAGCTACCGCGACGCGTACGACAAGGCGGTGGCGGGCAAGATCGGCCGGCCGTTCATGGTGCGTTCGCAAACCACCGATCAAAACGACCCTGACGGTTTTTTCGTGCGCTTCGCGCCCACGTCGGGCGGCATCTTTCTCGATTGCACCGTGCACGATATCGACGTGGCGCGATGGTTCTTCGGCGGGGCGAGGGCGACACGCGCGTTCGCCACGGGGACGATCGCGCTGCATGAGGGGTTGCGTGCATGCGGGGATGTCGACAACGGCGTGGGCGTCGTGGAATTCGAAGGCGGCCGGCTCGCGGTGTTTTATGCGTCGCGCACGATGGCGCACGGCAACGATACGCACAGCGAGGTGATCGGCACGGGCGGGGCGCTGGCGATCGGGCACAACCCGCGCGCGAACCGCGTCGAGATCTATGACGCACTCGGGGTACGCAGCGAAAGCACGCCGACGTTCTTCGACCGATTCGAAGAGGCCTTCCTGCACGAGGCGCACGCATTCGTGCACGCGGTCGGGGCTCGACTAGCGGGGCGTTCGCCCGAGAGTGCCGCCGGCGCGACGCTTACCGACGCGTTCGAGGCAACGCGCATCGGCAAGGCGCTGCGCGAGGCGTGTGCGAGCGGGGCGCCCGTCGCGCTGTAGCGCGGGTTCCTCCACTACGGGTGAATCTGCGCACCGGGCTGAAAGCCGCTCGCGCCGATCTGCTTGTCGAGAAAATCGTCGGTCCAGGCCACTTGTTGCGGCTCGAGCACGGCGTTGCCGTCCTTGTCGTGGTGATAGATGTCCATCTCCTTGAAATAGGTGGCGATCGTATCGGCATCGCCGCCTGTCTTGACCGTTTTCATCCAGGCGATCATGTCTGCGTTCGTTTTCCCTTTGGCTCGGAAGTAGGCGGTCAGCGCCGGTCCGGCGCTCCTGCTGCCGAACGTATCGGTCATCATGTGCCGGGCGAATGGGCCGGCGATATTGGGCGGCACGCCTTCCGTCTCGAGATACTTCGAAACCGAATCGGCTTCATGAATGATGTCGTCCTGATTCGCGAGCAATTGGACCCCGGCCGCGGCTATGTTGAGCACGAATCCCACGCCCGTCCAACCGTCGACGGTCAAGCCCGCCAGCGTTTCCCCTGCGATGTCCTCTCCCGTCAGCGTGATGCCGCTTTCGAGCAACGAGCGCGCGGCGAACGTGCCGAGATCCGCGACGCCTGCCGTCCCATAGGCGAATTCGTGCCCGGGGTTGACGTATTTCGGATCGCCGATCATGGCCGCTAGGCCGCCCCACGCCACTAGGCCCCCGGCGACATCGGCGCTGCCGCTCAATACGGATCGGAATGCGCCTTTGAGCAACCCCTTGCTGGTATCGGACAGGCTCGTACCGTCGATCTTCTCGAGCATCGCCTCGAGCATCTTGCGCTGCGGCGTGGCCCCCGACTTGCCGTCCGCGGCTACGCCGAACACGCCCTGCTTCCAATTCGGCGCCACGGCGTTGGCAAGCTGGGACGCGCTGAGTGCGTCGTAGAGCACGGTGAAACCTGCATTGTCGAGTTCGTAAGCCTTGTTGTCTATGCCGTTCAAGCCTGCGTATTGCTGAGCAGTATCGGCCGTCACGAGCGAGTTCGCGAAGAAGAGTCCCGACATGAGACCGCCCATCCCGCGCGGTATGATGCCCGCTCCGCCGGTTTTCTCGGTCCCGAGCCAACGCTTGAGTTGGACCGGGTCCTTTTGCGCCGCCACTGCATTGGCGACAGCCTGGTTCGTCGCTTGCCCCATGAACCATTTGAGCGACCCGTTCGCCACGCGCGATTGCCACCAGAACTGCGTGAAGGGAATGCTGCCTGCTTTCGCTTTCTCGGCATCGAAGCCCGCCGCCTTTTCGAACGCGGCGACCGTGCCCGTGACGCTATCCGAGGTGGACGTCCACGAATTGTTGAAGCTGAATGCGGAGTCGTAACCCTCGCCTTGCAGTGCGCCGCCGTAGCGATCGAGTACGCCCTTGAACTTGGCGTAGTACTGCATCGCGCTCGTCTGACCGTTGACGATGCCGGTCAGATCCTTGGCGAGCAGGCCGTTTTGCAGATTAGTCACCGTGCCGTCTTTGTCGGCTTGAGTCTGCAACGAGCCCCATTCGTTCTTGCTGGGCCCTTTTTCGATCGGCACGAGCACCTTCGCGGCTTTCTGCTGCAGCGGCACGAGGTTCGTGCCTCGATACGCGTCGATGCCGCCTGCCAAGGCGGCGGTGCTGACGTCCCACATCGATCCATCGTTGGCGGCTTTGCTGTGCGCCGCCAAAGCCGCCGGCAGCGCGGCGCTCCCATCCTCGCTCAACGCGCGCGAGAGCGTGCCCGACAGCCACCGGCCCTGCGCCGAGACCGCGTCGTTTTCCGAGGTTTTGCCGGAGCGAATGGCGTCGATCAGGTAGCCCGCCATCTTGTCGACCGTGTCTTTACCCGAGTGCATGCCCAGCGCGGGATCGTCGCTGTCGAACGTGTTTTGCATGGCCGCCGAGAAGTCGGTCACCATCTTGCTGTACGGCGGCGGAGGCGTCGCACCTCGCGGCGACTGCATGCTGGCGCCGATCTGCTGCGCGATCTTCTGCATGATGTCCTGCACTTGCGGCGATGCGGAAATCAGCGACACCTTGCCCGGCAGCTTCGAAGTAGGATCCGTCTCGATACGCAGTTGCTGCGCGGCCGCCGCAGCCGCCGCGGCCTGCGGGTTCTTGCCACCCTTGGCGTAGGCGTCGTTGTACGCCTGAACGACGCGCTGCGCGGGCTCGTCAACAAAAAGCTGTTTGTCGGCCGCATCGAGCGCTTTGCATACGACGTCCGCGTTCTGCGCGCCGAGGTACGTGATATAGACGCCCTTGCGCGCTCGCATCGCGGTCTCCGCCTGCGCCGCATCGCCGTTCGTGCTGCTCAACGTGCTGCGTCCCACTTCGAGCAGCTGCTTTTGCATGTCGGCAGTCAATTGTGGCTCATTGCCCGGCTTCGCCTCGCTCATGATCTTGCCGAGCTGATCGGGCGTGCGTCCCCATTGCTTCAGTTCGGCCTGCACGTTGGTCAGCGCGGTGTCGACGGCCATACTGAAGTGCACATCGTCAGGCGCGCGCTGCTTGATCCCGCTGGCGATGCGGTCGAGGTCCGCTTGCGACGGGGCGGGCATGCCGAGCGTCGCATATTCGATTTCTGTTTGGACGGGGGCGACCACCGAATCGAACGCGGCTTCGCGGTCCTCAGGGTCGTAGCGCTTGTGCATCGATCCGCCCATGGCGTCGTAGTCCTGCAGCGCGGTGCGCTCCTGCCCGAGGAAATCGAGCCGCTGACCGTCGAGCACGGTGACCGTGGAGCCGATCTGCATGTCTCTGACCGCGTCCGCGGGGTTCGCGGGACGATTGCCGAACGCTTGCGGGTCGAGCCACGGCGTCGCCGGCAAGTTCGTGGCGATCGTTGCATCCGTATCGTTCGAATGCGCGAACAATCCCCGCTGGCCGTAGATCGACCAAATGGTGTCGCCCGAGTGCACTGGAATTTGCGCGATGCCGCCCGGGCTGGTGTCGGTGGGCGGCAAGGGCGCGAGCTTCGGAGCGGGATCGGGATCGCCCGGGTCGGGCAGAATGGGTTTGTCGCTGGGCGTCTTGGCCGACGCCGGGATAACGGTCGGGGCGGTTGGCGGCGCCGCATCCAGCGGATTGTCGAGCGGCAGGGTGTTGCCGCCTGCATCGACGAAGATCCTCACCATATCTTTACTCCCAAGCGTTCTTTCAACGTGCGGCAGGACACGCCGAGCGACTGGCCCGGTCGACTGAAAGCGATTTCGTACAGTATTGGTCGCGAAAACGGCCGGCGGGCAGTTGCACTCGTAGTGCAACCCGATGAAATCAACGGCCGGCGGCAGCCGAGCTACTGAATTAGGCTCTTGCTCCTGCGGGACGGCGTGGGCGTGACCGCGCGCGAGGGAGGAGGGAGTGCGCGGCGCTGGAGTAGAATTTCGTTTTTCTCGGCTTTTGTCGCGAGCGCTCCGAACGCTGCGCACTAGACGACCCTAAGCCGGGCGCTCAACAGGAAAGGCGGATAGCCGATGGAAATTCACAAGGAAGTCGACGCGCGCGGATTGAATTGCCCGTTGCCGATTTTGCGTGCCAAAAAGGCATTGGCCGATATGCAGAGCGGCCAGATTTTGAAGGTGCTCGCGACCGATCCGGGCTCGCAGCGCGACTTCGCTGCGTTCGCCAAGCAAACGGGCAATGAGATCGTCGAGAGTTCGACGCAAGACAAGACGTTCGTTTTTTTGATGCGGCGCCGTTAGGCGGCCGACGGAGCGGCATTCCACTCTCCGTCCTGACGTACTACCCACGACAAAAAAAGCGAGAACGATGACCGTTCCCGCTTTTTTTTAACCGACCGGCCGCATCGAAACGAAGACGCGACCGCCCAACGTCAACTATCCATCACCGGCGAGCGCGTACGCAGGTAGTGCTCGAACTCCTCGGCCACTTCGGGGTGACGCAGCGCGAATTCCACGGTTGCCTTCAAATACCCGAGCTTGCTGCCGCAATCGAAGCGCGTGCCGTGGTACTTGTAGGCGAGCACTTGCTCGTCGCCCAGCAGCGACATGATGCCGTCGGTCAGCTGAATCTCGCCGCCCGCGCCCGGCTTGAGCGCGCGCAGGTGATCGAAGATGCGCGGCTTGAGCACGTAGCGGCCCACGACGCCCAAATTCGACGGCGCGACTTCCGGCGCCGGCTTCTCGACGATGCCCGACATCTTGATGATCGCGTCTTCCCATTCCTTGCCGTCGACGATCCCGTACGAGCGCGTGTCCTGCGGCGGAATCTCTTCGACACCGATCACCGAGCTGTGATAGTGGTCGAAGACATCGATCATCTGCTTCATGACCGGCGGTTCCGCATAGAGCAAATCGTCGGCGAGGATGACGGCGAACGGATTGTCGCCCACGAGCTTCTCGGCGCACAGCACCGCGTGCCCCAGGCCCAGCGCTTCGGGCTGGCGCACGTAGAAGCAATCGACGTGGCTCGGCTTGATGCTGCGCACGAGCTCGAGCAGCTTTTCCTTGCCGCGCGCTTCGAGCTCCGCTTCGATTTCGTACGACTTGTCGAAGTGGTCTTCGATCGCGCGCTTGCTGCGGCCGGTGACGAAGATCATTTCGGTGATGCCGGCGGCCATCGCTTCTTCGACCGCGTATTGGATCAGCGGCTTGTCGACGATCGGCAGCATCTCCTTGGGGCTGGCCTTCGTGGCGGGAAGAAAGCGCGTGCCGAGGCCCGCAACGGGAAAGACAGCCTTGGTGACTTTTAGCATGGCATTACCTTAATTCTCGAGTACTGGTGGGACCACGTGCCCGTTGAACGCTGTTACGCCGGCAAACGCGCGAGCTGCGCGCTGAGCTTGGCAATGGTGTCCTGATATTGTGACAGCCTTTTCTGCTCTTGCTCTACGACGGCAACCGGTGCTTTTGCGACAAAAGCCTGGTTTTCTAGCTTCGCCTTGCACTTGGCAATTTCCGCGTCGAGCCGAGCAATTTCCTTGCCTAGGCGTTCGCGCTCGGCCGCCGCGTCGATTTCCACGAGCAGCGCGAGCTTGTCGCCGCCGACGATCGCGATCGGCGCGCCTTGAGACTGCGCGTCGAGCGTGGCTTCGTCGGCCATGATGCGCACCTCCGCCAAACGCGCGAGCGCTTGTGCGTACGGTGCGAACGTCTGCCATTGGCTTGCGTCGCCGTGCACCAGTAGAGGGACTTTCGTTGCCGGCGATAGGTTCATTTCACCTCGTAAGTTTCTGCAACCGTCGATCGCGGCCTTCAGGCTTGCTGCCCAGCGCTCGGCTTTTTCGTCGATTTTTTTCTCTTCCGCTTGCGGGTAGCGTTGCGTCATGATCGACGCTTCGCCGCTTGCCGCGCCTTGCGGGTAGGCGTCCGTCAACGGCGCGACCTTTTGCCAAAGCGCTTCCGTAATGAACGGAATGATCGGGTGCGCGAGGCGCAGCACCGTTTCGAGCACGCGCAAAAGCGTGCGGCGCGTCGCGCGCTGCTGCTCCGGCGTGCCGTTCTGAATCTGCACCTTCGCGAGTTCGACGTACCAGTCGCAGTACTCGTCCCATACGAACTTGTAGATCGTATTCGCGACGTTGTCGAAACGGTAATCGGCGAAGCCCTTCTCGACCTCCGCTTCCACGCGCTGCAGCAGCGAGACGATCCAACGATCGGCTTGCGAGAAATCGGTGTAGCCGCCGGGGCCGCAATCGCCGGGCGCGCAGGCGCCGGGTTTCGAGAAACCGCAATCGTGCCCTTCGCAGTTCATCAGCACGAAGCGCGTCGCGTTCCAAAGCTTGTTGCAGAAGTTGCGATAGCCTTCGCAGCGCGCGAGGTCGAAATTGACGTTGCGCCCGAGGGTGGCCATCGAGGCCATCGTGAAACGCAGCGCGTCGGTGCCGAAGGCGGGAATGCCTTCGGGGAATTCCTTGCGCGTCTTTTTCTCGATCGAAGCGGCTTGCTTCGGGTTCATGAGGCCCGTCGTGCGCTTGGCGACGAGCGATTCGAGATCGATGCCGTCGACGATGTCGATCGGGTCGAGCGTATTGCCCTTGCTCTTCGACATCTTTTGCCCCTCGTGATCGCGCACGAGACCGTGCACGTACACGGTACGAAACGGCACCTTCCCCGTGAAGTGCGTCGTCATCATGATCATGCGCGCAACCCAGAAGAAGATGATGTCGAAGCCCGTCACGAGTACGGAGGAGGGCAGGAACGCCGCCAGCTCCGGCGTTTCGTTCGGCCAGCCGAGCGAGGAAAACGGCACGAGCGCCGACGAGAACCACGTGTCGAGCACGTCGTCGTCGCGCTCGAGGACGCCCGTGTAGCCGCGCGCCTGCGCTTGGGCGCGCGCGTCGGCCTCGGTGCGGGCGACGAACACTTCGCCGTTTTCGCCGTACCAGGCGGGAATTTGGTGACCCCACCAGAGCTGGCGAGAGATGCACCAATCCTGAATGTTTTCGAGCCACTGGTAGTAAGTGGTCAGCCAGTTTTCGGGAACGAACTGAATCTCGCCGCTGCGCACGACGTCGAGCGCCACTTGCGCGATCGACTTGCCGGGGTTAAACGTGCCTTCGGGCGCCGGCTTGCTCATCGCGACGAACCATTGATCGGTCAGCATCGGTTCGAGCACGACGCCCGTGCGGTCGCCGCGCGGCACCATCAGCTTGTGGTCCTTGACCGATTCCAAGAGGCCCTGGGCGTCGAGGTCGGCCACGATGCGCTTGCGCGCCTCGAAACGATCTAGCCCACGATACGCGGCCGGCGCGTTATCGTTGACCTTCGCCTCGAGCGTGAGCATTTCGATTTGCGGCAGGCCGTGGCGCTGGCCGACTTGGTAGTCGTTGAAATCGTGCGCGGGCGTGACTTTGACGACGCCCGTGCCGAATTCGCGCTCGACGTAGTCGTCGGCGATGATGGGAATCTCGCGCTCGGTCAGCGGCAGCTTGACCATCTTGCCGATCAGGTGCACATAGCGCTCGTCCTCGGGATGCACCATGACGGCGACGTCGCCGAGCATCGTTTCGGGGCGCGTCGTGGCGACCGTCAAATGGCCGCTGCCGTCGGCGAGCGGATAGCGGATGTGCCACAGATGGCCGCTTTCTTCCTCGCTGGCCACTTCCAGGTCGGACACGGCCGTCATCAACACCGGGTCCCAATTGACGAGGCGCTTGCCGCGATAGATGAGGCCCTGTTCGTAAAGGCGCACGAAGACGTCGCTGACGACCCGCGACATCTTCTCGTCCATCGTGAAGTACTCGCGCGACCAATCGATCGAGGCGCCCAGGCGCCGTACCTGGTTCGTGATCGTCGAGCCCGATTTTTCTTTCCATTCCCAGACGCGTTCGACGAATTTTTCGCGGCCCAGATCGTGGCGCGACACGCCTTGCTGATCGAGCTGGCGCTCGACGACGATTTGCGTCGCGATGCCCGCGTGATCGGTGCCCGGCAGCCAGAGCGTGTTCTCGCCGAGCATGCGGTGGTAGCGCGTGAGGCCGTCCATGATCGTCTGGTTGAACGCGTGCCCCATATGCAGCGTACCGGTGACATTCGGCGGCGGCAGTTGGATCGAGAAGTTCGCGCGGGGCGCGCCGGTCGCGTCCTGCGTGAAGGCCGGTTTCGCATACCCGCGTTTTTCCCATTCGGGGCCCCATTGGGCTTCGATCGTCTGGGGCTCGAAACTCTTCGCCAGCGTAGTGTCGGTCATGGTTGGAAATCCGCCGAAAAATGCCTGTGGTGATGGTGCGATACCGTGGTCGAGCGAGCGCCGGGCGGCGAAGCCGTCTCGAATCGCGAACTCGAAACCGTCAATTATAAGGGGACGGCCGATGCGCTCGTCGCGCGGCCTTATAATGATGGGCTTGCAACGCGTTGCCGCATGCGGCGCACGCCGCTTCTTCCGTCGATCTCGACCCGCTGCCTCCATGCCCGAACTGCTCGCCAACCTGAACCCCGAACAATACGCGGCCGTCACGCTGCCGAACGAACCGGCGCTGATCCTGGCCGGCGCAGGCAGCGGCAAGACGCGCGTGCTGATCACGCGCATCGCGTGGCTCATTCAGCAAGGGTTCGCGTCGCCGGCCACGGTGCTCGGCGTCACCTTTACGAACAAGGCGGCGCGCGAGATGATCGCGCGGCTCTCGGCGCTGCTGCCGATCGATACGCGCGGGATGTGGATCGGCACGTTCCACGGCTTGTGCAATCGCATGCTGCGCGCTCACAACCGCGACGCGGGGCTGCCGGCCACGTTTCAGATTCTCGACACCGCCGACCAGCTCTCGGCGATCAAGCGTTTGATGAAGGGTCTGAACGTCGACGACGAAAAGTATCCGCCGAAAAACCTGCAGTACTTCATCAACAACGCGAAAGAGCAGGGCCTGCGCCCCGATCAGGTGGACGCGAGCGACAGCTTCAACCTGAAGTTCGTCGAACTCTATCGCGCCTACGAGCAGCAGTGCCAGCGCGAGGGCGTGGTCGATTTTCCGGAGCTGCTGCTGCGCTGCTACGAGCTGCTCGCGCACAATGCACCGCTGCGCGCACACTATCAGGCGCGGTTTCGGCACATTCTCGTCGACGAGTTTCAGGATACGAACAAGCTGCAATACGCGTGGCTCAAGCTGCTCGCGGGCAGTGCGAACGCGATTTTCGCGGTCGGCGACGACGACCAGTCGATCTACGCGTTTCGCGGCGCCAACGTCGGCAACATGCTCGATTTCGAGCGTGAGTTCAACGTGCGCCATCTCATCAAGCTCGAGCAGAACTATCGGTCGCACGGCTACATCCTCGATACGGCGAACGCGCTCATTTCGCACAACTCGCGGCGCTTGGGCAAGAACTTGCGCACCGACGCGGGGCACGGCGAGCCCGTGCGCGTCTACGAGGCGGCCACCGATTCGCAGGAAGCCGCCTGGGTGGTCGAGGAAGTCCGGGCGCTGATGAACAACGGCGGCTTGGCACGCAGCGAAATCGCCATCCTCTATCGCAGCAACGCGCAGTCGCGCACGATCGAGCACACGCTCGTGAACGCGGGCATCGCGTATCGCGTGTACGGCGGCCTGCGCTTTTTCGAGCGGCAGGAGGTCAAGCACGCGCTCGCGTATCTGCGGCTCATCGACAATCCGAACGACGATACGGCGTTCGCGCGCGTCGTCAATTTCCCCACGCGCGGGATCGGCGCGCGTTCGATCGAGCAGCTGGCCGACGCGGCGCGTCTATACGGCTGCTCGATGGCCGCGGCCATTCCCTACGTGACGGGCAAGGCCGGCACGAGCCTTTCCGGCTTCGCGAATCTCGTCGCGAAAATGCGCGCCGAGACAGAGCGGATGAGTTTGCCCGAGACGGTCGAGTATGTCGTGCGCGTGAGCGGCCTTGCCGATTTCTATCAGAACGAGCGCGAGGGTCAGGACCGCCTCGAGAACTTGCAGGAACTCGTGAACGCGGCCACGGCGTTCGTCAGCGAGGAAGGCTACGGGCTCGATACGCCCGCGCGTTCGATCCGGCTCGCGCCGGGCGCGACCAAGGCGCCGGAGCTCGCGAGCGCTGGGGCGCAGGACGAAACGGTCGTGCTCGACGCGGCGAGCCTTGCCGATCCGGCGCAAAACCCCGACACCATGACGCCGCTCGCGGGCTTCTTGTCGCACGCGTCGCTCGAGGCCGGGGAGAACCAGGCCCAAGCGGGGCAGGACGCCGTCCAGCTCATGACCGTGCACGCGGCCAAGGGGCTCGAGTTCACGGCCGTCTTCATCACGGGTCTCGAGGAAGGGCTGTTTCCGCACGAGAACAGCGCGACGGAGGCCGACGGGCTCGAAGAAGAGCGACGCCTCATGTACGTGGCGATTACGCGCGCTAAAGAGCGGCTCTATCTGTCGTTCGCGCAAAGCCGCATGTTGCACGGGCAGACCCGCTACAACGTGCGTTCGCGTTTCTTCGACGAATTGCCGGAGACGACGCTCAAGTGGCTGACGCCGAAGGTCGAAGCGGGCGCGCGCTGGGGCGGGCGCGCCGAACATGCCGGATGGAATCGCGATTGGTTCTCGCGGCCCGACCGCGGCGGCGCATCGGCCAGCTTCGAGGCCGCGCCGCTGCCGGCGTTCGCCAATGCGCAGCGGGCGGCCGATACGGGCTTTCGTGTCGGGCAGCAGGTCTTTCATACGAAATTCGGCGAGGGCGCCATCACCGCGCTCGAGGGCAATGGCGCCGATGCGCGCGCCCAGGTCCGGTTCAAGCGCCACGGCGAGAAGTGGCTGGCGCTGTCGGTCGCGAAGCTGCAGGTCGTCGAGTGAGGGTTCGGGGCTGCGCGACCGCTTACCGATGAGCGTTTTTTTAGGGGCGCTTGTTGCCGCGGTCGGCCGGCGCCCGGTTATCTGACTTTGAGCACGACACGATGAGCACGACGAGCACGACGAGCACGACGAACGACAACGGCATTCGAGGCGATCGAGGCGCGGTGCGACCGCTCGGTGTATTGGCGGCGCTGCCGCAAGAACTGGGCGATCTCGTCGAAGCCATGCGCGCGGAAGGCGACATTCGCACGGTGACGCTGGGCCGGCGCGACTATCACGTCGGCACGGCGCAAGGCGTGCCGTGCGTCGTGACGCTCGCGCGCGTCGGCAAGGTCGCGGCCGCCGCAACCGTCAGCGCGCTGATTCACGTGTTCGACGTCGACGCGATCGTGTTTACGGGCGTGGCCGGAGGCGTGGGCCGTGGCGTGCACGTGGGCGACATCGTGGTCGCCGATTCGCTGCTGCAGCACGATCTCGATGCGTCGCCGCTGTTTCCGCGATACGAAGTGCCGCTGCTAGGCCGCTCGCATTTTCCAACGCATGCGCCGCTGGCCGGCGCGCTCGCCGCCGCATGCGAGGGCTTCGTGGCCGAAGAAGGCGCGGTGCTCTCGCAGCGCTTTGGTTTTGAATCGCCGCGTGTTCACCGTGGCCTGATCATCAGCGGCGATCGCTTTGTCTCGAGCGAGGGGGAAGTGCGCGCGCTGTCCGAGGCGCTGACCGACGCATTGGCGGTGGAGATGGAAGGGGCGGCGATGGCGCAGGTGTGCTACGAGCACGACGTGCCGTGCGCGATCGTGCGCACGATTTCGGATACGGCCGACGACCATGCCACGGCGTCGTTCACGAACTTTTTGACCGATATCGCCGGCGCGTACTCGTCAGGCATCTTGCGGCGCTTTTTGGCTGCGTACGCCGAGGGGTGGACGGCTCGAATTTGAGCGGCGCGGCTCAGGGATATTTTCGTCGCGCATGGATGACGTTTAGCACTGTGACCTCGGTGGGGCCGTCTTCGATGAT
>NZ_JBQCHR010000146.1:0-40964 GCF_051954495.1 Trinickia sp.
GACAACACGTACGCACAACGTAATCCGAGGCGCATGACGCTCGCCGAGCTGTTCGAACAGGAAGATCGCGAGCAGCGCGCAAATGCGCTGTCCAAGCCAATGCTGGCCGAAATCGGCGAAGAAGGATCCGAGGAAGAGGAAGACGAAGCGGAAAGCAGCGACGTCTCGTCCGGCGCCGGCGCAAGCGCCGAACGCTCGCAGCCGACCACAAGCAAGCAAGATTACATTCCGTTGGCCGGCTATCTGCTCGGCCGGGCCGTCGATTCCCGCCCCGTCCCCGAGGGCGAGATCGGGCGCTTACGTTCCGCGCACGACACCGTCGTGCAAACGCGTCGCCACCTTCGATGGGGGCGCGGCAACGTGCGCCAAGACAATGCGGCCACCGGCAACGAGAGCCTCGCCCGGAGCTATATGGCGCAGAACTTGGCGCTCGACCTCGCACAAAAAGATAGTCTTACCTTCGAAAACGCCCCTGAACTAGCCGGCGCAGCAATGTTCTCGGAAGCCGGCACCTGCCGGGAACATGCCGTCGTCGCGATGCATCTGCATGCGAACAGGTTGGCCGGTACGACAGACACCGTCCATTTGGCGTCCAGGCCCGGCGTGAACCACGCATGGAGCGAGCTTCGCGCTCAATCCAAGCGTAACCGCGTCATCGTCATGGACCCCTGGGCCGAGGGTCCCGCCGTGTTCAGCGAAGATGCCCGTCATACGCGGCTGTCGATAGGTGTGCGAAGCGATGGCCACTACGACGCAGCGACGGCGGCGCGTGCAAGCGAGCGCGCCGAACGCGCGGTGCAAACGTTGGCAAGAGAAACACCGGCAGAGGCGATCGACGAATTTCGCAGCGCACTTGCGCAGACTCCATTGCCAAAGCGCGCGCTGTTCGACGCCACACCCGTGGTCCACCGCGCGTTCGCGCGGAAGGTCGAACAGAAACTCGCGCAACCGATCACCGCGACCGAGGCCCTGCAAGCCGCGCGCCGCGCCGGTCCGTTGACCAAGGCGATACGATCGCCCCTATTCACGGCCCTGCGCCGAAACCCGTCCAAAACGAAAAGCGACGCCGAGGCCAAGTTCGCCGCGGCGCAAACCGGTGTTCGCAACGAAATCAAGGCCATCGGCATCGCGCGGAGCCTAGGTATGGCCAATACCGTAGCCGAAGCGGTGAGCGACGCGAAGGCTATCGTCGATGCCGCGAGGAATTTGCGCCGGCCCGAACGCGCCGACACCCTACCGGACGAAACGTTACCCGATACGCCGCAAAAGCAGCGGTAACGCAAAAAAGCGGGCCACCCGATGTCAACCGGGCGACCCGCTAATCGCCGCTGAATTCGGTCTTGAATCGAATCAGCGGCGGCTCTGCTCGCTATGCTCAAACGTTGTCGTCGCCTCGCGGCGTTTCGGTACTGGCCCTGGCCTCTTGCGCGCCGCCTCTGTTCGGGCGAGGGTCCGCGACGTCGCGCACCGCCGATTCCGCCTGCCACGTTCGCGCAATCGTGCCGTACGTCGCCCCTGCAAAAACCGCGGTGGCGCCATTGGTCATCAAGTCGCTCAACCACGCCGGCGCATGGGCCTTGGCGGCAATGATCCCCAGCACGTTGCCGAGCGAAATATTCGCGCCAATGACCGCGGTGCGGGTGACCGATTGATCCAGCACCCGCCTGTGGTCGGTTCCCGTCGCCTTGGGTTCCCACCGCTGCTGTGTGCCCGCCTCGTTCGCTTCTTGTTGCGTGACATGGAACCAGTCGGACGTCTCCAGCAACGTATTGATCGTCGCTTTGACCGCGGACGAGTGGGCGACCGTACCCAGCGCCTGTCCCAGCGAGAGCGGAGAAGGCTGGGCAGCAAGCGCCGCTTGTGCTTCCTTGTCGCCGAACGTCGCAGCCAATGTCGTGCGCGCTTGGCCCAACTCCGCGGGAACGGCGCCGAAGGAATAGTTCGCCACGAAGTTCGCGGCCGCATAGAAGGAGCCAGCCGCTTGCAAATGCGCGCCGCTGACGCCGCCGTTCGTTTCCTGCGCAGTGTTGACCATCCGGAATGCGGCCTGAATCGAATCTCGCGCGGCCGCATAAGCCATCACCTTCAGATCCGTGGCGAGCACCTGTGCACCGAGATCGGGTTGCCCCATGCTGGGCCCGCCCAGCCCCATCGCGACGCTCGTGATGACACTTGCAGTCGCGAGCGACGTCACGGCGTCGGAGTACAAGCGCTGCTCCGCCATCTTCGCTTGCTTCTCTTCGTGCGGCAGCGCCTCCCACTGTGCCGCGCTGAGGTTGTGAAACCCCCGCGCGGCCGCTTCCGGATTGCGCTGCTCGCGCGCTTGGCGCAACCGGTGCAGCCCCAGCGTCGTGACGCCGGTCGTGACTTGCATCGCGGTGATCGCCGGGCGCGGCAGTTGGCGCAGCCCGGCGTACAGCGCCTCGTAGAGCATTTCGCGCGCGAACGTCGTCGCGCCGGTCGCCGTCGCTTGGTGAATCAGGTGTCCAGCCGCCGCTCCGATCAGTCGCGGCTCGACATTCATGACTCTGAGCCCCGACGCCGCGCTCGTCGCCGCCTGCGCGGTGTGACGAAGGCCGGCGCCGATCACTTTACGGCCCCCCTCGGCAGTCGCGAGGACGCCGTCCTTGGCCACGGCATAGCCGCTGGCCGCGGCGCCCGCCGCTTTGGCGCCCAGCTCGGCAGCTTTGCCGTAAGCGTAGTGGAGCGAAGCGGTAAGAGTCCGCCCACCGCCAGGCGCCGTCTCGGTCGCCGTCTGTTCATGGGGAATCTCCGACTGCTCCCGCGCGACCGTGGTCCGCGTCGATGGAAAATCCGTCTCCAACGCTCTGCGCAGCCGCGCGGAACCGTAACGCGAGGACGGCGCGCCGTGGAACAGGCTCGACGTATCGCTCTCGTCGCCGTCGCTTTCGTCGTCGCTCTCGCGGTTCGCCCACGGCACGGGGCCTCGTCTCGGCGACGGCAACCCGGACAATCGCGAGTCGGTCGTACGCACCGAGTGCGCACCGGCTGGCGGTGTCCAACGCGGCTGCCGCGACGTGCTTTCATGCGCGGGCTGCTCGTGCTGCGCCGAAGAAGCGCCCGACGTGCCCGCGATACTTTTGTTGTGCATAGCCTTACCCTTTCGAAACTACCGGACTAAATGGTCGGACGATCGGTCCGGTCCGATCGCAGCGCACATGTCGGTCAGGCACGCACGGCTTGGAAATCGGCCGCGAGCGCGGCGAAGTTGCGCAGCCAATGCGCGAGCGCGTCGGGCGTGCGTGGCTCAAGGCTCCATCTGCACAGCAACTGAGGGCCGCCAAGGCCAATGGCAAAACTGATACCGGCGCTCAACAGCAAGTACGCGTTAGCCTTCAGAAAAAGTGCGCGCCGCTCGGGGGCGCCGGCCCAGTGCTCGTCGAGCAATACACTCACGATCAGTGCCGATTCGTCGGGCGCCAAGGCAAGGAGCAAGCGTTGCGTTCCAAGCGCGATACGGCCGGTGCGCGCCGCTTCGCGCGACACGTCCGGCGCAGCGCCGAGCGCCGCCATGACTTCGACGACAAGGTCGAGCACCGCTTGGGGCGCGTCGAATTCCTGATCCGTTGTATGGGAGCTGTCCAGCGTCGCCGTATCGCCGGTCTCGCGCGTATCGATCGTTTTCATTGCGAGACCCCTTGCGAAGCGGGCAGTGCCGAGGCACCCGCGCGCACAGCGGAGCAAAGCTCGTACATGCCTTCCAGTACAGCGCGAAGGCATGCAGGCGTCCTCATGGATTCGCCGACACGCATGAGCAGGCTGGCGGAGCCTTCATCGTCGACCGTGAAACCCCACTCGCCCGAGATCATGGCCGCCTCGTTGGCCACGAGCAGCGCGTCGTGCCATGTCGAACGATCGACTTGCGGCGGGCAAGGCAGTGTCGCCTCGGCAATCCATTGTGGAGGGTGCGACGATCGGTCGTTCGTGTGCAGTGCGAACTCGATGTCGTCGAGCTGCAACCGCCCCGAGCCGGCAAAACGCCGCGCGTTGTCTTCCTGTAATCCCAGCATGCCCGCGAGCGCGGTCAAGAGCGCGGCGTCGTCGCGATGCGCGGGGCGCTGCGTCGCGTTCGCCTGAAGGCCGGTGTTGGCCATGTCCATGTCCCTCCTAGTCCGGTAGCGCATGTCGCGTTGGATAGGGGATCCAACCATGCGAGTCGAGTCTAGATGGGCGGCGCGCTAGCGCCGACGTGTGCCGGCGAAATGCCTGGTACGGCGGCGAATCAATTCGATGTCACGCCACGGCGGTGGCTTGCGGCAAGCGCCGCGGCGCTCATTGCGCCGCGAGGCCGTGGCGGATGGAATAGCGGATGAGTTCGGCGTTGTTGCTCAACCCGAGCTTTTGCATGAGGCGCCGCTTGTGGGTGCTGATCGTCTTCGCGCTCAGCGCGAACGTATCGGCGATGTCGTTGATGCTGCGTCCGCTCGCCAGCGCGCGCAGCACTTCGAACTCTCGGTCCGACAGGATTTCGTGGGGCGGCACATCGCTCGAGTGGCGCTCGAAAACTACCGCGTCGACGAGCTTCGGGTCGATGAAGCGCCCCCCGTCGGCCAACTTTCGAATGGCCGCCAGCAACACTTCGGGGTCGCTGTCCTTCGTGACATAGCCGGCGGCGCCGGCGCGTAAAGCACGGGAAACGACTTGCGCTTCGTTATGGATGCTCAAAATGAGGATCGGCATCTCAGGGTATTCGCCGTGCACGCGACGAATGAGGTCGACGCCGCTGATACCGGGCATCGTCATGTCGAGCATCAACAGGTGAACTTCCTTGCCTCGCAGTTTGCTCAGCACGTCCGCCCCGCTCACCGCCTCGTCGACGACGGCGATGTCGGTGGCCGTCGCCACGATCTGCTTCAATCCGCTGCGCACGACCGCATGGTCATCCGCGATAAGAATTTTGATCATGTTCGCTTCCATCTTTAGCAGGAATACCAATTGAAATCACGGTCCCGCAACCGGGAGCGCTGTCTATTTGCAGCGACGCGCCAATGAGGCGGGCGCGCTCGCGGATACCGAGCAATCCGTAGGAATCGCGCTTGCCCGCCGCGGCCGGGTCGAAACCACACCCGTCGTCGCACACGTGAATCTGCAGCGTCTCTTCCGTACATACGACCGTGACGTTGACGCGCGACGCCCCCGCGTGACGCGCAACGTTGGTCAGCGACTCTTGCACGACGCGAAACATGGCCGTGGCGTGCGAATCGCGAACCGTGGGCTCGCAACCGATCGCAAGAAGCTGGCACGAGATGCCCATGCGCTTGGTGAAATCGTCGGCAAGCCACTCAAGCGCCGAAAGAAGACCGAAGTTCAGCGCCGCCGGACGCAGATGGTTGGCGACATTGCGCACCATCAAAATCGTCTGTTCGACCAACTCCCGCATGTCGGCTACTTTTCCGAGCAGTTCGGGCGTATCGGTCAGCCCCATCTTGAGCAGCGATACATCCATCTTCAAGGCGGTGAGCAACTGTCCAAGCTCGTCGTGAATTTCCAGCGCGATCCGCTTGCGTTCCTCCTCGCGGATCGCCTCCATATGCGCGCTGAGCTGACGCAGCTCTTCGCGCGACTCGAGCAATGCGCGCTCGGCCTGCCGCCCCACCCGCACCTGCTCCTGCAATTCGCGATTCTGCCTGATTAGTGCGGTTTGCATGTCGCGCATCGATCCATGCCCCCTTCAAATGAGAATCGTTGGCATACGCATATTGTGCATGCGTTGCGCTAACGGTTGCGGCTTCGGGGCCGAGGAAAAGACGGCAAAGAACCTGAGCAAATTGCTGATTATCGCGTAAGGATTTCCTTACGCTCGCCGCGACGGTGCTCTGCTTTGCGACCGGGCCGTACCGGCGGAGCGAAAGATGACTCAACGGGGAGCCGTTGCTGGTCCCTTTTTGGTCATCCTTCCTTTCCGAATTTTCAGGATTACCTGACCGAGTTACGCATTCCGGCTGCACCGATAGATGCAGTAAATTGCGGCGATAGGGGCCGGCCATGCTCATCCGCAATGCCGGCGGTCAAGCGATGGAAATATCGATATCTATGCCGAGGTGCGTCGCGTATTGGTCGGCGCACAGCGTACCCGGCGGCGCGACTTGCCCGACCGGCATCGCCATCGCAGCTCACGTGCGGCAACCGCCGCGCACGAGAACGAAGCGGCAGTATGTAGGGAGCAGATAAAGATATGGCAACAATGAGCTGCACGGAGCCTCGTCTCCTTTGGTCCAGTGCGCACGGCCGGTCCATGCCGGCGGCGCTCGCAACGCATGGGGCGCAAGCCGCGCCCGCCGGGGCGCCCCATACCGCCGATCCGACCATCGTATTCATCGACTGCATCGCAGCAGACGCCCAAGCCGAAGTGACCAAGTGGCGCAGCCGTCATGGAACGACGCCGTACCTGGTGCCGGTCGTGAAAAACGCATCGCCGCAAATCGTCGTCTCGCTGATCACCCACGGCGCAAACGATGTCGCCGGGCGCGAAGACTTGCTGAACCCCGACACCCTTGTCGGCCGCTCGCGCGATGAAGCGAGACTGATACACCTTGCCAAATCGTGCGCCCGCGATACCGACTGGCTGCAACGCGTCGCGGACGACATCGCCTCGCCCGTTTTCTTCAAGAACGCGGCGGGCGCCTATACCGGTTGCAACGAGGCATTCGAACGCCGGCTGGGCAGCGACCGGACGCATCTGGCCGGAAAAACCGTCTACGACATCGCGCCGTCCGATCTTGCGCTCGTCTATCAGCAGGCGGACCTCTCGCTCGCGGCGCGCGGCGGCGTGCAGATTTACGCCACCGGGCTGCCCAAGCCATCGGGCGAGATCGGGCTCGTACGGTTCTACAAGAGCGTCATCTCCGACGGAGCGAACGTAACCGGCATCGTGGGCACCGTTCATGACATCGGCTCGTCCGCGGCAGAAGAGCAAATTCAAGAAGCGCTTCGCGAGTTGCTGCACCATGCGACTGCCCATGGGGCCGAGGCACTGCGCGCCGACGCGCGTACGGACGCCGACCGCATGCTGCTCGCGCGTATTGCGCGCAAGGACGCATCGGCCTTGGCGCATCTGCACAGGCAGTACGCACGGCGGCTCGAGCGGTTCCTGAACAGGATGACGTGGAGCAGTCACATGATCGACGAGGTCGTAAACGACGTCTTTCACGTGGTGTGGAACAAAGCGCCGGATTTCCGCGGCGAGTCGTCGGTCGCAACCTGGCTGATGGCTATCGCGTATCGGTGCGCCTGCCAGGCGATTCGCAGCGAACACCGCTTTGCCGATACAGTGCCGCTTTCATACGAGCAGCATCTGGCCGCGCTGCACTATACGCACGACTATGAAGGCGCGGATTTACTAACGAAAGCGATGGGGCAACTGCCCATCGATCAGCAGGTCGTCATGTCGCTCTCCTACCTCTCGGGCCACTCCACCGAGGAGGTCGCGGCCATCACCCGCTCCACGGAGTCCGCCGTCAAAGCGCGCATTCGCAGAGCGAAGGAGCGGCTGCGCGACATCATCGGAACACTCGACTGACCCTCCCCTCGTACGGGCCCGCATCCATCCGCGGGCCCCAGCGTTCATCGCGGATGCTGGGTCGACCGGCCACGGTCGAAATCGCCATACCCCCGCATACCACCGCCCCTGTCGCGCCCGCTGTTTTCGGTGAGCGCTCGATAGCGTTCGCCGCTATTCCCGACCGCATTCGCGCTTGGTTCGCATGAGACGCCTTCCGCCATTTAAACGGCAATTGCCGTACATCAAATATTCGCAGCCGACCGATGCCGATCAGATCAGTCGGATTCAGATGTAAGAACTTTCTGACAGCCGGCGCCCGATGAATCGCGCAAAGCCAGCCGGCGCGGCGTTGAGCCGCGTAAGGATGTCGGAGGGTGCTTGCGGACAGACGAAAACCCGAAGTATCCGGAACGCCGACGAACGACACTAACGGATACGACAAGCGCCGACTGGAGAACTAAAGTGCGATTCGCTCTCGTTACCGATGACCAGCAACTAGCGACCAACCTTAGTGATTGCTTCGCCGAAGACAGCATCGCGATAGAACCGTTCGAGGCCGAGTTGCCGCTATTTCGCGCGATGCGAACGAAAGCGTTCGACGCTGTCTTGATCGATGCGAAAAACAACTCCATGCTCGTGACCTCACTGCTCTCATGGCAGAACTGCAACGGGGCGACCTCGCTCCCGGTCATCGTGCTGACGCCGTTTTCAAACTGGTCCGCCATGCTGCGATGGATCAACACGGGCGCAACGGACGTGGCCAATCGTCACGACCTGCAACAAGTGCGACTGCGTGCGCATGTCGCGATGCGTCGCCATGCACCCGAGACGCAGGACGACGTGGTCTCGTGCGGCGGGTATGTGCTGCGACGCCACGAGGGCACGTTGACGATCGACGGCGAAGAGATTCCGCTCACGCCCCGAGAATTCGCGATGGCGTGGCTGCTGTTTTCCAACGCCGGGAAATTCCTGAGCCGCGCGCAAATCGCGAGCAGCGTATGGGGCGCGTGCGAAGACATCGCGGGTCGATCGATCGAACAGCACATCTATAAGCTGCGTAAAAAGCTTCGGCTGTCCGGGCAAAGCGGCGCGAACCTCAAGACCGTCTACGCACTCGGCTACAAACTCGACCTCGCGTCAACGGAAGCCTTCGCCCACGAGCCGATGCAATGGGACCAACCTCGCGCCCGTTCGGCGCCGTCCAAGTCCGCGTCCCGCGCTTTCGGCGTCTCGTTCGCGGTCGCGCCGGTGCAAGGCTGAGCGATTCGAACAGCGTCGTTCATTCAACGAATTCTTTTCGCACTCGGCAAATAGAGTTCGCCGCGACTCCCGCGCAAAGACCCGCTCGTCGATATCTTCGACGCTGAACGATGCGTCCAGTGTCTCCTGTTCCGACAGGTATGCGCGTGGGCCTCGTCGCGCGGCGAAACACCCGGACGTTGCCTCTCGGCGGCGTGCATTCACTATTCATGACGACGAGGTCATTCATGAGCTTATCGATCGGCGGTTCTTCTCAAGGCGGCATCAACGGTGTCGACTTTTCGGCATCCTTCGGCGCGGAAAGCGGCAGCAGCGGCACGGCGGAAATCGAAAAAATGCTGGGCATGATGCTCAACATGATCGAACACATGCTGGCGCAAGCCATCCAGCAGCAAAACCAAATCGCGGGCATCGACACCAAGGGCAGCTCGACACCGCCCCCCGCGGCCGGCTCCGATGCGGGTAGCGGCGCGGGCGCGGGCTCGGGTGCGGCCGGCGGCGCTGATGCGGCGGGCGGCGCCGGTGCGGCCGGCGGGGCTGACGCGGCCGGGGACGCCGGCGGCCTGCAATCGATCGAATCGATGTTGCAGACGATCCTGCAGATGCTGCAGCAGCTGCAGTCGAACGGCAGCCAGGCGAACGGCGGCCAGGACAACAGCCAGATGCTGCAAATGCTCGGCGAAATCACTCAGATGCTCGGACAGATTCAGCAAGCCAACGGCGCGCAAGGCGGCGCGGCCGGGGGCGACGCGGCCGGCGGCAATGCTGCTGGCGGGGCCGCGCCTGCCGGCGGTTCGCAAGCGGCAACGGGCGGCAATCCGCAATCGTCGATCGAATCGATGCTGCAGGAAATCCTCAAGATGCTGCAACAGATGACAGCGCAGCACGGTCATTCGGGCAACAGCGACGGACGCAGCGGCGACGGCAATCAGCAAGTCATGCAGATGCTCGGCGAGATCACGCAAATGCTCCAGCAGATGATGCCCCAGGCGTCGGCGAGCGCCGGCGCGAAGTAAGTGCGCGAGGCGAAGGCCGGCTCAACGGTCCGGCTTTCGCCCATTGATCGCTACAGCAACCAAAGGAAATGTGATGAGCATTTTTTCGAAGATCAAGCACGGCTTCGAGCACCTTGGCGACGACATCAAGCACGTCGCCAAGGATGTCGAGCATGGTGTGGAAAAAGTCGGTAAAGATATCAAGCAGGGCGTCGAGCATCTCGATCCATTCGCCAATACGAAGATCGGCGAAGGCATCGAGCACGCGTTCGCCAAGATCGGCAAAGGCATCAAGGACGGCGTCGAGCAAGTCGGCAAGAACCTCGTCAAGGACGCGGAGACGGTCGGCAAGGACCTGAAAAAGACGGGCAGCGATCTCGTTCATGGGCACTTCAAAGACGCCCTGCACGATGCCGTGAACACGGGCAAGGACGCGTTCAACGGCTACTACGACGCCGTCACCGCGGTGGGCCACGTGGCCGTCGATTCCCTCGCCAACATGCATCTGAGCAAGGGCATGGACAAGGCGATGGGCAAGGTCGAGAAGGGCTACGATGCGTTCACCAACGACATCAAGTCGAGCGTCGATCAAGTGGGCTCCGAGGTGATCAACGGCACGGTCGGCGCCATCTCGAGCACGATCCAGGCGGGCAAGGACGCAGTGCACGGCAAGTGGGGCGCGGCGCTCGGCGATCTCGGCAAAGCCGGTATGGATGTCGTCGAAGTGGCGTCGGACCTCACACCCGAAGGCGCCATGGCCGCGGTCGGCACGAATGTCCTCATCAATGCGCACATCGGCAACGCGCAACTGGACACCGCAATCGGTGGCGCATTGCATGGCAACTTCGCGCAAACCGTGAAGGGTGTAGTCAAGAACGTCGGCGAAATGGAAGCCGGCAACGCGGCGCAAAAAGCGCTCGGCGGCGTCGAATCGAAATTCATGCCGACGGGTGGCGGCTCGGGTTCGAGCGTGGTGGCGGCCGGAGCCTTGGGCGCCGCGGCGGGTGCGGCAGGCGGGTTTTCGTTCGGCCGGAAAGGCGCGCATGAGTCGAGTGCTGGGTTCGGCGGGTCCGGTGGGTCGGGCAAGTTCGGCAAGTTCGCCTCGTTCAACAAGCTAGGCAGCTCCGGCGGCTCGGGTCTCTCCGGCCACTTCCCGACCTTCAGCAAGTTGGGTCAATCGGGCAAGTTCGGCAGATTCGGCGGTAAAACGAACGCCGGCGCGGGAAGCAACAACCACGCGGACTATGCCGCACATAGCGCCGAAAACGAGCACGAAAAGAAACAACAGCGCGCCGACAACGCGCAAAATGCGGCCGACAACGCCGCGGCCTACAACACGGCATCCAACGCTCCGCCGGGTGGCACGCCCCCGATGCCATTCATGATGCCCCCGAGCGCGCCGGGCGCAGGCCGCAGCGCTAGCCTCGTAGGCGGCGACGACGGCTCGACCTCGAAGACCTGAGCGCCAGGCATCGCGTCGTATCGTCAGGCAGGCCCGTGCTGAAACAAGGGCCTGCCGACCCGCCGCACACGGTAAGCGATTGCAGGACTTTCGACCGGCGTTTCAGCCGGTCTTTTTATTACGAAAAAAAGCATCCGCCCGCCTGCGGCGGCGCGGATGCTGAAAGTTTAAAGCTCAACGCTTTAAACGAGGGAAAGCCACGGCTACATCGTCGAACCCTGCCCGCAGCAAGCGGAAGCATCTTCGGCCGCGGCCGCCGACACGACGCGGGGCGTCAGCAAGAACAGCCGTTGAAATTTCTGGCCTTGATGGTGCTTGAACTTGAACAGCCCGCCGATGACGGGAATCTTCGACAAGACCGGCACGCCCGACTCGCTGCGATCGTCCTGATCCACCGAATAGCCGGCGATCAGCAAGCTCTGCCCCTGATCGATCAACGTCTGCGTATCGATCGTGCTCTTGCTGACCACGGGCAACTGTCCCACCGTCTGGCTCGTCAATTGACCGTCTTCGATATGCACATCGAGCCGAATTTGCGGCTTACCCTGCTCGGACACGATGCTGGGCAGGACACGCAGCGCCACGCCGGCCGATACGCTGTAAAGGCTGCCGGATTCGAAGCCCTGCACCGGCACGTAGAACGTCTGCTTGTTGTCCATCACGGCCTCCACGTTGTCGAGCGTGGTGACCTTTGGATTCGCGGTGATGCGCGCGTTATCCGTTTGCTCCAGCGCGCTGATGCGGCTAAGCAGATAACGCCCCGTGCCGCCGATCACCGCCGTCAATACGCCGCCGGCCGGTGTCATCGCGGCAGCCGCGCCGGCCGCGCTCGATAGCGTCGACGATGTATTCGAATTCGTATTCGGGAAGCCCTGCGGATTGATCGAGCCCGGGAAGCTGGCCTGTGCATTTTGTCCGTTTCCGGTCTCGATATCGATATGGCTCGCGTTCAGCCGCCAATCGACGCCGAGTTCCTTCAAGCCGGTTTCCGAAATCTCGATGATGCTCGCGTCGATTTCCAGTACGCCCGGGCGACGATCGAGCGACGTGATCAGATGTTCCAGCGCGGGCATCGACTCAGCGCGTGCGCGAACAAGCACTGCATTGTCGCGTGCGTCCGCTCGGATGATCGGCGCGTCGGGATGGGCCGACGCCGACCCTGTCGCCGGTGGCGCCCCAGAGCTCGCGCTCATCATGTCGTCCGGCAACGGGGGGATCGAGGCGTTATGCCCGGGATCGGCGCCGCCCGCGGGCGCTGACTGCGATGGCCCGGATCCGCCGAGGAAACCCGGCAGCGGCGGGAACAGTCGTCCGTTCGCGCCCGACTCCTGAACGCCCGACGAACCGCCGATGCTACGCAGCCGATACGCATCGGCCCCGAGCTGCGTGGGGGCGTTGCCGACTCTCGGGTCCGCGTCGTTCGAATACAGACTGCGCAACACCGTCACGACGCCCGGCACGATGACCGATTCTCCGTTGACCATCAGCGATCGATCGGTGGCCCACGCATAGTGCAGCTTGAACGAACGCACCTCGGGCGTATCGCCGCGCTCGACGTCGCGATCGATCAAGTGGGCGACGTCCGACGCGAGTTCGACCATGCGCGGAGGTCCCGATACGACCGCGGTCCGCGATTTGTCGTCGTAGAGCACCGGGAACCGCGGATCCTTCACACCCAGCCGCGAAAGTGCCGAACGCAGATCGTCGGTCGTCGCATGCATGAGCCCGATCGTCTGGCTGCGCGCTTCGTTCGGGCCCGATACACGCAGCACCGATCCGTCGTAGTACCAGATGAACCCGAATGAATCGGCCATCCGATCCAAAAAGCGCTGCGGGGTTTCGTCGAATCGCCCCGTCACGACACCTTCGACTTGGGGCGAAATCCATGTCATGACGCCTTCACTCGCACCCAGGTCGCGCAGGACCTCCTTGACGTCCTTGTGATCCGCCACATAGGCGAAGTGATTCGATTTCCAGGGAATCGGCCGTGCTAGCGCATCGCTCGCACTCGATCCTATCCCCACCAACGCCGACAACACGAGCGCTCTGATGCAGCGCATGCGTCCTTGATATTTCATGCTTGATTGCTCCGCGAAAATCGGTGCCGTTACGGGGTGCAGGCGATGATCGTCTGGGACGGCGATTCGTTGAAGTGCTTGCGATAGCCCTTCGCCAGCGTCGAGCGGCTCTTCAGCCCCCATCGGTTGGCCGTATCGTGGATCGAGGAGGCAGGTCCGTTCTCGTCGAGCAAATCGCGGCGAATGCCCTCCAGCCGCAACGCCCGGATCAAGCCGCACGGGGTAACGCCCAGCGCGCGTTTGAAAACGAGTTGAATCGTGCGCATCGTCACGTTCATTTCGGCCGCGACCTCGCGCGTCGTCAGATCTTCGCGGTCGATGTTGTCGATGATGTAGCGGTAGGCGCGCCGATACTTCGCCGGAAGACGTGCCGACACGTCGTCGTTCACGGGCGCCACGGCATGAGTGCGCGCCGCGCCTGCCGGGCGTATCGGCGCCGCGTCGCTGCGCAGACAACGCAGCGCTTCAGCCGTGTATTGACAATAAAATTTCAGCGCCTGCACGTGCTCGCCGCGGCGGGTCGCCACTTTCGCCATGCTGTAAAAGTAGTCGACGTTGCGATGCGCTTGCCCGTCGAGCGCCGCCAAAGCGCCCATGATTTCCACGCCGAGATCGGCCCCACCGCCGGCGAACGCGGCCAACGCCATTTCCAACAGTGCATGGAATTCGAAGTCGGGATTCGGTGCCACGCGTGAAATCCGCGTCGCAATCACCGAGGCCGGCGTACCGCACTCGCCGCTCGCCAGACGCTCCATGCCGTGCAGCCATTCCTGATGCAACGACAGCAAGGCCGGGCGCACGGCCACCGCGGACGCCGGTTCGATCGGCACGCGGCCGCCCGCGGCGAGCGACACCGAAGCCAAGGACGATTGCCAAAATGCGTGGTCGTCGAGCGCGCGCGATGCACGCACCTGCAACCGTATGTCGAACTCTTGCGCGAGCAAATCGACGACGAGCCGAAAGCGAGGTTCCTCGTGCTCGTCGGCCAATTTCGCGGCTCGCAGCAATGCATCGTCCGCCGCTTGCTGCTGAGCCAATTGATGATGCGCGAGCGCCATGCCGATATAGGCTTCGATCCGTTGCTCGACGTGCGCCTCGCTCTCCGCGCAGACACGGGCGAAGCCGCGTTGCGCGACGGCTGGGCGCGCGCGGAACAGGCTGATCCAGGCTGTGTTGCGACACGACTGCACGCGCAATTGGTCATCGTCCTTCCAGGTCAGCTTTTGCGCGCGGCGGTAGTGATTCTCCGCTGCCTCGAAATCGCCAACGACGACCGACACGTCGGCCAACGCCGTCAGTTCGTGGTTCGATTGCCCGCGCGCTTGCAACTGCACGCGTTCGCTCTGATCGGCGACATCGTCGACGACACAGTAGGCCCGTGCGAAATCGCCCTCGAGCATCGAAGCGCAATAACGCGGTAGGGTGTCACGTGATTTCAGGGCTGACAGCAGCGCAAGATAGACCGTCGGATACATAGCTCGACACTCTTCGAATACGCCCCGTCACTTGTCGGCCGACCGGGCTAAGCCGTGCATCGGATCGAACCGCGAGTCGCTCGCGCATCACCGTGCTTGAATGGATATTAGTCGGCTGCCGTTCGCATAATTTCAACAATCTCACGAGCATTCACAACAATTCTGACTACGGTGTTCGACCCAAAGATATCGCCTGCGCCAAAGCACAAAAATTCTCACTACGCGTCGCGCAACGTTCGTGAACAAGGGGATATCGAGGGGGGCGAACGGGCGACATGCCCGTTGCGCCATTAGGCGGGAAAACGCTTCGACAAGGAGGTCAGTTCGGCGTACGGATGGCGCTCGGCGATGCGAGTGCAGCCGCTTGCCGCACGAAACCGTCAAGACGCAGCGAACCGATCACCTGTTGAGAAAGCACGCCCACGAGGAGGATCAGCATCAAAAGGCCAATCGCGCCGCGCAGCGGCTGACTGAGCGATGACGGCTCGAGCTTTTCCGCGGCGCGCGCCAACATGCCGATCGACAGATCGACGAAGACCAACGCAAGCATGACCGGCGTGCCGAACTTCACGGTAGCCGTCATGATCGAATCCGTCTGCGAAATGATGAAGCTTTCCGCCACGCTTGCCATCGACGGCGTCAGCGACGCAAGCGGCCACCATTTGAACGATTCGAATACGGCGCCCATCAAGAACGTCATGCCGCCTCCGACATAGAACAACGCCGTGGCCAATTGCATCAGCGTGTTCGACGTGGGCGTACTTTGATCGCCCCGCAGCGGGTTGTTCATCTGCACGCTGTTGTAGCCGGCGAGATCGTCGATCAGCGTGCCGACGCATTGCGCGATCCAAAACACCGACGATGCGGCGAAGCCCAGCAAGGCGCCGAGAAACATTTCCTTCAGCGAGATCATCAAGAGCTGCGCCGAGCCGAGCCCATCGAAGTGGTGGGCGGGCTGGGCGGCGGCGACGAACACCGCAAGCACATAGATGATGCCGTTGCGCGCCGTCCCCGGCAGCATATCGCCGCTCGTAGGAGGAAAGATCGAGAAAGCCACGGCGATGCGCGCCGCGCTCAGCGCCAGCGTAAAGAAGAAACCCTGATACTCGTTGAACAGCTCCGCAAGCACGCGTGCCGTCGCCAATCCCTCGCCCATCGTTACCCCCTCGCGCGAACGAGACGCGCGGCGGCGGTTTCTCCCGCCTCGTCGTCCGCCCGCTCCTCAATGCGACGCCGCGCCGCCGCAACCGCTTTACGCAATTGCTCGCGCGCGGCTTCCAGCGATGCATCGGCGCGACGTACGTCTATCCCAAGTTGTTCGATCACCCCCTGCTGCGCCTCGACGGCATCGGCCGCGCGACGCACCGCGGCGCGTTCCTGTTCGACGGCCTCCATCAATGGCGTCCGGTAACGATCGAGGTCGAGATACGTGGTGGGCGACAGTCCGCTCGGATCGCTCAGCAGTTCCGCAATGCGCGTTTCATGTGCAAGGCGACGATCCTGCGCCGCTTGGAGCGCGTGCTCCGCTTCTTGCGCCGCATCCATCAGTCGCTGCAGTTCGTGCCGGGCATCGGCGAGCGCGCGCTCGAGCCGCTCTTTGGCGCGCGCTTTGGACGCGACGACGATCTTCCAAACTTGCTCGATCGCGCAGCTCATGGCTCGCCGAAGCTGCACAGCACATCGCGCGTCTCGGCTAGATCGGCCAAATCGTCGGTACGCTGACGCACGAATCCCTCGATCTCTTCATGCATCGCGATGGCTTCGTCGGCGAGCGCATCGGAACCGCTCTTGTATTCGCCGATTTGCAATAGCATTTCCACCTCGTCGTATTTCGCCATCAAGCGGCGGATACGCCCGGCTCCGGCGCAGTGCGCCGGCGACGCGATTTGCGGCATCACGCGGCTCAAGCTGCCGAGTACGTCGATCGCCGGATACCGGTTTCGTGCTGCGATCTTGCGCGAAAGAATCAAGTGCCCATCGAGAATGCCGCGCACTTCTTCGCTGACCGGATCGCCGCCTTCCTCGTCGTCGGCCAGCACCGTATACAGCGCCGTGATCGAGCCGTCCCGTCCCATGCCGGCGCGCTCGAGCAGACGCGGCAGCTCCGCGAACACCGATGGCGGAAAACCGCGGCGCGTCGGCGGCTCGCCGGCCGACAGCCCAATCTCGCGCTGTGCCCGCGCAAAACGCGTGAGCGAATCCATCATCAGCAGCACGCGCTGGCCCCGGTCTCGGAAGTACTCGGCGATTGCCGTGCCCACGTGGGCCGCCTTCGCCCGCTCGATCGAAGAACGATCCGAGGTGGCGCAGACGACGACGCTGCGCGCCATACCGTGTTCGCCGAGAATGAGTTCGATGAATTCGCGCACTTCGCGTCCGCGCTCGCCGATCAGGACGATGACGTTGACGTCGCACTCGGTGCCGCGAGCGAGCATGCCGAGCAACGTACTCTTACCGACGCCCGCCGGGGCGAAGATACCCATGCGCTGACCCTCGCCCAGCGCCATCAAACCGTCGATCACCCGCACGCCGGTGCCGAGCTGCGTCTCGATCATCCGACGCTCGAGCGGATCCGGTGCATTCGCGAATACGGGCACGCGCTGCAGCGCTTCGATCGGTCCCAGACCGTCGCTCGGCTCGCCGAGCCCATCGAGCACTCGCCCGAGCAGCCCGGGGCCGACGGGGACCGAAAGCGGCGCGCCGCTGCCCGTGACGCGCGTGCTGCGCGAAATGCCGGTCATGTTGCCGAACGGCGCCAACAACACGTGCTGCCGCGCGATGCCGACGACTTCCGCACGTTGCATCAGCGATCCGTCGGGGCCCCACAACTCGCATAGCTCGCCCAGCTGCGCATCCAATCCCCCCACCTTGATCAACGTACCGACCGCCTCCAGCACTTTCCCATAGCTTTCAAGCGAGGCGCTTTGGCCGAGCGCGGCCTCGAACCGGTCCGCAACGCGGGCGATCGCGCTCATTTCAAGCTTCCTCGCCGTCGAACGCGTGCTCGTCCCACTCGCCCTGCTGCAGGCGTTCCGCGGTCGGCGCCCCGGCGGCGGACATGACGGCGCCTTTCAAGGCGCGTTCGAGCCCCGCCAATTGCGCGCGAAGGTTGCCTTCGATCACGCCGTAATCCCACTCGCAGACGCAGCAGCCTTCGTCGATCGCGTCGTCGACCACCACCTCGAGGTTCAGCGGCGGGTTTGCTTCGCGTGCGAGCACGCCGAACGCACGCCTCGCGCTTTCGGCGTCTGCGTGAGAAACGATCACGCTCAGGTGGGATGCATCGTCGATCGCGCGCGACACGGCGGCCGCGACGCGGCGCATCAGGGCGTCGCGATCGCTCTCCGCAATCACTTGCTCGACAGCGCTCATCACGAGCCTTGCGAGTCGCGCCGATTGATCATGGAGCTCCTCGCGCGCGTCGCGCGCACGCGCGAGCAAGTCCGCATGCGCTTCGGCCAGGGCACGCCGTTGTCCTGCCGCATACCCGAGCCGGGCGCTCTTCTCGAAGTTGCGGCGTGCGGCGGCGGCAAACACCTCCGTCTCGCGCCGCGCGGTTTCGATCAGATGCGCCGCGCGCTGCTGCGCGTCGTACATCGTCGCGCGCACCATCTCGTCGAGCGCTTGCATCGCATCGTTCAACTCCATCGTCCGTGCGAACTCCCCCGCGCGGACGACATCGGTGTCGATCGCGATGACCTTGGGCTGCTGCTTCAACCAAATAGCCATTGGAACTCCGGAAACAAATTGCCTGCGATGGAAAGGAACTCGTCCGTCGCGCTCATGCCGGGCTTCACCTCATCGGCGGCAAAATCACCCGCGAGCAGCGAGGTATGGCGCTCGGCCGCCAACACGTTCTGCCAGATGTCGCCCCCCGCTGACACCGCCAGGCCCAATTCGACGGTCCGGCGCAGCGTCGGATCGGCACACGCGCCATCCGCCAGGATTAAGGCCCAGCCGCGGTGCGCCAGGGCATCGGCGGTCAGATCGTCGGGCAATGGCTGCCCCGAGGTGGATGTCAGCGCATGCGCTTGCAGCGCCGCGAAGGCCGTCGTCCCCATGCTGAGCGACAGCGCACGCTTGGTCTCGCGATCGACGCAGCGGCGAATCGCATCGCGGCAGTCGTACAACGCGCGTGCGGACAGAATCGGCTTCAACGCGTGCGCCGCGACCGTCGCCAAGCGATTACCGGCGCTTAGAAATGCTTCCGCCGGCACCGGCGCGAGGAACCACAAACGCCGCGCCGACGCCAATCGCAGCGCGCACGAGCGCCGCTCGGAGTCCGCACCCGGCATGGCGAACGGCGCCCTGCGCGCCGCCTCGTTGGCCAGTGCCGAGGTCAATTCCCGCACCCGCGCATCGAACTCGCTCAGCACGCGAATCAGCGATTGGTTCGAACTCATGGCGCGACGGCGGGTGCACCGCTCTCCTTTTTCACGCGCTTGAACCAATGCTTCGGCCCAGCATCGCGCCAGGCGCGCGGCGCAAATGCCAGCCACAGGGCGGCCGCGGCGGCGATGACGCCCAAGACGGCCGCCCCCGCGATCCACAGCGTCGATCCGCCGACGCGTTCCTGCTCCGCGACCATCCCCTCTGGGATCGGCTGGCTCGCCTGCACGAGCGTCACGCTGACGTTGTCGTAGGTCAAGCCTTCCACGCTATGCACGACCAGGTTCTTGATGCTCGGCACCAGCGCTTGAATGTCGGTGCCCGCTCGATATTTGATAAAGACGGCCGCGGACGACGGCTTGATGACGTTCGACAGCGGATCATTGTTCGGCAGAACGATCTGCACCTCGGCCACCGCTACGCCGTCGATCTTCGACAACGTGTCGGAAAGCTGCTGCGACACGCCGTAGATGAAGCGCACTCGTTCCTCCGTCGGCGTGGAGATCAGCCCATCCTTCTTGAACATGTCGCCGAGCGAGGTGTATTTCGGATGCGGCAATCCGTGCGCGCGGAGCACTTCCATCGAACGAGCGAAATCGTCGCTGCCCACTTCGACGGCCCAGCTCTTTCCGCCGTCGGGGGAAGACTTGCTGGCGTCGATGCCGGCTTCGAGCAACACCCGCATCAAGTCGTTCGCGTCCGGCTCGGTCAGCTGCGCATACAGTTGCTTGCTGCACCCGGCAAGTGCGGCCGTCATGGCCGCAAGAATCGCCAGGGTTCGAAGCAGGCTGAAAAAGCGGCGCATGGCGCCCTCCGTCATTGGTTCTTCATCAGGGTCTGCACGGTACTCTTGCCGCCTTGCGCGACCGCGGTACCCGTGTAGATCTTGACCATTTCATCGGTAACGGCGTGCTGGATCGCCATCGTCTGCGCCGCCACTTGCTGAATCGACATGTTGCCGCTCTGCGCTTCGAACGCGTTGATGCGCTCGGTCAATGCGCCGAATGCTTCGTCCTGCTGCGTGATCGCCCGAGAGATCGTCGACGGGCCCTGGATGTGCCCCGACTGCTCGGGAACCAGGCGCGCTTGTTCGAGCGCCTCGCGAAAGCGGGCGCCGAGACCCTCCGGTGCATGATTGCCGAAGGTGGCGGGCGTCGCGTCGGCGGGCCCGCCCGCGGCGGCGACGTTCGACAGCGAGACAGGGGGCGTAATAGCGGTGATAGGAACGGTCATGTCGGCACCTCACGCGCGCATGTAGCTGAACGACATCGCTTGCCGCATCAGATCGGCGTCCGCGCTCTTGCTTTCAGTCGGCGCCGGCTCCTGAGCCATCTCGTCGCGTTTGCCGGTCAACAGCTTCATCAGGCCAACGGATTCGGGGTCTTCGTCGCGCTCGAGGACTTCATTGGCGTAGATGCGCCAGGAGGGATCCTTGAGCGAGGACAGGCACAGCGCGAGCAGCGCCGTGACGTAAGGCCCAAAAGGCGGCTTGAGATCCCGGCCTTCCAGTTGGCGCAGCAACTGCGCGGCCTCGGCGGGGCGATTGCGCCGAATCTGCAGCCATGCGTCGTAGGCTTGCAGTTCGATGAAGTCGGGCCGCATGACGTGAAGCGCAGCCAGCATTCGCTCGGCTTCGTCCAAATGCCCCTTGCGAGCCGCCCAAGTCAACATCTCCACCAGCGCGGATACCAGGTCTTTGCTGCATGTCGTGAGATCCATCTTTCCCCTCGCGAAGTTCGAATCGAAAGCAGGGCTGACCGCCCGAAACGGCCGACACGAAAGGCGCGCCGCCGATGCCACGTAACGTAACGGGATTGATCCGCCTACCGCGGCGCACCCGGCGAATTTCCTCACCCGGCAACGAATCACAGGTCGCGATTTCGTTCGATGGCGCGCTGTTTCGTCGTACGCGAACGCGGGCGCGGCGGCGCCGGGCGACACTCGCCGCCAATTCGATCGATGAATTGATGGTCTACCAGCGAGCCCCCCATGTCCGACGAGAAAACCGAAGAGCCGACCGAAAAGAAGCTCAGAGACGCGCGTCAGGACGGCGAGACGATCAAGAGCCCCGATTTGTCGTTTGCGATGCTGCTGCTCGCATCGGCGCTCGGCTTATCGCTGGCGGGCCCAGCGATGGGGGAGCACCTGAGTGCGCTGCTGCGCATCGCACTCGACGTGCATTCAGCCGGCGCGACGGATGCGGATCTGCGCCGCGCCATGGCCCGCATCGGCATCGAAGCGCTGCTGCTGTCCATTCCCGTGGGCGTGGCCGTGGTGGCCGCCATCGCCTCGGTGGCCGCGCAAATCGGCTTCGTGATTTCGTTCAAACCGCTCGAGCCCAAATTCAACGCCATCAACCCCGGATCGGGACTGAAGCGGATGTTCTCGATGCGCTCGTTCGTCGATCTGATCAAGATGACGATCAAGGCCGTCATCATCGCCGCGGCGCTCTATAAGACGCTGATCTCGCTCATGCCGCTGATCGTCGGCGTGGCTTACGAGCCGGTGCCCGATCTCATCGAAATTTCCTGGTCGTCGCTGTGCCGTCTGTTCGCCGTCGGCGGCGTGCTCTATCTCGTGCTCGGTGCGGTCGATTACGGGATTCAACGCTGGCTGTTCATGCGCGATCACCGAATGAGCAAGGACGAAGTCAAGCGCGAATTCAAAAATTCGGAAGGCGATCCCCAGCTGAAGGGCAAGCGCAAGCAGATCGCGCGCGAGATCGTTCAGGAGAACCCCGACAAGGCCGTCGCCGGCGCGCGCGCCGTCATCGTGAACCCGACGCACTATGCCGTCGCCGTGCGCTACGAGCCCGACGAGTATGACCTGCCGCGCGTGGTCGCCAAGGGGGTCGACGCCGATGCGATGGAAATCCGCCGCATGGCCGAACGCCACGGCGTGCCGATCGTCGGCAATCCCCCGCTCGCGCGAACGCTCTATCTGGTGCCGCTCGAAGACGCGATTCCCGAATCGTGCTTCAAGGCCGTGGCCGCCGTTCTGGCATGGGTCGAGGATATGCAAGCGGGCGAGGGCGAGAGCAGCCGCGCCTCCCCCGCCCCCGTAATGAGCGTGCACGTACAACCCAATGAAGGACTGCCGTCATGACAAGAGCCGCATCGCTTTCACGAGTGTCGCAATACAGCGGCGAGGTCGGTATCGCCGGTGTGATCGTCGCCGTCGTCGCGTTGATGATCCTTCCGCTGCCGACGTTTCTCATCGATATGCTGCTGGGCGTGAACATCACGGCCAGCGTCGTGTTGCTGATGGTGACCATGTACATCCCGAACGCCACCTCGCTGTCGGCGTTTCCGTCGCTGCTGCTGTTCACCACGCTGTTCCGGCTCTCGCTGAACATCGCATCGACGAAGTCGATTCTGTTGAAGGCCGAAGCGGGCCACATCATTCAGAGCTTCGGCGAACTCGTCGTGGGCGGCAACCTCGTCGTCGGTCTCGTCGTCTTTTTGATCATCACCACGGTGCAGTTCATCGTCATCGCCAAGGGTTCGGAGCGCGTGGCGGAGGTGGGCGCGCGCTTCACGCTCGACGGCATGCCCGGCAAGCAAATGAGTATCGACGCCGATGTGCGGGCCGGCAACCTCACGGCCGAGCAAGCGCAAAAGCGTCGCGCCCTGCTCGCGTTGGAGAGCCAGCTGCACGGCGGGATGGACGGCGCGATGAAGTTCGTGAAAGGCGATGCGATCGCCGGGCTCGTCATCACGATGGTCAACATTCTGGCGGGGATCGTCATCGGCGTGACCTACCACGGCATGACCGCTGGCGAAGCGGCGAATCGTTTTTCCGTGCTGTCGATCGGCGATGCGATGGTGTCGCAGATTCCGTCGCTGCTGATCTCCGTCGCGGCGGGCGTGCTGATCACGCGCGTTGCCGACGACGACAGCAAGCCGCGCTCCCTCGGCACGGAAATCATCGAGCAGTTGTCGGGGAACGCACGCGCCTTATTCAGCGCCGCCGCCTTGCTATGCGGCTTCGCCCTGGTGCCCGGATTCCCATCGGTCTTGTTCGTCGTATTGGCGGGCGCGCTGGCGGCGGGCGGTTTTGCGCTCACCCGCAAGCAGCGCAAAGCGGATGCGCCCGCCGGCCCCGAGCTGCCGGCGCTCACGCGTGAAGGATCCAAGGAAAGCGCGCCAACCATCGCGAAAATGGCGCCGTCCTTCGCGGTCCCGCTCGCGATCCGCTTCTCGCCGCAGCTCGCGTCGCTGATCGACGCCGGAAAGCTCGACGACGCCTTCGAAAAGGGCCGCCGGGCACTGACCGCCGATCTCGGTTTGCCGTTTCCGCGCACAGCCTTATGGGTGTCCGAGGAACTGACGGGGCACAGTTATCAACTGATCGTGCAAGACGTGCCGTCGCTGCCCGTCGATCTTCCGCCCGGGCTTTCCGTCTTGCGTGAAGCGCCCGATACGTTAGTGCCGCAATGCGAGGAACGGCGCGATGTGGCAGGGCTCGCGCAGAGCTACTGGATCGATGCCGACAAAGTGCCGCCGGATTCCGCCAATGCGGTGGTCAGCCGCGAAGCGCTGATCGCGGGGCATGCGATCGCGCAGCTCGGCGCCGAAGCCAAACTGTTCGTCGGCTTGCAAGAAACGCAATGGCTGCTCGAGCGCGCAGGCATCGAGTACCCCGGGCTCGTCGCCGAAGTGCAGAAAGCACTGCCGGCACAGCGCATCGCGGAGGTGCTGCGCCGGATGCTCGAAGAGCGCGTGCCGATTCGGAACATGCGCGCGATTCTCGAAAGCCTGATCATCTGGGGGCCGAAGGAAAAGGATCTGCTGATGGTGACCGAGTATGTCCGAGGCGATATCGGCCGCTTCATCGCGCACCGCGCGACGGGCGGCACGGGCGAGCTTCCCGCCATCGTGCTGGATCCGAACGTCGAGCAAACGATTCGGCAATCGATCAAGCCGACACCGGCCGGCAACTTCCTCGCGCTCGAACCCAGCACGATCGATGTGCTGCTCGGCCATCTCGAAGGGATCTGCGGCCCCGCGCCGGCCGAGCATCTGGCGATCGTCACCGCCATGGACATTCGCCGCTATGTGAGGCGAATGATCGAGCATCGCTTCCCGGCCCTGCCCGTCTACTCCTTCCAAGAACTCGGCTCCGACGCGCATCTCACGCCGGTCGGTCGCCTCAGCCTCTGATCATCGGGGACATCGCCATGTCGAATCGCACGCACAACGCGCGGGACGTTCGCATCTTGCCCGCCGCGCTCCCCAACGCCCCAGCCGGTTCTTCCCCGAGCCGCGTATCGGCTGGAGCGGCTGCTCAATTCGCCCGCTTGCTGGCGGCGCAGTCGGGAAGCGGCGCCGCCCCCCTGTTCGACTCCTCCGACGGCGGCGGCGCTTCCGATCACGACGCGCAAGACGAGCCGGAGCAAGGTTCGGCCGATAGCGCGATCGGCGACGCGATTGGCGACGCAATTTGCGGCGAATCCATAGGTCCGCAGGCGCGCGGCGAGGCCGCATCGCCGGCACGCGCCGGCGACCCTGCCCCGCAAGCCGCGTCTACCAGCGCGCCGCGCACGCTCCGGCTTCAACGCACGCAAGGCAAGCAAGCCGTGGGTGTGCCGCGGCCGGAACAAGACACGGTCCTCGGCCGACACATCGTACACGCCTGCGCGGTAGCCGCGCATGGCGATCTACTCACACGCGAACTCGCCGATCGCATCGCGCGATTTTGTTCGATGTCGGGCGGCGGCGGCGATTCGTCGTGGGCCGTCACGCTGCCGATGAATCCAGCCGTGTTGCCCGATACGCTCTTGCATCTGCAACTTTCGCCGTCGTCCATTGCAATTCGCTTTGAAACGCCGAACGCGCGAGCGCTGCAATTAATCTCCGATAACGCCGACGCGCTGCGTGTGCGGCTGGCCGATGCGCTAGGCCGACACATCGACGTCGACGTCGCCGCATCAAGCGTTTGACAAGGAGATCACCGGATCATGTTCGAAGCCCGCCCGACCTCGCTCAACGGCAAGCTGCAGCGCTATCCGAGCGAACTCGCGCAACTCGCGCGGGCACTCGGCGTGCGCGGCTCCGTTCATCCGGGCGCGCGGCACGACCTGCGACTGCACGGGATGGGCGAATTGCGCGATGGGCAATGCGCAACGCTGATCGTCGATACCGTGCACGGTCCCGTCACGCTCGTCGTCGATGTCGCCGATCACACCGCGCTGCAAACGATCGCGCACGATGGCGACTCGGTACGATCGGCCGCGCTCGCCAATCTGTGGCTGGCGGATCTCCTTGCAACTTTCGATGCCGGCAACGCGGCGGCGCCCATCGTTCGGTCCTTCACGGCAACTCGGCGTGGGGAAACGCGGCGCGGGTTGCTGTTTTCGTTCATTGCCGCGGACATCGAATGCCGCTGCGCGGTGCTCGAGCTACCGGCCGCGCTGGCCGCCGAATTCGAACGCCGTTGGACGCCGCCCCGCGCGAACGCGAACCTCGACACGCTCGATGGCCTCACGCTGGCCTGCGCCATCCGAATGCGCAGCCGCCGCTGTTCGCCGCAGGTGCTGGCCTCCCTGCATCGCAACGACATCCTGCTCGGATGGCAGCCGACTTTCCCCTATGTGCCGGGCAAGCCGCTGCCCGGAGCGATGCTGCGTATCGGCGCGCCGCGCGGCCGCCAGCTGCGTGCCGCGGTAAGCGTCGATACGAACACCGTCACTTTGGAGACTCCCGTGACTCTGGACACCGCACAACCCGACGACTTCGACCCACTTGAAGGCGCATCTAACCTCCCGCTGACCGAACCCCTGGTGCCGGTGGCGTCGATGGAGATGCCGGTCCACGTCGAGCTATTCAGTGTCAATCTCGGCCTCGCGCAGGTGAGCGCGCTGCAACCCGGTTACGTGCTCGACCTGCCGCTGCCGCTCGAGGACGCCGCTGTGCGGCTCGTCTCCTACGGGCAAACGCTCGCCTTCGGCAAACTGGTGGCGGTCGGCGAGAATCTTGGCGTGCAAATCGAAAGAATGGCGGCGAGCGATGAACGGCAATCTTGATGTCGCATCGCTGCTGGTCGCGCTGCTGGCGTTCGGCTTGCTGCCGTTCGCGGCGATGGTCGTCACGTCGTATACGAAGATCGTCGTCGTGCTCGGTCTGCTGCGCAATGCGCTCGGCGTGCAGCAAGTCCCGCCGAGTACCGTGCTCAACGGCATCGCCATGATCGTGACGTGTTTCGTCATGGCGCCCGTCGGCATGGAAGCGATGCATCGCGCGCAGGTGTCGAGCGAGCAAAGCGCGACGAGCCAGGTCATGCCGATCTTCGATGCGGCGCGCGAACCGTTCCGCCAGTTTCTGCTGAAACACACGGACGAACGCGAGAAGGCTTTCTTCATGCGTTCGGCCCAGCAGATTTGGCCGGCGGACAAAGTCGCGGCGCTCAAGCCCGACGACCTCATCGTACTCGCGCCCGCATTCACGCTGACGGAGCTGACCTCCGCCTTCAAGATCGGCTTCCTGCTCTATCTGGCGTTCGTGGTGATCGATCTGATCGTGGCGAATCTGTTGATGGCATTGGGCCTCTCGCAGGTGACGCCGACCAACGTGGCCATTCCTTTCAAGCTCTTGCTGTTCGTATCGATGGACGGCTGGTCCACGCTGATTCACGGGCTCGTTTCCACGTATAGGTGACGTATGGATACAGATGCGATTACCCATTTGACGACCAACGCCTTGACATTGTGTTTGCTGGTATCGCTGCCCGCGGTAGGCGTCGCGGCCGCCGCGGGCTTGCTAATCGCGTTCTTGCAAGCCGTCACGTCGCTGCAGGACGCGACGATCTCGCACGGCGTGAAGTTCCTGGTCGTGACCGTCGTCATCATCGTCGCGGCGCCGTGGGGCGCATCGGCCATCCTGCAGTTCGCGCAATCCGTCATGCACACGGTGTTCCCATGAGCCGCCTACGCGTTTCCGGCACGAGCGTCGTTCCCGTCGGCGACGCGAGCGATGCCGAAAGCCCCTCCGCCCAACAGGCGCAACAGGCGCATCATCGGCACCACCATGCGCATCACGCCCAAAAGACGAACCGCTCGCGCATGAAACGCAGGCGCGGGGCTGATTCGCAGGATGGCATCGACGAGGCCGGCGCCAGCGAAGAACTATTGATGATGCTCACCGAGCATTTGCAAAAGGACTCGCAAAGCGTCATGCGCGTGGGCGATCGCTCTCAGCAGGAACATTCGGGGTCAAGGGGCGGCGGCGACGACGGGCGCGAGCAGGACGAAGAAGACGCCACGGTCGTGCGCGGGGTAAGTGGCAAACGGTTCCTGCGCGGCGCGGGCAGCGCGGAAGAAACCGAAACGGCCAGAAAGGACGCGGAGCAGGCGCTGCTCGATGCACGCAAGGCGCAGGCCGCCGCGCTGCCGACCGCCGGTTCGACTTACGAGCCGATGAAAGTGATGCTCGACTTCTTGGCGCTTCCCGGTGGCGAGCTCGTTTCGCCGGCCCGGCTCGCGCAGGTGCGCGAGCGTCTCGTGCAGGCGGTGGAAAAACCGGCCGGCGCCGCGCCGCAGCACCAGCAGTCCGCCAACTTGCTGCTGCCGTTGTTGCTGCTCAACCTCACACGCCGGCGAACGGATGACGAACGCGCGCGAGGTACCGCCATTTTGAAGTCGCTGCTCAGCCGCCGCCGTATTGCCGCTTAATCGCCCCAAAAATAGCCGCCGCGCCACGCGCGGCATTTCATCGAAAGGAAGTCGATCATGACCAAAGAAATACGTTTGCTGACCGGTCGCCACGCCGGGGCGCGCGTGACGCTGAACGCGATGCCGACCGTGATCGGAAACGACGAGCAATCGGACATCCAGATCAGCGACTGGGACCAGCGCGCCATGCAGGTGGTCCGACGCGAGGACGGCGCCCTGATCATCGTTTCCCGCGACGATTCGGGCGAAGCCGTCGTCATGGACGATTTCAAACCGCATCGTTTCGGCAACGTGGTGCTGTGTGTGGGCGACGCCAATGCGCAATGGCCGTCGGATATCGAGTTGCTGGAGGCACTGTTGTCGCCCTCACCTGCCCCGGCGCCCGGTCCCGCATCGGCGCCGCCGGCGATCACGACCAGCCTTGAATTGACGCCGCCATCGGAACCCGCCCCCGGCGCCGCCGCACGTCGCGGGCTCCATGCGGCGGCGGTCGCCGGTATCGCACTGATGGCGATCGGATGCGCCGGCATTGCATTGCCTGCCGTCCTCCACCCGCGCGGAAGGAGCGCACTCGAAGCGCCGCTCCCGGCCCCCACAGCGGCTACGCTGCAGCGCGTACTCGATCGCCTGCATGCGGAGGACGTATCAGTCACGCAGATCGGCGCGCGCTTCGCCGTCGTCGGCATCGTGCCGGACAGCGCACACGACGCAACGTTGCGCACCGCGCTGGAAGCAGTTGCGCCGGGCAAGATCGTCTGGCGGCTGGGGTGCGCGGATCAGATCGCGCGCGACCTGGCCGAATCCCTGCACGAGCCGGCGCTGAAGGTCGGCTATCTCGGACGCCGCGAATTCGAGGTGACCGGCGTGGCCAAAAACGCGACGGCCGTCCACGAGACGCTCGATCGGATGAGTACGGACTTGGCGCCGATGGTCACGCGCATCGACCAGCGATTCGCGCTGAACGACAGCTTCGCGGCGCCGGCCAACGTCGAATCGGCGCTGGCCGTGGACACCCTGCAGTATGTGGAAGCCAGCGACGGCGCCAAGCAATTCATCGATTCGCACACCGAAACACGCCACACGAACGGAGGTTAATCATGTACGACGCAATCACGCCTGAAATGATCGATGCCATCGACAAGGCCGGCACGCTGGCGGACACCCCCGGTTCCGACCGTCGGCCGCTCTCGCTGGCCGCAACGGGACTCGAACGCACAGCGGCCGGCATCGCCATGCAAGCCGTCAAACTCGCCGATCCGATGGCCCGCCAACACGCAACGACCGTCGCCGACGGGCTGAGCGCGGCAGCGCAACTGTGCCGCGCCGCCTTCGATGCGCGGCCCGAATGACGCGTGCACAACGGCGATCCGCCGTGCGGTCGCAATCGGTCTAGAAAGGCGGCCGCCCTATGAGCCTCGAACGTCGAAACCAGCTCATTCGGGAGCTCTGCAGCCTGCGAGGAATTGGCAGCGCCGATCTCGTCATCGAACGCGGAGTCATCGCCATCGATGACTTCGATGTCGCGATCGATTTCTACCAGGAAGACCCCGCGGCGATCTACGTCAATTTCCAATTCGGCGTCGTGTCGGGCGGGCGCACGCTGCGTGTTTTTCGGCTGCTGCTCGAGGCCAATCTGTCCGTCTACGCGCAGGATCAAGCGCAGCTAGGCGTCGAAGCCAATACCGGAGGTGTGGTGCTCGTCGTGCGCGCCGTGCTCGAGCCCAACACCGACGGACAATGGTTGGTCGAATTGATCGAGCATTATGTCGAGCATGGGCGGTACTGGCGCGAAAACATTCTGCTTTCCGACGACGAGATGTTCCGCCATCTCGCCAACGGCGACTATATTTGGATTCGCGCGTAGGGCGCGGCCGCGCCCCTCGCGACCGCGCTCACGCCCCGCCTTTATTCCCCCGCTTCGCCCAGGACGCGCTCACGCGTTGCGTCGTCGGTGCGACCGAGTTCCAATTGGATCAACTGCATCGCCCATGCATGGGTGCCGGGTGTCGCTTCGCTGCTGGACGAAGCCCCCTGCGGAAGCTGTCGCGCCATCGCGGCGAGTTGGAGCAGCGCTTGTGCGTGCTCGGCGCCCGGCGGGAGCGCGCGAATGCCATGTTCGATCATGGCGCCGATCCGCAGACGTTCGACGTCGAACGTCGCGGGCCAGCGCGCGAGGGCGTCCGTCAACGCCCCCACCAGCGCGTGATGATCGCTCCACGATTGGAGCGATCGCGGGTAGAGCCCCTCGACGACCGTCACGGCGCGAGCGGCCGCCGCTTGCCCCCGTGCGGAGGGAAGCAAGCGTGCAACGCCGACCGCGATCGATAACCTCTCGCTTACGGGCACGGCGTCGAGCCAGCGGTGAAACTGCTGCGCATTGCCCGAGAACATTGCGTTGGCCAGGTACTGGTAGGCCACGGGGCCGACCCGCTGCGCGGGTTCGGGGCGCAGGTAGGCGGCGAGCACCGCGGCGCGCGCCTGCGCCGGCGTATCGTTGAGGATGCGCACCGCTTCCCTCACACTGTTTCTGACGGCCTGAGGACGCGCCGGCTCGGGCATCGCGGTCGCGGACCAGACAAGCACTTGAGCGATCGATGACGCGGCCGCGGCACGCTGCGCCGGCGGCAGTTCCGCAAGAATGGTCTGCAAGGTCGCATGGAGCGCGTCCGGTTCGTCCGTGCCGCGTTCGACGAGATCGCTCGCCATCGGTGCGCTTCGCGGGTCGTTCAGTGCCCCGAGCATGGCGTGCAACCGGCTTGCGTCCACACTAACGAAGCGGCGCATGGCGAACGGCATGTACGCCGGATCGACGGCGACCGCATGCGCCAGCAAGTGCGCGCTGGCGTCGGCTGGAAGCTGCGGGAGGAATCTGTCCCACTGCTGCCATACCGCCTGTTCGAGCGCATCGTCTTCGACCGCTTCGTTCGCGTGCCCGAACAGGACCTCCAACGATTGCACGATGTCGTTGACCGGCGCGTGGTCGAGCAGGCGCCCGACGACGGCGAGCAACCTCAAGTTGTCGCCCGGCGGCGCATCGAGCTCGCGCGCCTGTTCGAGCAGCCGTTGCCGTGCGTCCCCCGGAAACTGCTCGATCGTGCCCGGCGCCGTTTGATCGAGCAGCAAACCAAACGCGTCGTCGCGCAATTCGTCGTCGAGCGTATTCAGTTGATAGATCACGGTCAGCAGCACTCCGGTTCTCGTCGACGGGTCCAGGTGAGCGAGCCAGTCGCTCGCGCGAGCAGCACCCGGACGATGCCCCGTGACGAGATTGAATGCGCGACGTCGAAGCCCGGGCTCGCCCAATGCCGAAATCATCGTCGAGAGGCCCGTATAGGCCTGGTCTCGCTCGGGCCCTTCAACGTGAGCAAGTAGATGATCGTAGAGATCCAGCAACGCGCGCTGGGCATCCACATCCGGCATACCGCGCCCCGCCATCTGCGACGCGGCAAACAAGATGCCGTGCGCGGCACTCGACGTCATCGATGCTATCCCGCGGGCGGTCTCGAGCACCATCGGCATGATCTCGGCAAGCGCGTTTCGATGGACCGCCGCGAAAGCGGCGACGCGCGCCGCATTGACGTCGTGCTCGTCGCCGGCCGCCGCGCCGCCCGCGGTCGAAGAAAGCGCGATCCACGCAAACGCATTGGCGGAGAGCAAACCGTGGCAAAGCAACGAGAGTGCGCTTGCCCGCTGGCTATCGGGCAGCGCACGAAAATACTGCGGCTGCAAGGCTAGCTGTGCGAAACGGTGGGCATCTTCCAGCGCCGGGGCGAACAACGCCGATGCCACCAGATCGAGTACCGCGTTGGCCTGTGCGCTCGGTCCGCCATGCTCGAAGTGCGCGCGAAGATCCGCCTCGGCCTGCTCGATGGTGCGCGACATCAACTCCGATCGCAGCGCCCCGGGGAAATGCCTGCCCGCGAGACCAGCGCGCATCAGCCAGCCGGCGCGTCTCACGACCACATCGGGCGAACCGCCGCCGAGCGCATGAGCGAGCGCTTGTTCGTCGCGCGACAGGTAGGCGCCGGCGAGCCCCGACGGTAGCAACCGCGCGAATTCCACACGCGCTTCTTCGGGCAGATGCAGGACGTCGTTCAACAACGTGTGCTGGTCGGAAGGCGTCAAATGCTGCCCAGCTTCCGCCAAAAACCAATCCTGCCGCATGAACGCTGCCGCGGGTTGCCGCTCCACATGTAAGCGATCGATCAGCGCGCGCTGATTTCGCGCGATCTGTTCGTTGATGTCGCGCTGCTCCGGATCCTCGGCCTCATGCCGCGGCATCGCTTGCTGGCGTGCCATGGGCTGCGACGAAGACGGCCCCGAGCCGCTCGCGGCTCCCTCGCGCGCAGGCTCCGCGAAGCGTACGCCGTGTGCCGTGCGAAGCTTCTTGCGCGGCGGCTGCGCACCGGTAGCCGCATCGGGCTGCTCGGATACTTCATCCGCATCGGGCGAGCGCGATCGCCGGCGACCGGCGAGTGACGCCAACGCGCCTCCCGGCTCTTCCGTCGCCGCCGGTGGGTTGGATGGTGCGGCACGAGCGGGACTGCGCGATTCCTCGCTTGGCGATTGCGGTTCGCTCTGCGCGCTCGAAGCATGCGTTCGGTTGATATCCATGACTGCCTCCGTTAGCCCTCGACCATCGTCCGTGCGTCGCCCGAAGAATCGACCGTTACGCGAGCACCGATGGAGGCCAAGGAAATCAAAAGCGTATTGCGCATCGATATCGCACACCCGCCAATACGACGAAATCGAACTCATCGAAGCGAAACCGACGCGATATCTTTTCGATACTGGATCCTCGAATCGAACCGCGGTCTATTCCTCACATCGTCGATTCGCTATCGTCCCAGAAAATTCGTTCTCATACGAAATTGGCCTTTTGAACATAGGCAAACTTCAATCCAACGCAGACAACATTGCGTGGCCCAGAGTAGAAAACCTCGAAAGCCGAAAGTTGTTATTCGTACGAAAGTACGTATCGGCCATACTTCGCAGCCGCGAAGCCATGGCAATCACCGCCCGTTTAGGGCTTAACTTTGAATCGAGGAGTTGATCATGGCATTTTCCGTTCCGTCGTCGGTTGGATCCGGTGCAAACGCAGCAGCTGCAGCTGATTGGGGCAAGAACACCGCGGAAAGCATCGCGCTGCAAGACTACGCAACGCAGCTCGAAAACGCGATCAACAATGACATGACGAAGGACCAGCTGGCTGAGTCGGGCCCGAAGAATGCCAAGAGCTTGACGCAAGGCTAATGCACTAGCAGCGCTTAGGTGTGCCCTCGCGCCGCGCGGGGCGCACCCTTTTTGCGCTGTGTCGTACCGGCAGTACAGGTTCCAGCCTTCGCGGCTCGCGCCTTGATAGCGAAATCGTCACTTTCCCCTCTTAAATCTCCCGCCTTCTCGTCTCACCTCCTATTTCCCGGCGTTAATTTCAATTGCGATTTGCGCTTTAATCAAGCACGACATTGCATCAAATTAAAAAACCACCAAAGTCGGTTTTATCATTTCACCTTCCTCATCAAGCGTTTCTTGATATCGAGAACCATCTTCGCGATCTGATGCAATTCGCTAATTTCACGCTTCAATTGCTCCACCGATTTCGGCGTCAATTCCGAACCGTACTCGTGATGCAGGTTGTTCAACCGATGAATGATGTCCTCCAATCGGTGGCTTTCGTGAGCATTGAAGTGCCGCCCCAGCACGGACGGTTTGATCGCCTCGGGCTCTACGTCATCGTGCTGTGAATGACTGTTCGGCTGCAACCGAGCCGCCCCTGCGTCCACGGATGGCCGCGCGGACAGACGCGATAGCGCTTGCATCGCCAGTCTTGGGCGCTTGCTAGCCGGCCCCGGCGATGGCGCCGCAGCGGAAGCGCCCGAGGCATCCGCCGAAATTCGAGGCTGCAACGCATCGAGTTCCGCGGCTGCGGCGGAACGCTTGGTCCCCGCCGACGGCGCATGGGCGGACAGTCGCGGCCGCTCGCCGGATCGTTCAGCGGACGCGTTGGCGTGGGAGGCGAGTGCGAGTCGATTGATGGGGGTAGGCATTCGGTATCACATGAGGTCGTATCGATCCGATCGATCGAGGCAGGATGGGTCGCGCGCTCGGTCCAGCGACGGCGCGCCGCCATGCGGATACGAACCCGCTCGACGCAGGCACTGTTGCCTGAAAGCCGAGCGGGCCGTTTTCGCTTACTTCTTCTGATCGAGGCCGCCTTGCGCTGCCCAGTCGAAGTCGTTCACACCGGCGATCCCGTCGGAACCGGCCACGTCGTGCGTTTCAATACGGTTGTAGGCATCCGGGTTCGCGAGCATGAACTTCGCTGCTTTCGACACCGTCGACGGCGTGCCTGCGGGCGGATTGAAGGCGAGTTGGTAGAGCTTGCTCGGCGTCAGGGTAGCGATCGAATGCGCGTTCATGAACGCGGCGATCGCGCCCGAGGCGCCTTGAATCCCGCCAGCGAACGCGCTTCGATCGCCTGCGGACGTCCCCTTTTGGGCGCCGCCCGAGGCGGCCAATCCGCCTTGTGCGGCCCAATCGAAGTCGTTTACGCCCGCAATGCCATCCGAGCCGGCCACGTCGTGTGTCTCGATCTGATTGAACGCGTCGGGGTTCTGCAGCATGAACTTGGCGGCCTGCGACACTTCAGGAGGCGTCCCCGCGGCCGGCTTATAGGCCAGTTGATAAAGCTGGTCGGGATTGAGCGTGTTGACGTTGTGCTCATGCATGAAAGCGGCCAAGGCCCCGGCTGCGCTCTGCGCGGTCATGCTGGGAGCCGCCTGCTGCGTCGGATCGGCTGCTTGCGTGCCCTGCGCCGGAGCGCCGGCGTCGGAAGCGCCCGTGTCGGGAGCGGAACCGATTTTCGACAAATCACCCAGCACCGACTGCAGCATTTTCTCGAGCGACGTCATCGCCGACTCGTAAAGCGCCTCGTAGTCGGCGGTAATGCCCGCGCCGCCGGACGTCGACTTGGTTTTGGAATCGGAATTGCCGAGCTGATCGGTATTGACTTGGCTGTTGCTGGAAACATTCACGTTCATGAGGGCCTCGATGGTGGATATGGCCGTCACGTGTTCGCACGGCCGGCCTTTCGCGGGAGCAGCGCGATGGATCCCCGTTCGCCGAAGTGGCAGGCGAACGTGTCGCTCTGTCGGGACGATATCGACACCCGTCGATCGATAGCGCTGCTTGCAGCGAAAAGCCCTTGCCAACGACGAATTGTCGAAGCCTGTAGGACAGCCCCCGCAGTACGTGAACGCATCACCGTTCCACCGTTTCGCTCGCGGCCCGTGAATTTCGCCTTGCGCTCGCAGCCTCGGTTCATCGCCGTTCGATACTGCGCGGCATGTCTAACGATCGAATCGGCCACACGCGCCACACGCCGTCCGGAGACCCGAGCAACGCATCGTCATCCGGCACGCCCCCGCCGGCCGCCACAACAGCCGGCCACTCCCGCGCGGGCGAACCGAACTCGCCCGCCCGCCCCGAAGCGTTGAACCGATTGCAGGGGCGTCGAGCCGCCGCGGCATCGTCCGCGCCCGAACGCCGCGCTCGCGTCGCGGCGCTGCCTCGCCACCGCACGGTGACACAAAGCGAGCAAGCGCAAATCGTCGAATACGTCGCGGCGGTCGAAATTGCTCAACGGCACGGCAGTCAGTGGCAACTGCTCCGGGCCTTGGGGGGACATGTCGATGTGCAAGCAACGCTCGCTTCAGCCGATGCCCTCATCGCCGAGCTACATCGCGGCCTGCAAGCGCTCGACAGCGCGAACGCGTTGAATTTCGAGCCACCGCAAGGCTACGAGGCGATCAAGGCGCAGTTGAATCGATACCTGCTGCAAGCGGCCGAATCGGGCATTCTCGCGCTGAGCGACCAAATGCAGCAATGGCAAAGCAATGGCATGACCGTCGACAACAGACGTATGCCGAAGGACGATTCCGGCGCGCAGAACGTGTCCGCCGCCGGCGCAACCGCTGGGCCCTCGCATCAACCGGAGCGCGCGCAACAGCATGCGCGTTCAGCATCGCCTCCGGCGCAAGCGACCCTCATCACGCTCGGGCTACAGATGCTGTCCGACGCGCGCGGGAAACTCGCCCGATACGAACACATCGTCGACGCCTTTCCGCGCCCGCAAGCGCAAGGCGCGCCACACGACGCCCTGCACGAACTCGCACGACTCTCGAAGGTCGTCGCGCAATCCGTCACACGCGACTTCAATAGCCTTTCGATCCAACTGCACATCGCACGGCTCGAGGTGATGGGCACTTCGCTCGACGGCATCATGGGGCGAATGAATGCCAGATCGATCCAAGCGGTCGGCGACGTGCCGGCCGTGCACGAGGCATGGCATGTCATCGATCGGGCCCAAGAGGTCGATGCAAAGCAACTCGCCAATGCGAAGGTGGTGGCGTCGGCCTATCTGGACGGCGTCGATGCGCTGAGCGAGCAGCTATGTATCGAAGCGGCCTCCCGAATCGATGTGAACGACGACTCGCCTCTGTGGCGCTGCGCGCTCGAAGCGGCCGGCGCCTTCCAGACGTATGGCGCTTACTTGCGCCAGGTGCGTGACGAAGCGCGTCCGGGGGCGGCCGCATCGTCGTCCATTTCGGCCGCACCGGCCGCGCCGGCCGAGACGCCCCAGGCGCGACCAACGCCGAACGCCGAAGACGCGCGCGCCGCCTCGTCCGGGGATGCGGGCCAGGGACGCCAAACGGCGGCCGCATCGCGCCAGCGCGCACGGGCGCCTGCGGCCTCGACCGCGCACGAACAAGCTGCCGAGCGCACCGTCCCGAGCAGACGCCCGACAGTCACGCAAGAACCGGCTCCGGCGCCGCGAATCAGCTACCGCGATCTGGCGCGCAGCGTCGACGGCGATGTCGTATCGATGGCCCGTGCGCTAGGAAAAGATTCGAGCACGCTGGAGCAATTGCGCGGTGCGTCGTTCGACCCCATCGAATCCGCGCAGTACGCACGCAATGCCGTGCAAAGCTGGCTGGGCGACATCGACAACGTTCGCAAGACATTGCGGCGCGCAACGACGGGCGCGTCTGCCGCCCCCGCGCGGATCGAGCAGCTGACAGACCGGCTCGATGCGCTGACGGTGATTCACCAACATATCGCCACGGTGGAATCGGACGCACTCAAGGCACTCGCCTGTCCGAAAGCCAAGCACTTGAAGCGACTGTTGCAATTGAATCAAATTGAACGCGTCGGCGCCCCGCTCCGACTACGGTCCACCGGCGACGTGGAAGACAAAGGCACGCTCTTCGAAATGACGATCCAGCCGAAGCCGCTGGCGAGCGGCGAGGCGGCGCGCCCGCTGTTCGTGCATTTGCACACGGCCGAACTCATGGATGCTGCAACGGCAGGCACGGTACCGTTCAGGAGACTCGCGGCCATCCACGTCAAAACGGAGGCCCATCGACGGCTCGGCGCCCGATGGGAACAAATGGCGAACGCCTTGGGATCCGTGCATCGCGGCAAGATCGATGCCGCCTTGCTCGGCGAGTTGCGCGCATTCGCCCGTACGGCTTGAGGCGCGCTCGACGGGACCTTGGCGGCGCGCCCTAGGCCCGCTCGGCAACACGGTCGACGGCGGCATCGTTCGCTTGCCCGATCGGCAGCTCGACTTTGATCGTCGTTCCTTTACCCGGCGCGCTCACGATATCGATGTTGCCGCCGAGCATCAGCATTCGTTCCTTCATGCCGGCAAGCCCGAACGATCGCTTGCGTGTCGCCACCGGATCGAATCCGCAGCCGTCGTCGCGCACCTGCAGAAGACAATCGTTGCCGACGCGCTCGAGCGTGACGCATACATGACGAGCCCGCGCATGGCGCGCGACGTTCGTCAGCGATTCCTGAACGATGCGGAACAGCGCGATCGCGCGCTCCTCGGCCAGAGGCAGCGTCTCGTCGGGCACCGATAGCGAGTGGCCGATCTGGGTGCCCCGAGAAAATTCAGCGGTCAGCCATTCGAGGGCGGCCGCGATGCCCGCGTCGAGCGCGCCCGGACGCAGCGAGGACACCGCATCGCGGACGACTTGCATCGTTTGATCCGCCAGCTCCAGCAGCTTCTGCACTTGTTCGGTCAGCTCGGGATTGTCCGGTCCGAATCGGATACGAAGTGTCGATGCGCCCATGCGCAAAGCCGTCAATTGCTGCCCGAGTTCGTCGTGCAATTCGCGCGCAATGCGCTTGCGCTCTTCCTCGCGCGCGGTCTCGCGCCGTGAAGTCAGCTCGCGCAGGATGTCGTAAGACTCGCGCAGGCGCTGCTCCACTTCCTTGCGATCGGAGATGTCCCGCCAGATCGTCAGCCCGCTCTGCACCTGTCCGTGGGCGTCATACTCGGGTACGAGCTGCACGGACCAGCATTGCGGCTTGGTGGGCGTCTCCCAATTCATTTCGAACTTGGCCCCCACGCCGGATCTCATGACGGCCCGCAGCTTATCGCGGAATCGGCGCGAGACCGCAGCGGGGGCATCGAGCACGTTTCCGGCTTTCTTGCCGAGCAGGGCCGCCGCATCGCGGCGGCATACGCGTTCGAATTCCGGGTTGACATAGATACGGCGGCACTCGCGATCGTATCGAATGATCGGGTCCGGTGCGTTTTCGGCCAGCGTTCTGAATGCGCGTTCGCTATCGCGCAGCGCGGTTTCCATTGCGCGCAGCCACGTGATGTCGCGCGCCACGCCGAGTACGCTCACGACATGTCCCTCTGAATCGTGTTCGGGAATATGTCGAAGCTCGAACACCCGTACGCCGGATCCGGAATACCAACGCGCCTCCGATTCGTTCGGCACACCCTCCGCGAAAGTCCGCTCGATGCCCTTCCGAATACTATCGATCAGTTCCGCCGAACCATCGATCTCCAGCGTGCCCAGCGGCCTTCCGACGATCGCGTCCTGTTCGATGCCGAACGCTTTGGTCACAGCCGGATTCACGTACAAATACCGGCCTTGCGCATCGAATCGGCCGATCATATCGGGGAAGTTTTCCGTCAACGTGCGGAACAACTGCTCGCTACGCTTCAGATCGTCGACGTCACGGCTAATCGCGAGTACGCTCGCCACCTCGCCGCTCGGCGTAAACTCCGGAACGATGCGAATGTGCCCCCAGCGAATCCGCCCGGCGGCATCGCGCAGGCGAACCTCTTCCGTCACTGGTTGACATGTCTCCGCCACCGTTCGCAATCGGCGCATGTAATGCACGGGATCGACGAACGCCCCCGTTTCCGCGGGTGTTTTGCCGACGACGTCATCTTTCGTGAGCGAGCGCAGCGCCGGGTTCGCGTAGATGCGCCGGAAGCTCAGATCGTAGCGCGCGATGTAATCCGGCGAGTGCTCGACGACGGCGCGAAAGGCTTGCTCGCTCGCGTGCAGCCGATCTTCCGCCAACTTGCGTTCGGTGACGTCACGGCCGAGCGCCAGCGCGCCAATCGTCTCGCCGTATAACGTGCGCTCCGGGAAAATGCGGATGTGATGGTAGCGAGGCCCGTTCCCCGCATCGGGCAGCTTCAGTTCGATGTCGCATTGGCTCCCGGTTTCGATCGTCTGCTGGAGCAATGCTTGATACCGCGCCAGCCGCAGGTCGGGTTCATGCTCGTTCGGCGTCTTGCCCAAAAGGTCCTGCAGGGGCCTGCGCATCAGCGCCGTCAGCCCTGAATTCGCATACACGAGGCGGCACGCGCGATCGTATCGGCAAATGATGTCGGAGCTGCTCTCGGCTAGGCTGCGAAACTGCCCTTCGAGTTCGTTGCGGATCGACTCGAGCGAGACGGTGCGCCTATCGTCCGTGACTTCGCGCGCCATGCCGAGGATGCGCCGAACCTGGCCCGAGGCATCGCACAACGGCAGCAGCACCGCGTGAAGATCGCGGCATCCGTCGGCCAATTCAATCGTGCGTTCGTCCTCGCACGCTTCGCGCCGAGCCATGCAGCGGCAAGCGGCGCCGTGAATGAAGTCGGCAAGATCGCTCAGTTGCGTGTCGTCGATGAACACGCCGGACAGTTCGGCAGCCTGCGCCCCGAACAATCGCGCGCAGGCGGGGTTAACCCGCAATAATCGCAACCTCCCGTTCGACGCCGGCTCGAGCAGAAAGAGCAAATCACCCGAGTGCTCGAAGAGCAGTTCGAAGCGATGCTCCGTTTCGAGCAATACGTCGTTTTTGGAAGCGATGCACTCGTCGCGTTGAGCCAATTGCCGTTCGAGCGCCTGCAGCGCCTCACGCAAGGCATCGTTCTCCCGCCGCAGCGCCTGCACATCGTTCAGCGATTCGCGCGAAGCATTTTTCATGCGTTACCTGCCAAGTTCAGGCATGCCGCGCACGGGGCCGCGCGGCTAAAACTGGCCTGGCAAAACGATACCATGATCGCTTAGACGAATCGTATTAATGTGTTTCATAGTATGTAAATCCTAATATTGCCGGCCGGCAAGCAATTCAGGATCGGTTTAATGCCAAACCCCATGCGGTTTTCTCGACGCGCGAGATGAAACCGCAGGCGTTGGCAGCCTAAGGCCCGCGTAGCGCGATCGCTCGAGCGCGCAGCGAAAACGCGAGACCCCTAGCGAGCCTAATGGACCTCTGGCACGAAAAGCGCTCGCCGCCGGATGCGGCGTTGCAGCAGCGTTGCAACCCGTAATTACACCGCCTACACAGGGCTCGTAATCGTCATATTATTCCCATGCGGCGCCGGTGCGGCAAGAAAAAACGATATCGGAGGAGCACGGGCATGAAACCGAGTTTCGTTCATGGCAAGTCCGGCGCCCATGAGTTCAACCCGCAACGCGGGAGGTTGTCGAAACTACTGACCTTCCTGCTCGCTTCGATCGCTGCCCGCGGCCTGCTCGTTCAATCGGCACTCGCGCAGTACTCCTGCCCTTCGTCGTGCACCGGCCTCACGCTCGGAGGCGGCAACATACAGACCGTCAACTCAGGTGGACTCGCCACTTCCACGACCCTCAACGGCGGCTTCCAAACGAGCAACTGTCCACAACCGGCCTTCAGGCCGGTTTGGCTGAACACTTTTGGAAGGGGTTTGCACCCCTCCCAAAGAATCGCTGAAACCCCGGCCTTCAGGCCGGGGTCCCAGCTCACCGCCCTGAAGGGCGGGGTTTCAA